>NZ_FNKQ01000002.1:0-600000 GCF_900100875.1 Halopelagius longus | reverse complement strand
AGGGTCTGCGCGAGGAGTACCGCGAGCGGTACGGACTCGACGGGATGGTCGTCTTCGCCGTCGGCAACGTCTTCGAGCGGAAGGGCCTCACGACGTTCTGCGAACTCGCCGAGGAGACCGACCACGACTTCGCGTGGTTCGGGCCGTACGACACCGGGCCGCACGCCTCGAAGACGGTGAAAAAGTGGGTGACGGATCCGCCGGAGAACGTCACCTTCACCGGCTGGATAGACGATATTCGCGGCGCGTTCGGCGCGGGCGACGTCTACCTGTTCCCGACGAAAAACGAGAATCAGGGCATCGCCGTCCTCGAAGCGATGGCCTGCGGGAAGGCGGTCGTCCTCCGGGATATCCCCGTCTTCGAGGAGTTCTACACCCACGGCCACGACTGCCTGAAGTGTTCGACGAGAGACGAGTTCCGCCGCGCGCTCGAACTGCTTTCGCGCGACGAGGACCTCAGGCGGCGACTCGGGGAGAACGCCCGCGAGACGGCGGCGGAACACAGCCTCGACCGGGTGGGAGACCGGCTGATGGCGGCGTACCGCGAGGCGTACGAGGCGAACCGCGAGGGCCGGTCCGTGGACGTATCGCGGCTCCGGTGAAAGTCACAAGCGATTAAACGGACACCGCCGAAGCACGACCGATGGAACCGGTCTCGGTTGCCGCCTTCACAGACACGTACCTCCCGACGGTCAACGGCGTCACGTACACGATAGAGACGTGGCGCGACCGCTGGCAGGAGCGCGGCGGTCGGATGGACGTGGTCTTCCCCGGGAGCGACGAGTACGACCCCACCGACGGCGAGTTTCCGGTTCGGAGCGTCGCCTTTCCCTTCTACGACGGGTTCCGTTTGGGCGTGCCGCGCGTCCCCGAGGCGGTGCGGGACGTGGACCTCGTCCACGCGCACACGCCGTTCGCCCTCGGTCTGAGCGGGATGCGCCTCGCGCGACGGCGGGAGATACCGTTCGTCGCCTCCTACCACACGCCGACCGGCGAGTACGCGGACTACCTCACCTCGCGCGCGCGAGTCGAGTCCGGCATCGAATCGCTCTCGGAACGGTACGAGCGCTGGTTCTTCGACCGGGCCGACGCCGTCGTCTGCCCGAGCGAGGACGCATGCGAGCACCTCGTCTCGGAAGTCGGCGTCGAGACGGAGGTGACCGTCCTCTCGAACGGCATCGACATCGAGCGGTTCGTCCCGACGGACGCCGCGGAGTTCCGCCGCCGCCACGACCTACCGGACGGGCCCATCCTCGGGTACACCGGCCGACACGGGTACGAGAAGAATCTCTCGGAGTTCGTCCGCGCCGCGGAGGGACTCGACGCGACGCTGGTGTTCGGCGGCGACGGCCCCGCCCGGAGCCACCTCGAATCGCTCGCCCGCGAACGCGACGTCGACGCCCGGTTCTTGGGCTTCCTCCCGCGGGAGGAACTCCCGGCGTTCTACTCGGTGCTCGACGCGTTCGTCTTCCCGAGTCCCGTCGAGACGCAGGGGTTGGTCGCCTTGGAGGCCAACGCCTGCGGGACGCCCGTCGTCGGCGTGGACGCGGGAGCGCTCTCTGACACCGTCGCGGACGGCGTGACGGGCTATCACTACGAACGCGGCGACGTCGCGGACTGTCGCGACGCCATCCGGCGCGTGCTGGACGAACGCGAGTCGCTCTCGGAGTCGTGTCTGGCCAAGCGGGAGGAACTCAGCGTCGAACGAGCCGTCGACGAACTGGCGGCGCTGTACGACCGGGTTCGCTCGAAGAAAAGGACCGCTCGTCGCTGAATCGGGGCTTCAGTCGTCTTCTATCGCTTGCGCGATGCGCTGGAGCTGTCGCGTCGCGTCGCGGACTTCGTCGCGGAGTTGCCGGACTTCGCGGACGAGTTCCTCGTTGCCGACGGACTCGCTCTCGCCGCGGCCGCCGGGACCGCCGCCCATGCCGCCGCCGCCCATTCCCGGCGGGCCGCCGCCGCCGCCCATCATCCCGCTCATCATCTGCGCGAAGGGGTTGCCGCCCGCGCCGCCTGGGCCGCCGCCGCCCATCATCTCCTCGGGGGAGGGTCGCTCGCCGTCGCCCTCCTCGCGTTCCTCCTCGCGTCGCTGGCGAATCTCCTCGACTCGCTCTCGGAACGACTTCTCCTCCTCGTCGCCCTCGCCTGCCTCCTCGGTCGGTTCCTCGGGTTCGTCGGGTTCTTCGGACATACCTTCCGGTTCGACCCGTGGCCGCAAAGGACTGTTGGTACGCGAAAACGAGTCGCCGAGGGCGGTCGATTACCGTCCGCTCACCCGAACGCGCCGAGACTCGACTGCACGTCGCGCGTCGTCGCCTCCGGCACCACGTCGTAGCCCACGAGGTCGCGTAAATCGACGGCGTAGGCGCTTCCGGCGCGGTCGAGGACGAGCACCCGCCCCTGCACGCCGCGGACGGTTCCGGTCGCCATCGTCTCGGCCACCGGCCGGTCTTCGAGGTCCAGACCGTAGTCGAAGGAGAACTCCGATATCACGTCGAACCCCGAGAGCAGGCCGGTCCACGACGCCTCGTCCACGTCGCGGTGGAGTCCGTCCACCTTCGTCGGCACGCGGACGCGGTCGGGGATGTTCCGGGCGATTTCGGCTTCGAGTTCCCGCGCGATGCGCCCGTCCGAGACGGTTCGGACGTGCGCGCCGCGGTCCGCGCCCTGTTCGCGCAGGCGCGTCTCCAGTCGCCACTCCTTCGTGACGCCGACTTTGAACGAGTCGGGCGCGAAGGCCGCGAGGTAGACGGCGTGGGGGTCGTGGCAGTCCATCTCGTCTTTCAGGCAGGTGCCGGTGCACTTCGCGCACACCCACGTCGAACTGTGGTCCCGGCAGTACGGCGCGCGTTCGGCGTCGCAGGGGACGTGTTCGTCGTCGGCGACGACGCCGGCGCAGTGGCGGTCTTCGAGCGTGTAGGCGAGCTCCGTTCCCGGTTCCAACGAGACGTACTCCACCTCGCCGCCGTCGCTCAAAAAGAGCCCCGGACCGTCCGTGTCGTAGCCGACGAACTGCACGAATCGGGGTAGGGGAGCCGGGCGTAAAAGGCGTGCCGTTCGACGGAGCGACGTGCCGGCGACCCCGCCCGCCGACGAAACGCCCCGCAAAGGTGTCATCTGGGAAACAGTTATGCCGGCGCAAAACGACCCGACCACCGTGGCACCTCCGTACGTCGACGCGACCGGCGAGAGAGACGCGTTCGAGCGACCGACCGTCGTCGGTCTCGTCGTCGCGTTGCTGGGGATTCCAGCGCTCTCGTTCGCCGCGCGGACGCTCTCGGTCGGTCTCCACCCCGTCGCGGAAATCGCGCTCCTGTGGTCGCTTCTGGGCGTCGTCCTCGGCGTGGTGTTCGTCTGGGAGGACCGCCCGTTGCGTTCGCTCGGCGTCCGCCGCCCCGACCGAATCGACGCCGCGTATCTCCTCGCGGCGACCGTTCTCGGCTTCCTGGCGTTGGCCGCGACCGGTCCGCTCGTCGAGATGCTCGGACTGGCGCAGTCGGGACAGACGGGCATGGGCGTCGAGGAGTACGGCGTCGGAATCGCCGTCGCCGCCGCGGTCACCACCGGCGTGGTCGAGGAGGTGCTCTACCGGGGATACGCCATCGAACGCCTCGCGGAGCGTTCGGAGAGCGCCCTCGTCGCGGGAGGGCTCTCGTGGGCGGCGTTCACCGTCGCCCACGCGGTTAGCTGGCAACTCGGCGACCTCTTACAGGTCGCGCTCGCGGCACTCGTCTTCACGCTCGTCTACGTGCGCCGTCGGTCGCTCTTCGCCGTCGTCGGCGCGCACGTCCTCATCTGGTTGCTCGGGGTTCTCGGTGCCGTGTACGGGTGACGCCCGTCGAATCTCCGTCGCCGGCTTGCGAGCGAAGGCAGGCCCCTCATTACCCGTAGTATCGAATTCCGTAATCCGTTGACGGCGACACCCTCGATACGACGGCCGGCCGGAGGTTGCAACGTTCCCCGACGGAGTTCGGGACCGGCGGCCCGGAACGGTCGGGCCGACGAAGGAATTTCGACGACGGACTTCAACCAATGCAAAAGAGCATCGAAGTAGAGTACTGGGTCGTCGACGAGGACGGCGAACTGACGACGCCCGGTTCCCTCACGGAGATCTCCGAGAACGTCGAAGAGGAGTTCGTTCCGCCGCTCTTCGAGTTGAAGACGCCACCGTGCGAGACGTACGCCGACCTGCGCTCGACGTTCGTCGACCAACTCGACCAAGTGCTGACGCGGGCCGACGAACTCGACAAACTGCTCGTTCCGTTGGGGACGCCGGTCAACGGCGAGCAGATCGAACGGTGGCCGAGCGAACGCAGTCGGATACAGAAGCGGGTTCTCGGGACGAACTTCGACTACGCGAAGTACTGCGCGGGGACGCACCTGCACTTCGAGAAGCGGAACGTCGTGGACCAACTGAACGTGCTCGCGGGTCTCGACCCCGCGTTGGCGTTGCTCAACTCGTCGCCGTACTTCCGCGGCGAACGAGTCGCGAACGGCGCCCGGGCGTACCTCTACCGGAAGAAGTGCTACGAGAACTTCCCGAAGCACGGACAACTGTGGGAGTACGTAGACACCGTCGCCCAGTGGGAACGGCGTCTCGACCGGCGGTTAGCGGAGTTCACCGAGGCGGCCGTCGAAGCCGGAATCGACAAGATGGCCGTCGAGGCCAACTTCACCGCCGACGACGTGGTGTGGACGCCGGTTCGGTTGCGCGACGAGATGCCGACCGTCGAGTGGCGCGCCCCCGACGCGACGCTTCCGAGCCAGATTCTGCGCTTGGCCGAGGAGATGGACGCCGTGATGGAGCAACTCCACCACGCGAACGTCCGCGTCGACGGGACGACGGGCGAGGTGACGGACGACGAAATCGTCCTCCCCGAGTTCGAGACGGTGTGCGACTACGTCGCGGACGCCATCTACGAGGGGTTAGACTCCGCCGACGTCGCGACGTACCTCGAACGGATGGGGTTCGACGTGCAGGGGTACGCGCCGGTGACGCGGAAAATCGACGGGCGCGAGCGCGTCTCTCCGGACGAAGCGAAGGAACTCCGCCTCCGGTACGGGGAACTGCTCCGCGAGGACGTGAACGACCTGCTCCGGAACTGAGACCGCCCGGTTCGACGCCGAGAACTGATATTTAAGCCACACGGCAGGCCGGTTTAGTAACTCCGCGGCCAATTTTGCCGGGATGGTGGAACACACCCGGACGCTCGATTTCAAGATAGCGTTCGCCCTCGGGTTGGGGACGATGATAGCGGCGGGCATCTTCTCGCTGTCCGGGTCCGCGGTCCTCCGCATCGGTTCTACCGCCGTCGTCGCGTTCACCCTCGCCGCCGTCGTCGCCGGACTCACCGCGGCGGCGTACTCGGAGTTCGCGTCCATCTACTCGGAGAACGGCGGCGGCTACCTCTTTACCTCTCGGACGTTCGAGGGATTGGACTTTCTGAAGTACGGCATCGGAATGGCGCTGTTTCTCGGCTACACCGGAACGACGGCGTTCTACTTGGCGACGATGGACGAGTGGTTCTTCCGGTTCATCGTCCCCGGCCTCTCCGGGACCGTTCCGCACGGCACGTTCGGCGTCCTCACGGCGGTTCTCCTCGGCGTCTTGAACGCCCGCGGGACCGAGGAGAGCGGGGCGTTCCAACTCGTCGTCACCAGCGCGAAGGTTGCGATACTGGTCGTCTTCGTCGGCGGGATGTTCGCCGCCGTCGGGTTCGGCCCCGCCACCACCGAGTTCGCCACCAGCTTCCAGTTCGAACCCGTCGAGACGGTGTCCGTCGCGGCGTTGGCGTTCATCACCTTCTTCGGCTTCTCCGCTATCGCCGCCAGCGCCGGGGAGATAATCGAACCGCGGAAGACGGTCCCGCGCGCCATCGCCGCCTCCATCGTCACCGTCACCGTCCTCTACGCGTTCGTCATCGTGGCGATGGTCAACATCTACAACGTGACCGACCGCCTCGCGCGGGACCCACAGACGATTCTCGAACTCGGCGAGACGGCGATGGGCGCCGTCTCGCAGGCGTTCATCCCGGTCACCGTCTCGGTGCTCGGAAACTCCATCGCCGTCGGGGAGGCGCTCATCGTCGCCGGGGCCATCTTCTCGATGGTGTCGGCATCGAACGCGAGCATCCTCGCGGCGTCGGGAATCGGGTCGCTGATGGGGCGACAGGGACACGCCCCCCGGCGGTTCTCCCGCATCCACCCCGAGTACGGGACGCCGTTCTGGTCGGTCACGACGGTGACGCTGACCATCGCGGGCCTCATCGTCGTGTTCATCACGCTCCTCTCGGAGGAAGGCGTCACCGGACTCCACGTCCTCGGACTGAACTCGCTGACCGGATTCGCGACGTTCAACCTGCTCGTCCCCCTCGCGGTCGTCAACGTCGCGCTCATCTACTCGCGGCGGAACTTCCCGGACCTCGAACGGGGGTTCAGGATGCCGGGCGTCCCGGTGCTTCCGATCCTCGGCGTCGTCGCGAACCTCGCGCTCATCCTCAACCTCCCGACGTCGGGCGTCGTCGTCGGCATCGCAGTCGTACTCGCACTCTCGGGTCTGTACTTCCTCTGGGGCGGCGGTCCCGACATCGAAGACCTGTACGAACGCGCCGTCGAACCGAGGGGACGACCCGGCGGCGAGACTCCGGCGGGTGCGGCGAGCGAACCCGGCGGTCTGCCGGAGGACGCCTACCGGGTGCTCGTCCCCGTCGCCCGCCCGAGTCGCGCAGAACGGTACGTCCGACTGGCGGCGCTCATCGGGCGGGCGCGCTCCGAGTCGCCGGCGATTCAGGTCGTCAACGTCACGGAAATCCCCGAGCAGACGCCCAACGAGTTGGTCCGGGAGACGGCCGAGGGACGGGCCGACCGGATATCCGAGACGCTCGCGGCGGCGGACGTAGACGTCGAGTACACCGTCGAAGGACACATCAGCAGGGACGTGGGGTTCGACATCGTCCACACCGCCCGCGGCGACGAGGCCGACCTGATACTGATGGGCTACCCGACCGAGCACCCCGAGATAGCCGAGGCGGTCGAGTACGACTCGCCCTGCGACGTGGTGTACGCGAGCGGGTTCCCCGACGACCCAGAACGACTGTTCGAGACGGTCACCGTCGGCGTCGGTGGCGGCCCTCACCACCGGGCGCTGTTACCGTTGGTGAACGCCTTCGGCGCCGAGGGCAGACGGATACGGTTGGTGAGCGTGGACCCCGCCGACGGGCCGAGAGACAAGGCCGAAGACCCCGAAGCGACCCTCTCCGAACTCGAACACAGGGAGGCGGTGGACGTGCGACACGTCTCCTCCGCCAGCGTCGCCGAGGGACTGGTCTCGTCGGCGGCGGAGTCCGGCGGCGTGTTGCTCATCGGCGCGTCCCGCGACCGGCGCCTCAAGCGGTGGGTGTTCGGGAGCACCCCTGATCGGGTGGTCAAGCTTGCGGCGGGAAGCGACCCCGAACTGCCGGTGCTCGTCTACGCGAGTGCCGCGAGCGTTCCCCAGCGCATCGAGGCCACCCTGTTCCCCGTCTACAAGTATTTCAAGCGGTTCGGACGGACGAGCGACACGACGCGGACCGAACGAACGAACGGGCCGGACGCGACGCGGACCGAAAAGAGGACGGAACCCTAGGGAAGCGCTACTCGCCTGCGGGCGCGGCGTGTTCCGCGCGGAGTTCCTCGATGAGTTCCCGCGCGGCGCGGCGCACCGCCTCGTCGCTCGACCCCTCCGGCTCCCATCCGAGCGCGGAGAGTTTCTCGATGGAGAGGCGCATCCGCGGGACGTCGCCGGTCCATCCCCTGTCGCCGCCGGTGTACTCGTACTCGGGGTCGAGTCCCATCTCCTCGCTGACGATGTCGGCGATGCGGGTGACGGAGGTGGTCGTCCGCGTCCCGAGGTTGTACGTGTTCAGCGAGTCGTCGGCGTTCTCGACGACGTGGGCGATGGCGTCCACGCAGTCGGTGACGTGGAGGTAGGACTTCTCCTGTCGGCCGTCGCCGAGGATGGTGAGCGTCTCGGGGTCCTCGAGCAGTTTCTCGATGAAGTCGGGGACGACGTTGCCGCGTTGGTGCGGGCCGACGATGTTGGCGAAGCGGAACAGCCAGACGGTGAAGTCCTTCGCGTGGGCGTACGTCGAGATGAGACCCTCGTCCGCGAGTTTCGACGCGCCGTAGACGCTGATAGGTTCGAGGGGGGCGTAATCCTCCGGCGTCGGACGCGGCGCCTCGCCGTACACCGTCGAGGAAGAGGTAAAGGCGAGGTTCGTCACGCCCACCTCCTCCATCCGTTCGAGGACGTTGTACGTCATCTCGGTGTTCTCCTCGAACAACTGCCGCGGGTCGGCGTAGTTCGTGTCCGTGTACGCCGCGAAGTGGAAGACGACGTCCACGTCTTCGGTTATCGCCTCCGCGACGTCGTCGGGGTCGGTCATGTCCGCCTGCACGAACTCCGCGCCGTCGGGGACGCGCGCCTCGTCGCCCTTCGAGAGGTCGTCGGCGACGACGACGTCGTTCTCGGGGAGGAGACGCTTCGCGAGGTGAGAGCCGACGAGGCCCGCACCGCCGGTGACGACGACTCGCTTCTCGGAGAGGTTCATGGAGATTACTGCACCGTATCTCCCTAAGTGCGTTCTGGTAACTTTCACGGCCGCCGAATCGTTCGCTCGTTTCGGGAGGCGTTCGCGGGGGCGGAACGGCGGACGGGACGGCGGGCGGAATCGCTCGGGCGCGGCGACGGCGCGGGGGAAACGAAGGGTCTTACCGGTCGGACCGACACCGACCGAGCATGCAGGACGAACCGGACGTCGCGGTCCTCCGTCTCGGACACCGGCCGGGCCGAGACGACAGGATGACGACTCACATCGGACTGACGGCGCGCGCACTCGGGGCGGACCGAGCGCTGTTCGTCGGCGACGCCAGCCAATCGAAGGAGACGGTAGACGACATCACCGCGCGGTTCGGCGGGCCGTTCGAGGCTGAGGTCATCGAGTCGTACCGACCGATAATCCGCGAGTGGGACGGCGTCGTCGTCCACCTGACGATGTACGGCGAACGCGTACAGGACGTGGAAGCCGAGGTGCGCGAGGCGCACGCCGACGAACCGGTCCTCGTCGTCGTCGGCGCGGAGAAGGTTCCGTTCGACGTCTACGAGGAGGCCGACTACAACGTGGGCGTGACGGGCCAACCCCACTCGGAGGTGGCCGCACTCGCCGTCTTCCTCGACAGACTGTTCGACGGGCGCGAACTCGAACGGGAGTGGGAGGACGCCGACCGGCGCGTCGTCCCGATGGAGACTGGCAAGCGAGTCGTCGAAACCGACGACGAGGAGTGAGGCGCGCGCCGTCGCCGACGCGTGTGAACACACGGCACAGAGGGCCGCCGAGGGCGGCGATAGAAGTGAATTAAATCCGGTAGTTTTCGCGGAATCAGTTTCTCGCCGTCACGTTTTCGCCGCGTAGCGCCCCTGCAGTGGTAAGCCGCAGACTCAAACGTCGTACTAGCCTCTTGTTAGCACATGTCAAAGAAGGGAGCGAAAGGCAGGGACAGTACGGCGACAGGCGGGCGGTTCCGTCGGGTCGCCGCCGCAGTTGTCGCTTGGACCGTGGTCGGGAGCGCACTCGTCGCGGGGGTCGGCGTCGCGGGCGCGGCGTCCGCGCCTGACCGGGGTTCGGCGGCCGCGGCGTTCCAAGTGAGCGACGACGACGCGCAACTGACCGACGAGGAACGGCAGGCGGTCGAGCAGGGCGTCCAGCGAGGCGTTCGGCTAGCGCAGATGCAGGGCGCGACGGTGAACCAGTCCCAACGGCAGGCCGCCGTGAACGGGACGCTCGAGGGGGTGGCGCAGACCCAAGAGGCGAACGTCACGCAGATTCAGCGCGTCGCCGCCGGTGCGGCCCACGGGACGCTGATTCAGACCCAGAACGCGAGTGCCGAGCAGATACAGGCGGCCGTCGGCGGCAGTACGGCCGGTGCGCTGTCGCAGGCGCAGAACGCGAGCGTGCGGCAGATTCAGGCGGCCGCGTACGGCGCGTCGCACGGGGCGGTCGCCCAGCGCCAGTCGGTGACCGTCGAGCAGATGCAGGTGGCGGCGGCGGGCGCGGCCGCGGGTGCCTGCGCGGAACGGACGAACGAGACGGTGAGCGTCGCGACGATACAGGAGGCCGCGCAGGGCGCCGCCTACGGTGCGCTGGAGAGTAGCGACGACGCGGAGTTAGAGGCGGTCGAAGCGGGTGCCAGAGGCGGCGCCGAGGGCGTCCTGACGCAGACGCAGTCGGTCGATATCAAGCAGGTTCAGGTCGTCGCGCTTGGCGCCGCCTCGGGCGCGGTGAACCAGAGCCAACGGGCGACGGTCGAACAGGTCCAGTCGGCCGCACTCGGGGCGGCGAGCGGGACCGTCAGTCAGGTGCAGAACGTCAGTATCGTGCAGACGCAGATAATCGCGGAGTCGGCCGCCGGCGGGTCGCTCTCGCAGTCGCAGCAGGCCTCGGCGACTCAGATTCAGGCGGCCGCCGCGGGCGTGAGCGAGGGTGCGGTCGTCCAGATAATGCAGACGCAGGTGGTGAACATCTACCAGATACAGGTCGTCGTCACGCAGTCCGCCGCGACGACCGCGGAGCAAGCGGCCGAGAGCGGAACGACCGACTTCGAGGAGATAGCCGAGAACGGTCGCGAGAGCGTAGACGAGAACCTCTCGGAGCGGGAGGGAGCGGACACCGACGCGGGAACCGAGACTGACACGGAGACGCCCGACGAGGACGACGGGGCAACTCCGGCAGAACCCGCGCCGGAAGAACCGGAAGAGCCCGAACTGCAGAGTGTGAACGCGACCACGGGTCAGAGCAACGTCACGGTCGAGAACCCCAACGACGTTCCGGTGACGGTGACCGTCTCGAACGACACCGGCGAGGTGACCGCAGATATGGTTGCGGCCGGCGAGAACGAGACGATCGAAAATCTCCCGCCGGGTAACTACACCCTCACCGCGGAAACCGAGGACGGCACGTCCGTGGACGTGAACGGCCAAGCCGAATACGGATTCACGCTCGAACCGCTCTCGACTTCGGCCAGCGTGCAGAACCGGTCCGTCGAGGTGGCGAACCCGAACGTCGTGGCCGTCACGGCGAACGTCACGAACGAGACGGGCGACGTGGTCGAATCGCTGACGGTGCCCGCGGGCGAGAACGCCACGACGGCCGAACTTCCGCCGGGCAACTACACCCTCACCGCGGAAACTGAAGACGGGATATCCGTCGGCGTGAACGACCGAGACGAGTACGCGTTCGATATCGAACCGCTCTCGACCACGGCGACGGTCGAGAACCGGTCCATCGAGGTGACGAACCCGAACGCCGTGCCGGTCACGGCGAACGTCACGAACGAGACGGGCGTCGTCGAGTCCGTCACCGTCCCCGCCGAGGGGAACGCCACGACGGACGAACTCTCGGCAGGTGACTACACCGTCACCGCCGAAACCGAGGACGGGACGCCCGTCGACGTGAACGAGAACGCCTCGGCGACGCTGACGGTCGAAGCACCGCCCGTCGAAAGCCTCGAAGCGACCGTCGGCGACGACAACGTGACCGTGTTCAACCCGAACGACGCGCCGGTCACGGCGAACGTCACGAACGAGACTGGCGTCGTCGAATCCGTCACCGTCCCCGCAGACGGGAACGCGAGCGTCGAGGGACTCGCGCCGGGCGACTACGCCCTGACGGCGGAGACCGAAGACGGGACGCCCGTCGACGTGAACGACGAGGCGGTCTTCGCGTTCAGTATCGAGGCGACGGAGACGCCGACCGAAACTACGACCCCGAACGAAACGGCGACGCCGAACGAGACGGCAACTCCGACTGCGACGCCGAACGAAACGACGACGCCGAACGAGACGGAGACACCCACCGAGACGGAAACGGCAACAGAGACTGCGACGGAGACCGAGACGCCGACGGAGACGCCGACTGAGACGGAAACGACGACGGAGACGCCGACTGAGACGGAAACGACGACGGAGACGCCGACTGAGACGGAAACGACGACGGAGACGGAAACGACCACCGAAACGGAGACCGAGACGCCGACGGAGACGCCGACTGAAACGGAAACCGCGACAGAGACGGAGACTCGGACCGAGACTGCGACGCCGACTGAGACGGCGACCGCAACTCAGACGACGACGACGAACGCGACTGGGATACAGTAGACGGGACCCGAGACGGAGGCGCAACGCGGGCGGAACGTCCGTCCCGTCCTTCGGCGACCGGCGACGTTAGGCGGCGCGTTCGGCGCGTCACCGACCGGCTACTTTTATTCGCGCGGGACCGACGCCCGCGCCGTCGTGGTACTGCCGAACACTCCATCGAACGGCGGGCGCACGTCCGCCGCGGAACCGTCGTCGTTCGACGCCTCCGGCCGGGCCGCGGGCGAGATTAACAGCGTGGTACAGGGGGTCGACATCCTCGACGTGTCGAATCCGCTCTACGCGACCCTCGCTCTCGTCTTCGGCCTCGCGGTCGGTATCGAACTCGTCCGCCTCGCGGGCGACAGTCTCGACGACCGGTTCGGGACGACGACCGCGGAGTTCGTCCAGACGGTGCTGACGTCCGGACTCATCAGCGTCGCGGTGGTGGGAATCGCGTCCGTCTGGAACATGACGTACCTCGTCGAGTTCGCCGTCGACGCGGTGGTGGTAGACCGCTGGACGGCGATGCGACAGGTCATCACCGTCGCCCTGTTCGTCACCGCGTACCTCCTCGTCCGGTCCGTCAACCGCTCCATCGACAAACTCGGCGAGACAGAAGCGCTCACCGAACACCAATCGGAGATCGCCTACCACCTCGCGGACCTCGGCATCTTCCTCGTCGCGGGGAGCATCGCCCTCTCGCTTTGGGGCGTCGACCTGACGAACGTGTTCATAAGCGCCGGTGCGCTCAGCGTCGTCGTGGGGCTGGCCGCCCGGGCGACGTTGTCCGCCATGGTCGCGGGCTTCGTCCTCCTGTTCTCGCGGCCGTTCGAGGTGGGCGACTGGATACAGGTCAACGGCCAGTCGGGCGTCGTCATAGACGTCACCCTGTTCAACACGAAACTCCAGACGTTCAGCGACAAGCACGTGCTGATTCCGAACGACCGGGTCACGAGCAACGAACTCCTCAACCTCACGGACAACGACCAGCTTCGAATCGACGTGTCGGTCGGGGTCGATTACGACACGGACCTCGAACGAGCGCTCGATGTCGTGGAGGAGGCCGCCGAAGACAGCGACGCGTTCCGAACCTCGCCCGCCCCGAAGGCCGTGCTCCGGGAGTTCGGCGACTCCGCGGTCGTGATCGGCCTCCACGCGTGGATAGACCGCCCGACGAAGCGACGCGTCGAGGACGCCCGAACGGAGGCGATTCGAGCGATACGGAGCGCCTTCGACCGCGAAGGAATCGACATCCCGTACCCCCAACGAGTCGTGGACTCGCGGGACGACTCGGGGTTCCGAATCGCACCGGACGACGCCACGGCTTCGGTCCCGGACCGCAACTGACGGCTTCGTCTCGGTCGAGAGGGCGGCGTTATCCGTTCTGGTAACTAAACCAGAAGTACAATACGTCCGAACTGTCTCGGTAGAGTCACGATGACGAGTAAACAAAGCGACGAGCGGACAGTTCGTCGCCGTACGATAATCGGCACGGTCGGCGGCCTTGTCCTCGGCGGCCTCAGCGGTTGTACGGGGAGCACGTCCGACACTGGGGCGCGTACCGGTACCGAAACGAAGACAGCGACTGCGACGCCGACACGGAGTCCCACCGACACCCCGACGGCGACGCAGACGCGGGAGCCGACAGACACCCCGACGGAGGAACCCACGGACACTCCGACGGAGGAACCGACCGAGACATCCACGGCAGAACCGACCGACGCGCCCACGGAGGAGCCGACCGACACTCCGACGGAGACGCAGACGCCCGAACCGTCGTCCAACTACCCGTCGTACTCCGGCACGCAGACGATTAGCGGCGACGACGATTACTGGTCGTTCGAACTCGATATCTCGAACGACTTCGTACTGGAGTACACCGTCACGAACCAGAAGTCGCACGACTACGATTTCGACGCGTTCATCTTCGACAGAGCGGAGTACAAGGACTACCTGAACAAGGTTCAGGGCGGCGACGCGAACCCGGACGCGATAAACGATGCGTCGGTCGAAGGCGTCCAGTCGAGCGCGCAGACCGAAGTCGGGCTTTACGCGGGGCAGTACTACTTCGTCGTAGATAACACCGACATCGGCGATGCGGGGGACGTGGGCCACGAAGAGACCCGCAGCGTCGAAATCGACCTCGAAACGAGGGCGTACTCGTAAGACGGCCGGATGCGGTCGTCGGAGCGTCGGTCGAGAACCGTCCGAACGGGACAGACGGACGCACCGACGGAATCGACAGAGCGCGCTGCGGTCCGAGCGTTACTCCCCTCGCAATCGCACCGGGACCTCAAAAGACTTAATGGGCGCACCGACGGTTATTCGATAATGGCTTTTGAGGAGCTGCTGAACGACCCTGTCATCCAAAAGTACCTCCACGAACTTGTCGGACCGACGGGGATGCCGGTGGCCGCCGCGCCGCCGGACGGCGAGGTGACGGACGAGGAACTCGCCGAAGAGCTCGGCCTCGAGCTCAACGACGTGCGACGGGCGCTCTTCATCCTCTACGAGAACGACCTCGCGTCGTACCGCAGAGTTCGCGACGAGGACTCCGGGTGGCTCACCTATCTCTGGACGTTCCACTACGAGAACATCCCGGAGAACCTCGAAGAGGAGATGTACCGACTTCTCGAAGCGCTCGAAGAGCGACTCGACTACGAACGGACCCACGAGTTCTACCTCTCCGAACCCGCGGGCATCCGCTTCGAGTTCTCCGAGGCGATGGAACTGGGCTTCCAGTGCCCCGAAACCGGCGCTCCGCTCGAACCCATGGAGAACGACGACATGGTCGAGGCGATGGAGCGACGCATCGAGGACCTGCGAGACGAACTCAACGTCGACGTGAAGAGACAGTCCAACTGATGGTCGTCCTCGCAACGAAGTGCTACGTCTCGGGCGACGCCCAAGAACGCGCACTCGACAGCCTCGATTCGCTCGTTCGGAACGACATCGGCGAACTCGACGTCGAGTGGGACATCGGCGTCCGCGACGACGACTTCATCTCGGTGACGGTGACGGGCGACGACGAGACCATCGCGCGGAACGTCCTCGCCGAGGAGTGGGGCGAAGTGACGCCGCACCTCTCTGCGGGCGAGACGTACGTCGGAACGCTCGAATCGTGGGACGACGAGGGGTTCGTCCTCGACGCGGGCTACGGCAACGAGGTCCGCGTCCCGACGGACGAACTCGGACTCGGAACCGGGACGGCGACGCAGATTCGCGACCGGTTCGGAATCGTCCAACACGTACCGCTCGAGTTCGTCCACGGCGAGACGCCGCGCCTCTCCGACGGCGCGCGCAACCGCCTGTTCAACTGGACCCGCGAGGAGACGGGCGGGCGCGTGAACGTCAACAGTTCGACCCGCGGCGAAGTCCGCGCGACGGTGAACCGCGCGGGCCACGCCGAGGACATCGTGACGGTCGAACGCCTCGGACTCCTCGAACAGAGCATCGTCTGCGCGGAGGGGACGGACCCGCCCGGACTGTTGGCGAGCATCGGTTCGTACCTCCCCGCGGAACTGAAGTGCGTCATCCCCTGACCGACGAATGAACCGACGACTGCTCCTCGCCGGGGTCGCACTCGCCGTTCTCGCGGTGACCGCCGGGTGTCTCGGCATCGGGACGGGCGACGTGCCCGCCGAGCGTATCGACGCCGCGCCGCAGTCGGACTACGCGTGGGACTCGAACGTCACGACGCACATCACCATCCAGAAGAACGCGGACTTCCGCGCCGTCTACGAGATGAACCGAAGCGAGATAGAACTGTTCCGCCGCGACGGGTTCGGCGGGCGGAACCCCCTCTCGGTGGAGGCGGTTCGCTACCGCTACCCCAACGGGACGGTCATCAACGGGACGGAGATTCGCGAACGCGGCGGCGAGGTGAGTCAGACGCGGAGCGTCACCACCGTTCGACTCCCGAACGACGCCCCGGCGAACGGCGGCGGCCAACTCGCGTTCACCAGTAGCGGGTCGCCGAAGCGATTCTCCCTGCCGACGTACGTCGAAGGCTCCTACGAGGTGGTCCTCCCGGAGAACCGCCACGTCGAGTTCCCCGTCTTCGGGTCGGTCAATCCGCCGGCCGACGAACAGACGACGACCGACGACGGACGGGTGCGCCTCCACTGGACCGAGGTGACGACCGACACCGTCGCGGTGCAGTACTACCTCCAACGCGACCTGTACATCTTCGCCGGCATCCTCTCTGTGCTCGCGGTCGTCGGCATCGGCGGCCTGCTGTACTACCGGCGGCAGATAGAGTCGCTGAAAGAGAAGCGTCAGGAACTGGGCCTCGACGTCGAGGAGGACGACGACGTCGGCGGCGGACCGCCGCCGGGGATGAAGTAGTCCGGTCTACTCGTCGTCGGGCGACCCGCCGTTCCACATGAGGTTCGGGTAGTCGGCGATGAGGCCGTCCACCCCGGCCGCGGCCAGTTGTTCGGCCTGGTACCACGTGGTGACGGTCCACGTGTTCACCGTCCGTCCCTCGTCGTGCGCTTGCTGTACGAGGTCGATGTCCTCGAAGGAGTCGGCTTCGACGTAGTACTCGTCGTTGAAGAACGGCGCACCCTTGATCATGTTGTACGGCGGGTGGACCGCCTCGCAGTCGTACTCGCGGGTGATCTTCAGGCCCTCCTCGATCGAGTCCCAAAAGAGGAACGCGATGGGGACGTCGGAGTCGACGTCGCGAACGGTAGCCAACGCCGCCTCGTAGAACGAGGAGACGAGGATGTCGTTCTCGAACTCCGAAGCCACGTCGAGGGTGCGTTCGGCCAACGGCCGCCACAGTTCTTTCTGCGTCTCCAACGCGTCGCCGGAGAGGTTCGTCGCGAACTCCAGTTCGTCGCTGGGCGCGCCGGGGTTCTTGAACTCGATGTTCACGGCGACGTCGGAGGGGATGACTTCGAGCGACTGTTCGAGGGTCGGAATCGTCTCTCCGCTCTCCTGGACTTCGATGTCGTTCAGTTCGTCCGGCGTGTAGTCCCAGACGTACCCGTCTTCCTCCGTCAGGCCCCGTTCGCCGCCGTCGCGGCTACTCATCTTCGGGTCGTGGGTGACCATCACCGTCCCGTCGGAGGCAGGGATGATGTCTATCTCCACCATGTCCGGGTCGTGGCACATCGTGGCGCGTTCGAACGCGCCGAGGGTGTTCTCGGGGTACTGCCCGGCGAACCCCCGGTGGGCTATCGTCTTCGGCGTCTCGTCTTTCTTCTTCTCCTTTTCTTTGTCCTTCTCTTTCTCCTTCGAGGAGCCGTCCTCGTGGGCGCTTGCGACCCCGCCCACCGACGCGGTTCCGACCGCGGCACCCGTTCCGGCGACGAACGCTCTCCGACCGAGTGTGAGTTTGTCACGCGACATACCTGGATACGCAATCGGTGAGAATATATGATTTTATATTGCCATTATATACTTCTAATTCCTTTATGGGTTAGAACGGGAGAAATTACACATTCCCGAACACGGAGGCGGCGGCCGCGGAGTTTTTCCCCGACTCCGAGTAAGTGGAGGCATGCGAGTCGCAGTCGTGACCGTCGGCGACGAACTACTGGCGGGCGATACGGTGAACACGAACGCGGCGTGGTTGTGCGGCCGACTCGACGCCCGCGGCGTCGACGTCGAACGAGTGACGACGATCCCCGACCGGGTCGGGGACATCGCTCGGGTCGTAAACGAGTACAGGGCCGAGTACGACGCCGTCGTCGTCACCGGCGGCCTCGGACCCACGCACGACGACCTGACGATGGAGGGCGTCGCCGCGGCGGTCGGACGGTCCGTCGAGGAACACCCCGAGGCGACGGCGTGGTTGACCGAACAGGGCGGCTACGACGCCGACGACCTCGCGGAGGGGACGACGCACCTCCCGGCGCGGGCGCGGATGCTCCCGAACGAGGAGGGCGTCGCCCCCGGCGCGGTGGTCGAGGGTATCTACGTCCTGCCGGGCGTCCCCGAGGAGATGAAGGCGATGTTCGAGTCGGTCCAAGAGGAGTTCAGCGGCGAAGCGACGTACACGGAGTCTATCGTCGCCGACGAACCCGAGAGCGAACTCGTGGGTCGGTTGCGCGAGGTCCGAGACCGGTTCGACGTGACCGTCGGCAGTTATCCCGGCGAGACGGTCCGACTGAAACTGACCGCGACGGACGAGGGCGTCCTCGAGGAGGCGGCGGCGTGGCTACGGGAACGGGTCGAGACGCGAGAAGGCGGCGAGGAGAAGACTCAGCGGTAGAGGTGCCAGAGCCACGCGACGGTTATCAGGATACTCACGAGGAGAACGACCGCACCGGTCGCCTCGATGGGAAGCGCTTCCTGTGTAGCAAGCGGAATCATTGTCGTGTCTGAGGGTCGCGGGGCCTCTTCTTAAACGTTCGAGTTTCGGACGCGTCAGCGACGCGACCCGACCGACGCCTCCGATTCCCCGACGCGCCGCACCGCGGCGTTTTTGTGCCGCCCGACGCTCCCTCGAACCATGCGAATCGGCGTCGTGGTAAACCCCGTCGCGGGGATGGGCGGGCGTGTCGGTCTGAAAGGCACCGACGGGAAAGTCGAGGAGGCGCGCGCCCTCGGTGCCGAACCGCGCGCGCCGGACCGCGCGCGCCGGACGTTCGAGGCGTTGGCCGACGCCGACGCGGACGTCGATATCCTCACGTGGGGCGGGCCGATGGGCGAATCGGAGGCGCGGGCGGCGGGCCTCGACCCGACGGTTCTCGGCCACCCCGAAAGCGAGGAGACGACGGCCGAGGACACCGTCCGCGCCGCGGAGGCGTTCGTCGAGGCGGGCGTCGACTTACTCCTCTTCGTCGGCGGCGACGGGACGGCCGCCGACGTCGCGGAAGCGGTCGGAACGGACGTTCCCGTCCTCGGCGCGCCCGCGGGCGTGAAGGTGTACTCCTCGGTGTTCGCCGTCTCGCCGGAGGACGCCGCCGCCGTGGCGACGACGTTCGAACGGACCGAACGGCGGGAGGTGATGGACATCGACGAGGACGAGTACCGCGAGGGCGAGGTGCGCCCCGAACTCCGCGCCGTCGCCGTCGTCCCCGTCGCCGACGACGTGCAGTCCTCCAAGCAACTCGGCGGCGGCACCGTCGAAGCACTCGCCGCGGGCGTCGCGGACGACGTTCGCGCGAGTCCGGAGAAGACGTACGTCCTCGGCCCCGGGAGCACCGTCGGCGCGGTGAAGGCGGAACTCGGCTTCGAGGGGTCGCCCATCGGCGTCGATATCTGGCGGGACGGGGAAGTCGTCGCCCTCGACGCCGCCGAATCGGAGATTCTCGACGCCCTCGGGGAGGAGAACGTCGTCGTCGTCTCGCCCATCGGCGGCCAAGGGTTCGTCTTCGGGCGCGGCAACCCCCAACTGTCGCCCGCGGTCATCCGAAAGTGCGACGTGGAAATCGTCGCCTCGCGGTCGAAACTCGACGACGTGGGCGAACTGAGAGTGGACACCGACGACCCGGAACTCGACGAGGAACTCCGCGGGTGGGCCCGCGTCCGCGTCGGGCGATTCGAACGTCGGATGATGCGCATCGTCTGACCGTCCGTCGGCGGGGAGCGTTCTCTTATTCGTCACTCTGCATATAAGGGTGATATAGTGAAGATTAAGGTAGTCGGATGCAAGGGGTGTGATATGGAGACACGCAAGGTACAGCGCCTCGGTCCCTCGACGCTGGCGATGACCCTCCCGGCGGAGTGGGCCAAAGAACACGGTGTGGAGAAGGGCGACGAGGTGTCGCTTCGGATGGGCGGTAAGGGGACGCTGACGGTCCTCCCGGAGTCGGCGAGTCAGGAGGACTCGACGGCGAGCATCCGGGCGGACGCGTTGAACGCGGACGCCCTCGAACGGGCCATCGTCGCGCAGTACGTCCTCGGGCGGCGCGTCATCCACATCGAGAAGGGCGACGGTGCGCTCGACTCCGAACACATCAACGCGGTGTACAAGGCCGAAACCCAACTGATGGGTCTCGGCGTCATCGAGGAGACGCCCGAACGCATCGCCATCCGGTGTTCGGTGGACCCGGAGGATTTCACGCTCGACAACCTCCTCGAACGACTGGAGAACACCGGAAGCACGATGCGCGGCGAGGCGGTCAAAGCCCTCGCGCACGGCAATCCGGACCTCGCGCAACGCGCCCTCAACCGCGAACGGCAGGCGAACAAGATTTTCGTCCTCCTGCTTCGACTCATCTTCACGGCCTACCAGAATCCGAACCTCTGTCGGGCGGTCGGTCTCGAATCGGGCTTCCCCCTCATCGGCTACCGGTCGGTGGCGAAGAACCTCGAACTCACCGCCGACAACGCCGAGGACATCGCGAACATCGTCATGAACGCCGAGGGACACACCCTCGAAGTCGAGGCGGGCACGATGCGCCGCATCCGCGAGTTCACCGACCAGGTGGACGAGATAACCTCGAAGGCGGTCCAGTCGGTGGTCGAACGGGACTACGACCTCACGGTGGAGTGCCGCGAACTGTTCCGGGAGATAAAGGACCGCGAGCAGGACATCCTTCAGGACCTCCCAGAGATGGACAACGAGGAACTGCTACAGGTGCGCGAAGTCCTCGTGAGCCTCCAGCAGACGGCGCAGTACGCCATGCGGAACGCCGAAATCGCCGCCAACTTGGCGCTCAACGAGGAGTCCGAACACGTCACCATCGGGTGAGGCCGCGGCCGAACTCCCCGTTTCTCTTCTGACGGCGGTCAGTCCGCCGTCGCGTCCGCGGACTCTCCCGTACCGACCGACTCGGACGACGCCGACGCCTCCGACGTCGATTCGTCCGACTCGGACGACTCTTTCACGGCCGTCAGCGGATTTCGACAGGAGATGCGGCAGTCGAACGCCGGATGCTCGCCGAAGTGCCGGACGAGCATGTGCCGCCGCGACCCGGTGATGCCCGTCCGGCCGACGTCGGCCGCCGTGAACTCCGCCGGCAGGCGGTCGTACAGGCGCACGAGGTTCTCGAAGTCGTCGAACACCTTCGCGTTGCCCGTCGAGTCCGCGCCGCGTCGGGAGACGACGTAACAGCCGTCGTCGCGGTACTCGCCGGCGGTTCGGAAGAACTCCCGTTTCTCCGTGATGGCCGCGCCGATGGCCTCCTGCAGGTCGGCGGCGTCGGTTCTTGACAGTTCGCAGGATTGGTCTCCGATCTGGACGACTACCGCGTCGTCGTCTGCGGATACGACGACGGAACTCTCGTCACACGAGAAGAACTCGATCAGGAGCGTGGGTACTCCGCGTCATTGTACTCCCGCGTTCCGCCGGATTCGACAAAATACTGTCGGTACGACCGACCGCCCCGACTACGACTCCGAGAGGGCGAACAACCCGTCGCCGGTCGTCGTCGCCGTCCCCGTCGCCGTACTCGTCTCCGTCGGCGTCGGTGCCGCCGTCTCTGTCGGCGTCGACGTCGTCGTCTCCGCCGTCGATTCGGTCGAGTCGTCGCCGAGGAGGCCGCCCGAGTCGGCGGTCGTCTCCGTCGCGTCGGCGTCGGTGGTCGTGGACGCGTCGGTCGTACGTTCGTCCGTCGGGGTGGCCGTCTCCGTTCCGTTCGCGGCGGTGTCGTTCGGCGCGGACGCGTTCTTCGTCCCGAAGATGTCCGTCTCGATGGTCTTCTCGTAGGTGAGGGGGTCGAGCGGAACTTCGACGGTCTGCCCGCCGCTAACCTCGAACTGCGCGGCGAAGTCGATGCGGAGGTCGGTCACCTGATTCCGTTCGAGGTGGGTCACCCACCACTCGTCGAGTCGCTCGTTTCGGATGTACGTCGTCGCCTCGATGGTCTTCGTGGACTTCGGCGGGACGACGTACCCCGACTCGGTCGTGCCGTTGCCGACGGCCACGTCGTTCATCGAGATGTCGTAGCCGAGTTTCGAGACGGTGATGGGGTAGGATTTGGGGTTGTAGACGACGAAGCGGAGTTTCAACGGCGTCACCGACTCGTTCACCTCGCCCCACGAGGCGTTCGTCTCGTTGATGTACAGCACCGGGTCGGAGACGATTGGCGAGTTCGCGTTCACCTCGCGCGTCTCCGAGGAGTTGAACTGCGAGAGCATGTCGGTGTCCACCGACCGCGTGACGTTCGGCGCGTCGGCGGACCGCCCGAGCGTCGAGGACTCGGCGGTGGCGTCGACGGTCACGTCGGACTGTTCGCCGTTGCTCACGTGAGAGCGCCACCACGCGGAGATGCGCTCGTTCCGCATCGTCGTCTCGAACGAGAGCGTCGAGTTGCCCGACCCGATCGCGACGCCCTCCTTCGACCCCTCGGCCATCTTCACGTCGTTCATCCACACGTCGTAGGAGACGGTGACGCCCCCGAGGGAGACGCCGACGGGGTTGGGGTTCGAGACGACGAGGTCCGTGTGTATCACCGTCGTCGAGTCGTTCACTGCGCCGAAACTGTTCTCTACACCCTCGACGGCCGGAGCGCCGAGGAGTCCCGCCGCGACGCCGCCGCCGACGACGACGGCGACTGCGAGGACGAGGGTGCCGACGATTCGAAGTTTGCTCCCGAGGAGCATCGATGCGAGGTGCCCGGACATACTCTCGCGGATACGCTTCTCTCGTATAGGTTGTTTGGACGAGCGTGACTGTGCGCTCCGTTGACGTGCGACCCCGCCGTGTGAACGGCTGTCGAATGAACTAAGTGGTCGGACTCGAAGCGGAATGTATGGAAACCGGTACTGTCGGTTCGGACAAGGGAATCGGGTTTGCCGTCCTCTTCTCGGTCGTAGCGCTCTTCGCCGCGGCGGCGATGCTCGCCGCCGGCGACCAGTTCGTGACGGCGATCGGGTTCGCCGCCGCCATGGTCGCCGCGTGCCTCGCCGTCGCCGCGACGCACATCTACTGGTGAGACGACGCTCGCGTCCGTGACCGCCCGCGCGCCCGACCGCGCGCCGGCGGAACTCGGGCCGTCCGGCCCGTGGTCGCGACGAAACGAGTACCGAACGAGAAACCGTTAAGACGCGAAATCACCTAGGAGTGGTGAAGATGTCCGAGTACACCGAGGAAGAACAGCGGATTGTCGCCTACCTGCGGGAGAGCGTCTCCCGCGGTGAGCGATACTTCCGGGCGAAGAACATCGCCGAAGCGATCGGCCTCTCGTCGAAACAGGTCGGTTCTCGCCTCCCTCGACTCGCGGAGAAGTCCGACGACGTGGATATCGAGAAGTGGGGCCGGGCCCGTTCGACCACGTGGCGCGTCACGCTGAGTTAGTCGGGTGGCTTTTTTACTCCCGCCCCGTACGTCGATACCATGACGGTCCGCGTTCGCCGGGCGTTCGAGTTCGATGCACCGCCGGAGCGAATTTGGGATTTCATCTCCGATCCGGGAAAGCGGGCCAACGCCATCAGCGTCGTCGAGAGTTACGAACTGGAGGAAGGGACGAACCGCGCGACGTGGGAGGTGAGCCTCCCGATTCCGTTCTTGAACTCCACGGCGACGGTGCAGACGGAGGACGTGGAGTTCGAACCGCCGCGACACGTCAAGTTCGTCGGCCGGTCGAAGGTGATGCGCGTCACGGGCGAACACACCGTCGAGGAGATAGACGGCGGGACGAGACTCCTCAACGAGTTCGTCGTCGACGGCCGCGTTCCGGGCGTAGAGCGGTTCTTCAAGCGTAATCTCGACGAGGAACTCGAAAACCTCGAAGCCGCACTGCGTCGAGAGACCGAACACCCGGCGTGAACCGGTCGATTTTGGCGGGCTTAGTGACACGTTATAGCCGGATATTGCCGTGAAACACCCGGAGGGTTTATTGATACCCGTCGTCTAGAGTGAATTGCCGACGCCCGACGCTTTTCTCGTCGAGAGTCGGCACGACCCGCCGCACCACGCCGTAGTGCACGGGGTCCACTACGGCACACACGACGCCACGGCGTCGCTCGCCGCCTCCGAACCCGGCGGAGGCGGTTTCCACCTCCCTTCACCCTCTCGCCCGGCAGGGCTGCCAGCCTACTGCCGAAACGCGCGCCGCCTCGTCCGGTGGCGCGCGACCTTTCACACTTTCAGTTCGCTTCGAGCGAGAGCGACGACGACGCGAAAAAAGCGGTTCTTCCGAGGTTCAGTCGTCCTGCGTCTTGATGTCCGCCGAGAGGCCCTGCGCCATCTGGATGTCCTTCGAGTTGTTGAGCGTCCACGCCGTCCGTTCGGTGACGGCTTCGATGACCTCGCGGGCCGACGGGTAGCCGTTGCCGGACTTCTTGACGCCGCCGAAGGGCAGGTGGACCTCCGCGCCGATGCACGGGAGGTTCCCGTAGGCGAGTCCGACCTCCGCGTGGTCGCGGAAGTAGTTTATCTGCCGGTAGTCCTCGGAGATTATCGCGCCGGCGAGTCCGTAGTCGGTGTCGTTGTGGATCTCGACGGCCTCCTCGATGTCGCCGGAGTACTTCAGCAGGGCGACGTGCGGGCCGAACACCTCTTCGTGGGTACAGCGCAGGTCCTCGTGGGGGTCGGCCTCGTAGACGAACGGTCCGATCCAGTGGCCGTCCTCGTGGCCGTCGGGAATCTCGTCGTCGTCGAGGTCCGTCCGGTCGACGAGGACGTTAACGCCCTCGCGTTCGGCGAGTTCGTTGTACTTCGTGACCTTCTCCTTGTGACCCTCCTCGATGAGGGGACCCATGAACGTGTCCGAGTCGAGGGGGTCGCCGACCGAGACGTTCCGCGCCATCTCGACGAATCGCTCCTTGAACTCGTCGTACACCTCCTCGTGGACGACGAGGCGTTCCGAGGAGACGCAGCGCTGGCCGGTGGTCTTGAACGACGACATCACCGCGGAGTGAACCGCGACGTCCAAGTCCGCCTTCTCGGTGACGACGACGTTGTTCTTCCCGCCCATCTCGCAGGCGGCGAGTTTGCCGGGTTCGCCGCCGACCTTCGAGGCGATCTCGTGGCCGACTTCCGCCGACCCGGTGAAAAGGACCGTGTCCACGCGGGAGTCGTCGACGATGGCGGACCCGGCGTCGCCGAAGCCCTGCACCATGTTGAACACGCCCTCGGGGATGCCCGAGTCCTCGAACATCTCCGCGATGATCTGCGCGCACCACGGCGTCTGCTCGGCGGGCTTCCAGACGACGACGTTCCCCTCGACGAGGGCGACGGCCATGTGCCAGAAGGGGATGGCGACGGGGAAGTTCCACGGGGTGATACAGCCCACGACGCCGCGGGGCTTGCGGCGCATGTAGGCGTCCTTCGACGGAATCTCCGAGGGGATGACGTCGCCCTTCGGGTGGCGGGCGTCGCCCGCGGCCCACTCGACCATGTGCCACGCCTCGGTCACGTCGGCTTTGCCCTCGCTTATCTCCTTGCCGCACTCCTTCGTGACGATTTCGCCGAGTTCTTCGTGTCGCTCCTTCAGTTCGTGGTAGATGTCCCAGAGGTACTCCGCGCGGTCGATGTGCGAGAGGTCCTGCCACTCCTCGAAGGCGTCCTCGGCGGCCGCGAGAGCCTCGTCCACGTCGTCTGCCGTCCCCCGGCGGAACTCGCCGAGCGTCTCGCCCGTCGCGGGGTTCTCGCTCACGAACGTCTCGTCTCCCGACCCGTTCGTCCACTCACCGTCGATGTAGTGGTTGTACACTTGGTCGCTGTTCGCCATGGTAGCAATGTTCTCGAACGCGTCTTAATAACCCACATCCCGTCCATGGACGGTACCCCGAACCGATATCGTGAGGATAGTCAACCATATACGTGACAGTCGTCTACGGTCGGGCGATGAGTGCCCGAACGGCTACCGAAACAGGAACCAGACTGACGCTGGACCTGTGGCATCCGAACTGCTGGGCTATCGAGGCGACGGACCGCCTCCCGGGGGGGATTCTCGCGCACGCGATCTACACCGCGCCGGAGACGCTCGGGGAGGGCGAGACGGTGAACGGTCTGTTCACGGCCTACGGAGAGTCGGCCGAGGAGGTAGAGCGGTTGTTAGACGCAATCGAGGAGTCGGACCGCGCCGGGGAGGTCCGAGAGCTACAGGAACGGTTCGGCCGTAGCGCCGCCCGCGTCGCGCCCGGACGGGTCGCGCGGGAGTTCTTCTTGGAGTACGACCCCGGCGACATGATCTGTCCGGTCTTGCTCCGGCACGGGTTCGTCCACAGTGCGCCCTCGCGCATCGAGGACGGCCGCGAGTACTGGAAGGTGTGCTTCGCCGGCGAACGCGGCGAGATAGAGGAAGAACTCGACGCGGTGTGCGAGGAGAGCGGCGCGGAGATATCCGTCGCCCGCATCGCCTCCTCCGACACGGTGGAACCCGAGCGCGAACGGCGACTCGGGACGCTGACGCCGACGCAACGCGACGTGTTCGAACTCGCCCGCGAGAAGGGGTACTACCAGTGGCCGCGCGGCATCTCCACCCGCGATTTGGCCGACGAGTTGGACATCTCGAAGACGACGCTTCTGGAACACCTCCGGAAGGCCGAGGCGAAACTGCTCGACCCCGAGTCGAACTGAGTCAGCTCAGCACCGCCCGAAGCGCGAACAGGGCGTTCTCCTTCCGTTCGCGCACGCGACGGTAGAAGTACGACATCCACTTGTCCCCGTAGGGGATGTACTGGTACACCGGCATCCGCCCGACGAGTTGCTCTTGGACGTCCTCGCGGACCCCCATCAGCATCTGCACCTCGAACGGCGTCCGGTGCTCGCGGTAGAGGTCCGCCGCGAAGTTCACCATCGAGAGGTCGTGGCTCCCGACGGCGACGCCGTCGTCGAACTCGCGGAACATGAACTCCAGATACTCGCGGTACTTCTCGTCTACGACGGACTTGTCCTTGTACGCGAGGGACTTCGGTTCGTCGTACGCCCCCTTGACGAGTCGGACCTTCCCCGGCACGTCCGCGAGTCGCGCTAAGTCCTCGCCCGTCCGCTTGAGGTTCGCCTGCACGCAGACGCCGACGTTACCGTCGGACGCACGGGCGTTCGCCTCGAACGCGTCGAGGGTCGCGTCGGTCGTCTCGTGGTCCTCCATGTCGACCCACACGAACACGTCCCGTTCGGTCGCGCGTTCGACGATTCGTTCGAGGTTCTCCTCGAACGCCGTCTCGCCGGCCCCGAGCCCTATCTGCGACGGTTTCACCGAGACGGTGCAGTCCAAGTCGCTGTCGCCGATTCGCTCGACGAGTTCGAGGTACTCCCGGGCGTCGGCGTCGGCGTCCGCCCGCGAGTCGTAGTGTTCGCCGAGAAGGTTCACTATCCCCCGGATTCCGCGCTCGTTGACGTCCGAGACGTACGAGAGCGCCGACTCCGCGTCCTCCCCAGCCACAAAGTTGTTCGCCACCGGTGGTATCATCCTTCGCCACTGTCCACCCTACGGGCTTAGTGGGAGACCCTACCATACAATTCCCGGAGTATGTGTGAGAAATTAATCCGATTTCGGGCGATTGCGGTGGGCTCCCTCCAGAGTCACGAACTCCAACCCGACCATGGTCGGTCACACCCTTATTCATGATTACCCGTGAGGATACCCTGTCATGCAATCGAATGGCACGGACGGGAAACTCGACCGTCGCACGCTACTGAAGCTCTCCGGAGTCGGTCTGGTGGGGGCCACGGCCGGCTGCCTCGAAGACTCGGGGAGCGCGGGAACCGCAACCGGCGAGGAGGCCACCGGGGGGTCAGGCGGGGACGTCACCGACGAGAGCACCGACGCGAACGCCGGCGGGCAGAACGCCTACACCATCGGTATGGTGGACGCACTCACCGGTTCGCTCGCGCCGTACGGCAAGCGGAACCAACGAGGGAAGGACCTCGCGCTGGCGGCCATAAACGAGGTGGGAATCGGCTCCGAGGGAGCCGAATTGAGCATCTCGGTGGAAGACTCTGAGTCTTCGAACCAGTCCGGCGTGACGGCGGCGCAGAAGCTCGTCGAACAGAACGGCGTCCCCCTGTTCATCGGGGCCGTCGGCTCCGGCGTCTCCATCGCCATGTACGACTCCGTCACGAAGGGCGCGGGCGTCGTCCAGATATCGCAGAACTCCACGAGTCCCGAACTGACGAACAAGCCGGGACTGCTCCGGACGAGTCCCGCCGGGTCCGCGAAGGGGAAGGCCCTCGCGGAACTCATCGCCGGGGACGGCCACGACAAAGTCGCCATCACGTGGGTCAACAACGACTACGGCACGGGACTTTCGAACGTCTTCGCCGACACGTTCGAGGGCGAAGTCGTCTACAACGAACCCCACGACCAAGGGCAGTCGTCCTACAGCGGAATCCTCACGGAGATGGCCAGCACGGGCGCTTCCGCGTGGTTGTTCCTCACCTACGCCAACGAGATGACGGTGATGGCCAACGAGGCGTTCGACCAGGGGTACAACACGTCCGCCGACTACTACGGCGCGGAATCGACCGTCGCAGACGAGATTCTGGCGAACACCCCGGAGGGGAGCTTAGACGGGATGAAGGGCGTCACGGAGTCGGCGCCCGCGGATCAGGAGAACTACAAGAACTTCGTCTCGGCGTTCGAGTCCGAGTACGACGCCAAGCCGACCGTCTGGGCGGCGTACGCCTACGACGCGGTCCACATCGCGGCGCTGGCCATCGAGGCGGCCGACGAGTTCACGGGCGAGGCCCTGAACGAAGTCGTCCGCGACGTGACTCGCCCCGAGGGACAGGAGGCGTTCACCTTCGAGGAGGCGGCCCAGATACTCCGCGACGGCGGGTCGCCGAGCGACGTGGACTACCAGGGCGTCAGCGGCCCCGTCGATTTAGACGAGAACGGCGACCCGCCGGGGTTCTATCAGGTCTACAGCGTGCAGGATCACACCTACGAGTACGGCGAGTACATCACGAGCTAAGATGAACGACCCGGGTGGACAGTCGGGGTCGGGGCCTCCGGGGAGGGTCGTATGATCCCCCTGCAGGGTCTGAACCCGTTCCAGTTCGTCGTCAACGGACTCGTCTTCAGTAGCATCATCGTGTTGGCGTCCATCGGGCTGTCGTTAGTGTACAGCATCGCCGACTTCGCGAACTTCGCCCACGGGGACACCTTGACCGTCGGCGCGTTCGGCGCGCTTGCGGCCGTCCCCGTCGTCGCGCCCGCGATGGAGGGTATCGTGCTGTTCGGACTCCCGGTGTGGCTGTTCGTCGTACTCCTCGTGGGGATGGTGGTGGCCGCCGCCGTCGTCGTCCTCACGGAGTACGTCGTCTACAGACCGCTCGATGCGGGCTCCATCGAACTGCTCATCACGAGCATCGGGGTGGCGCTGTCGTACCGGGCCGTCGTCTTCCTGCTCTTCGGTACGGAACCGCAGCGATACGGCGTCCCGCGGGCAGGTCCCATCCCCGAGATTCGGGAGGCGCTGAACCTCGCGGTGACGCCGCGACAGGTCGCGGTCGTCCTCTCTGCGGTGGTGTTAGTTGGCGCGCTCCACTTCGTCCTCCAGTACACCACGCTGGGCCGGAAGATGCGCGCCACCGCGGACGACCCGAACCTCGCGCGGGTGAGCGGTATCCGCACCCGCGAGGTCATCCTCGCGATGTGGATAATCGGCGGCGTCCTCGCGGCGGCGGGCGGCGTCTTCCTCGGACTGGAGACGCTCGTCCGCCCCCGCATGGGGTTCGACATCCTGCTCATCGTCTTCGCGGCGGTCATCCTCGGCGGCATCGGCTCCGTCTACGGCGCGATGCTCGGCGGATTCGTCATCGGCATGCTGTACGAACTGACGCCGATGTTCTCGATGGTGGGCGTCCCCATCGGGTCGGAGTACGCCGAGGCCGTCGCGTTCCTCATCATGGTCGCCATCTTGCTCGTTCGACCGAGCGGAATCATGGGTGAGACGACGTGAGCGTCGCAGACGACATCGCGGGACTCGCCCGGACCGACGGCGAGCGAACCGTGCTGGCCGGCGTGGCCGGCGCGTTGCTCGTCTTGCTTCTTGCGACGGCGCTCGGCGTCGTGAAACTCCCGTTCCTGCTGTCGCTTCTGTCGCTGGCGGGGATGTACGTGCTCCTCACGCTGGGACTGAACGTCCAGTGGGGGTACGCCGGCCTCATCAACTTCTCCGTCGCGGCGTTCTGGGGCATCGGCGCGTACTGCGCGGCGCTCCTGAGCGCGCCGAGTTCGCCGCTCGGACTCGGATTGAACCCGGTCTTCGGGTTCCTCGCGGCCGTCGTCGTCAGCGCCGTCGTCGCGGTGTTCATCGCCGTGCCGACGCTCCGCCTGCGCGAGGACTACCTCGCCATCGCGTCGCTCGGGTTGGCGGAGGTCATCCGCCGCCTCATCCTCAACGAGGAGCAGTGGACGGCGGGGTCGAGCGGCATCTCCGGCATCCCGCGGTTGCTCCCGGAACTGCCGCTGACGCAGAACGCGACGAACCTCGCCGTCGTCCTCGTCCTCATCGCCGTCGTGTACGGCTTCCTCCGGCGGGTTCACCGCTCGCCGTGGGGCCGCGTCCTCCGGACGATTCGCTCCGACGAGGACTTGGCGAAGGCGCTGGGGAAGAACACGTACGCGTTCAAGATGCAGGCGTTCGTCCTCGGGTCGGTCATCATGGCGATAGCGGGGGCGTTCTACGTCCACGTGAACCTCTACATCGACCCGACCGACCTCGTTCCGCTGACGACGTTCTACATCTGGATCGCGGTCATCCTCGGCGGCACGGGGAGCAATCGGGGGGCGGTCCTCGGGGCGGCGACGGTCATCGCCATCCGCGAGGGGACGCGCTTCCTCAACGACGTGGCGGCGTTCACCAGCCTCGGAATCGACCTCGCACCGCTCCGACTGCTGTTCGTCGGACTGCTCATCATCCTCGTCGTGCGACTCCGGCCGGAGGGACTGCTCCCGCCGCGCGACGAACTCGTCTGGCCCGCCGCGCGCGGGACGGAGGACGAGACGTGAGCCGACCCGACATCGACGTGACGTACGAGGGCGCGAACCTCGAGAAGCCGAACCAGATTCTACGGACGGAGAACCTCCGGAAGACGTTCGGCGGACTGGTGGCGACGGACGGCGCGTCCATCGCCGTCGAGGAGGGGACCATCACCGGGATGATAGGGCCGAACGGCGCGGGCAAGTCCACGCTGTTCAACCTCATCTCGGGGTTCTACGACCCCGACGACGGCCGCGTCTGGGTCAACGACACCGAGGTGACGGACGCGAAACCGCACGAGACGGCGCGGGCCGGACTCGTCCGGACGTTCCAGACGCCCCGGCGTCTGGAGGACATGACCGTCCGCGAGGCGATGCTCGTCGGCGCGCGCCCGCAGACGGGCGAGTCGATACTCCCGCTTTGGCTGAAGCCCTCGACGGTGACCCGAGAGGAACGCGCGAACGTCGAACGCGCCGAGGAACTCCTCGAACGCTTCGAGATAGCGCACCTCATCGACCAACCCTCCGCGGACCTCTCCGGCGGGCAGTCGAAACTCGTCGAACTCGCCCGCGCCATCACGACGGACCCGGACATTCTGCTCTTGGACGAACCCGTGGCCGGCGTGAACCCGACGCTGGCGAACGACATCAAGCGGTTCATCCGCGAACTCAACGAGGAGGGTCAGACCTTCCTCATCATCGAACACGACATGCCCTTCATCATGGACCTCGCGGACCCGGTCATCGTCTTAGACCAAGGGAAGGTCCTCATGGAGGGGACGCCGGAGGAAGTCCGGTCGGACCGACGCGTCATCGACGCGTACCTCGGAGGTGCCTGAGATGAGTACCGAAACACCACGGCGGACGGAGCAGAGCGACGACATCGCACTCGCAGTCGAGGGCATAGACTCGGGATACGGCGAGGCGCAGGTGTTAGACGACCTGAGTCTCCACCTCGCAAGCGACGAAATCGTCTGCATCATCGGCCCGAACGGCGCGGGGAAATCGACCGTACTGAAGACCGTGTTCGGTCTCCTGAAGCCGTGGGCGGGGACCGTCCGACTCGGCGAGGAGGACATCACCGGGACGGAACCCGAGGACTTGGTTCGCAAGGGCGTCGGCTACGTCCCGCAGGTGGACAACGTCTTCTCCTCTCTGACCATCGACGAGAACCTCCGGATGGGCGGCGTCGCCCGCAAGTCCGGCCTCGACGAGGTCATCGGCCGACTGTACGACCGCTTTCCCGTCTTAGACGAGAAGCGCGAGGCGAAGGCGCGGACGCTCTCGGGCGGCCAACGACAGGTGTTGGCGTTCTCCCGAGCGCTCGTGATGGAGCCGGACGTACTGCTCATCGACGAACCGTCGGCGGGCCTCGCGCCGAGCATCGTCCGGGACGTCTTCGAGAACGTCCAGACGGTCAACGAACTCGGCACGGCCATCCTGATGGTCGAACAGAACGCCCGCGAGGGGCTGGCCATCTCGGACCGCGGGTACGTCCTCGACCAAGGCACCGTCGCCTACGAGGACGACGCCGACGAACTCCTCGACAACCCCGAGGTGTCGCAACTGTACCTCGGCGGCGCGGACTACGAGTAACCCGCTTTCGGCGTCCCGCCCTCTAACTCGCGCACTTCTCTATCTCGCCTTTCAGCGCCGCGGCGTCGAAGTCGTGGTCCGGGCGGATGTTGACGAAGTCGAGAAACTCCAGCGCCGAGAGCAGTTCGTCGGTGTCGTAGGACTCTCTCGCGGCGGCGACGGACGCCTTCGCGCCGATGAGCGGTTCGAAGGCGGCCAAGGCGCAGGCGATGTCGTACGACCGGGCGTCGTCCTCGCTGCCTTCGCTGACGTTCGTGGCGTCGATGAAGAACACCTCGTCCTCGACGATGAGGACGTTCTCCGCCCGCAGGTCGCCGTGGGCGAGTCCGTCGTCGTGCATCCGACGGAGCGAGGCGAACACGTCGGGTGCGAGGTTCGCCTCCCGTTCGCGGTCCAACTCGTCGATGGGGCGGAAGTTCGGGAGGTACTCCAACACGAGGACGCCGAGTCCGTCCACCTCGAAGGCCTCGACGGGTTCCGGCGCGTTGACGCCTATCTTCCGCATCCGTCGGGTCGCCTCCAGTTCGTGTTCGGCCATCTGGAACGGCGTCCCGAAGTGCTCGAAGAAACCCTCCCTTCCCGAGGAGAACGCTCCGAGGTTGCGGGTCGTAGTGAAGAGAGCGTGAACTAGCGAGTTCTGGCGCGAGATGACCTTCACGAACCACTCGTCGTCGACGACCATCGGCGTAGAGAGCCAGTTGTCCGCTTCGAGAAAGCGGATGCGTAGTTCCTCTCGTCCGTAGCGCGTCTGTAGTTCGCGGGCGACTGCTTCGAGTCGCGGCCAATCCACGCGCCCCCGAACGAGGCGGCGGAGTTCCATACACGCCGTACGGCGGGCGCGGGTATAACTCTCCGGGCGACCGGAGAGCGTCAGTCGGCTCTCACTTCTCGGTTCGGACGGTCATGACGTTGACGGGAGACTCCCGGAGGTATCGCCCGACGACGCCGCCGAGTCGGTACGGTTCGTCGCAGAACGCCCCGCGTTCCGGCATCACGACGAGGTCGCTCTCTTCGTCCACGTACGTCTCTATCGCGTCGGTCGGCGGTCCGCGCCGGGCCGCCTCGACGACGTTCACGCCGCCGGCGAACGCGCGTTCTTCGACTCGGTCGGGGACCGCAGGTCGGTCGTCGCGGGCGGGCCACACGTCGTTGAGGTCCGTCGCGGGCGTCTCGGCGTCCACCGTCTCCGGATCCTCGATGCGGAGGACGTGCAGGTCGGCGTCGTACCGTTGCGCCACGTCGAGGGCGCGGCCGACCGTCCGTCCGTCGGCGTCGGGTCCGGAGACGCCCGTCGGGACCAGTACCCGGTCGTACATCGAAATCCAGTACCGACGCCCGACGCAAATGCCTATTGTCCGTCTAAACGGACAGTCTAGTCGGCGAAGATGAGTCCTTAATGGTCGTTCGATTGGTTTAATGCGCTCACGTCTGAAGGTCCTCCATGGACTTCGAGTTACCCTCCGAACATCGGATGATTCGGGACACCGTCCGGGAGTTCTGCGAGGCGGAGATATCCCCCATCGCACAGGAGATAGAGACGGAGCACCGGTTCCCGGAGGAGGTGTTCGAGCAGTTGGCGGAACTGGACATGCTCGGCGTCCCGGTGTCGGAGGAGTACGGCGGACTCGGCGGCGACCAACTGATGTACGCCCTCGTGACGGAGGAACTGGGGCGCGTCTCCGGCGGCGTTGGCCTCTCCTACGCCGCCCACGTCAGTCTCGCCTCGAAACCCATCGAGATGTTCGGCACCGAAGACCAGAAAGAGCGGTGGCTCCGCCCCCTCGCGGAGGGCGAGTATCTCGGCGGGTGGGCCCTCACCGAACCGGGGTCGGGGTCCGACGCGAGCGACATGGACACCACCGCAGAGAGAGACGGAGACGGATACGTCCTGAACGGCACCAAGCAGTTCATCACGAACGCGAACGTCGCCGGGTCGATACTGGTGAAAGCCGTCACCGACCCCGGGGCGGGGTACGACGGCATCTCGACGTTCGTCGTGGACCCGCGGAACGACGACGGGTTCGAGGTGACGACGGTGTGGGACAAGATGGGGCTGAACTCCTCGCCGACCTGCGAGATTCGGTTCGACGACCTGTACCTCCCGGCGGACCGCTTGCTCGGCGAGGAGGGCGAGGGGTGGACGCAGACGAAGAAGACGTTAGACGGCGGGCGCATCTCCATCGCGGCGCTCTCGACGGGCCTCGCGCAGGGGGCGTTCGAGGCGGCGAAGTCCTACGCCCTCGAACGCGAACAGTTCGGCAAGCCCATCTCGAAGTTCGACGCCATCCGCGACAAACTCGTGGACATGCACCGGAAGACCGAACGGGCGCGTCTCCTCACCCACCGCGCGGCGACGACGTACGACGCGGGCGAACCGGTCACGCGGGAGTCTGCGCTCGCGAAACTCGACGCCAGCGAGGCGGCCCGCGAGGTGGCCGAAGACGCCGTGCAGGTTCTCGGCGGGTACGGCTACACCGAGGACTTCGCGCCTCAGCGATTCTACCGCGACGCCAAACTGATGGAGATAGGCGAGGGGACGAGCGAGATACAACACCTCGTCATCGGTCGGGAACTCGGTCTGTGACGGCGAACTCCGTCTCGTCGAGAAGCACCTCCACCACCGTCGCCGGGTCCTCCGAGGGCGCGACGCGGCGCGCGTACCACCGGAGGGCGTCGGCGAACACCGCTCGGATGTCGTCGCCCTCGACCACCGTCTCGTCTTCGGCCACGTCGGTCCGAGCGCCGAGTTCGAGGTAGTAGCGGCCCGCTTCGCTCGTCTCCGGCGTTCCGTCAGTCGTCCCCCCGTCCGTCGCCTTCGGTTCCGCCGACTCCCCGTCTCTCGTTTCACCCTCGATCTTCGCTCCGGCCGTCGTCTCCCCGTCCGTCGCTCCGTTCTCGGGCGCGACGCGCCGTTCTCTCTCCGTCCGCCGTCGGTTCCCGCCGTTCGCGTCGCCTCCGCCGGCGTCTCCTCCGACGGCGACGACGTACCGCCCGTCGCCTAACTCGCGGACGCTGTCGTCGCTGGCGAAGTCGAGTTCGTCGGGCGTGAGGTACGTCCGGTCGGTCATACGCCACGCGAGGTGGGTATCGGTCTTGGTTATGGGCCCGGTGACGCCGGAAGCGGCGGACTAAACGCCTCGGTAAGCCGTTTTCGCCGGCGCGGTAGGGAGTCCGTACCGCGACTTCCTGGCGCGTTCGAGGGAGCGAATCGGCCAGAAAGGTTATCAACTATGATATCGGGGACAAACCGCTTAAGTAATCGTTTATCATCGCTCCGGGTGACAAGAAGCGGCGGAAACAGGGAACAGTCATCGGCCGGACGCAGAACGAAGAGAGACGAAATGGTGCGACCATTCAGATGGCACTGACGACGCAGCTCGCCGTACTACCGCTCGTAGCGGGTGCGCTGTGCGGCGCCGTCACCGTCGTCGTCCTCGTTCGGTTCCGGCTCTACTCCCGTCGGGTCCGCCTCCCGTTCTCGCTTCTGATGCTCGCGGCGGGGCTGTGGGCGACGGGGTACGGCCTTCGACTCGCCGCCGACTCGCTTGCGACGAAGGTGTTTCTGTACCACGTCAGTTGGGTCGGCGCGGTGTTCGTCCCGACGCTCTGGTTCGCGTTCACGCTCGCGTACACCGGCGAGGAGCGACTGCTGAACCACCGGGGCGTCGCGGCACTGGTGGTCGAACCGGTGTTGGTGTTGACGCTCCTGGTGGTCGGTAGCGGCGGCGTGCTGGTCGGCGACCACGCGCTGGCGTCGGTTCCCGGCGGCGTCGTCCTCACCACGAGGTACGGTCCGGCCTACGGCCTCCACCTGCTGTACACCGCCGCGGTCGGACTCGCCGGAGCGGTGATGATGGGTCGGCTCTTGGTTCGCGGGAACGGCGCCTACAGCAAGGGCGCGTTCGCCCTCCTCTTCGCCGCGAGCGCTCCGCTGTTCGCGTTCGGTCTCACCCTCCTCGGCCTCTGGCCGCACTGGTTCGATCCGACGCCGGCGACGTTCGGCGTCTCCGCCGTCGTCGTCCTCGTCGCCCTCCGCGGCGACGGTCTGTTCGACGTGACGCCCGTCGCCCGCGACTTCGTCTTCTCGCAGATGCGAGACGGCATCGTCGTCCTCGACGACAGGGGGCGCGTCGTCGAGGTGAACCCCGCCGCGGCACCGCTGTTCACCGTCGACCGCTCCGAGGCCGTCGGTTCGTACGTCGCCGACGTCTGCTACAACCCCCTCGGGATGCAGGCGCTCCTCGCCGACGAACGGGAGGTGCTCGAAGTGACCGTCGACACCGAGGAGGGGAGGCGGCACTTCGAGGCGGCGGCGACCCGACTCGGCGGCGACAGCGGTCACGAACGCGGGTGGACCGTCCTCTTCCGGGACGTGACCGACTACCGGCAGACCGAAGAGCAGTTCCGCGCGCTCATCGAGAACTCTCGGGACCTCATCACCATCATCGACCGCGCGGGGCGGCGGAAGTACGTCAGTCCGTCGGCGTCGCACGTGCTCGGCGTCGAAGCGGAGGAACTCGTCGGCGAGAACTCCTTCGACCGGATGCATCCCGACGACCGCGACGACGCCCGCGACGTGATGGAGGAGATAGCCAACACGGACGAGGCGGTGCGGACGCAGATTCGGTCCCGCCACGCCGACGGCACGTGGCGGACGCTCGACGTCGTCTGCGTGAACCTGCTCGACGACCCCGCCGTCGGCGGTATCGTCGTCAACGCGCGCGACGTGACCGACCGCACGAGTTACCAACAGCGTCTGCGCGTCCTCAACCGCGTCCTCCGGCACGACCTGCGCAACGACATGAACGTCATCCTCGGGCACGCCGACCTCCTGATGGACGAGATCGACGAGTCGTCCGCCCACCACGCGCGGACGATTCGCCGCAAGGGGGAGTCGCTCGTCGAACTGGGCAAACGCGCCCGCGAGATCGACCGGACGCTCGACGTGACGAACCGCACGCGGAAACCCGTCGAGGTGACCGAACCCCTCGGCGAGCAGTTGGACTCCCTCGCCGAGACGCACCCCGGCGTCGTCGTCAACCGGCACCTCCCGGACGAGGCGTGGGTGAAGGCGACGGCGCACGTGACGATGGCCATCTCGAACGTCGTCGAGAACGCCGTCGAACACAACGACCGGGCGCTCCCCCGCATCGGCGTCGCCGTCTCGAAACCGCGCGAGGACGTCGTCGAAGTTCGCGTCGTCGACAACGGTCCCGGCATCCCGGACTCCGAACTCGACGCCCTGCAGTCGGGGCGGGAGACGCAACTGCAACACGTCAGCGGACTCGGGTTGTGGCTCGTCAAGTGGGTCCTCACGGGGTCGGACGGGAGCGTCTCGTTCGAGAACCACTCCCCGCGAGGCACGGCCGTCGTGATGCGGTTCGCCGCCGCCGACCCGGCGCGGGAGGAGTCGAACGCGTCCGCCTCGGACGGCGACGCCGTCGAAGGCCGTTCGGCGGGCGGCCGGGCGTCGGACGACGGTGTCGGAGAGCGCCGCTCCGCGAACGACCGTCCCTCGGAGGGTGACGCCGTCGCGGCGGAGAACGACGACTGACTCAGGGGCGCGTCAAAACGAGCGGGAGCCTGCCGTCGTCGGGGGCCGCATCAGACCCGAGCGTCGCCGCCAGTTGGTTCGCGTGGAGGGCTCTGAGGGCGTCGAACTCCTCCAGCGAGAGCGAGAGCGCGTCGCCGTACTCCCCCCAGACGGTCGCGTCCACCGCGAGGAAGTACGCCTCCGTCCGCCGTTCGACGAGCGGGTTCTTCGGGAGCGACCGCCGCCACTCGTAGACGATGTCCTCGACCCCCGGGAGGTCACGAACCGTCTGTTGGTGGCTCCGCGCGACGCTTCTGATTCGGTCCGCGCCGACCCCCGTCTCCTCGGCCGTCCGCGAGACGACGTCGTCGTCGAACACCGCCAACGGGTCTCGTTCGTCGCGCGTCATCGTGACACGGATACATGCACTCCGACGGCTTGAACGCCGGGGGTTTCGGTCGGCCGGTGCGCCGCGGCGGCCGAAAGCGGCGAACCCGTCGTTCGGCGGGGTCGGGCGGACGAATAGTGTCGTTCAAGCGAACTTTCGCTGTCGAAATCATTACTCCGTCGGCTTCGGCGGGTGCGTCTATGCCCTCCACCGCCGTCTGATTCTGAGGCGACTGACGGACTTTTCTCGCGCGCGGACCAACGGCTCCCATGCTCGGAGACGCACGAACCGGATTCGTCACGCAACTCGGCATGGACGAAGCGGAGGCCGTCGCGTTCGCCGGCGACGCGGGCCTCGACTTCGTGGAACTGATGATGGACGGCGGCGGTCACCGGAGCCGACTCCGCGAACGCGCCTCGGACCTGCGGGCGGCGGCCGACGAGGCGGGCGTCTCGCTCCTCGTCCACCTGCCGTTCGGCGGCGTGGACGTCGGAAGCCCGCACGAACACGTCCGGCAGGGGTCGCGCCGGGAAATCGCCGCCGCACTCGACGCGGCGGCGACGTTCGACGCCGAGAAGGCCGTCCTGCACGCGAGCACGAACGCGTGGGGGCCGGCGTGGGACGAATCGACGCTCCACGGACACCTGCTGGACTCGGTGCGCGAACTCGACGACCGCGCTCGGGAGCGAGGAATCGAACTCTGCGTCGAGAACGTCCCCCGCGGCGCGTTCGACACCAACGACTTCCCGACGCTGTTCGAGGAGACGGACGCCTCGATGACGCTCGATACGGGGCACGCCCGGATGGACGGACGCGACGGCGGCGGCATCGCGGCGCTCTGCCGGGAGTTCGGCCACCGCATCTCCCACCTCCACCTCAACGACACGCGCGTTCCGAGCGACGAACACCTGCCGTTCGGGTCCGGGACGATAGACTTCGAGGCGGCGTTCGACGCCCTCGGCGGGGAGTGGGACGGGACGCTCTCGTTGGAGGTGTTCACCGACGACTTCGGCTACCTGCGGACGAGCGCGGAGCGACTCGACGAACTGTTGTGAGTCGGCGGGGAGTCGCTCCCGAATCGCGGGGCCGCCACGAGGTTTCAACTACTCCGTAACCGTACCGCATGCCATGACCGACGAACACCGGACCGAACCGGACGGCGGTTCCCCGCGCGTCGTCGTCGCGGGCGAGACGCTCATCGACTTCCTGCCGAACAGCGAGGGGCCCCTCTCGGGCGTCGAGTCGTTCACTCGCCGGGCCGGCGGCGCGCCCGCGAACGTCGCCGTCGCCCTCGCACACCTCGACGAGACGCCGCGGTTCTGGACGCGCATCGGCGAGGACCCGTTCGGAGACTTCCTCGAAGACACCCTCCGAAAGCGGGGCGTGCCGACCGACCACGTCGAACGGGACCCGGTGGCGAAGACGACGCTCGCGTTCGTCGCCCACGACGAGGACGCGGAACGCGGGTTCTCCTTCTACCGCGACGAAACCGCCGACACGCGGATGCAACCCGGCGGACTCGCGGACGAGGACCTCGAAGGTGCCGAGTGGGTCCACGTCGGCGGCGTCACCCTCGCGGACGAACCGTCGCGCGAGGCCACCTTCGACCTGATGCGCCGCGCGCGGGAGGCGGGCGCGACGGTTTCGTTCGACCCCAACGCCCGGCCGGAACTGTGGGAGACGTTCGACTACGTCGGGTCGATGCGCGAGGCGTTCGGACTCGCCGACGTGGTGAAGGCGACGCCGGAGGACTTGGCCGCCTTCGACGTGAGCGGCGACCCCTCGGAACTCGCGCACGCGATTCTCGACGAGGGACCGCACACGGCGCTTCTCACCCTCGGCGGCGACGGGTCGCTTGCGGCCACCTCCGACGGGTCGCCGTGGACGTCGGACCTCTCGGTGGTCGAACACGGCGGGTACGAGGTGACGCCCGTCGACACCACCGGCGCGGGCGACGCCTTCACCGCGGGCGTCATCGCGGCACTCGTCGGAGACGAACCGCTCTCGGAGGTGTTGGCGTTCGCCAACGCCGTCGCCGCGGTGACGACCACCGCCGCGGGGGCGATGACGGCGCTTCCGGACCGCGAGGCGGTCCGGGCGTTCAGAGAAGAGCAGTCCTGACTACTCGACGAGTCGTTCCGCGATGCGCCGGGCACCCTCGGCGGGCGCGGTGTCCGGCCGGTCCGCGGCGACGCACTCCACGTCGCGGTTGAGTTCCTCGCTCATCCGCGCTTCGAACTCCTCGACGATACCCGGGATGCACGCCATCCCACCCGTGAGGACGATGGGCTTGCTCAGGGCGAGTTGGTACGGTTTCATGTGGTCGTTCGCCAGTTGCGAGAGGAAGTTGTTCGCTACCTCGTCCACCGCGTCGTCGAGGTAGTCGTCGAGGGGTTCCATCACCGAGCGTTCGATGGTGAACTCGTGGGACCCGCCGCCGGGTTGCTGGATGACGTCCGTGAACGGTTCGAACTCGTCGAAGTCGGCGTGCGTCTCCTTGTACTCCCGCGCCGTCGTCAGGTCGACGTTGACGCGGCCCTGCGTCTCCTCCTCGACGGCGTTTGCGATGCGGCGGTCCACTTCGTTGCCGGTGACGGCCCCAGAGACGAACGGCGACAGTTGCTCGCCGTGGCGGTACGCCGACGCTTCGAGGTTCGTCGAGCCCATGTTGACCGCGACGAAGACGCTCTCTATCGCTTCGAGGCCGTCGCCCAACGCGGGAATCGAACCGGTGAGCGACTCGGGGAAACTGCGGACGAACGCCCCGCCGACGGGACTGTCCTCTATCACCTCGTTGAGACTCGCCAGTCCGGGTTCGTTGTCTATCGTCGGAATCGCGTAGACGATGGCGCTGTCGGTATCGAGTCCGTGCGCCGACACCAGTTCCGCGAAGAACTTCTTGGCCAACTCCGTCCCCTCGCGGCTTTCGGGGAGGCCCGACCGGAGCATGTACTCCACTCTGTCGGGGTACTCTTGGGCGGCCTGTTCGCCGAACAGGACTCGCTCCTCGCCGGTCAACGGGTCGTCGTACGTCGCCAGACAGGTCAGCGTCCGAACCGTCTCCACCTCGCCGTCGTCGTTCCGGAACTGAAGCACCGTGCGCGTACTGCCGAGTTTCACTCCGACCGCAGTCGGCCCCGAACTGCTCTCGTCGTTCGTCGATTCGTCTTCGCCGCTTCCATCCTCCGTCATACCCGGACGGATACGCAACTGGTAGAAAATCCTGTTGGTAATCGTTCTTACATAAGTGGATCGAACGCGACGAGTCGAAAAACGGAAGACAGAGAGCCAATGAAGTGGTTCGGAGGGAGGCGTCCGCGGGAGGATGTAATTCCTCGGTTACGTCATCGAAGTGAGGCGCGCGACGTAGAGGAGGCTGAGGTGGTGGTCGTCCACGTCGAACTCCGTCGTGTCGGCGACGTTGCCCGAGAAGCCGATGAGGTAGTCGTGCAGTTCCGTCTCGACGTCCTCGGTGATCCAATCGACGGTGAGGTAGTAGCGGAGGGCGTCCATCGTCCGCTTGAACCCGCCCTTCAGCACCATGAACTCCAACCAGTCGAAGACGACTCGCTCGGCGGCGTACTCGTTCGGCAGGGTTCGCAGGTAGGGCTTCTCGAGCGAATCGCCCGCGGCGGCCGTCTCGTGGACGAGAAGCTGTTCGAGTTGGTTCTGCCGGAGCACTTCGCCCGCCCGGCCGCGGGGGCGTTCGTGGACTTCGTTGTCGAAGCGGAACTGTCCCACGTCGTCGGGGTGGTCGTCGTAATCGTCGTACTCGGCGTCGCGCCCGAAGGAGTCGTTCGACCGACCCTCGTCGTACTCCGTGTAGCCGAGTTCGTCGTACTGGGGGTCGTCGTACTCGTCGTACCCGTCGTCGTACTCCGAGTAGCCGTCGTCGTAGCCTCTCTCGTCGTACTGTCGGTCGTCGCGGGCGTCCCGACGGTGGCCGTTACGGGAACCTCGGCGCTGACCGTCGTTCGCGCGTCCGCGGTCGTTCTCGGCGCGGCCGGTTCCTCGGCGTCCGTCGCGGGAGGAGTCGCCGAACGGGCGACCGAGGCCGATTTCGCTCGCGAGGCGGTCCGCTCTGACGACTTCGTCCTGCGCGTCGCCGTGGTCTGAGTGTCCCTGTCGGGGGCGACTGAGTTCGTCGGACCGGCCGTTTCGGTTCCGACGCGGTCGGTCGTCGCTTCGGCGCTGGTCGCCGCTTCGGCGCTGGTGGTCGTCGTTCCGGCGCGGTCTGTCGTCGCTTCGGCGTCGGCTCTCGCCGTTCCGGCGCGACTCGTCTCGACGCGGCGCGTCCCGGTCCTCACGGGACCGGCGGCCGTCGTTTCGACCGCTTCGGTTCGGCGGGCCCTCGCGTCGCGGTCGCCGTCCGTCGGCCTCGTCCTCGTCGGACGCTTCGTCGGCCTCGGACGTTCGTCCGTTGCGGTCTGCCCGTCGTTCGTCGGCGATACGCCGGAGTTCTCGGAGGTCGTAGTTTTCGGGATCTATCTTCATCAGCCTCACCTCGCTCACGACGGTTCGTCGGTCGAACGCGCCGCGGCAAAGACGCCGCCCGTCGGTCACGGAAGGCGTCGTCGTGTTGTGAGTGCCAATCCGCGGGACCGGGATAAACCTGCCCCCGATATTATCAAAACAGATAACTAGGGTCGGAGGCGTTCGAGAGTCGTTCAGTCGTCGTCAGCGTGACCGCCGTCGGGCGTCGGACGCGCCGTCGCCTCCGTCTCACTCTCCTCGGCGGCGTCGGCGACGGTGGAGTCGTCGCCATCCGGGGCGGCGAAATCGCTCTCCGCATCGGTCGCCTCCGACTGCTCGTCGCCGTCCGACGGTTCGGCGTCGCCGTCGGAGGCGGTCACCGAGTCGAATTCGAATCCGGACTCGGCCTCGGCGTCGGACGCCGGTTCGTCGGCGGACGGCGGGTCGCCGTCCGACCCCGATTCGTCGCCGGCGTCCGGTTCGGTCCCGACGGCGGGCGCCTCCTCGGACGTCCGGTCCCCGCCGGTCGGTTCCTCACGGAGCGAACGTTCGCCGTCGGCCGCCGCGTCGGGTCGCCCGTCGGACCCCGCAACCTCGAAGCGGTCGAGCATCGTCACGAGTCGGTCGGTGTCCGTCGAGAGCGACTGCATCTGCTCGTTCACGTCGTCCACCGTCGCCGTCTGCTCCTCGGCGGTCTCGGCGACGGCACCCGCCTCGGCGGTCATCTCCTCCGCGATGCTGGCGATGTCGTCCGCCATCGACAGCACCTCTTGGGAGGAGGAGGCCTGTCCGCCGGTCGCGTCGGTTATCTCCAACACGCTGTCGTTCGTCTCCTCGACGCGGACGACGATGTCGTCGAGGGAATCGAGCGCTCCTTCGACGTCCTCCGCGCCGGACCGGACGCCCTCCTGCATCCGTTCGACGCGCCGGACGACGCGCTGTCTCTGTTCGGCGATGTCCTCGACGAGGGCCGATATCTCCGAAGCGGACTCTTGGGTCTCCTCGGCGAGCGATTTCACCTCGTGGGAGACGACGGCGAACCCCTCGCCGGCCTCGCCCGCGCGGGCGGCCTCTATCTCCGCGTTCAACGCGAGGATGTTCGTCTGCTCGGCCACGTCGGAGATGACTCCGACCACGGCCTCTATCTCGCGGAGATGACCGTCGAGTCGCTCTATCTCCTCGACGGTGCGTTCGGTCTCCGCGCGGATGTCGTCCATCCCGTCGAGGGCGTCCGTCGCGGCGTCGGCCCCGCCGTGGGCGCGTTCCGCCGTCTCCTCGGAGAGCGTGGCGAGTTCGTCCGCGGCGGAGGCTATCTGCTGGATGGACGCCGAGAGGTCGTCCATCTCTTCGGACACCTGCGCGATGCCCGACGACTGCTGGGCGGCCCCGGCGGATATCTGTTCGATGGACTCGCTCACCGCTCTGCTCCGCTCGCTCACCTCGTCCGTGCTCGCCGCGACTTCCCGCCCGAGTTCGGCCACGTCCTCGCCGAACTGCGAGACCCGACGCACCGTCGCGGACAGTTCGTCCATCATGTCGTTGAACGCCTCGGCGATGGTGGACATCTCCTGCGAACGGCTCTCCTCGTCCATCCGGGCGGTCAGGTCGCCGTCGGCGGTGCGCTCCATCACCTCGCGGTACGCCTCGGCGTCCGCCCGTTGGTCCCGGAGGTCGTCGCGCATCTGCGCGATGCCCGCGAACACGTCGCCGAACTCGTCGTCTCGGCTCGATTCGACGCTCGCGTCGAGTTCGCCCGCCCGCAGTCGGTCTACGGTCGAGTTGAGTCGGTTCAGCGGCGTCACCGTGTTCCGGCGGAGGACGCCCCCGACTCCGGCGAGGGAGACGACGGCGAGGCCGACGATGAGGAAGACGTGCGTCCCGACGGTGTGTTGGAGGCCGTACGCCGTCCGCGTCGGCGCGTACACGAGGACGACCGACCCCTCGCCCGTCGGCGCGTACGCGAGCAGGTGTTTCTCGTCCATCGAGTCGTCGGCCGGACGCTCCGTCACGCCGCTCTTGCCGCTCTGGGCGAGAGAGAGCAGTTCCCCGTCGGACCTGAGCGACGGCGACTCCGCGCCGCTTCCGTCGAACATCACGTCGCCGTCCGTCGAGACGACGCGGACGAACGACCCCTCGACGGAGGTGTCGAGCCTGCTCTCCAACGCCGACACGTCGGCGGTCACGACGATGGCGCGCGCGGGGCGCGTCTGGACTCCGGACGCGAACGCGATGACTCGCTCGCCCGACCGAGAGGCGTACGGGGACGACCGGACGACGTTTTGGGAGAACGACGACCCCGCGGACGCGACGAGGTCCGTCCCCTTCCACGGCGTCGTTCCCACGGCGGACTCGTCGGAGCTGGCCACGACTTTCCCGCTGTTCGTGTCCACGTAGTGGATGGCCCGGTAGCCGGCCGGAAGCTTGTCCACCTCGCGAGTCAACCGCTCGCTGACGAGCGATTCGTGCTGGTCGTAGATGCCGTACGCCGAGAGCATCCGGGCCGTCTCGCGGCGTTGGCTCATCCACTCGCCGAGCTGCGTCGCCTGCAGTTCGGCGGTCTGTTGGAGCTCCTCCTGTTCGTTGGCGTGGACCTTCTCGGAGACGGCTCGGTACTCCATCGCCGCGAACCCGGCGAACAAAAGGAGGACGACGAGAAAGAGCGCGGCCAACTTACGCGCGTAGCTCCGCCGAATCCGCTCGGGCGCGAGCGACCCGATGCGGTCGGCGACCAGTCCCAGTCGGCGGCCGACGCCACCGACCGCTGTGCGGAGAGTAATCATGATAATCGCGTCGCGTCAGTGAACGTATAAATCCGGGGATCCGGATATCATCTGAGATAACAACCGGCGCAGTCGTGCGATTTCTCGTTATCAGAGAGTGCTTACGCCGGCGTTCGCGCTCCGAACGCGGAGGTCGGCGGAGCGGACGGAAAACTGGAGCGAACGGCCGTAGTCGCCGCCGACGTCTTCGGCGACGAGCGGGATATCGAGCGAATCCAACGTGTCGCGCGCCGCGACCACGTTCCTGTCGCCGATGCTCTCTTCGGCCGACGTGAACTCGAACATCGTCGCACCGCCCGCCAGCTTCGCCCGGAGGTTGCCGGGAACGGCCCCCTCTTTCTCCATCGCCCCGACGAGCGCCGGGACGGCGGTGTCGACGTACTTCGCGTCGTTCTCGTCGCCGTCGGCGGTCGGTAACATCGCGTGCGCGAGGCCGCCGACGGACTGCTGGGCGTCGAACACCGCGATGCCGACGCAGGAACCGAGCCCGCTCGTTACGAGGGTCGTCTCGCCGGTTCCGACGGCGAAGTCCGCGATGCCGACTTTGATTCGCTCCTTCGTCCGGTGCGTACTCTGCGTCTCGCTCGTGTATACTTTCATAGTGGTTTGTCGGACGTCACGACGAGGACGGTTCCCGGTGGTGAGCCGGGGGTTCGCCCCCGACGCGAGTTACGCTTCCGCCGCAAGGCGATTGAGCGCCTCGCGGAGTTGCGCTTCGTTCGGGAGGGCGTAGATGTCGCACGTGAACTCGTCGTCGTCGGTGACGATGGTCGAGTCGATGAGGAACGCGTGTTCCTGCGACTGTGCGAGCTCGGTGGCGAGCGGGTCGATTATCGCCGAGCCGAGGTCTTCGACGTACGTCGGCGGCGAAATCTCTATCGTCGTCTCGAGCGCGTTCGCCCACCCGTCGAGGAACCCCGACGTGGTGATGTTGCCTATCTCCTGAATCGCGCTTTGGCGCATCGCCGCGTCCGCCTCCATTCCCGGCATGAGCGACTCCGCGAGGTTGTCCGCCGACTCCTCGTCGAACAGAATCGCGATGTAGCCGGACGGCAACCCCTCGAACTCCAACACGACGCCGAGGCGGGTCTCCTCCGTGAGTTCCATCGGAACGGCTTCGATGGGGACGAAACTGAGGCGACTCACTTCGACCGTCGTGTCGCTTCCGGTCATCGCCGTCAGGTCCTCCGAGGCCTGCTCCGCGCCGTCCGTGATCATCTCGGAGAAGGAGGTGAACGATTCGACGGGCACCGTCTTCCCCTCCGACCCGGCGATAGTCGAGATAGTCTCGATGGAATCGTGGGTCGGGAGCATGTAGATCTGGAAGTTGACCTTCTCGTCTGCGGTCTCGAGTTGGTTCCGGAACGCGAGGACGTGGTCCTCGCCGGTGTCCATCTCGAACCCGGAATCGCCCGTGATGTCGTCCAACGCGCCTTGACTCTCCACGTCGACGAACGTCGGCGTCGTGATGTCTATCGACGTTTCGAGGAAGTCGGCCCAGCCGTCGATGAAGCCGCCGAGCATGATGTTACCGAGCTCTTTCAGTCCGCTCGTCGCCATCTCTCCGTCGGGCTGTTCCGCGGCCCCCGGAACGAGGACGTCGACGAGTTCGACCGCCTTGTCACGGTCGAACGCGAGCACGGTCCGCCCGTCGATACCGCCGTTGAATCCGATGTGGACGCTGACGAGGTCCTGTTCGACGAACTCTCGTTCGACGTCGCCGCGCGTGCTCACTTCGATCTTGGTGACGTTGACGGACGTTTCGACGCCGGTCAACTGCGTGAGCGACCCCGCGGCGCGCTCTGCGCCCGAGTGGGCGAGCCGGCTGAACGTTCGTAACGACTGGACGTCGAGATTCATGCCTCGACGCTCACCACGTCGTCGATGGCTTGGAGGACGTTGGGCTTCTGGAAGGGTTTCGTGATGTACCCGTCTGCGCCCGCTTCGACCGCCTCGCGCATCTTCTCTTCCTGTCCGACGGAGGTGCACATGATGACCGACGCCGAGGAGTCCATCGACTTGATCTCTGTCGTCGCTTCGATTCCATTTCTGATGGGCATCACGACGTCCATCGTCACGACGTCGGGCCCGAGTTCTCGGTAGAGTTCGACGGCTTCGACGCCGTTCTCGGCTTCCCCAACTACTTCGTGCTCTCCGTCGAGCAACTGCTTCAGCAGGTTCCGCATGAACGCCGAGTCGTCCACAACCAGTACGGTGCTTGCCATGGAGAGACTGTTCCGAGAAACGGTCTATAAACCCTCGCTCCCTATTATCAGCGTTGATAGGGTGCGTCCGCGTCGGTACGCCGCCCGCTCCCGCCCGCCGCGTCCCGGTAGCGCGATTAGCGATTCTCCGGGGGTATCTGCAGTCCGTCACTGCCCAACGCCTCGACTAACTCGCCGATGGAGTCGTCCGTCGTGAGGCCGTGCGTTCGCAGGACGGGGGCGAGAACTTTGGTCGGGAACGCGACGTCGGTGTCGGAGGCCAAAAGGAGGATGCCCAACACCTCCTGGGGCGTCGCGTCGGCGTCGACTTGGTCGGCGTACCACTGGACGACGTCGCCGAACGCCGTCGCGATGTCGTCGGAGAACCGTTCGCGTTGGGCGACCCGCCCGCCGAACGACGCGGTGACGGCGATGCCGTGACTCGAACCCTTGTCCGAGACGTACCGCGCCATCTGCTGCTTCGCGAAGTTCCCGCGTTCTTCGAGGGTGCGTTCCTCCTCGGCCTCTCTGGGCGGTGACTCCTCTTCGTCCACGCGCGGTTTCTCGTCGTTGTCCGTGGCGACGACGTACCGACCGTCTCGAATCTGGGCGACGCGTTCGTCGTCCGAGTAGTCGAGTTCGTTCGGGCCGATGACGCCCTCCTCCTCCCGGCGGCGACGGCTTCTGTCTTCGGGCGGATTTCCGGGAGCCATGATGCTTGGTCCCGGCGGGGGAATATTAAGCCCATCGCTGACAGTTCAGCTGATTGATGTCCGAGGCCTGACGGTTATCCACCCGATAACTCGGGCGACGTTTTCGACTTCGAGTCATACTGGTAACCAACACATTCACATGGACTCACGACAGACCTACCCCCATCTATGGAGTCTGACAGGACCCTTGCAGCGTTGGGCAACGAATACAACCCGGACATCTTACGCGCCGCGGACGAACCGCACTCGGCGCAGGAGTTCAGCGAGATGCTCGACATCCCGATCGCGACGTGCTACCGTCGCATCGAGGAACTCACCGCCGCCGGCCTTCTGGAACTTCACGACAGGGTCCTCTCTGACGAACACCGCCGGACGAACGTCTACCGGCGCGAGGTGGACAAGATAGTCATCAGCTTCGACGAGGACGACTACAACGTCGCCGTGACGGAACGACCCGAGGTGAAAAACAAACTCGACGACGTCTGGCGTCAGATCGCACACGACTGATTCTTCAGCGTATTCGACTCTGCCCCACGTTCGTAGAGAGGTCTCGCCGCGTGCTACCTGCTCTCACTCCATTGTAATTCTTCATTCGCCCGCGTGCGCGTAGTATTTCATTAATTCGACGCACACGCCCCCGATTATCATCTCCGAAAATCGGGCCCGTACCGTTATGTAGGATACGATGATTTTCAGCATCGTAGGTCTTCACCTCCGGCGAGGGGGTGGAGGACCGATTTGGAGATAACTAACCCATGTTCGAAGAAAACAACGCCGACCGCGGTCAGGTCGGTATCGGAACTCTCATCGTGTTCATCGCGATGGTCCTCGTCGCAGCGATCGCGGCGGGCGTCCTCGTGAACACGGCCGGCTTCCTCCAGGCGACTGCGCAGGATGCTGGACAGGAAAGTGTGAATAAGGTAACCAACCGTGTCGACGTCGTCAGTAAGCACGGTATGGTCAACGACACCAGTAACGGCCTGGCCGTCGACAGTCTCAACCTGACTGTCCGTCTGGCCGCCGGGTCCGGTAGTGTGTCGCTCGAAGACACGTCGATAAAGTACGTGAGCGGATCTACGGCGAAGAACCTCGTCTACAAGAACTCGACGAGTAACAACGGGACCGAGCTCGGAGCTGTCCACAAGTACAACTCCACCGGTGCTAACGAAGGTCTCAACCACACCGAGTTCACGGCGTACGCGCTCAACGACGACGACGACGCGTCGTACCCCGTTCTGAACAGTCAGGCCGACCGCTACGAGCTCATCATCAACACGTCCGTCGTCGAGCAGAACGGCGCGGGTGTCTCGACCGGCGACTCGGTCAAGCTCGAGATTACGAGCCGGTCCGGTGGCTCCACGCAGGTCATCCTGACGATGCCCCAGCAGCTCGCGGGCCAGAGCGACGACGACCCGGTTCCCCTCTAAGGAGTAATTGACATGAAAAACATATTCAACGAAGAAGATCGCGGTCAGGTCGGTATCGGTACGCTCATCGTGTTCATCGCGATGGTTCTCGTCGCGGCGATCGCGGCGGGCGTCCTCGTGAACACGGCCGGCTTCCTCCAGGCGACTGCCGAGGATGCGGGTCAGGAAAGCGTCAACAAGGTCACGAACCGCGTCGAGGTTCTGAACACCCACGGTACGGTCGGTAACAACACGGACATCGCAAACATCACGATGACCGTCCGTCTGGCCGCCGGTTCCAGCAGCGTCGACATGGACCAGACGTCCATAAAGTACCTCAGCGACTCCGAGGTACAGACGGTGACGAACTCGACCGACAAGACCGCCGACGGGGAGTACTTCGCGCTCCAGAAGGTCACTGACGACGACGGTTCCTTCGGCGTTCTCAACAGCATGAACGACCGCTACGAGGTCAAACTCAACACGTCGGCTATCGAGAGCGGTGACGGTGGACTCAACACGGGCGAACAGGTCCGTCTCGAGATCACCAGCCGAACGGGCGGCACGACGCAGGTCATGCTGACGATGCCCCAGCAGCTCGCGGGCAAGAGCCAGGGTCAGCCGGTCGAACTCTAAGTTCGTCCACCTCTTCGGTATCGGCAACGACTACTCGACTTCTTTCATTTTCCACGCCCGATAGCGGAGCGGACGCGACGGCGCGACGGCCGGTCCGTCGACTCGCGGCGTTCGAGCGAACGACCGGCTCGACGCTCCGAAGCGTCGTGACGCGGACGAAAAAACGAAGGGCCGACTATTCGAGGCCGTCTTCTTCGCCGAACCACGGCGGCGATTCGCCGACCATCGAGAACCCGGCGGCCTGTTCGTATATCTGGATGCCGCCTTGGTTGATCTCCAAGGGGAACATGGAGTTTTTGATGGACTGTTTGCGCATCTTCGCGACCCAGACGTACCGGTTGCTCGTCGCTCCCGCCGGACTCTGGATGAGGTAGATGTTCCCGTCGGTCAGGAAGTTCTCCAACCCGATCTCCGTCTCGGGGAAGATGGCCGACTGTTCGGTCGTGAGAAGCGACGTGAGGCCGCTATCTTTCAGGATGTCGATGAACTTCAGGAGGTACTGTCGCTGCTCCTTCTCGTCTTCGAAGAAGAGTTGGAACATCGTCAGCGAGTCGAGGACGAGTCGGTCGTAGTTGGTGTCCTGCAGGTCGCCGAGGATCCGGTCGAGCGTCGCCGAAAAGTCGCCGTCGCGCAGGAGCGTGCGCTTGTCGTACACCTTGATTCGGCCGTCCTCGACGTACTCGTCCCACTTCTCGAAGCCGATGGACTCCGCCGCCTGCCGGATGTCCTCCTCCGACTCCTCGAAAGTGAGGTAGATGCCGCCTTGGTCGTACTTGTCGACGCCGTTGTAGAGGTACTGCAGTCCGAGGATACTCTTACCGGTACCCGGATTTCCGCTGATAAGTACCGCGGCGTTCTTCACGATGCCGCCGTTGAGGATGGAGTCGAGTCCCTCGACCCCTGTCTTGACGAACTCTGGCATGATTGGGTGACTTCCGTGGAAGGTTATCGGTACGAGGGTCGGTTCCCCATCCGGTTAATTCTTCTTACACCCGTCCGTCGGTCGATGCGCCGCGGCCGTCGAGATATTCGGTCGGTCGACGGACCGGGTTCTCGGTTTTGCCGATATCACGGCTGATAATCGAAAGCGAACATTCTTGTATTACTGTAAGTACCGTAGGATCAATGCTACCTGCACCCCCGAGCCCGGAGACCCGATCCGGTCGGGAGTCGGCGCGTTACCGCCACGACGGTTCGGTGTCGTCACCGGAGCCGGTTCGGTGGCCCGCAGAGCGTGACTCTGCGCTGTCATCGAGCGGTGTCCGATGGCCCACGAAACGCCGTTCGGCGGCGCCGTCGGCGAGACACTCTCGTCGGTCACGTACGCGTGGTCGGACGGCGTCGAGCGACGTTCGACTACCCGCCAGAGACGGTCTGGTCACGCGACAGCGTCCCGGCTTGCGGGACGCGAGACCCCGTCTCGTATCCACAACCGACGACGCGCGTCGGGATAGCGGGCGTCGTTCGCTCCCGCCGGCGGGAGCGTCGACCCCGCGTGACCCTCAGCGGAGACGGAGGCGAGACAGATGGGAATGATGGACTGGATGGACGGACACGACGAGAATTCGCCGTCCGACGGCGAGAACACCGTCGCCACCGACGGACTCGGGTTCGACGAGGACCTCGACGACCTCTCCGACGACTTCGGCGACTTCGGAGACGGTGACGAGTTCGAGGACGGCGACGACTTCGGAGACGGCGACGACTTCGGAGACGGCGGCGGAGGCGGCGGTTCCGTCGACGACTCGACGGTCGCCGAACTCGAAGACCGCATCTCCGACCTCGAGAACGAACTGAGCGCCGTCTCGTCCGGCATGAACACCGTCCGCGAGGAGAACAAACAGATAGGGGAGACGGTCGAAGAACTCGACGACACGATCAGGAAGCTCCTCGACATCTACGAGATGGTTACTCGCGGCATCAACCCGTTCGTGGACGACGCCCGCGAGATGGGCGGCCTCGAAGGGGGCGGCTCGTTCGGCATCTTCGAAGGCGAGGAGGAAGAGGACGAAAACCTCGACCCCGACGTCGCCAACGCCGACGCCGAGAGCTTCTTCGACGAGGACTTCGGCGAAATCGACGCCGAGGCCGGCGAGGCCGAGGCCGAGTTGGCCGCCGGGGACGAACTCGCCGAAGAGGAACGAGAGAGCCCGGCCGACGCCTTAGACGACGGCGACGACGACTCCGAGGAGGAGACCGAATCGTCGTCCGGCGGCGGGTCGAGCTTCGACGACCTGAAATCCGAGTACGAGGAGGGCGAAGGCTGGGAGGACGATCTCGACGAGGACGGCGACGACGAAGAGGAGGCCGTCGACGAGTCGCCCCTCGACGAGGCGGACATCGCTTCCGACGACTCCGAGATGCCGACGACCGAGGAGTTGGTCGGCGAGTCCCCCGACGAGTCGTCCGCCGACGAGGCGGACGCCGCCGAGTCGGACGCGTACTTCGAGGAGGACGACGCGGAGACCGAGTCGGACGACCAATCGCAGGCGTTCGAGTTCGACCACGAGGCCGCGACGGAGACGCCCGAGCCGGAACCGGAGCCGGAACCGGTCGAACAGCAGCCCGCACCGACGCAGAGCCGGTCTCAGCCCCGGTCGGGCCGAACCGAACCGCAGTCCGGATACGGTGCGAGCGCCGACGTCGCCGAGGGTCCGGAGTACCTCACCAGCCTGCCCGCGAGCTACATCGCGGAGTCGGTCGCGCTGGAGTGGACTCGGTTCCTCGTCTCCGTCGGCGGCGCGATCGGCGCGGCCCGCGCGCTTCGACAGTACAGAGAACAGGAGTGGATTTCGCGGCACGTCGAGCGGAAGATGAACGCCCACGTGCGGAACGCGGCGTCCGCGACGGCGACGGAGGAGCCGCGTGACCTGCGCGTCGAACACCACAAGGAGAGCCTGACGTACATCAGCCGACTGGCGGGCGACGTCGCCGAGGCGCGTCTGCTCGAAGAGCTCTCCGCTCACGGACGGAGAGGGGGTCGCGGTGGGCTTCGGCGTTAGTGGCTCGACGGCGATAATCTTCCTCGGCGTGCTCATCTGTACGGGCACGCTGTACACCGCAGCGGCGGGTACCGCCGAGCGACTGACGGAGGCCGAACAGGAGAACCACGAGCGTCTCCTCGACCAACGGAACACGGGAATAGACATCTTCAATGCGACGTACAACACCAGCGACGGGAACGGAGTCGTGATTCGTGCCAACAACACCGGTTCGACGACGCTCTCGGTTCGGGATACGACGGTGCTCGCGGACAACGAGTACCAGGACGTGTCCGGTAACAACACGTACGTCGACGGAGAGATGAACACCGACCTCTGGGCGCCCGGGGAGACGCTCCGCATCGACTTGGGGACCAACGCCTCGCGCGTGAAGCTCGTCACCGAGACGGGCGTCTCCGACACGAGAACCGTGACGGTGGTGAGCTAAGATGGCGGACGTCTCCGCTCCGAGCCTCATCCTCTTTATCGCCAGCCTCGTCATCGCGGCGGGAGTCGCAGGCGTCCTCATCGACACGGTCGGCGGTATCAGCAACGCCCTCGACGAACGCGGCGGCGACGTGACCGAGAACATCAGAACCGACATCGAGGTGATAAGCGACAGCGAGGCTGGCGTCTACAACAGTTCGGAGGGTAACCTCACACTGTTGGTGAAAAACACCGGGCTCAGTACCCTCCCGGCGACGGGCAAGACGTTCGACGTCATCGTCGACTCGAAGTACCAGACGAACGTGAGCGTCTCCATCGTCGACGGAAGTACCGACTGGCGACCGCACGGCGTGGTCAGAGTGACGGTGTCCGAACTGTCGCTCGAATCGGGCGACCACCGTGCGAAAGTCGTCATCAACGGCGACGAAGAGATATTCAAATTCAGGACGAACTAATGAACGCAAATCACTTTCCTCTCGGATTGGGACAGCACGACCGCTTAGAGAAGGAACTCGGCGGGGGACTACCGAAGGGCGCTATCGTCCTCATCGAGGGGGACTACGGTGCCGGAAAGAGCGTCCTCTCGCAGCGATTCACCTACGGGTTCTGCCAAGAGGACATCGTTACGACGCTCGTATCGACCGAGTTGGGCGTCCGCGGTTTCCTCGACCAGATGCACTCGCTGTCGTACGACGTGGTCAAGCCCCTGCTGAACGAGGAGGTTCTGTTCCTCCAAGCGGAGATAGACGCCTCCGGTGCGCTGACGGGAGGGTCCGCGGAGCAAGAGCGGAAACAGTTGCTCCGACGACTGATGGACGCCGACACCCTCTGGGACGGCGACGTCATCATCATCGACACGTTCGACGCCATCCTGCGGAACGACCCGCAGTTCGAGGCACTCGTCCGGCAGAACGAGGAGCGACAGGCCGCCCTCGAAATCATCTCGTTCTTCCGCGACCTGACGACGAAGGGCAAGACCATCGTCCTCACCGTCGACCCCTCGACGGTCGACGACGAGGCGATCGGGCCGTTCCGCTCCATCGCCGACGTGTTCCTCGAACTGGAGATGGTCGAAGTCGGGAACGACGTGCGCCGGAACATCTTCGTCAAGCGGTTCGCGGGGATGGGCGAACAGGTCGGCGACCGCGTCGGGTTCTCCGTCCGGTCCGGAATCGGCATCGTCATCGAAAGTAGGAGTGTCGCATAATGCCGACGGACCACGGCTCATCCGCGATTTCGGACGACCTGAAACAGCACGCGATGCGGTGGTCCCACCTGCGTGAGCACCTCAAGCGGTTCAAGCAGATTACCGGCGAATTTCCGATGCTCATCGACGAACCGACGGGCGACCACGAGTCGCGCCGACCGAACATCGTCTATCACCTCGGCGGACCGATATACGCGCAGGTGTACGGGAACTTCGGCGAGACGACGAAGTACTACGCCATCGAACCCGAACTCGACGAGAAGGAACACGACATCTTCGATCAGGTGAAGGACAAGCTCCTCGAACGCTCGGTGTCGAAGCCCGCGCCCGAGGAGGACGTCGAGTACGAAGACCGGATTCAAGAACTCCTCGAGGAGATCGTCGCCATCGAAGGGGCCCAAGAGGGTCGCGTCCAAGAGCTGATTCAGCGACTCGACCTCGGTCCGGTGCAGGTGACCGAGGAGACGTACGAGAAGATACAGTACCGGTTAGTGCGCGACATCGTGGGTCTCGGTCCGCTCGAACCCATCATGCGCGACCCGGCGAACGAGGACATTCACGTCATCGGACCCAACCAGGTCGACGTCGACCACGGCGTGTTCGGCCTGCTCGAGACCACCGTCGAGTTCGACTCGACGGACCAGTTCGACAACTGGCTCAGAAACATGGGTGAACGCATCGGCGACCCCATCTCCGACGCGCACCCCATCGTCGACTCGACGCTCCCGGACGGGTCGCGTATCAACATCATCTACTCCGACGACGTGTCGCTGAAGGGGTCGAGCCTCACCATCCGTCAGGGCGACGACGTTCCGCTGTCCGCGTTCCAAATCTCGAAGTGGGGGACGCTATCGCCGGAACTCTGTGCGTACCTCTGGATAGCGTTGGAGAACGAGCGGACGGTGTTCGTGGTCGGCGAGACGGCGTCGGGGAAGACGACGACGCTGAACGCCATCACGTCGTTCATCCCGCAGGACTCGAAGATTTACACCGCGGAGGACACCGCCGAGGTGCTTCCGCCGCACGACACGTGGCAGCAACTCCTCACGCGCGAGGGTCGCGGGGGCGGGTCCGAGGTGGACATGTTCGACCTCGTCGCCGCCGCCCTCCGTTCTCGCCCCGACTACATCATCGTCGGGGAGGTTCGTGGCGAGGAGGGGCGGATGGCGTTCCAGGCCGCCCAGACCGGTCACCCGGTGATGCTGACGTTCCACGCATCCGACATCGTTTCCATGATTCAGCGTTTCACCGGCGACCCCATCAACGTCCCCGAGACGTTCATGTCGAACTGCGACATCGCCCTCTTCCAAAACAGGGTGAAGCGAGGCAACGACATCCTCCGTCGCGTGACGAGCGTCCAAGAGATAGAGGGGTACTCAAAGGAGATGGGCGGCGTCGTGACTCGCGAGGCGTTCTACTGGGACCCCGTCGAGGACGAGATCGTGTTCCAGGGCCGGAACAACTCCTTCATCATGGAGGAGAAGATCGCGACCCTGCTGGGCTACTCCGACACCCGGAAGATATACGAGGACATCGAGTTCCGCGCCGAAATCGTCCGCCGCGCACAACAGGAGAACATCGTCGGCTACCACGAGACGAACGAACTCATCGAAGACTACCAGCGTGACGGCGTCGAGGGACTGCCGTTCGACATGGCGAGGGTGTGATCATGACGGGAGCAGGTGCCACGGGCGACGGGATGACGACGCAGGCCCAACGGGCCCGCGAGTTCCTCGGATCGATTCTCGACTCCTACGAGCGGATGCCGATGGAGACGCAGCGGTACGGCCTCATCGTCCTCCTGCCGGCCACCGTGTTCTTCTTCGCGTCCGTGCTCGGGGCGCTACTGCTTCCGTTACCGCTACTCGTCCGCCTTCCCATCTTCCTGCTCGGCGCACTCATGCTGATCGCGGCGCTTCTGTACCCGCGCCTGCTGGTCGAACAACAGCGCCGGGGACTGGAGAACCAGCTTCACCTCGTCATCACGCACATGACCGTGCTCTCGACGACGAACATCGACCGCGTGCAGGTGTTCCGAACGCTCGGCCGCGAGAAGGAGTACGGCGAACTCGCCGTCGAGATGCGCCGCATCACGCAGTTGGTGGACACGTGGAACCAGTCGCTCGACGACGCCTGCCGCCGTCGGGCGAGACAGGTCCCCTCGAAACCGCTCGCGGACTTCCTCGACCGCCTCGCGTACGCGCTCAACGCCGGGCAGAGCATCGACGACTTCCTCCTCGGCGAGCAGAGTGCGATGGTCCAGAAGTACATCACCGTCTACGAGAGCGCACTCGGCAACCTCGAAGTGATGAAGGACCTCTACCTCTCGATGATCCTGTCGATGACGTTCGCCATCATCAACGCCATCGTCCTCCCGATACTGACGGGGACGGACGCGACGATGACCATCTCGGCGGTCATCGTGCTGTTCGTCTTCGTCCAACTGGGCTTTTACTACGTCATCAGGACGATGTCGCCGTACGACCCCCTCTGGTACCACCAGAGCGACTACCGGACGAAGGCCGACAGGCAGATAGACATCACCCTCTACGGTGCCGTCGCGCTCTCGTTCCTGTTCGTCGGCGTCCTCGCCATCGGCACCGCGGGCGTCACGTCCGTCGGACGGACGATACAGGGAGTCATGCTCGATACGCCCGTTCCGCTACTGCTCGCGACGCCTTTGACGCCGCTTGCGGTTCCCGGCATCATCGCGCGGCGACACGAGAACCGCATCAAGGAACGCGACGAGGAGTTCCCCGGGTTCATCCGCGCACTCGGCGCGTCCGAGAGCGCGAAGCAGAGCACGACGACCGCGGTGTTGAAGACCCTCCGAAACAAGGACTTCGGCGTGCTAACGCGGCAGATAGACCGACTCTACACCCGGTTGAAGATGCGGATCGGTCCGACCCGGTCGTGGTTCTTCTTCACGGCGGAGTCGAGTTCGTACCTCATCCAGAAGTTCAGCGAGATGTACAACGTGGGCCGACAGATGGGTGGGGAACCGAAGCAGCTCGGCGAACTCATCAGTACCAACATGAGCGAGGTCATCAAGCTCCGCCGCCAGCGCGAGCAGTCGACCATCACGCTCATCGGGGTGCTGTACGGCATCACCGCCTCCGCGTCCTTCGCGTTCTTCATCGGACTGGAAGTCGTCGAGATTCTGGCGTCGTTCTCCACGCAGATGAACCTCGCACAACTGGAGTTCGGTCAGCTCATCTACGCGGGCGTGTACGACATCCCGTTCATCGAGTACCTGCTGACGCTCATCATCCTGTTCAACGCCCTGCTGTCGTCGCTGATGATCCGGATGGTCGACGGCGGGCACAAAGCGAACGCGTACCTTCACTTCGTGGTCCTCGTTTGGATCGGCTGTGCGAGCGCAGTCGCCACCTCCTCGCTCGCGGGAGCACTGATTAGCGTATGACGGACACCTCAGACAGAGAGATAGAAACCGACGGCTCGGGTACCTCCCCGGCCGACACCGAGTCGAACGGGGAGAACCTGCTCGAAGCCTATCGGCAGAAGAAGGAAGAACCGGACACGACGGACGAAGAGCCCGACCGCTCGGAGCGCGACAAGAAGAAGGCCGCCAAGGGCGAGTCCATCGTGGTGGACTTCGTCGCGAACTTCGTCGCGGGGGGCAACGCCTCGTTCGACCCGGTGAAGGGTCGCGTCCTGATGAGCAGTCGCCGCCTCATCCTCGCTACGTCGCGGTCGAAGACGGTCATCCCCATCACCTCGGTGTTCGACATCGCGGTCGGACAGGTCCCGGCGGAAGTCGAGGAGTTCTTCGACTACACCGTGATGGTGGGATACATCGTCGACAACCGCCGTCAGACGACGGTCATCGGCGGGGACCGCGACACAATCGAGAAGTTCTCGCTACTCCTGTTCCGCGCGGCGCTGAACGGGTCGAAGACGATGGTCACGCACCCGGCGAAGGTGGGCGGCCGCGTCATGGACTCGCCGAAGCGCGAGACCGGACTCCACCTCGACTACGAGTCCGTCACGTTCCCCGGCAACGACTCCCTCGGCGAGGAGGACGAACCGTTCACCATCGACCTCGCCTCCGTCATCTTCTTCGAGGTCATCGAACGGACGGTCGAGGGGGAGAAACAGCTCGTCCTCTCGGTGCAACACGTCGAGAACGGACAGACCGTCACCACAGAGATATCCCTCCCGTCGCGGCGGAAGATGAACGTCCTCGGTCGGTACCTGCGTCTCATCTACCACTGGATAAAGAGCGACGCGCGCGACGTGGAGGTGAGCGAGGAGGGACTGGAGGTGCTCGTCGGCCTCTACTCCACCGGACCCGAAATCGACCTCGCGTCGCTTCTGGAACTCGACGAGAACGAACTGGAGGTGAAGCTCGAAGAACTGTTCGAGGACGACCTCATCACCGACAGCACGACGCCGTGCGAACTCACGCCGCAGGGGCGGTTCGTCGTCAACGAGGAGATAGAGGACGTCAACGTCTGAGCCGCCCTACAATCGCGGCTTCGTCGACATCCCGATAACGTGACGAGGCGCGAACGCCGACGACGGAGAAGGTACTCGGCGGGGGCAACCTCGTTTCAGTTCGTTCGCGACGAAACGGTCGTAGGGGGGAGGCGTGCCGAACGTCTGTGTTGACTCACTCTACTCTAACGGTTGCGCGTAATCTACTTGCTTCGGTCGGAACTCGGTATCGCGGTAGAACCGGCGTGCGCCCTCGTTGTGCCATTCACAGGAGACCTTGAGGTGGTCACAACCCATCTCGCGGGCGATCTCCTCGACGCGTTCGATAACGTTCGTACCGTGACCTCGGTTCCGATGCGATTCGTCAATAGCGAGGTTCACGATGCGAAGATATCTCGAGTACTGCCGAGACGAATGGTGGCCCTCGCGGAGAGTTACGAAGCCGATCGTCTCACCTTCGTGAATGACGAGATAGTCGGTGATTTCGTCGTCGTCAAGATGAGCGCGGAAGCCGTCATCCGAGACTTCGTCGATATCCGTATAGACGAGTTTATTCAGCTCGTCGTACGATTCCATCGCTCTTGCAAGAGAATACCAGTAGTCGACGAGCGTGTCGAGGTCGTCTTCTTCGGCTTCGATGAGTTCCATACAACAATTCCCCGCGATTGGCTCTTCAAATTACAGATGGCATGTTAGTGTCTGACGCATCAGTGTATGGGTACACGAACTGGACTCTCTACATGATGGTCGATGGAGTCGCTCCCTCTGACTCGGGGAAGTACGAATAGATCGGATGGGATATGCCGCGTCGATGGAAGGGTATCGCCGTCGCGCGGCGCATCGACTTGCACCGCGAGCGAGGACTTCGCCCGAGCCTCGCGAAACTCTTTGTCGCCAGAACGCGAAGCGTTCTGGCTGAACGACCCGAATCTCCGATTTCTGGTAGCGGTCCGGTTTTTACTTCATCGGGTCGCGCTACGCACGACCGCTCCTCGCAAAAAGGTGGATTTACATCGAGGCTTGGTCGTCTTCTATGGCGTCCGCCGCGATGCTCCGCCCGCGCGCGTTGAGTTCGACTTCGTGCCGGACGCGAACCTCGTCTAAGACGTCGTGGTCGACGAGTCGGACGAACAGTTCCTCGACTTCCTCCACGTCGAGGCCGAGAAACGCGGGGATGTCGAACGGCTCGACGCCGGAGTACAGCGCCATCAGAACCTGTTTGTCGGTCTTGCTCAGGTCCAGCGCCATCTCCGACTGCTCCTCGCCGATTCTGAGAAGCGACTTGAGGATGCCGATGGGTTGTTCCGGACCGGAGATGTACGTCTGGACGCTCGTCCCGTCGTCGTCGGAGTGTTCGACTTCGATGACCTCGCGGGACTCCTCGCGGACCGTCCGGCGGCCCATGTTGATGTCGCCGATGTCGTCCAGTCGGACTTCGACGAACGACCCGGTGACGGTGGCGATGCTCACGGCCTCCTGTTCGACTTTCATGCGGGCACCGACCCACTCGGTGTTCTGGACGACGCCCCCCTCGACGGCCGGGTGGCGGACGAGGAACTTCGTCGAGTTCAGCAACGCGCCGTAGAGGTCGAGTTCGAACTCGTCGAAGTTCTTGGGCGCGACGAGGACGACTTCCTCGCCGCCGTCGTAGTGAAGCGCGAGATAGTCGGAGACGGTTGCGACTCGCTGGTTGACGTCGAACCGGCCGCCGACCTGTTCGATGGTCGAAAGCGGAAACGTCCGCTTTCCCCCCGTGCCCGCGAGGATGAGGCGCTGGTTCGAGAGGAGGATGCGACCGTTCGTCCAGTTTGCGTCGCTCACTTCGCGGCCGTTCCGGAGCGCCTGCAGGAACCGACCGTTGGTGTCGCTTACCTTCTGTTCTCCGGGTTTCATCCACTCACCTCACGAGTTCGAATCGCCTGCGCTGTTTCGGTAGATGCGAAGCCGTTTCTCGACCGGTTCGAACCGACCGCGGCAGGAGGGCGGTATCGTCTCGGTCATCCCGATGGTGAGATAGCCGTCGGGAGCGAGCGCGGAGCCGAGCGTCTCGAAGATGGCCTGCTTGGCGTCGGTGTTGATGTAGATGAACAGGTTCCGACAGAGGACGAGGTCGAACGTCTGCGGCGGTTCCTCTTGGACCAAGTCGTGCTTCTGGAACGACACCAGATCGCGGACTTCGTCCGTGACTTGGAACGAGTCGCCGTCGCGTTCGATGTACCGTTCGTGGTCGTCCAACGGCGACAACTGATCGAGCAGGTCGTTCGTCTCCGAGGCCCGGTACTCGCCGCGGCGGGCCGCGGTGAGTATCGTCGGCTTGATGTCCGTACCGAGGATTTCGACGTTCGAGGGGTCGATTCGGTCGTCGTCGTGCGCGAGCATCGCGAGCGAGTACGCCTCGCGGCCGTCAGAGCAGGCCGCGCTCCACACTCTCGTCCGCCCCGAGGCGGACAACTCCGCGAGAACCTCCCGGAGCGCCTCCCACATCTTCGGATTGCGGAAGAAACTCGTGACGTTCACGCTCAGGGAGTTGAGCAGCGCGGTCTGTTCCTCCGCGTCGTCGAGCAACAGCGCTTGGTAGCTCTCGTAATCGTCCACGCGGCGGCGCCGCATCCGCGCGGAGATGCGCCTGTCGAGGTAGGCGTTGTTGTACGAACTCGTGGCGAACGACAGCGACTCCTCGATGATTTCGAGGAGGTCGGTGAACCCCTCGTCTGCCGAGAGGTCGGAACTTCCCATCAGTCAGCCGCCTCCTCTGCGTCCGTCGCGCCCTCGTCCTCGGTCGACGGTGGCGTCCACTCCCGCATCGCCTGCTTCCCTTGCTCGGGAAGTTCGAGCGTGCTCACGTCGAGGATGGGGATGACGTTCCCGTCGCCGATGACCGCGGTTCCGGAGAGCCCTCGGGTTCCGCTGAGCGGCCCCTGAAGCGGCGTGACGACGACTTCCTCCTGACGGGTCACGCTGTCACAGTGGAGCGCGACCTGCCTGTCTTCGGGGCGGATGCGCACGACCATCCCGCTGTCGGACTCGTCGATGTCGACGTCGAGCGCGTTCCGGAGGCGGATGAGCGGGAATATCTGGTCCTCGTGGACGACGACTTCCGCGGCGTTTATCGTCTCGACGCGCTGGCGGCGCGAAATCTCGTCGATGTACTTGATGGGGACGCCGAACTCCCGTTCGCCGACGCTGACGAACAGCACCTTGATGATGGCGACGGAGACGGGGAGGCGAATCGTGAACGTCGACCCCTCGCCCGGCGTGCTGGTGACGTCCACGGACCCGTCGAGCGACTCGACGGTGGTCTTCACCACGTCCATCCCGACGCCGCGTCCGCTCACGTCGGTGATCTCGTCGTTCGTCGAGAAGCCGGGGTGGAAGACGTAGTCGTACACCTCCTCGTCGGGTAGTTCGTTTATCTCCTCGCGCGTCGCGAGTCCCTTCGAGACGGCCTTGTCGCGCACCGCGTCGGCGTCGATGCCGCCGCCGTCGTCCTCGACGGTGACGATGACGGTGTCGTGTTGCCGGCGGGCGCTGAGTTCGATGGTCCCGGTGCGGGACTTGCCCGCCGCCTCGCGTTCGTCCGGCATCTCGATGCCGTGGTCCACGGCGTTCCGGAGGACGTGCATCAGCGGGTCGGATATCTCGTCCAAGATGGTCCGGTCGAGTTCGATATCCTCGCCCTCGACCTTGAAGCGGACGCGCTTGTCCTGTTCGCGCGCGATGTCGCGGACCATCCGCGGGAACTTGTCGAACACCTTCTTCAGCGGGATGAGCCGCATGTCCATGACGGTGTTCTGGAGGTTCGTCGATATCTTGTCCAGTTCGTCTAAGGTGTCTAAGCCGGCCTCGCCGCCCGCGCCCTCGCCCTCCATCGCCTGCCGGAGTTTGATACGGCTGGTGACGAGCTGCTCGACGAGTTCGTGGAGTTGGTCGAGTTGGTCTACGTCCACGCGGACCGACTTCACCGCCGAGATGGAGCGGCCCTTCTTCTTCTTCTTCTCGTCTTTCTTCTCCGACTCGGACGACTCCGAGGCGTCGTCGTCCGCCGACGACGCCTCGGACGCGTCTCCGCCGGCGTCCGCCGACGCGGGTTCGCCGGGCGTCTCGGCGGGTTCCTCGTCGGACTCCGCCTCGGCGTCGGCCGTCGCGTCCGCGTCCGCTTCGACGGCGTCGGACTCGGGGGCGTCCGCGTCTGCGTCCGCCTCGGACGCGTCGTCGGACGTTCCCCCGCTACCCGAGAACGAGGCGACGGCTTCGACGGCCGCCTCGGCCTCCTCGGGGTCTACCTCGGCCGACGGGTCGGCGACCACGCCCTCGGCGTCGTCTGCGTCCGTCCCGTCGCCGGATGCGCTTCGTTCGTCGGCGTCGTCCGACTCCGTCGAGTCGTCGCCCGCCGCGGACTCCGCGGCGTCCGCTTCGGATTCCGTCTCCGCCTCGGCGTCCGTCCCGGCGTCCGCGTCGCCCGCGACCGGTGCGTCGAACGCGTCCGACGCGTCGGTGCACTCGACGGATTCGACCTTCCAGAGGCCGGAGAGCGTCGCGTCGAGTTCCTCGCCGGGAACGCCCGCGACGAAGAGCGCGAAGCCGTCCTCGAAGTCGCCGCGTTCGATGCTGTCCACGTCGGGGCTCGCGCCCACGACGTCGAACTCCTCGGGCACGTTGCCCAAGAAGAGGCCGGCGTCGACGCCCTTCATCTCGCCCGTGTCGAGTTCGACCGCGACGTGGTAGAGGTGGTCGGCGTCCGCGACGGTCCCCTCGTCGAGGACGTCACGGGTCAGCGCGGCCACGTCGGTTTCGGCGGCCGACTCGTCAACGGCCGCCGCGTCCGAGTTTCCCGCCGTCGTCTCCGCGTCGTCGTCGCCCTCCGCCGCGGCGCGAATCTTCTCGACCAGGTCCGTCGGGTCGGTCCGGGACTCGCCGTGCTCCTCTATCTCGTGGAGGATGTCGAGAATCTCGTCCATCCCGTCGAACACGAGGTCCATGCGCTCGGGCGTGACTTCGAGGCGGTCGTGCCGAATCTCGTCTAAGAGGTCCTCGACTGCGTGGGCGACCGTCGCCGCGTTGTCGAAGCCCATCGCGCCGAAGTTCCCCTTCAGCGTGTGCGCCTGCCGGAAAATCTCGTCGATTGCGTCGGTGTCTTCGGGGTTCGACTCCAGTTCCAGCAGCGAGTTGTTCAGTTGCGTGATGCTCTCTTCGCTCTCGGTGATGAATGCTTGGTAGAGTTCCTCGTCCATCGTTAGTCCTCCTGTAGTCCGCGCAGGACGCCGTCGGCGACGCCCTCCGCTGGTGCGATCGTATCGACGCAGCCCGTCTCGATGGCTCGCTTCGGCATGCCGAAGATGGCTGACGTCTCTTCGTCCTGTGCGACCGTGTGTCCGCCCGCGCCGTGGATGCGACCCATCCCGTCGACGCCGTCTCGACCCATGCCGGTCAGGAGGACGCCCGCGAGGGGGCCCTCGACCGATTCGACGGCCGAGGCCATCGTCAGGTCTATCGCGGGTTTGACTCCGTGGACCGGTTGCGTGTCGGTGAGTTCGAGCGTGAGTCGCCCGCCTCGGTCGCGGGTGACGAGTAGGTGCGACCCGCCGGGGGCGATGCGCGCCTCGCCGACGCCGATCTGTTCCCCGTCGGTCGCCTCGCGGACGTCGTACTCCGAGCGGTCGTTCAGGCGGTCGGCGAAGCGTGCGGTGAACCCTTTCGGCATGTGCTGTACCACGAGGATGCGGAGGTTCGCCTCCGTCGGAAGGTCCCCGAGGACGCGTTCGACGACGTTCGGACCGCCGGTCGACGCCCCGACGATAAGCGTCGAAACGTCGGGGTACGCGGACTCGTCCGTCGGGCGCGACGACGAGGACGAACCGCCGGACGACGTCCGCTCTGACGTCGTCGGTTCGGACGCGTCGTCCGTCTGTTCGGGCCCGTCGGGCGTCTCTCGTTTCGTCTTGCGCGCCGCCGAGAGGTCGACCGCCGCGGCGGACCTGACCTTCTCGACTAACTCGCGTTTGACCCGCGGCATCGAGGAGGTGACCTCGCCTCCGGGTTTCGTGACGAAGTCGACGGCACCCTTATCGAGGGCCTCGAAGGTCACCTCGGCCCCGTCGTCGGCGTGCGCGGACAACATCAACACCGGCGTCGGACACTCGGACATGATGGTCTCGACCGCTTCGAGACCGTTCATCTCCGGCATCTCGATGTCCATCGTCACGACGTCGGGTTCGCAGTCGCCGACGACGTCGACGGCGTCGGCGCCGTTCTCCGCCTCGGCGACGACGTCGATGCCGCCGTCCTCCAACAGCGTGCGGATGAGAGTCCGCATGAACCGCGAATCGTCTACGACGACGGCGCGGGTGTTCGCGTCGCCGTTACCGGGACCGGAGACGGCGCTCATCGGTGCGACCCCGCTACCCTCGCGGGAACGCCGGGGTCTGCGGGGGTCGCCCGCCGGGTCGAAGCCGTTCGTACTCTGTTCTGTCCGCTCATCTATAGACGACGTTCCGAATTGGGCACCTTAAACGCTCCCCGGCAAGAATCACGGCTGATAATCGGGTACGTACATTTATTGGCGGCTTCGCGCCAGATACGAGCAAGCCCGGCGTCGCCGAGGCGGCGTCGGAGGACCACAACATGTCGCAGAACACACAGGCCGCGGGTGCCGGAGCGACCACCGGGGCGGCGGCAGACGACACGGAAGAGGAATCGACCAAGGAAGTGCAGGTGCTGGAGTTCAAACTCGGCGGGGAGACGTACTGCGTCGACATCGACTACGTCTCGGAGATAGTCGACAAGGGGTCGCTCACCGCGGTTCCGAACGCACCCCACTACGTGGAGGGCGTGATGGACCTCCGCGGGCGAACCACCTCCATCATCAACCCCAAGTCGCTTCTCAACGTCGACGACGACGACGACGAGTCGAAGCGCATCGTCATCTTCGACCCCGGGAAGTTCGACGACGAGGCGGCCATCGGATGGATGGTCGACGAGGTGTACCAGGTCGTCCGCGTCGGCATGGACGACGTCGAGGAACCGCCCTTAGAGAAGGACGACGCCATCGAGGGCGTCATCAAGCGCGACGGCGAACTCGTCATCTGGATATCGCCCGTCGACGCCGTGGCGTCGGCCTGAACGCGCCGCGCCGTCTCTCTCTTCTGCGATTTCGTTTCGGTCGGAGCGACCGCGACTCGCCGACGTTCAGTCGCCGGCGACGGGGTCCGTCGTCGTCCCACCGGGGCGGCCGGCGACGGCCACTCCGACGGCGGCGACGACGCAGGCCGCCGCGACGCCGAACGCCGCCCCGTAGCCGAGTCCGTCCGCCACCGCGCCGCCGAGGATGCTCCCGACGCCGCCGCCGAGACTGCCGAGTGCGGTGTACGCGCCCAACGCCTCGCCGCGGACGGACTCGGGTGCGAGCGTGGAGACGAGTCCCGTCGCCGTGATGCTGATGACCGCCCACGTCACGCCGATGGCGAAAAAGAGGACGCCGACGACGGCGAGTCCGACGGGCGGCGCGAGGGCGGCCCCCACGAACGCGACCAACGGGAACGCGACGGCGCGCGAGAGGAGCGCACCGGTCTGCAGGCGGAACGGGTCCCGCCGCGCGACGAGACTCCCGACGCGGGCGTACGACACCGCCGAGGCGGCCGACGACGCCACGAACAGGCCGAACACCTGGTCCGTCGAGTAGCCGGCCTCCGTGAGGTACGCCGGAAGCGGGCCGAAGAAGGCCGCGAACCCGGTGAAGAACACAGTCGCCGCGAGGAGGTAGCGCGTCAGTCCCGCGGGAAAGCGCCCGCGGAGTCCGCCCGCGCCCGACGCACCGTCGCCGTCGGACCCTCTGCGCAGGTTCCGAAGCGCCCAGTAGACGCGTTGCGGGCCGAACGGGACGGCTCGGACGGACCGCCCGAGCATCCCGTTGCCCGCGAACTGCTCTGCCAGTCGCAGGAACCGTCGCTCGGAGATGGTCGATTTCTCGGGGTAGCGCGCGTAGACGACGGCGAGACCGGCGAGTGCGGCGACGCCGCCCGCGAGGAAGAACAGGCGCTTGGCTGCGAGGGGTCCGACGCCGACCGGACCCGCGGCGGCGGACCACACCGCGCCGACGACGAGGCCGCCCAGCCAGCCGTACCCCTGATAGTGGTTGAGGAGGCCGAACCGTTCGCTCCACCGCGACGCCTCGTACCCCTCGACGACGATGACGTTGAGCACCGGCGCGGCGGCGGCCACGACGAACCAGAGAGCGGCGTTGGCGACCAGAACCGCCCACGGCGACGTGTAGAACGGCATCGTCAGGAGGACGACGGCGGTGAGTCCGAGGGCCACGAGGACGAACGGTCGGCGGCGATTCGTCGTCGCGACGAGTTTCCCCCAGAGTATCGCGCCGGGGACGCCGGCGAACGCCGCCGTCGCGGCGACGAGACTGACCAGAAGCGCCCCCGCCCCCAAGTCGATGGCGTACAGCGGTACTAACAGCGAGGCCGCACCGACCGACGCGTAACCGAGGCCCCACCCCAGTAGCCACGAGTCGTTCCCCGTCGTCTCCCTTGGACCGGACATATCGGCTCCACGGACGGCGCACGCAAATCAGTTGTCACGCTTACCTGTCTCCTATCTCCGTTGTCGCGTCCGCGGGGACGGTTCGAACGCGTGAGCGTCCCGCACGGTCGTTCCGTACGTCTCGTCGGGCGCAGAACGTCGGATATATGTGCGTCGGTACGAACCCAACCGACAGACATGGACGGGGATTCGAGATGAGTCGCGGGGGCGACTCGTCGTTCGTAGAGTACAGCATCGAAGACAAACCACCCTTCGGAACCTCGCTGCTTCTCGGCGTCCAACACTACCTCACGATGGTCGGCGCGAACATCGCCGTCCCCCTCATCCTCGCGGGCGCACTCGGCATGCCCGCCGAGATTATCCCGCGCTTCGTCGGGACGTTCTTCGTCGTCTCGGGGATAGCGACGCTGGCGCAGACGACGTTCGGGAACCGCTACCCCATCGTGCAGGGCGCGCCGTTCTCGATGCTCGCGCCCGCACTCGCCGTCGTCGGCGTCGTGACGGCGACGAACCCCGCCGGCCCCGATTGGCAGGCGGCGTTGCTCCAGTTGCAGGGGGCTATCATCGCGGCGGCGGTGGTCGAAATCGTCGTCGGCTACCTCGGCTTGCTGGGGAAACTCCGCGCCTATCTCTCGCCGGTCGTCATCGCGCCGACGATAGCGCTCATCGGCCTCTCGCTTTTCGACACGTCGCAGGTGACCTCCGCCGGGGGTAACGTGTGGCTCCTCGCGTTCACCCTGCTTCTCATCGTCCTGTTCTCGCAGTACTTCGACACCGCCCACCGCGTGTTCCAACTGTTCCCGGTGCTCCTCGGTATCGTCGCCGCGTACGTCGCCGCCGCCGTCCTCTCGGCCACCGGCGTCTACGCGCCCGGAACGCCGGGGTACGTCGACTTCGGGATGGTGCTGTCCGCGCCGGCGTTCGTGCCCATCTACCCCCTCCAGTGGGGCTTCGCGGGCGGGCCGAACACGGTGACGGTCGGACTCCCCCTCGTCGGGTCCGTCGCGTTCGGCGTGCCGCAGTTCACCGCCTCCTTCTTCGTCGGGATGCTGGCGGGCGTCGCCGCCTCGATGATAGAGTCTCTGGGCGACTACCACGCCGTCGCGCGCCTCTCGGGCGTCGGCGCGCCCTCGAAGAAGCGCATCGACCACGGCATCGGCATGGAGGGCATCATGAACGTGTTCTCCGGCATCATGGGCGGGAGCGGTTCGACCTCCTACTCGGAGAACATCGGCGCCATCGGCCTGACGGGCGTCGCCTCCCGATACGTCGTCCAAATCGGCGCGGCGGTGATGCTGTTCGTCGGGTTCGTCGGCTACTTCGGCCAACTGGTCGCCACCATCCCGGACCCAATCGTCGGCGGCCTCTACATCGCCATGTTCGGCCAAATCGTCGCCGTCGGCCTCTCGAACCTCAAGTACGTGGACTTAGACTCCTCGCGCAACGTCTTCATCGTCGGCGTCGCCCTGTTCGTCGGACTCGCCGTCCCCTCGTACATGGGGAACGTCGGGTCGGCGCAGGCGTTCCAGGAGGGGATGGCCGGCGTCTGGCTGTTCGGCCCGGTTCTCGGGACCCAAATCGTCGCGAACACCGTCTACGTCATCGGCTCCACCGGCATGGCCGTCGGCGGCCTGTTCGCGTTCGTCCTCGACAACACCGTCGAGGGCACCCGCGAGGAACGCGGACTCGACGAGTGGGAGGAGTCCGCGGAGGCGGACGAGGACTTCGCCTCGGCGTACGACCGGTTCGTCCGCAGCGACGAACGGCAGACGAAGGCCGACTGACCGCCCGAACGCTCGAACGCTTTCTTCTCGCCGCTTCGCTCACACCTTTGCCCGTCGCGTTCGACGGGTCGGACGTGACCGACCTCGACCTCCCGGACATCGGACTCGGCACCTCCGGAAACGACGACCCCGAGGAGTGCGCAGAGAGCGTCGCGACGGCGCTGAATCTCGGCTACAGGCACGTCGATACGGCGCAGATGTACGACAACGAGGCGGCCGTCGGCGAGGGAATCCGCCGGAGCGACGTCGACCGCTCGGAGGTGGTCCTCGCGACGAAAGTTCACCCCGACAACCTCGCGCCCGACGACGTACGGCGGACGGCCCGCGAGAGCCTCGACCGCCTCGGCGTCGACTCCGTGGAGATGCTCTACGTCCACTGGCCCACCGGCGCGTACGACGCCGAGGAGACGCTTCCGGCGTTCGACGAACTCCGCGACGAGGGTCTCGTCGACCACGTCTGCGTGAGCAACTTCACGCCCGAACTCCTCGCGGAGGCGCGCGGGATTCTCGACTCACCGCTCGCGGCCAACCAAGTGGAGTGTCACCCCCTCCTCCGACAGGACGAACTCCGGGCGGACGCCCGCGAACACGGCTACTCGCTGGTGTCGTACGCACCGCTCGGCCGAGGGGAGTTCTTCGACGACCCGACGCTCGTCGATATCGCGGAGAAGCACGACGCCACGCCCGCGCAGGTGTCTCTCGCGTGGGCGATGGCCCAAGAGTCGGTCGTCCCGATTCCGAAGGCGACGGGCGACCACATCGAGGAGAACCTCGCCGCGCGCGACGTGGAACTCGACGCGGAGGACCTCGACCGCATCGCCGACATCGACCGCGAGAAGCGAATCATCGACCCCGACGACGCGCCGTGGCACCGGTGACGGCGAGCGACGAACTCCCGGTCAGGCGTCGTCGTCCGACCGGTCGGCGCGCGTCTCTCCGTCGTCGCCGTCGCCGCCGTCGCGGAGCGTCGCCGCCGCGTCGTCGGTCGGCGCGTCGCCCTCGACGCCCGCGCGCCCGACGGCGACCAGAAACAGGTAGCCGACGGCACCCAACGCGAACAACGCGACGGGGATGACGAACGGGCCGTACGCGTTGATGACGCCGTCGAGGAGCTCCGCGACGGCCGACTGCATCGGCGAGACCATACGGCCGTTCGGTCCCCCGCGAGGTTACCGTTTGGGGCGTCCGTCGGCGAGGTCTGCGGAGTCGCCGTTCGAGGCGATTTCCGCGTCGAGAGCGTCGCCGTTCGCGGCGGCGGTGGGTGCGTCGGCGTCGACGCCGGCCTCGCGCCGAATCGTCACGTCGCGCTTGGGGTACGGAATCTCGACGTTCGCGGCGAGAAGTTCCGTGTAGAGCGCCCGGTTCAGTTCGTGTTGGGCGCGGCGGCGACGCGTCGGGCCGTCGACCCAACAGAGCAGTTCGTACTCCAACGCGGAGTCGCCGAAGCGCCGGAACCGCATCCGCGGGCGCGGCGAGTCGAGGACGATATCGGCCGCGAGGGCGACGTCGACGCCGAGTGCCTCGAAGGCGTCCACGTCGGTGCCGTAGGCGACGCCGACGGGGACGCGAATCCGCCGTCGGCGTTGGGGCGCGGACTCGTTCGTTATCTTCGCGGCGTTGAGGACGGAGTTCGGCACCGTCACCAGCAGTTCGTCGCGCGTGAGCAGGGTGGTCGACCGGATACCCACCTTCACGACGGTTCCGGCGGTGCCGTCGTCGAGGACGATGTAGTCGCCTATCTTGTACGTGTCGTCGAAGTAGAGGGCGATTCCCCCGAAGAAGTTGGCGACGGTGTCCTTCGCGGCGAACCCGACCGCTATCCCGGCGACGCCCGCCGCGCCGAGGAGGGGGGTTATCTCGACGTTCCAGAGCCAAAGGAGCGTCGCGGCGGCCCCGCCGAGGACGACGAGCGTCCAGACGTTCGAGAACACCGGCGCGAAGTCGTAGCGACTCCCCTTCTCGGAGACGGAGTCGACGATTCGGTTGACGATGCGGTTCGCGGCGACGGCCCAGACGACGACGATGACGGAGAGGGAAGGCAGGCCGAAGAACCGTTCGACGGTCGCGGGGTCCACTAACACGGCGGTTCGGACGGCGGGCACCTGCGTCAGGACGAACACGCCCGCCAGCGCCGCCGTCAGGACGACCGGAATCCGAAGTTCCGTGAGGACGATGTCGTCGTACTCCGTGTCTGTGTGGGTGACGTAGCGGCGGGCGGCGCGGAGGACGACGAACTCCAACGCGAGGGCCGCGCCGACGGAGACGAGGAGGACGAGCGCCGTCGTCTCCCACGGACCGAAACCGTCGAAAATGCGGACGAGAGGGTCGAACATGGGAGATATGGACGCCGCCGAGAGATAACCGTTTCCGGTACGGTCTCCGGCGGCGACCGGTCGCTTTTTCCGGCCGCCACGCCGACGGGGGGTATGTACCAACTGGGGCACTACGGCGTCTCCCTCGCGGTGTTCTCGCCCGTCGGGTTCGCCCTCCTCCGCCTCGGACGGCCGGAGTTGGCGTTCCTGACGGGCGCGGCGATGCTCGGGTTGGCGATGCTGCCGGACGTCGACCACCGGATTCCGTTCCTCGACCACCGCGGTCCGACCCACTCGCTCCCGTTCGCCGCCGCCGTCGGCGGCGCGTTCGCCGGGGTAGGCCACCTGCTGGCCGACGCGGGGTCGGAAGTCGGCGTCGCCCTCGCAGTCGGCGTCGGCGGCGTAAGCGTCGGTCTGCCCGCGTTCGGCTTCTTCGTCGGCGTCCTCACCGTCGTCGCGCACCTCCTCGCCGACGTGCTCACCCCGATGGGCGTGAACTTCCTGTGGCCGCTTTCGTCCCGCCGGTACTCGCTGTCGCTTTGGCCCGCGAAGAGTCGAATCGCGAACTACGGACTGTTCGCCGCGGGCGTCTTCGTCGCGTCGGCCACGTTCCTCCTCGCGGTCAGGGTCTGAGCGGCGGCCGAAGTCGACGCTTCCTCTCTGGACCTGTTTTAAACGGGGCGTCCGAACCGGCGAAACAGTAATCCGAAGCGCGGCGAGAGATGTCAACATGGGAAACAGAGACCCGAAATCGAACGGTCCCCTCTCCCCGTACTTCCCCTCCGAGGTGCCCTCCCTGCCGGGGAACGGCCGCCGGTGGTTCGCGATTCTCCTCGCCGCGGCGTTCCTCAGCGGTCCGGTGTACGTGTTCGTCACGTTCCTCATCTCGGCGTTCTTCCTCTGAAGGACGCGCGCGGACGCGGGCGCAAATCATTAAGCATCGACCGGGAGGAATACCGGCATGGTCGAGTTCGACTCCGACGCGATGCGGCGCTTTCCGGTCCCCGAGTACGACGAACTGCCGGCGGACCTGAAGGAACGAATCGACGAGGAGACGGACCGCGCGGGCTTTCCGCCGAACGTCTTCGCGGCGTTCGGGTACAAGCCGAGTCACTTCCGGGCGTTCTTCGACTACCACGACGCCCTCGTCGAGGACACCTCCCTCGACAGGGAGGAGGTGGAGATGATAATCGTCGCCGTCTCGGGCGTCAACCACTGTTACTACTGCAACGTCGCCCACGGCGCACTCGTCCGCATCTACGCCGAGGACCCGACGCTCGCGGACCAACTCGTCGCGAACTACCGGACGGCGGACGTCTCCGACGAACGACTGGCGATGCTCGACGTGGCGGTGAAACTCACCGAACGGCCGACGGAGGTGGACGAGTCCGACTTCGAACTCCTGCGCGAGGCGGGGTTCACGGAGGAGGAAATCTGGGACGTCGGCGCGGTCACCGCGTTCTTCAACCTCTCGAACCGGATGGCGATGTTCGCCGACATGCGCCCGAACGAGGAGTTCCACGAGATGGGACGAAACTCGGGGGAGTGAGCGTCAGAAGACGCCGATGACGAACCCCAGTCCAATCGCGATCAAGACGAGGGCCGAAATCGTCGGGAAGTACGGCGCGAGTGCCTCCACGCGGTCCTCGTAGCGGTAGTACCCCGCCACGAGGAGCAACGTGAGGCCGACGATGCCGGCGACGACGGCGAGGGCGTAGGCGGTCATCAGTTCGAGGCAGTAGTTCGACCCCGAACAGAGGAGGATAATCTCGAACTCCTCCTCGTGGGCGAACCCGAGGACGAACGCGAACGAGGCGAGACTCCGGAGACTCGTCTCCGAGGCGTCCGGTTCCGGATGGTCGTGGTCGTGCGAGTGACCGCCCGAGGGGAGGACGCCGCGGAGGCGTGCGGAGAGACCGGTGTCGGTGTCGGCGTCGCGGTGGTGGCTGTGGTCGTGACCGTGGGTGTGGCCGTGGTCGTCGGAGTCGTCGTGTCCGTGGTCGTGACCGTACCCGTGTCCGCCTCCGCGGAGTTCGTGCAGACCGAGGAGAATCAGGAGGATACCCGCGACGGTCGGAAGCCACGACGCCTCCCCGAGTTCGAAGTACGACTTCGCGGCGAAGAAGACGGCGACCATCGCCAGACTGCTGACGAGGTGGCCGACGCCGAGGACGACGCCCGCGAGTGTCCCGCGGACCCACTTCCGTCGCTTCTCCATCGCGTACGCCGCCGCGACGGGCCACCCGTGTCCGGGTTCGACGCCGTGGACGACGCCGAGGCCGACGGCCCCGACGAACAGTCCGACGAGTTCGCTCACCATGACGGAGGTAGTCGAAGACGGCGTAAAACGCCTGTTAAGACCGATTCGGGGGTTTCGTAATAACGACGACCGACGCAGCGAACGGACTCGAACCGCGAGAGCCGGAACGGTAGGGTTCAGAACAGGTCAATAGAGCCGACCGCGTCGTTTTATTCTTGCATCCATAGAAGTAGGTAATGGCCACGGACGCGACAGTTGACTCGATAGAAATTCTACTGGTCGAGCCCAGTCCCGGCGACACGCGGTTGTTCACAGAGCAGTTCGAGGACGCGAAGATTCTGAACACGCTAAACGCGGTTTCCGACGGCGAGTCCGCCCTCGATTACATCCACCAACGCGGCGAGTACGAGGATTCCCCGTGTCCGGACCTCATTCTGCTGGAACTGCAACTTCCCGGAAAGAGCGGCATCGAGGTGCTGTCCGAACTGAAAGGCGACCCCGAAGTGGCCGACATCCCGGTGGTCGCCCTGACGAGTTCGGACCTCGGCGAGGATCTGGTCAGGTCGCACGGACTGGAGGCGGAGGCGTACATCCAGAAACCGGTCGAACCCGCGGAGTTCGTCGAGTTCATCCAGTCCGTCGAGGACTTCTGGCTCAAGATCGTCCGAGACTCCGACGAGGAGTGAGTCGCGCCCGTAGCAGTCGGCTTCTTGTCCCTCCGCCGCCGACCGTCGAGGTATGCGAACCAGTCTGAACGTATCCGAGGAGGTGCTCTCGGCGTTCGACGCCGTCTGGCGGGCCGAGGGTATCGACTCCCGGTCGCGCGCCATCCGCGAGGCGATGCTGGAGTACGTCGAGTCCCACAGTCGACTCGAAGACGCCGAGGGCGACATCGCCGCCGTCGTCGTCTTCGACTACGAACACGAGGCGGTCATCGGCGAGTTGCACGTCGTCCAACACGAGTTCGAGGCGGTCATCGACGCGACGAGTCACACCCACCACGGCGAGTGGTGCCTCGAAGCGGCGTTCTGCGAGGGCCCGGCCGAACGGGTCCGAACGCTCGTCTACCGCCTCCGGGACTTCGACGCCGTCCGCCGCGTCTCTGTGCTGTCTCTGACCGCGGAGTCCACGGAGATGTGAGTGTTCGCATCGTGATACAGACGCCGGAATCCTTATCAGTCCCCTGCCCGTTTTACCGTGCGTAATGGCGAAAGGTACGGTTGCGTTCTTCAACGACACAGGCGGTTACGGTTTCATCGAAAGCGACGACGCGGACGAAGACGTGTTCTTCCACATGGAAGACGTCGGCGGCCCGGACCTCGAGGAGGGTCAGGAGGTCGAATTCGAAATCGAGCAGGCCGACAAAGGCCCGCGAGCGAAGAACCTCCAGCGTCTGTAAGAACGCAACACGGTAGCGGTACTGCGGTCGGCGGCCACGTCGATTCTCACCACGGTTCTGCCGTTTTTCACGCCTCCTAGTCCCGACTCCGCGCCCGAACGGGCGTGCGGCGATACCGACGAGACGGCGAAGCCACTATGCCGTCTCCGCCGAGAGTCTCCGCCGATGGTCCCATCCCCACCCACCGTCGCGTTCGTCTGCGTCCAAAACGCCGGGCGGAGCCAGATGGCCTACGCGTTCGCGCGGAGAGAACTCGCGGAACGAGAACTCGACGCGACCGTCCTCACGGGCGGGACGCGCCCCGCCGACGGCGTCCACGAGAACGTCGTCGAGTCGATGGCCGAACTCGGAATCGACCTCTCGGACCGCACGCCGCGGGAGGTCACGTTCGAGGAGATAGCCGACGCGGACTACGTCGTCACCATGGGATGTTCCGCCGAGGACGTCTGCCCCGCCGGGTGGGGCGGCGAGAACCGCGACTGGGGACTCGACGACCCGCACGGCGAGGGGCCGGAGAAGACGGCGGAGATACGCGACGAGATACGCCGCCGCGTCGGGGCGTTCTTCGACGAACTCGAAGCGGAGGCGGGCACGGACGCGGAGACGGAGGCGGCGGACGCGGGTGCGACGGCGGAGACGGAGACGAACGCCGCGAACGACCGGTAACGGTCGAACCGCTTTCTCGCGTCGGACCGGCGAACCGTGCGGCGCGATTCCACACCAACCTATTGGTCGTTCCTCCCGGAGAGTTCGGTAATGTACCTCGGAGACGAAGCGTGGCCGGACCTCGAAGCCTACTTCGAGGAAGAATCGCTCGCACTGGTTCCCACCGGGTCGACGGAACAGCACGGTCCGCACCTCCCGGAGGCGACTGACCACCTCATCGCGGAGGCGTTCGCCCGGGAGGCCGCAGACCGGACGGGGTACCTCTGCACGCCGACGATAAACGTCGGCGTCAGCGGTCACCACCGGCAGTTCCACGGGACGATGTGGGTCGAACCGCGGGTGTTCCGAGAGTACGTCGAATCGCTGACGCGGAACCTCACCGAACACGGCATCGACCGGGTGATATACGTCAACGCCCACGGCGGGAACGTCCCGCACCTCCGGGAGGTGGGCGCGCGCCTCCGCGAGGACGAGACGGCGTTCGCGATAGAGTGGATGTGGAACGAGAGCATCCCCGAACTCGTCGACGACCTCTTCGAACAGAACGGGCCGCACGGCGGGCCGAAGGAGACGGCGATGATTCAGTACCTCCGCTCGGAGTTGGTCCACGACGACCGACTGACGGAGGCCAGAGACGGCGGGGTTCCGAGCGTCGACGCGGCCGGGACCGTGAAGTACGGGTCGCGGACGTTCTACGACGCCGCCGACAACACGGCGAACGGCGTCCTCGGCGACCAGACGGACGCGACTGCGGAGAAGGGCGAGGAGATGTTCGAGGCCGCGAGCGACCAACTCGTCGAACTCTGCGAGTGGCTAGCCGCGCGGGAGTTCGAGGAACTGATGCCGGAACCGCACGTGTAGGCGCGGCCGGCGACGGGTCCGTCGAAGCCGGGGTTACTGCCCGAACGCCTCCTTCTCCTGGGTTCGGAGTTCGATGCGGCGTATCTTTCCGCTGGATGTCTTCGGGAGTTCCTCGACGAACTCCACCCGGCGCGGATACTTGTACGGGGCCGTCTCCTCCTTCGTGAACTCCTGAATCTCGGTCGCTAACTCGTCGGAGGGGTCGTACCCGTCCGCGAGGACGATGTACGCCTTCACCACGTCGCCGCGTTCCTCGTGCGGCGAGGCGACGGCGGCCGCCTCGGCGACCGAGGGGTGCGAGACGAGGGCGTCCTCCACCTCGAACGGGCCGATGCGGTACCCCGCGGAGATGATGATGTCGTCGGCGCGCCCCTCGAAGAAGAAGTAGCCGTCCTCGTCGCGGGAGGCCAAATCGCCCGTCCGGTAGTACTCGCCCGCGAACGTCTCGCGGTCCAACTCCTCGCGTTCGAAGTAGCCGTCGAAGATGCCCGGACAGTCGACGGGGACGGCGATTTCGCCGATGTCGCCCGCGCCGAGTTCCTCTCCCTCGTCGTCGAGTATCGTCGTGCCGAGGCCGGGCGTCGGCTTCCCCATGCTGCCGGGCTTCACGTCGATTCCGGGGTAGTTCGAGACGAGAGCCACCGTCTCCGTCTGCCCGTACCCGTCCCGCGGCGTGACGCCGAACGCGGATTCGAGGGCCTCGATGGGTTCGCGGTTCAGCGGTTCGCCCGCGGAGAGGGCCGCGCGGAGGTCGATGTCGTACGCCGAGAGGTCCGCCTGCGCGAACATGCGGTACTGCGTCGGGACGGCGCAGAGGCGGGTGACGCCCTCCTCGGCCATCACCGAGAGGAACGTCTCGGGGTCAAACTCGCCGTCGTAGAGCAACTGCGTCGCCCCCGTCGTGAGTCCGACGCCGACGGGACTCCAGAACCACTTCGCCCACCCGGTCCCGGTCGTCGCCCAGAGGAGTTCGTCTTCGAGGGTCGGCGCGTCGGACCCCTCGAACCCCGGCGCGACGACGCCGTCCGCGGTGACGCCCCACCAGTAGGGCGCGTTCACGAGTTCGAAACACCGCATCCACCGGTGGCGGTGCACCACCGGTTTCGGTTGGCCCGTCGTCCCAGACGTGTAGTTGATGGACATCGGGTCCTCGGCGCGGAGTTCCGGACCGTCGTGCGTCTCCGCCCGTCCGTCGACCGATTCCTCGAACGAGTCCCACCCGTCGAGGGCGCCGCCGACGCAGACGAACGTCGAGAGGGGCGTCTCCTCGCGGACGGCGTCGACCATGCCGACGAGAGAGTCGTGGGCGACGACGGCCGTCGCCTCGCAGTCGGACGCCCGATAGGCGATGTCCTTCGGTTTGAGCATCGACGAACAGGGGACGAGCAACGCGCCGCGCTTCAGAGCGCCGAGTTGAATCGCGAACACGTCCGGGTGCCGCGGCAGGAGGTGCAACACCCGGTCGCCCGGACCGACGCCCGCCGCCTCCAACGCGTTCGCAAAGCGGTTCGCGTCCCGCCGCAAGTCGCCGTACGTCCGTTCCTCGCGGACGCCGCCGGCGTCTCGGAAGCGAAGCGCCACCCGGTCGTCGAACGAGTCCGCGTGCGACTCGACGACCGCCGGGAGGTTGTAGTCGGCGGGTACGTCCCACTCGAACGATGCTACCGCGGCCTCGTACTCTACGGTCATGGTAGTTAGTCGCACATAATCGTAATAATCGTTAGTGTTTTTTCAGGCGGCGGCTTCCCGCCGCCTCACCCTCCGAGGACACGGCCGGCGTTCCCCGAGGGTTCCGGCGGTCCGGACCGCCTCCCGTGACTTCTTTGCCGCGGCGAGAGACGGTAGCGATACACATGGAGTACACGACGCTCGGCGACACCGGGATGGAGGTGTCGAGGATCTGTCTCGGCTGCATGAGTTTCGGAACCAGCGACTGGCGCGACTGGGTGCTAGACGAGGAGGAGGGGAAGGAACTCGTCGAACGCGCCCTCGAACTCGGAATCAACTTCTTCGACACCGCCAACATGTACTCCGAGGGCGAGTCCGAACGCGTCCTCGGCGAGGCGTTGGAGGGTCGCCGCGACGAGGCGGTGGTGGCGACGAAGGTGTACTTCCAGATGGACGAGGGGAACCCCAACTCGGGCGGCCTCTCCCGGAAGGCCATCGAACAGGAGCTGGACGACTCGCTCGATAGGCTGGGGATGGACACCGTGGACCTCCTGCAGATTCACCGCTACGACGACGACACGCCGATGGAGACGACGCTCCGGGCGTTGGACGACGCCGTCCGCCGCGGGAAGGCGCGGTACGTCGGCGCCTCGTCGATGTGGGCCTACCAGTTCGCCGACGCCCTCCACACGTCCGAGAGCCTCGGACTCGAACGGTTCGCGACGATGCAGAACCACTACAACCTCCTCTACAGGGAGGAGGAACGCGAGATGCTCCCCCTCTGTGAGAAGGAGAACGTCGGCGTCATCCCGTGGTCGCCCCTCGCGCGAGGGTGGGTCGCCCGGCCCCACGAGGAGGCGCGGTCCACCACGCGCGGGGAGTCCGACGAACACGCCCACGGCCACCCCTACCTCGAAGGCGGCGGCCGCGAGGTGAACGAACGCGTGCAGGAACTGGCCGAAGAGAAGGGCGTGAAGATGGCCCAGATAGGCCTCGCGTGGTTGTTCCACAAAGACCGGGTGGACGCGCCCATCGTCGGGACGACGAGCGTCGAACACCTCGAAGACGCCGTCGAAGCCCTCGATATCGACCTTTCGGAGTCGGATATGGAGTACCTCGAAGAGCCGTACGAACCGGTCCGGGTCTCCGGACACGACTGAGACCGGACGCGTCGCTCGAAGGGTTTCGAAGGAACTATGACCGGTTCTCGGGAGAACTCACCGAACCCAGACGTGAGCTCGATTGACAATCGGTCAGCGGACGAGGCGGAAGCGTTTCTGGAGATGGCCCGCGAGTTCCCCGCTCGGACGGCCATCTTCACGTTCGGCCTCCCGGTGTTTTCGGCGTTACAGTTCGTCAACGGCGTCGTGCACGACGGGTCGCTCCCCTACATCGCCGCGTTCGGAGCGGTCGCGGTAGCGTTCTCGGTGATACTCACGCGGTACCACGTGGCGGCGTACCGACGAAAGAAACTCGACCGACCGCGGGACGGTCGCTGAGGCCGAATCGGGGGCCGCCCGGCGTTTGCAGGCACCGCGTCGACGTTACGCTGTCAGGTCGCCGTCCGGCGGACGTCCTCGCGTCGGTCACGCGCTTTGTACGCGCTGTACCCGCCGATGACGGCCGCGATGAGGCCGACGACCACGTCGTTCCAGAAGCCGAGGTCGTTCGCCGTCTCGGTCGCGCCCGCGTCGACTCCGAGCACGAACGGCGCGACGATTAGCCACAGGCCGACCAACGCGGCGACGGCGGCCGCCGCGACGTTGCCTATCCGCTCGTTCGACCGCCGATAGTAGTTGTACGCCCCGACGACGAGGAACAGGGCACCCACGAGAACGTCGTTCCAGAACTGGCTGGCCGCGAGTTCGAAGAGGACGGCTTGCGCGAGCATCCACAGTCCGAGGAGGCCGATGACGGCCGAGAGCCACTTTCCGCGTTCGCCGGGGTTCGGGTCGTAGTCGGTCGCCGTCTCCGCTGTCGTTCTGTCACGTTCACTCATTGTATAGACACCACCGACCATTGGAGCAGTATCGGTAAGCGTCCGATGCCTTCCTGAGAAGGCAGTTTCGCTCCACGGACGAGCTTCCTGAAGCCCTGTGAGCCGAATACTTAAACGGGAGCGCTGCACCTCCCGCCCGCGCAGCCGCGGTCAGTCGTTTGCCGAGAACGCCACCCCGCCCGTCGGCGTCGGACTGAGGCGTCTGACCGCCCGCGAGGCGACGACGGCGATGGCGACTTCCGAGAAGCCGACGGTGACGAACGCCGCGAGGTAGCCCGCGGTGCTGGTGGCGACGCCGCCGACGACGAACCCCGCGAGGAAGCCGAGACTGCCGAAGATGTTGAACCCCCCGAGGGCCGCCCCGCGTTCCTCCGGCGACGCCACGTCGGTGACGAGCGCCATCGTCGCCGGGGAGACGAGTGCGCCGAAGACGCCGACGACGACCATCCCGGCGACGGCGAGTTCGAGCGTCGGCGCGAGTCCGACGCCGACGATGGCGAACCCGAAGCAGAGCGACCCGACGACGACCGGACCGAACCGCCCGACGCGGTCAGAGAGGACTCCCGCGGGGTACTGCAACAGCGCGAAGGGGAAGAAGAACGCCGAAAGCGCGAGTCCCGCGCCGAACGCGTCGAGGCCGAACGTCTCCCGGAAGTAGTAGACGCCGACGAGGGCGAAGAACCCCGCCGTCATCCGGTCGATGAACCCGAACGCGTACGGGACTGCGAGCGCCGGTTTCTCGCTCAGACGCGAGAGCGCGGGGCCGAGGCGGAGTCGGACGCCGTCGGGCGTCCGGTCGGGGATGGTCGCGACCAGTGCGGCGGCGGCGACGAGGAGGACGGCCGCGCCGTACAGCGGATACAGCGGGTCGACGTCGGAGAGTCGCCCGCCGACGACGGACCCCAGCGCCGCCCCGAGGCCGATGGCGATGCCCGCCGCGCCCATGTTGCGCCCGTTGCCGCCCGCGAGGTCCGCCAGCGCCGTCATCGAAAGCGAGAACGCGCCGATGGTCATCGCGCCGCCGAGGGCGCGAATCAGAAGCACCGCGGCGAACGGGAGTCCGAGGGAGGGGACGGCCGCGAGGAGGAGATAGCCGCCCGCGCCGCCGACTGCGCCGAGGACGACGAGCGGTCTGCGGCGGCCGAGTGCGTCGCTGGCCGCGCCCCAGACGCCGGCGAAGAGAACGAAGGCCGCGAACTCCGCGACGAGGAACCACATGCCCGCGTTCACGTCGCCGCCGCCGCCGAGGGCGACGACGAGGTCGGACACGCCGGGGTAGACGAGCACCTGCGAGACCAACACCGCCCACACCGCGAGCGCCAGACGCACACGTTCGCCGCGTCGTCCGTCCATACAGATCACTTAGCGTCGTCGGACAAAAGCGAGTCGTTGTATTCGCGTGCCGCACCAGAACCCCTTTTTTCCGCAGACGCCTAGCCGGGGTATGTTCGACGGAGGCGGAGCGTCCAGACGGGAGTTTATGAAGGCCGCCGTCGCCGTCGGCGGAGCGACCGCGCTCTCGGCCTGCATGAACCGCGCCGAGGAGGAAAACGAAGCGCCGATTCCGACGGGGACGACCGACCCCGGGTCGCTCCCGTCCAGACAGCACGCGTGGAACGACTTCGTCCGACGGGACGACGACGGCAACGTGGAACTGCCGCGCCATCAGGTGTTTCTCTACCTGACGCTCCCGGGCGACGCGCCGCCGAGCGACGACGACCGACGGACCGTCGAGTCCGCCCTCGCGACCGTCGACGAGGCGTACGAACGGAGCAACGAGGGCGTCATCTACTCGGTCGCCTACTCGCCGCGGTACTTCTCGCGGTTCGAAGACTCCCTGCCGGAGAGCGTCGACTTGCCGGAACCGCGCGCGCTCTCGTCGTTCGAGACGCCGGAGTTCGACCGACAGGACGCGCTCGTCCACCTCGCCTCCGACCGCGCGGACGCGGTTCTCGAAGCCGAACAAGCCCTCCGCGGGGAGTCGGAGACGGCAAACGGCGTCGAGATGCGGGCGGCGCTGACGGACGTGTTCGACGTCGATGCCCGCCGGACCGGGTTCGTCGGGCCGGGGATGCCCGCCGAGAGGCAGGACGGCCTGAAGGGGATCCCCGACACGAACCCCGTCCCGGAGGAGTCACCGCTGTTCATGGGCTTCAAAGCCGGGTTCGCGAAGACGCAAGCGACCGAAGACTACGTCACGATCCGGGAGGGGCCGTTCTCGGGCGGGACGACGAAGCACGTCTCGAACGTCCGCCAACGCCTGCAGGACTGGTACGTCGAACAGAACTTCGACCAACGGGTCTCGGAGATGTTCTCGCCCGTCCACGCCGAGAAGGGACTCGTGGAGGGCGTCGGCGACAACCTCGGGAACGACAGCGGCGTGACAGCGGAGATACGCGACGCCATCCGCGACCACGCGATGGAGTTCGGCCGCGTCGGCCACGCCCAGAAGGCCGCGCGGGCGAACCGCGACGAGGAGGGGAACGTCCGCATCCTGCGCCGACACGTCGAGTCCACCGACGACAACACCGCCAGCCTCCACTTCCCGACGCTCCAGCGCCGAATCACCGACTTCGAGGAGGTGCGGGCGGCGATGAACGGCGAGGACCTGACGGACATCCCCACCATCCGTCAGCGAGTGAACAACGGCATCTTGGAGTACATCTTCGTGAAACGGCGGGGGAACTTCCTCGTCCCGCCGCGGGAACTCCGGTCGCTCCCGACGCCGACGGGCGAGGTGCCCGGACTCGACGGGTGAGGAGTCCGGCCGAGAGCGCGAAAAAAGAGTCGACCCGACTCAGTCCAACAGCGAGACGTTGTCCCGGAGGTCGGTCTCTATCGCTTCGAGCGTCCGGCCCTTCGTCTCGGGGACGAACCGGTGGACGAACACCAGTCCGACCAGACTAAAGAAGCCGAACAGCCCGAACGTCGAGGGCGTCCCGATGCTGGCCCGCAGGACGGGGAACGCCAGCGACACGAGGAGGTTCGCGCCCCAGTTGGCGACGGTGACGACCCCCATGGCGGACCCGCGGACGGCGAGCGGGTAGATTTCGGAGATGAGCAGCCAGAACACGGGACCGAGCCCGATGGCGAAGAACGCCACGAACAGCATCAGGCTGATCGTCGCCACGATTCCGAGCACGTCGCCGAACCCGGGGAGGTAGAACACCGTCCCGAGGATGGCGAGCGTGACGACCATCCCGCCGACCCCGACGAGGAGCAGTCGCCGCCGGCCGACGCGGTCCACCAAGGCGATCGCGACGACGGTCATCACCACGTTGATGGTCCCGATGCCGACCGTCGCGAGGATGGACGTGACGCCGCCGAAGCCGGTCGATTCGAGGATGGTGGGGGCGTAGTAGATGACCGCGTTGATGCCGGTTATCTGCTGGAGGACGGCGAGTCCCAGACCGACGACCAGCGCCGGGCGGAGCCACGGTTCCAACAGGTCCCGGAGTCCGCTGTCGGACTGCTTGTTCACGGTCTCTTCGATTTCGTCGAGTTCGGTGTCGACGCCCTCGTCGCGGGTCCGTTCGAGGACGGCCCGCGCCTCGTCCCGCCGGCCGTGTTCGAAGAGCCAACGCGGGCTCTCGGGCATCTTCAGCATTCCGACGGCGAGCACGACGGCCGGAACCATCCCGGCGCCGAGCATCCAGCGCCACGCGCCCGCGTCGGCGAACGCGAAGTTGACGAAGTACGAGATGAGGATGCCCGTGGTCACCATGAGTTGGTTCAAAGACGTGAGCGCCCCGCGGATGCTCGGCGGGGCGATTTCGGAGATGTACAGGGGGCCGACGATGGAGGCGAAGCCGATGGCCACGCCGTCTATCAGTCGCCCGGCGACCAACACGGGGACGTTCGGAGCCACGGCCATGGTGAACGAACCGACGAAGAAGACGACCGACGACAGGAGGATGAGTCGCCGCCGTCCGATTCTGTCCGCCAACTGCCCGCCGACGGCCGCGCCGGCGGCCGCACCGGCCATCGCTCCGCTGACGATGATCCCCTCGACGAGGGGGGACATCGTGAAGGTGTCTTGGATGAACAGGAACGCACCCGAGATGATGCCGGTGTCGAATCCGAACAAAAGCCCGTTGAGGGCGGCCAACGCGGAGACGACGTAGACGAACCGGTCGCCGTCGCCGCGTACGACCTCGCGTATGCTAGCTGTAGACATCTGTGAATAGTAACTCGCTCGTGTGTAAAAAATATGGTTCGATTCCCAGACGGAGCAGTGCCGTGGCTCTCAGTGGCGACCGTACGGCCGAGGCTCGCTCACTCCCGATTTCGAACGAACGTCACCGGGCAGGGAGCCTCGAGCATCACTTCTTGGGCCACGCTTCCGAATATCGCCTTGCCCGCCGGCGACCGCTGACGGCCGCCGACGACCACCCGGTCGGCTCCGACTTCCTCCGCGATTTCGACGATTCCCTCGCCGCTCGTTCCGGTCGTCGCGCGGGGTTCGCAGTCGATGCCGTCCCGCTCTAACCGCTCGATAATCTCCCGGGTGAGGCTCATCCGCGACGCCAGTTCGTCGGGCTCGATGGTTCCGCCCTCCGCGTCGAGCAACTGCTCGACGGCGTCCCTGTAGGACTCCTTGTCGAAGACGTGCGCGACGACGACCGTCGCGTCGGTCGGTCCGGCCGTCTCCCTGACGGCGTCGACGAGTGCGTCGACGCGGGCGTCGTCGCGTCCGCCGATGCCGAGGAGAACCGTATCCAGTCCCGTCGCGTCCGTGCGGTCTGCCGTGTTTGCGCTCATCTCGTTTTCCCGATGACCGCCGGGGCGTAAAGAGCTTCTCGGGAACTTACTATGATTATAGTAATCGTTTGGCGCCGTCCGTCGAGTCCGAATCCGGGGTCGTCACCGCCGTCAGAGCTTGCTCTCGATGGCCGAAGACACCGCGTCGTAGCTGTAGGAGTCGAGCGCTTCGCCGTCGACGACGATCGTCGGCGTCGAGTCGTACCCGTTGTCCGTGGCGCGTTGCCGGTCCGCCTCCACGACCGGCCGGTACGTGTCCTGCTCGACGGCGGCCATGACCTGACAGCCGTTCACGTCGAGCTCCTCCGCTTGGTCGTGGACGAGTTGGTGGCCCGAACTCGTGAGTTTGTCTTGATTCTCGAACAGGGCGTGCGCGTAGTCGAAGTACGTCTCGGCGTCCGTCCGGTCTTGGACCGCGCGCGCGGCGATAGCGCCGCCCCACGACCACTGCTCGTTCACGGGAAGCGGGAAGTCGAAGAACCGGTACTTGATGTCGCCCGAGGAGACGTAGTCCTCGCGTATCTTCGGGAAGATGTCCGTGCTGTACGTCGCGCAGTGGGGACAGGCGAAGTCCTCGTAGGCGTCCACCGTCACGGGCGCGTCGTCGGGTCCGAGCGTCGGGCGGGGGAGTTCTTGGACCGTCTCTTGCTCTCCGACGTCGCAGGAGGGTTTTGCTCCACCCGAGGAACCGGGGAGACTGCCGAGGCAACCGGCGGTGGCGGTGAGCGCACCACCCGTCGCGGCGAGGAGGGAGCGTCGACTCGTTCGCATACTCGGCAGGAGAACTCCCCGGTATTTAGGACCACCGAGGCAGCGTGAGCTACTCCTATAGGCTCGGCGCACGAACTCGATACTATGCCAGTCATTAACTATCGCGGCACGGAGATAGAGTGCGAACGCGGGGCCGTCCTCCGCGACGTGCTCCTCGACGCGGGCGAGACGCCGCACAACGGGGGGTCGCGGCTACTGAACTGTCGCGGCCACGCGACGTGCGGGACGTGCGCCGTCGCCGTCGAGGGCGAGGTGTCCGACCCCGAGGACCGAGAGCGCAAGCGCCTGTCCGCGCCGCCGCACGACCCGGAATCGGGTCTGAGGCTCGCCTGTCAGACGCGGGTTCTCGGCGACGTGACGGTCACGAAACACCCCGGATTCTGGGGGCAGAAAGTGGAAACGGCCGCGGACGGCGACGACGCGCCGCGGTGAGCGTCGCACTCGCTCGTCACGGCCCCGCGCGGTCGTACCACGCGAGGATGTCGTCTCGGTCGCGCGTGTCGGCGGGGAGGTTCGAGACGGGGAACCACTCCGCCGCGGAGATTTCCCCGTCCGGGTCGCACACCGAGAGGTCGAGTTCGGTCGCCGCCGCGGCGAACACGGGGAGGACGCCCCACGTCGCGTAGTCGTCGCACGCGATGTCGATGCGGTTCGCCATGGCGAGGCCGCGGAAGTCCGCGGAGACGCCCGCCTCCTCGGCGAGTTCTCGCTCCGCCGCCTCGCGGTACGTCTCCCCGTCGCGCAGTTCGCCGCCGGGGAGCACCCACATGTCGACGCCCTCGTGTCTGACGAGGAGTATCTCGTCGCCGTCGCGGTGGACGACGGTCTGTGCGCCGTACGGCGCGCCGGTCTCCTTCACCCGCCGCGCGAGCGTCCGGAACCGCTCTCTGGTGACGCGTCGCGTGTGCGTCCGCTGGATGTACCCCGAGTGTCGCTCCCGGAGTCGGTGGTACGCCTGTTCGGCCCGTTGCGTCGCTTCGTCCGCGAGAAACCAGAGGTCGTCGACCGTCATCTGTCGTCGAGCGAGTATCGAGGGCCCGCCGGACTCCGTCCGGTGCTGTCGGGCGGGCGGGTTTCTCGGCCGTCCGTGGCGTTCATAGCGGCGATTCGACCCCGCGCGTAAAGGTAGCTTCGTTCGGGAAACGCCCCGGGTCTGCGGTCGGCGGAGGCGCCGAGACGCCGTCCGGACGACGAGCGGTCGGTGAATCAGTCCACTTTTGAGCGTCCGGAGCGACCGTTCGGCCATGTCCTTCGAAAAGGAAGATACGGTCGTCCTGCACGACAAACACAGCGAGTTCGACGGCGAAGTCGGGACCATCACGCAGGTCGTCGAGACGATGTTCGGCGACCCGACGTACACCGTGAGCTTCGACGACGGACAGGAGGTCGGCATCTCCGAGGACCAACTCGAAGCCGCCGAGGAAGACGAGGAATAAGCGGGCTTTTCCCCGCGCAGTGCGAATCGACGAGGAAGAATGCCGCGCGTCCCGTTCCACTACGTAGATCTGCGTACGTTCTGTTACGCGACCGAAGACGAGAAGCGCGTCGAGGACGCGCTTCGAACGTTCCTCCCCGAGGAGTTCGAGGTCGAACGTACCGTCAGCACCGGCCACCACGGCGACCGCATCATCGTCTTCTCCGCCCGCGTCGAGAACGCCGACGAGGTTCGCCACGTCCTCGCGCGCATCTCGGAACTGCCCGACTTCGAGGGACTCCTCGACGAACTCGACGACCGGGTGACCGAGAACTGCGAACTGTTCATGCGGTTGGACAAACAGGCCGCGTTCCGAGGCGACGTCCGCCGCGGCGGGGGCCTCACGCTCCGCGCGAAGGTCGAAGCCTACCCGGCGAAGAAGGAAACCGCGGTCGAGAGCGCCCGCGAGGCGCTTCAGCAGGCCTCGGAGTTAGAACTCGACTGACTACTCCTCGCGCCACTTGATGGAGCACCCCTGCGAGGGCGTCTCCTCGGTCGGTATCTCCTCGTCGGCCAACACCGCCTCGACGGCCGTCCGCATCTCGTAGTCGGTCGGTTCCTCGTCGGGACTCATCGCGTCGTCGATGCGCGAGTGGAAGACCAACTCGAATCCGTCGTCCGCGCGTTCGAAGAGGAACGGGTCGGGCGTGCAGACGGCCCCGTACTCCCGTGCGACGTCTTGGGACTCGTCGCGCAGGTAGGCGGTGAAGCGAATCTCCCCCTCTTCGACCCGTTCGCGCATCGCCTCGTAGGAGTCGTCGGGGTACTCCTCGGCGTCGTTCGGGTTGATGCCGACGACGGCGAGTCCGTCGTACGACTCCGCGAGGTGGTTCAACTCCTCCCGTTTCGCCTCCGCGTACGGGCAGTGGTTGCACGTGAACACGACGAGCAACGCCTCGTAGTCGGCGAAGGTATCGAGCGCGTACGTCTCCCCGTCCGCGCCCGGGAGCGAGAAGAAGGGCGCTTCGTCGCCGCGAGACAGTTCGGAGTCTGACTGCATCAACACCATGCGCGGGGGTTGGGTCGCCGCGCAAAAAGTCGTTGCCGCTCCGGTCCTCCACCGAGTGAGTCTCACTCGACGCTGACGAGGTAGATGGCGACGAGGGCGAGGCCGATTCCGATCACCTTGCGGGCGGTGAGCGACTCGTTCAGGAAGGCGATGCCGATGACGGAACTGAGAACGAGGAACATCCCGAAGACGGGCGAGACGATGCTCACCGGCCCCATCGACAGCGCGCGGTAGTACGCGAGGATGCCGACGGTGAGACAGACGCCCGCGGCGAGGACGAACTTCGCCTTCGGATGCGAGACGTAGGTGACGGCGTTGCTGTCGTTGTAGACGACGACGCCCAACGTCACGGCGACCAGCACCGTGTTCGCCATCAGCGCCGCGACGTTGCTCGGTATCTTCGGCGACCCGGTCGTCGCGACGCTCATAAGCGGCGCGACGAGCGAGTAGGCGGCGAGGGCGATAACTGCCCACAGCATGTAGTTCATCGACCGAATCGTACCCCCTCGCCGAGGTTTATCGTTTCGAAGCGTCCCGAACGTTCTTCGAACCATATCTAAACTCAAATCGCACTATTGTGGATGTTTGTTCCAAAAATGTCGAATATCTACCCCATACTTATGTAAAATGAGTGTGTACTCGCGCGTATGTCAGAACCAGAACCACCCTCCGTGCTGGCGTACACGTGGGACGACCCGAGCGTCTGTCCGTTCTGCATGGCCGAGTTAGAGAACCCCGGCGAGGGGTTCATGACCCACCTGCAGGAGAGTTCCGTCTGCGAACGCGGCTTCGAGGAGTGGCGGAGTTCGGTCACGAACGACATCGGCGGCGAGTGGTCCGGATAGCCCGCCGAAAAAACCGGACGGTCTCCGTTTTTACTCGATTCCCGGCGCGATACCGAGTTGGCTCGCCATCGTCGCGGCGTCGGTGCTGTTCCACTCCTCGACGCACCGGCCGTCTTCGAACCGCGCTTCGACGAGTCCCCACAGTTCGATTCGCTCGCCGGTGGCGGGGATGTCGCCGTCGGGACTCCGGAGCGTCCCGTCGTGCGTGCCGCGGACGGCGTACCGCCCGTAGACCACGTCGTCCGACGCCCGAACGTCGCACAGGTCGAGCTCGAAGTCCGAGAACGCGTCGTGGTACCGCCGAGCGAACGCCTTCACCCCCTCGACGCCTTCGAGGACGTCCGGTTCCGTCTGCGTGCGCAGCGTAACCTCCTCGGCGTAGGCGTCGTCGGCCGCGTCGTAGTTCCGTTCGTTCCAGAACTCGCGGGCGATACGCTCGAACGTTCGTCGGTTCTGTGCCGCGGTGGACGCAGTAGTTGCCATCACTAATCACCGCAGACGGATACGACGTGCAGAATAGTGAAGATATCTACGAGCGCGGCTGATTTTCGCGGTTCGCTGACGGTGCGTCGCCGTCAGTCGTCGGCCGTCGGCGCGGGGGCCGTGACCGACGGCGGCGCGGTTCGGAGCGTCAGGCGGACGAGGACGAGACAGAGGAGGGCGATGCCGGCGACGACGCCGAACGCGGCGGCGACGCCCGCGGCGTCGATGAGGTACCCGAACGCCGGCGGCGCGAGTGCGCCGCCGAGGGAGATGCCGACGGTCACGAGCGCGAAGTTCTTCCCTAAATCGCTCCGCGCGGAGAAGCGGTCCGCGAGCGTCGAACGCGCGGGGCGAGAGAGGCTGATGGTTCCGCTGAACGGCAACACGAGGACCAGACCCGCGAGGGGGAGCGACAGCGTCGCGAGCGCCGCCGCGACGACGGCGAGCGCCGTGTACCCGCCGTAGGCCACCGCAGGCGGCCCCACGCGGTCCGTCATCGACCCGCCGAAGACGATGAGTCCCGCGCCGACGACGAGCATCGCGGAGACGAGGAGGTTCGCCGTGCCGTCGGCGACGCCGTACCCCGCGGTCAGAAGCTGCGGCGTGTACGTCCGGATGCACCACGCCGCCGCGGAGGTGACGAAGGCGAGGACGGTCAACCCGAGGATGCCCGTCGAACTCGCGAGGGCGCGGCCCGTCGCCGCGACGCGGCCGGGAATCGAACGGAGCGTCGGCCGTTCCGTCGCTCTGTCCGCCGGGTCCGGGCGCTTGATGCCGCCGTCCAGCCCCCGAACCACGACGAACGTGAGGAGGGTGTACGCGAGGCCGACGACGGCGAGAGCGCCGACGGCGTAGCGCCACGACAGAGACAGCGCGGAGGTGACTCCGACGGCGGCGTACGGAGCGGCGAGGCCGGCCTCCCCGCCGAACGCGTGTGCGCTGTAGGCTCTCCCCCGCGACTCGTCGGGGGAGGCGACGGCCAAGAGGGGGTAGTGGGCGGGGTGGTGTCCGGCGACGCCGACGCCGAGAACCACCTGCGCGGCGAGGAGCCACTCGTAGGAGGGTGCGAGCGCCGTCGCCGCGGCACCGACCGTTCCGAAGACGAGCGACGCGAGGAGGACGAGCGTGCGACTGTGGCCGTCCGAGACGTAGCCGAACGGGAGCTGTAACAGGAGCACCACCGCCTGCGGGACGCCGATTGCGAGCCCTATCGCGGCGATTCCCACGTCGAACCGCGCGGCGAGGACGCCCACGAGAGGGGCTAGAAGCACCATGAAGGCGTGATTGACGAAGTGCGAGCCCGAGACGAGAGCGACCACGCGACGACCCTGTTCGCGCGACACGTTCCACCGTCGCACATCGACCGTCAAATAGGCGCGGGATGCGGTCAGTCGCGTCGGTTACCCGAACGCCGCGTCGGCGAACGCGCGCAACTCCGTCGCGGTGCCGGTGCCGCCCGTCGCGACGCGGTAGGTGGCACAGAGGTTGCCGAGCGCCAGCGACTCCTCGGCGGGCCACCCGGCGGCCAACGCGCGTGCGAGTCCCGCCGAGAACCGGTCGCCCGCGCCCGTCGTCGTCTCGACGCGGTCCGTCTCCGCGTTCGGAACCGCCGTCACCTCGGCGTCCCCTCCCTCCCCGTCTCCGGCGCCCGCGGCGACGGCCCTGTCGGCGTCGTGCAGGACCGCCAGACGGAGCGACGTGGACTCCCGGAGGCCGGCGAGTCGGGCCGCGTCGTCGTCGGAGTCTGACCGGTCGCCCGCGGAGGCCCCCTCGGCGTCGTCCGCCTCGGCGCTCTCGTTCGTCGCGCCGTCCGCGTACGACGCGAGGACGCCGAGTTCCCGGTCGTTGAGGCTCAAGACCGCATCGTTCGACTCCGAGACAGCTCGGAGCGCGTCGAACAGGCCCTCGATCCGTTCGTCGGGGAGATGGCCGAGGGGGCCGGGGTCGACGACGACAAGCGAGTCGGTCAGTTCCTCGGCCATCGTGTCGAACGCCGCCGCGAGTCCGGGGGCCGACGCCCAGTTGCCGACGTACACCGCGTCGGCGTCGTAGAGGGCCGCGAGCGACCTGTCCGACCGGAGGACGGCTCCGGACCACGATTCGAGTTCGTCCGACTCGGTGACGAGCATCAGGTCGCTCTCCGCGAGGCGGAGCACGTCCACCTCCGAGGGCGACCCGAACGACACCGTCTCGACGGCCGGGTCGAGGCGTTCGAACACCGCGTGGTCGAGGTGGCCGAAGAGGGTCGCGTCGTCTCCGAGCGCGGCGGTCTGACGTGCGGCGTTGACCGCCTGTCCGCCGGGTTCGCGCGCGACGCGCCGCCGTCTGAGCGACCCCTCGCCGCCCTCGACGGCCCGAGCGAACCCCTCCCGCGACGCGACGCGTTCGTCGCCGGCGTCGAGTTCGTAGTGGTCGTCCACGCTGCCGTCCGGGAGACAGCAGACCGAGACGGGGTCGAGGTCGGAGAGGCGCGCCGCGACGTTCTCGTACGGTGGTGTCACGGGGCGAGTATCGGACCCGTCGATGAAAAGCGCGCGGGCGGACGGGAGCCGGGGGCCGGATCGCTCGGTCACCCGACCCAGACGGCCGTGAACGCCTCGAAGAACTCCTCGCCCGTATCGAGGAGGGCGTAGTCGGCCCGGAGGTCCCGCGCCCGTTCGGCGACGGCGTCGGTGTGCTCCTCCAGTCGGTTTCGGTACTGCCGGGCCAACGACCCGCCGAAGTACGACCGCCGCGTCTCGTGGGACTCGGGGTCCTCGAAGATGGTGTCGCCGGTCACGCCGGGGTCGAGTTCGTCCGGCGCGAGGACGTTGACGAGGAGCACGTCGTTGTCGCCGAGGGCGGCGACGGTTTCGGCCACCTCCTCGGGGTCCACGAGGAAGTCGCTGACGAGGACGACGAGCGACCGCGAGCGGATGGTGTCCGCGTACTCCTCGGCGGCGGCGGCGAGTTCCGCCTCGCCGTCGAGCGTCGTCTCGTTCAACCGGTCTATCACCGAGAGCAGTTCGCCGCGGTTCGACCGCCCGGCGTCGAGGCGGTACGGCCTGTCGCCGACGGTCGAAAAGCGGAAGTCGTTGTTCTCCTCGGCGGTGAGGTAGGCGAACCCGAGGCCGATCTTCGCGCCGAACTCGAACTTGTGGTCGTCGCCCTCGCCGTAGTCCATCGACGCCGAGGAGTCGACGAGGACGTGGACGGTGAGGTTTCGCTCCGCCTCGAACTGCTTGATGAAGTACTCCTCCGTCCGCGCGTAGACGCGCCAGTCGATGAGGCGGGTGTCGTCGCCGGGCGCGTACCTGCGGTAGTCGCTGAACGTCAACCCCTCGCCGACGCTCTCGGACTCCTGTTCGCCCTGCAACGGCGAGTCGGACTGCCGTTTCAGCGACGCGTCGAGGCGCGCGAGTTCGTCGAGGAAGCCGGGGTCGATGGTCATCGTCAGGCGTCCGCGAGCAACGATTTCACCGCCTCGTCGGGCGTGACGCCCTCGCGTTCGGCGCGGAAATCGACGATGATGCGGTGTCTGATGACGGGCGGGGCCATCTCCTTCACGTCCTCCCAACTCACGTGCGACCGCCCGGCGAGGAACGCCCGCGCCTTCGCCGCGAGGACCAGCGACATGCTCGCGCGGGGACTCGCGCCGTACTCGATGTCGTCTGCGGTTCTGGTCGCGCGGACGAGTTCGACGGCCCTGTCGCGGACGTCGTCGGCGATGGGCACCTGCCGGGCGAGCGTCTGCGCCCGGAGGAGTTCGTCGCGACTCAGGATGCGTTCGACCTCCGGACTCGCCGCGCCCGCCGCGTAGCGGTTCACTATCTCGCTCTCCTCGTCGAAGGAGGGGTAATCGACGAGTATCTTCATCAGGAAGCGGTCGGTTTGCGCCTCCGGAAGGGGGTACGTCCCGCCTTGGTCGATGGGGTTCTGCGTCGCGAGGATGAAGAACGGACTCGGGAGTTCGTACGTGTCCCCCGCCGCAGTCACCTGCTTTTCCTGCATCGCTTCCAGCAACGCGGCCTGCGTCTTCGGCGTCGCGCGGTTTATCTCGTCGGCGAGGACGAGGTTCGCGAACACCGGCCCCTTCTCGAAGACGAACTCCCGGCCCTGCTCTGACTCGCGGATTATCTCGGTGCCGGTGATGTCGGAGGGCATCAGGTCGGGCGTGTTCTGGATGCGCGAAAAGGAGAGGTCCGTCACCTCCGCGACGGTTCGCACGAGCGTCGTCTTCCCGAGGCCGGGGTTCGATTCGAGGAGGGCGTTCCCGTCCGCGAGGACGCAGACGAGGAGTCGTTCGACCACGTCCGACTGGCCGACGATTCGCTTGCCGATTTCGCCGCGGACGCGGGAGAGCTTCGCCTGTAGTCTGTCGATGTCGTCGTCGTCAGGATTCATTGTCTTCGTCGTCTCTGTCGTCTCGTATCTGCAAGTTGTACTCGCGGATCAACTCCGCATCTTCGAGCTGTTCGTCGGGCGCGAACCCCGCCTGTTGGCTCTCCACCGCGTCACCGGAGAACCCGCCGCTATCGTAGGAGCCGGGCGACCCGGCGCCGCCGCCGCCGGAGCCGCTTCCGCCGCCTGTGCCGTCGAGCGTCGCGGTCACCGCCTCGTCCCCGGCGGAGACGTCCTCGGCGTCGCCGAGTATCTGGTCGCCGTTCTGCAGGTCCGTCGGTTCGTCGGGGCTGGCGCCGTCCGGTTGCTGTTGGCTGTCCGTCGCGTCGCCGCCGCCGACGCCGACGACCGACCCCGTCAGGTCGAGGTCCACGACGGCGACGTGGACGCTCGCGACGCTGAGGACGACGACGAGGAGCGTCGTCGTCACGACTCGCCGGGTGCCGACGAGTTCGACGCTCGAGGTGTCGCGGAGGCGGTCCAACACCTCCTCGTAGAGGCGGCGGGCCATCTCCGTGTTCGCGCCGTCGTCAAGCGAATCGCGGGCGGTCCGGAGCGCCTCGTTCACCGGAGGGTTCGCCGCCTCGAACTGCTCGACGAGGGGCCTTCGGGTGCGGAGGGCGTACTCGCCGCCGAAGGCGACGACGCCGACGAGGACGCCCAGAAGCGACGGGAACGGGAGCGAGGCGGGGACGACGCCGCCGGCACCGGCGACGGCAGAGGGGAGCGACACCGCCTCGGGGAGGGCCGGCGGGCGGACGACGCGAAAGAGGAGGTTCGTCAGGAGGGCGAGAAACGTCGCGTCGATTGCGGCGTACACGACGGCCACCTTCCGCGCCTCGCCGCGAACCTCCGCGAGTGCGGCGCGCATCCTGGCGGCGGACGACTCCGAACCCCGTTCGGCGTCCTCGTCGGTCACCGTCGGTCCGAACCCGGAGTCGGCGTCGAACTCGCGGTCCGAGTCGGGCTCGTCTGCCATCAGGAGCACTCCTCCGGTTTCGGGCCCTGTTTGGACTCGTCCCACTCGTTGCAGACGGTGCGGAGGTCGGACTTCAACTGCTCGTTCTCCGCTTCGAGCGTCGTCACCTCCGTCTCCAACGAGTTCACCGTCTCGTTCAGTTGGCGGTTCTCGCGTTCGAGGTCGTTCACCTCGTCTTCGAGCTCCGCGTTCTCCTCTTCGAGCGTCGTCACCTTCGTTTCGAGCTCGGAGATGCGCTCTCGGGCGTCTTCGAGGTTCGACTGCGCCTCGCTCAGCTGCTCTTTCTTCTGTTGGAGCTCGTCTTCGGTGTTCGCCAGTTCCTTCTCCGTGGCGTTGAGCATCTCCTCCGTCCGTTCGAGTTTGGTCGAAACCTGCCCCACGTCGCCGCGGGTCTGCGAGAGGCTCTGGTTCAACTCTTTGACTCGCTGTCGGAGGGCGCTGACGTTCTCTCTGGCGGCCGACAGCTCGTTTCGGAGCTCCTCGTTGCGTTCGCGCAACTGCTCGTTCTCCCGTTCGAGACCCCCCGCCGACGACTGGTAGAACATCGTCGCACCGACCGTACCGGTCAACAGCAGGCAGACGACGGCGACCAACGCGACGTTCAGCGGGCGACCGATGAAGCTCATGTCAATCCTCCTTCAGCCGTCGTTCCGCTGCGACGGACTTTAACCCGCCGGTAGACGACCTCAGCGACGAAGAGGAGGGCGGCGAGCAGGAGCGCGACCCACGTCCAGTCCTGCCGAACCGGGCGGACGCGGGTGGACTGCTCGCGGGCGAACTCGGCTATCTGAGCGCCCTCCGACGGTCTGAACACCTTCCCGCCGGTCCCCGTCGCCAGCGACTCCAACGCCGGGTCCGGTCCGAACCCGGCGTACTCCGCGCGGTAGTTGGCGGCGTACGTCGCCGAGAGTACGTCGTGGTAGCCCGCCTCGTCGGGCGTGACGCTCGCCTCGTAGCGCCCTTCGCCGACCTGTCTGAACTGCACGCCCTCGGCGGTCGGTCGCTCCTCGCCGCGAACGGTCACCGTCGTCGGCGACCCCACGCGCGTGTCGGAGATGCCGGTGACGCCCGTCGCCTTCCGCTCCGGGTCGCCGATGACGTAGTTCGTCGACTTCGTCAACAGGAGCGAGTCCGGCCGGGTCAACAGGCCGTCGAGCGTCCCGTCCGACCCGTAGGCGGTGATGGTTCCGACCCGCCCGAGGCCGTACCGCCACGTCGTGACGGCGGGCGTCCCGTCGTCGGCGGCGACGAGGAAGTCCGCGCCGCGGCGCACGGAGACGTCGTTGACCTCGCCGGGGTTCGACGTGAGTTCGACGCCCGAGGTGACGAAGGAGTTGGGGTCGACGACGGTGAGGCCCGACCCCTCGTACTGCTTGCTCCCGCCGAACAGGATGCTGAGTCGGTTCGTCTCCGTCGCGCGGAAGTAGTTGCCGCCGCCGGACTGCGCGATGGTCCGGAGTTTCTCCTCGTTGGGGTTCTGCCCCGCGCCGACGGTGATGACGCGGATTCCGCGGGCGCGGAGTCGTTGGGCGACGGCCGACGGCGGACCGACCTTGTCGTGGCCGTCGCTGACGAGAATCACCGTCCCGGGGTCGTCGCCGAGCATCTCGCCCGCGCCGCGGAGGCCCGCGGCGATGTCCGTCGCGCCGCCGCTTTGCAGTCGCCGCACCCTGTCCTCTAACGACGCTCGGTTGCTCCCCAGCGACTGTATCGGAGCCACCCCGTACGCGTTGTGGTTGAAGCCGACGATGCCGACGCGGTTCTCGTCGCCGAGTTGGTCGAGGGCCGAGAGGGTGACGGCCTTCTGGACGCGCATCCCGTTCTCGGAACTACCCGAAACGTCGATTGCGAACACGAGGTTCGTGCTCTGACTCGTCCCCTCGCCCGTCGAGACGGGGAGCATCGACGCCAGCGACGACCCCTCGTAGCCGCCGTTCTCGAAGGAGTTGCGCCCGCCGACGACGAGGAGGCCGTTGCCGTCGATGACGAACTCCTGGAGGGCGTCGACGTTTCCGACGCTTCCCGCGGGCGCGTCCTGCAGGACGACGGCGTGGTACGGCGAGAGGTCCTCGGGCACCGACGACGCCGTCTCCACGTCGTACACCTCCCCGAGATACTGCCGGAACGGGTAGTCGCCGGGCGAGACGTAGAGCACCGTCGGCTTCTCCACCACCCGAACGGTCTTTCGGAACACGTCGTTCTGCGAGTACACGTCGTCTGCATCCCCGATTTGGGCGGTGACGCGGTGCGTGCCGGTGCTCTCGAAGGTGTGGGTGAACTCGAACGCGCCGGTGCCGTTCTGCACCGTCTGTTCCGCCACCCGTTCGCCGTCCACGGAGACGGTGACCGTCGTCGGGGCGTCCGCGCGGACGCCGTCGACGCTCGCGAGGAACTTGTTCTCGACGCCGACGCTCGCCTTCGAGGGGCCGTTGAGCGTGACGTACTGCTCCCGCTGCGTCGGTTGCGGCGAGACGACGGAGACGGTGGCGTTCAGCGAACGGGCCAGTTCCGCCACCTCGGCGAGACTGCGCCCCTCCGTCACCCGGCCGTCGCTGACGAGGACGACGCTGCCGTTCTCCCGGAGGTTGGCCGCGACGGCGTCGCCGACGGGCGAGGAGTCGCCGCTTCCGATGGTCGTCGTCGTCACGGGGACGCCCGCGCCCTCGATGTCGCTCGTCAGTCGGTCGGTCACCTGCGGCGAGACGGCCGTGCTGTCGGAGCGGTCCGCGAGCACCGTCACGCGGGGGTCGCCGGGCGTCTCGCGCGAGGAGACGGTGTACGGCCCGGCGGCGGCGAGGACGACGAGGGCGACGACGAGGAGGCGCGTCGCGAAGAACCACCGCCTGCTTCGCTCGGAGGCGGTGCCCGTCGCGCCGCGCCAGACGAGCGCCCAAAGCAGGAGGACGCAGACGGGGAGAACGAGGAGGAGAAGCGGTCGCTCCACGCCCGCCGAGAGGCCCGTCGGAAGCTCGACGGACACCTGCAGGGCGGTCGAAGCGGGGAGTCCGGGCACCATCAGAGGTCACCCCGCCGACGGAGGTAGGCGACTTCTCCGAGCACCCCGACGAGGGCGGCCAACGCCACCCAGTGGTCCAGCGGGTTCGGGACGGTTCGGGACTCCTCGCGGGCGACCACGTCCGTCTTGGACGACTCCACGTCGTCGGCGACGACGTTCGACTCGGATTCGCTGAGGAGCGACGCGCTGTACCGCGTGCCGTCCGCCTCGTAGAATCCGGCGTCGTCCAACCGGACCGACGACGCCGTCACGGTGCCGCCGGGCGTCGCCACCGTCGTGCCGTTACCGAACTGGAGCCTCTCGCCCGTCTCCGCGTTCAGTTGGCTCAAGGGGGGTCGCCCGGCGAGGTGGTACACCGCGCGCTTCCAGAACACGGGGTACTGGTAGTCGTACTTGAACGCCGAGCGCTCCTCGATGTAGCCGTAGTAGAGGAGTCGCCCCTCGCCGCGCCGCGCCGTGGCGATAACGGGCGCTCCCTCGGTGGTCGAGACGAGTGCCCGGCCGTCGCGGAGCGTCCCGTTGACGTACGCCTCCGGCGGCGGGAACGAGATGCCGCGCGTCAGCGTGTCGTCTGCGGGTTGGCCGAGCGTCGGGTTCGAGCGCACCCCGTCGGCGTTCACCAACGACAGGTCGCCGTACTTGCCGGGCATCGACTCCTGCGCTTGGACGGCGACGCCGCCGCCGTCGGCGAGGAGTTCGCGCCCCGCCTCGACGTTTCCGGCGAGCAGTCTGTCGCTCTCGACGTTGCTGTAGACGATGACGTCGTACTCGCCCTCGACGGTCGTCGGCGGGTTATCGACCGTGAGTTCCACGGCGTCTACGACCGACAGCGCCGTCGTCAGGTACGTGTTCTCGTCGTTCGTCAGCACCAACACCTCTATCGTGGCGTCGTCCGGCGCGGCGACGTACGAGGTGTCGTCCGCGGGGAAGGAGTCGCCCGGCGACAGTCGGAGTTTCCCCCCGCCGGCGGGGACCGGGAGGGTGACGGAGCGGACGTCGCCGCCGCCGAGCGTCACGGACCGCCGTTCGCCGCCGAGGGCGACGGTTCTCGTCACCTCCTCGTCGCCGTAGTTCTTCACCGAGGCGGTCACCTGCCCGCCGGAGAACGACCGGTCGACGATGCCGACGTTGTCGTCGCCGCCGCCGGCGAACTGGCGGAGGTCCACGGTGAGTCCGCGACTGCGGGCGACGCGGACGGCGTCGCGCCACGGGCCGTCGTCGGCGAAGTCGCTCACGACGACGATTCGGGCGTCGGACCCGGCGACGGCGGCGGCCGTCGAGACGGCCGACCGGAGGTCGCCCGGCGATTGGGTGGGGGACAGTTCGTCTAAGACGGTTCGCGCCTCGCCGGGGTCGCCGCGTCGGAGGGCGACGGTGCTCTGTCCGTCCGCGACGACGACGGAGGTGGTGCCGGTCACCTCCTCTCGGGCGGCGGAGACGGCGCGGTCGAACCGGGTGGACCCGTCGGACTGGACGCCCATGCTGGCGCTCGCGTCCACGACGAGCACCGTCTCCTCGACGGTCGAACGCTCCGAGACGGGCACGTACGGTGTCGCCAACGCCGTCGCGACGAGGAGGACGACGAGCAGTTGGAGGAGCAACAGGACGCTCCGTTGGAGTCGCTCGAACAGGGGGTTCGACGCGTCTTCGCGCCGATCCTCCGCGAGGAAGCGGAACGTCGGGAGTTCCACCCTGCGGGGGTCCGGACGGATGAGATACAGGACGATGATGGGGACCGCGAGGAGGAGGGCGGCGAGTCCCGCGGGGGCGAGAAAGACGTCGGAGAGGGCCATCGACCGTGTACGCGTCGTCACACCTCTTGGGTCTTTTCCACCGTCGCGCTCGATGAACCGTCGTCGGAGGGTGACGTTCGACCGAAACGTACCATTTGGTGACCGCCGAGTCGAGCGGAACGTTGCCGGACGGCGGGCGACGGGAATTTATTCGAATAGTAAATCCCGAATTCAAGCCGCACGGCGGTTATCTCCGATGTGGACCCCGTCCGGTGGCCGCCGCATCTCCGGGTCCGAGGAGCGTAGATAATGGTTCGATAACCGGACGTTACTCGCTACATTTCTTTATGGGGTAATATGGTAAGAAAACGTGGATGAAATATCGGAGTGTCTCGGAACTCAACGAAGACGCACGACAGTTAGCGCAGGACCTGCCGTCTGATATCGACGTGGTTGCCGGGATTCCGAGAAGCGGGATGTTGGCGGCCGAACTCCTCTGTCTTCACCTCGACGTGCCGATGACGGACGTCGAGGGGCTCTGCGAGGGGACGGTGTTCGGGACGGGGAACCGACACGACGGCGAACCGTCGCTCGACGGCGCAGAGACGGTGCTGGTCGTGGACGACTCGGTCAACTCGGGGGCGCAGATGCGGGAGACGCAGCGACGCCTCGAAGAGGCGGACCTCCCCTTCGACGTCCGGTACGGCGCGGTGTACATCTCCACCAGCGGACACCAGTACGTCGACTACTGGAGCGAGGTGGTCCCGATTCCGCGGGTGTTCGAGTGGAACCTGATGCATCACCCGACGCTGAAGAACACTTGCGTCGATATCGACGGTGTGCTCTGTCGGGACCCGACGCCCGAGGAGAACGACGACGGCGAGCGATACCGCGAGTTCCTCGCGACCGTCGAACCGAAGACGATTCCGAACCAGCGAATCGGATGGCTCGTCACCTGCCGGTTGGAGAAGTACCGCGAGGAGACGGAGGCGTGGTTGGACGAACACGGCGTCGAGTACGACGAACTCGTGATGATGGACCTGCCGGACAAGGAGACGCGGCAGGAACGGGGCAACCACGCCGAGTACAAAGCCGACGTGTACGAAGCGACCGGCGCGAATCTGTTCATCGAGAGTTCCGAGCGACAGGCGGCGAAGATATGCGACCGGACGAAAAAGCAGGTGTTCTGCTACGAGAGCAACGAGATGCTGCGACCGGGGCGAATCCAACGGACCTACCGGAAGGGGAACGACTACCTCTCGCGTCTGGCGAAGAACCCCGTCGGCTTCACCGCGGCGGCGAGCAAGTACGTTCTCTCCCGGAGTTATCACGGGCTCAGGCGGTGATTCACGGTCGTCACCGCACTCGGAGGGGGCCAGACGACGGTACCGTGCGACGGAACGAGAGCCGAAACGGACGCGGTTCGACGTAGGCGGGCCGAACCCCCCACCGGTCCGCGCGGCGAGACTGCTATTCTCCGCGACGACGTACGGCGCTCGTGACGGAGACACCGACGCCTCTGGACGCGACCCGAGAGATACCCGAGACGGAGGAGTAGGGTTCGGACCGCCGGAAGGGTAGAGATATCTCGCCGGGCGTCCACCGGAACAGTACCGTGCAGGTTTCGATATTCGGATTCCCGGTCGAACTCGACGAATCGTACGTGGACGCGGACCCCGCCGCCGTCGAAGCGCAGATAGCGGCCTACGAACGCGGTGACCGGACGGCGTTCGACCTGCCCGTGTCCTACCCGGACTCCTTCGACGGACGGGTGATGCGCGCGATGGCGGCCGTCCCCTACGGCGAGACGCGCACGTACGGCGATATCGCGGCGGAACTCGACACGAGTCCCGTCGCCGTCGGACAGGCGTGCGGTCGCAACCCGGTCCCTCTCGTGGTCCCCTGTCACCGCGTCGTCGGGACCGACTCCCTCGGCGGGTTCTCCGCGGACGGCGGCCCCGAACTGAAGCGACGACTGCTGACGGCCGAAGGTGCGACGGAGGGCGGGCGACAGACGGGTCTCGCGGCGTTCGACTGAGGAATGTGCGGCGGCCGCGCCGCCCGCGGAGGCCGCGACGCCGAGGAGTCGCTATCGGAGGTGTTGGACGCCGCGGCGCACGCCGCCGACGACGCGCCGACGCTGATAGAGCAGTTCAGCGACGGCCCAGAGGAGGCCGACGACGAGGGCGACGGAGACGAACACGAGCGTCCACGGGGCCATCCAGACCGGCTTTATCCACTGCGAGAGGCCCTTCCACGTGTCGGCGAGTTCCGTTGCGGCCCCCTCCAACGGCGTTCCGCCGAACGTCGTCGTCAACCACTCGGGGAACGTCGCGTCGCCGTCGCCCGTGCCGGGCGTCTCGCCCGCGCTTCCGGAGAGTTCGTAGGACCCCGAGACGTTCTGGTCCTGCATCGTCGGTCCGCCGGGTTCGTTCCCGTAGGCGGCGCGTTCGGCGTCGAACGGGGCCCACGGCGTGTACACCTCCCAGACGATTTCGCCCGTCGGCGTCACCTCGATGACGCGGTGGCCGAGCGAGTCGGTGATGAGCGTGTTACCGTTCGGGAGTCGGTCGGCGTCCCGCGGCCAGTTCAACTGGTCGTTCCCGACGGTCCACACTCGCTCCCACTGGCACTCGCCGTCCGTTCGGGCGGAGCAGGCGTACTCGACCACCCGGTCGTTCTCGCTGTCGGCGACGAGAATCGTCGGCGTCCCGTTCTCGGACTCCAGATACTGTGGGTTGTGCTGTTCGTTTATCACGTCGTGATCGTCGTCCGACCCGAGTCGCATCGTGATCTCGCCCGTCGAGCGATTGACGACGGCAACTTGGTCGAAGTTCCGCGGCGAGATGAGATACTCGCCCTCTCCTATCTTGTCCACGTCGTTGACGTGCGACCAGTCCTCGGAACTGATCCCCTTATCGGTGTCCGCGGGGTAGTGGTCCTTGAAGTACCACTCCCAGACGATTTCGTCCTCCGAGAGGTCGTAGATGAAGATGCGGTCGTTGCTCGTGCCGTTCTCGGTGTTCCGCATGTTGGCGACGAGCAACTGGTCGCCGTTTATCATGTCCACGTCGTGGGTGTCCTCGATGCTGAAGTTCTGCTGCCAGACGCGTTCCCTCGTCTCCGGGTTCAGTTCGTACACCATCGTCTCGCCGGGCGCGGTGTTGACGACGAGGAGGTTCCCGTTCTCGAGCGGGTCGACGCTGTAGAACCAACTCGCGCCGTGTTTCGACCCGTTGTATATCCACTTCGGTTGGCCGTCGGGGCCCGCCGCGATGAGTCGCGCCGGCTTCTTCTCGCCTCCCTGCCCTTGGAAGTGGAAGCCTTGGACGGCGACGTACGTCGTCCCGTTCGCGGCGCTTTCGACCGTCCCGGTCTGTACCTCCGGCGGTTCGTACGCGGCGGTGAGTGCGGCACCGGCCACCAGCGATCCGACGACGACGAGTGCGAGAATCGAACGCAGAATCCACCGTGGCGTCAGAGAGAGCCGAGGCATGTGAGAGAGAAATCGACCGCCCGCGCAAAGTGTATTCTGTTCGCCGCCAATGACTGTTCGGAGTCGGTTGATATGCTACGAGAGAGCAAACGTCACTCCCGCGTCGCCGTAGTGTCGTTCGGTGACCGCCGCCCGTCTGGTCCGGGGAACAACTGCGGTCGTTCGACACCACGGGATACGGCCAGAGCGGCCTCCGATCCGGCGCTCCTACCGGACGGCGTCGTCGAGGGAGTGGGTTATCAACCGGCTTTCCGCACGCTGTCGAAGTCTACTAGCCGCGGACTTGTGGATGCCGAGCGTCTCCGCGAGTTCGGTGAGAGTACACGTTCTGGGGTCGTCGTAGAACCCCCGTTCGATGGCGGTTTCGACGAACTCTCGCTGTCGGGCCGTTAGTACGGCGGCGGCGGCCTCGTGAGAGTGGGTGAGAGAGCTCACCCGATACGGGATTTCTGCCGCCGCGAGCTCTTCGAGGTAGGCGGAGAGGCTATCGTGACCGGCGACGACGTGTACGGAGAATCGCCCGTTCCGGAGAATCGTCGGGTAGATGGAGATGCAACCGGAGTCGTAGAGCGGATCGTAAGCCTTCGAGCTTCCGGTCAGGAACTGGAGCAGTACGACCTCTGAGTCCGTATGAAGCGTTTCGAGCTCAATTACCTCGGGTGCCGTTTCGAATCTCCGGACGACGTCGCCACCGTCGGCCGTCCGAACTTCGAGCGTGACAAGCGCGCCTTGGTCGCGGAGTTGCGTCGCCAAGAGCCGAAACTCGTCGCCGGGGAACTCCGTCGAGAGCTCCGCGAGCCACCCTCCGATCTCCTCACCGTTCAGTTCGAGCTTCAGGTGCGGCATCGACGGACGGTACTCCGGAGGAGTATTTAAAAGGAGCAACATGTTTCTGGACAAATCTACGCCGGTCGGGGGCCTCGTTCCGTCGTGGTAGAACCGACACACAACTCGACGACCGATTCGCCGACTCGCGGGGGGAAGGCCCGGAGATGACCGATTCGCTTACTCCCCGAGAACGGGAGAACGAGCGCACCGCCCGTCGAATTCCGGAGGAGGTCTTCGGTGACGGCGACCTCGACTTGCTCGACGACTTGTACGCGCCGGACGCCGTCGATCACAACCCCTTCGGGTCCGAGGAGGGGACGGAGGCGATTCGGGAGTCTTACGAGTCGTTCCTCTCGGCGTTCCCCGACGTCGCGCAAACGGTCGAACGCAGCGTCGTTCGCGGGGACACGGTCGCCCTCCACATCACGAGTCGAGGAACGCACGAGGGGGTCCTCTGGGGCATCGAACCGACGGGGAACGAGATAGACGTTCAACAGATGGCGTTCTTCCGTCTCGAAGACGGACTCATCGCCGAGCGATGGTTCCTCTCGGACAATCTGACGTTGCTCCGGCAACTGGGTGCGGTGGACTTCTCTACCAAGTGACGGACGCCCGTCCGAACTCCCTCGTTCGGTGAGGGGGAGACGACGGTTCGTCCGGGCGGACCCTCGAATCCTCGAACCGTCGCACCCGCGATTCGCTCACCTCCGCCGAATTCTGCCGGAGTCAACGCATCCTCCGCCTCGTGTAGCACAACCTCGGAGGATGGGTTTGATGCGTGGCTTATTTTGCGCCCGAGTCAGATGCGAACCACTCTACGCAAATGGACACGCCGAACTCGCTCAGTTGTCGCTCAGGGGCGCGATCGTCGAAACTACGACAAGTTCCTACTCGGACATTCAAGCGGCAGAGACCGCCCAGCAAGTAGACGAGTTACTCGATAAATGAGCCAACTCCTATTCGCTTGAGTCTAGCTGTCAGAACCTCTATCTGTTATATTTTGTCACAGGAACGGTTTGAAGCAAGTGCTTTGTAGTCAAGCTTTGAACCGGCGCATGCATGCGTCGACGAACATTCATGACTGCGTTAGTAACGGGTGCCGCGGCAGTCTCCGGAGCGGAACTGACCGAGGCTCAAACTGCCGACAGCTCAGAGACGATTCAACCGCTGATGTTCGACTCAACGGCGAGTATCTTGAGCAGTGAGAGCGAACCGCTGACTGGCGACTCACTGGTCGCGGTGTGGGCTGAGTCAACCGCCTACAATGGCGACGAAGACGGGGACGGCGATGCCGTTTCCTACTCCGAAGGTACCCAGATCCCGCTCGTTGTGAGCGCAGACAACCTCGTTGCATTCGGTGCCCCGATCGGACAAAATGACACCGACTTTAATTACGGCAATGAGGAGTTCCTGCTCAACGTCCTCGATGCAGAGGTCGATGGTTCGACCATTCTGTTCGACGAGGGCCACGGGCAGTTCTACGACACCGATGCGTTCTCGACAGTTATCGAATACGTCGAGAACAACGGATACAACATCAACGCGACCACGAGTCTCGCTGCCAACCTCGAGGGAGCGGACGCAGCGATCGTCACCTCGCCCTCGGAGGCATTCTCGGCTACGGAACGTGATGCACTCGCTAGCTTCGTCACGAGTGGTGGAACGCTTCTGCTGTTCGATCAGTCCGACTTCAGCAACTACGACGCGACGGACAATCTCAACGAGATCACGACGGCTGTCGACGCTCCCTTCCGATTCAACGACGATCAGGTGTACGACCCCCAGAACAACGCCTCCGCCGAGTTCGTCCCGACGACATCGAACTTCAACACCTCGTTCGAGTACTTTGAGAATCGGGAGGGGCTTGGCCTCGAGCTCAATCGCGACGAGACGTATACTGTCGAGGTTGTGGAAATCACCGACGGCGACACTATCGATGTAGCCTTCGACGGTGGCCAGGAGGAAGCTATCCGGATCCTCGGTATCGATACACCCGAAACGGGGAGTGCAACTAGTACCGAACGCGCTGAGGAATGGGAGGGTATCGAGTCCTACGACTACCTCGAAGCGGCTGGTGAGGCTGCAACAGCGTTTGCCCAAGAGGAGTTGTCTCCTGGCGATACCGTCGAACTCTCGTTCGATGGAACTGAGCCCGTTCGTGACGAGTACGGACGCGTACTCGGCTATCTCACCTACGACGCCTCCGGTGACGGCGACCGCAACACACTGTACAATCGTCGGGTGGTCGAGGCCGGTCATGGCCGCGTCTACGGCTCTGGGTTCAACCGTCACGACGACTTCCTCGCCGCGGAGTTCTCCGCTCGCGACGCTGGTCTTGAGGTCTGGTCCGAGAGCGATCCCTACGGCTCCTCCCCCATCCGTGATCGCCCCGCAGAGGATCTATTCTTCCCGAACCCGACGAGTATCGTCACGACATCGGGGCCCGTCTCCTCTGAGCGCGTCCCGGTATTTGCGGCTCCAAGCGCGACACGAAGCGGTGCCGAGACGACCTACGAAGAGGACGTTCCGCTGGGTGCTGTCGACTACGACTCCCGGCTGGTGTACCTCGGTGCTCCGATCATCAGTGAAACGTACGAGGCGGCCGAGGGTTATCCGGTCGACACCTCGACGTACGAAAACTTCGCCTTCGTAACCGAACTCATCAATGATATGAGCGACCGCGAGGACGGCCCGGTCCTGATCGAGGGTGGACACGGCCAATTCAATCTCGGGTACTCGCTATCGAGCGAGGACGCGGCATACTACCAGCGGTACCTCGAAGGTCAAGACATCCTCTTCGAACAAGTGAACGACGTGACGACGACGACCGCTAATGAGCGACTCGCCGCAGCCCGAGCGCTCATCATCACGACTCCGGCGTCCGCTTTCTCGGATGGGGAACTCGCCGCCGTTAGGTCGTTCGCTGAGGCAGGCGGCACAGTTGTTCTGATGGGGAGTGCCAGCGCATCCGACGCCCAGCGTGAATATCTCAACAGTATCGCTGCGGGGATAGACTCCGATCTACGACTCGGTAGGGGCTCTGTTACCGACCCCGAGTCGAACCTCAACGACGAAGCGACGATTCCGGTAACGACCAACCTCAACGAAACGGAAGCGCCCTCTGACCAACCTCCGATCGCGCGTATCGATCTCAAAGTAACTGATGTCACCGTCGGTGAACGGCTCGCCTTCCGAGTTGAGGATACGTCGGACAACGAGCGTTGGATCGACTCGCTGGAGTGGACGTTCGGCGACGGAACGACAGCCGAGGGGTGGTTCAACGCCCACCGTTACGACGAACCCGGCGAGTATACCGTGACACTGACCGCCACCGACAACACGGGGACGAAAACTACCGACACCATCACGATCACGGTTAAGGAGCTGGCAGATCCGATCGCACGTATCATACCAAGTACGACTGAGCCCTCTGTCAACGACCGCGTTACGTTCCGGGTTGAGGATACGTCGGGCAACGAGCGTTGGATCGACTCGCTGGAGTGGACGTTCGGCGACGGAACGACAGCCGAGGGGTGGTTCAACGCCCACCGTTACGACGAATCAGGCGAATATACCGTGACACTGACCGCCACCGACAACACGGGGACGAAAACTACCGACACCATTACCGTTACTGTCGAGTAGACGTTGTCATCCCCCATTCAGCTATACCGGCGCTTGTGTGGATACGGGCAACGACGTCGTGCGGTATCCGAAGGTAGTCGACATCATCGACCGTGAGCGGGTACTCGGCCTCGATGCGCGAGGTTAGTTGATGGACGAGTACATTGATTGAGTTGACGTCATACTGATCTTGGAGTATTTGGGCGTGCTGCTCTGCTTCTCTATACGGCGATTCGATCTCCATGGGTCTACTTATCGTCTTATATGGATAGGTCGGTGAAGTAACTATAGACGGTAGTACCGGAAGCTACTGGCATTGAAGGTCTCGTTTCGGTAGGTGTGGCAATTACCGCCTACGGTGTGAACCGCTGAATACTCCGCCTGTACGTAGCAACTCCAGGCCACATCTCCATCAGGAAGCGATCGGAGAGTCCCATCCTCCGAGGTTGTGCGTGTAGAGATCCACGAAATTCTGTATCGTCGCATACGGTTCACGGACCGGGTGCGAGTCGGTCGCGCGGTTGGGTAAACCCTATCAACGGGGACTGCTACCACTGCCGTATGGACGAGAAGCGGGAACTACTCGACCTGTTGCTTCGCAACGCTCGCGAGAGCGTCGACGACCTCGCGCGACAGACCGGACTCGAAGCGGCGGAGGTCGAAGCACTCGTCGAGGAGTTAGAGGACGAGGGCGTCATCCGCGGCTATCAGGCCATCGTCGATTGGGACCGCGTCGACGAGGAGTACGTGCAGGCCGAGGTCGAACTGAACGTCGAACTCGACCGGGAGACGGGGTACGAGGAGATAGCCCGTCGAATCGGCAAGTTCCCCGAAGTCGCGTCGCTCCGTCTGGTCTCCGGCGACTACGACTTCGCCGTGGACGTGGTCGGCGACTCGATGCAGGACGTCTCGAACTTCGTCTCCGAGCAGATAGCCCCCGTCCCGGAGGTCACCCAGACGGTGACCCACTTCGTCATGGAGACGTACAAGGAACGGGGCGTCGAACTCGGCGACGGCGACGAAGACGACCGGTTGTCGTTCTCGCCATGACGGACCGTCTCTCCGCGCGGGCCCGCGAGACGCCGCCGTCCGGCATCCGTCGGTTCTTCGAGTTGGCCGAGGAGATGGACGACGTCATCTCGCTGGGCGTCGGCGAACCCGACTTCTCCGCCCCGTGGGCGGCCCGAACCGCCGCCATCGACTCGCTGGAACGCGGTCGGACCTCCTACACCGCAAACAGGGGGATGCGCGAACTCCGCGAGGCCATCGCGGACCGCGCGACGACGTACGACCTCGAATACGACCCCGACGAGGAGATACTCGTCACCGCGGGCGCGAGCGAAGCCGTCGACTTGGCGATGCGGGCGTTGGTGGACCCCGGCGACACCGTCGCCGTCCCCCAACCCTCGTACATCTCGTACGTGCCGACGGTGACGTTCGCCGGCGGCGACGCCCTCCCGGTGCCGACGTCCGTCGAGAACGACTTCGCCCTCACGTACGAGGACTTAGAACGCGCGGGCGCGGCGGACGCCGACGTACTGGTGCTTTGTTACCCGAACAACCCCACCGGCGCGGTGATGACCGAACGGCAACTGGCCGACGTGGCGTCGTTCGCGCGCGAACACGACCTGTTCGTCCTCTCGGACGAGATTTACGCCGCCCTCCGCTACGAGGACGAACACGTCTCCATCGCCACGTTGCCGGAGATGCGGGACCGAACCGTGGTGTTCAACGGGTTCTCGAAGGCGTACGCCATGACCGGCCTACGTCTGGGGTACGCACTCGGCCCGGCCGACGTCATCGACGCGATGAACCGCATCCACCAGTACACGATGCTGTCGGCGCCGACGACGGCGCAGTACGCCGCCCTCGAAGCCCTCGACTCCTGCGAGGACGAAGTCGAGGAGATGCGGCGCGCCTACGACAGGCGGCGGCGGTACGTCATCTCGCGGTTCAACGACATCGGGATGGACTGCTTCGAGGCGAAAGGCGCGTTCTACGTCTTCCCCGAGTGTCCCCCGGGGTGGGAGGACGACGAAGCGTTCGCGGAGGAACTCCTCCAAGCGCAGAACGTCGCACTCGTCCCCGGAAGCGCCTTCGGCGAGGGCGGGCGCGGCCACCTCCGCGTCTCCTACGCCACCGGGATGGCCGAACTCAAGGAGGCGTTGAACCGAATCGAGGCGTTCGTCGAGGCCGAGGCGGAGCGATAAACCCTCCCCCGCGATACGGATTCTGCCGGTCGTCGCTATCGCTTCGACTCTCGCGGCCGGCCGCGCCGCTACTCGCCTGTTCGGACCCGCGGCTAGCGGTTGCACGGTCGAACACCCGAACCGCGGAGAACACGCCTACGCGAACTCGCGAAACTCGCCCGGAGGGAGTCGTTCCGAGTCGGCGGCCGACTCCCCGATGTCCTGGACCGTCTCGATGAATCGGTCGGGGTCGGCCGGTTTGACGAAGTAGCCTTCCGCCCCGAGTTCGTACGTCTCGCGGATGTCGTCGGGCGACCGCGACCCCGAGAAGACGACGACGGGCGGCGAGTACAGGTCCGAATCGTTCGTTATCCTCTCGAGGATGGTTCTCCCGTCGATTTTGGGCACGTTGAGGTCCAAAATCGTGAGGTCGAGGCCCCCCGCGCCGTCCCCGAGGCGTCGAAGGAGGAAGTCGAGTGCCTCCGCTCCGTCGGTGAGGTACGTCACCGAACTCTCGACGTCGAGTTCCTCGAACGCTTCCTCGATTAGCCACACGTCCCCGGGATTGTCCTCTACGACGAGCACTCGCAGGGGTTCGTCTCCGGGATTGGAATTTGGACTCACGTGTTCACCACTCGGTCGGGGCTGTGCGAACCAGTAGTCACCCTCACCGTATAAACTCCCCTTCGAACGCCTTAGGCTCTCTCCGTCGGAAGGGTGAAGTAGAACGTCGTCCCCTCGCCCGGTTCGGAATCGACCCAGATGTCGCCGCCGTGGTGGTTGACTATCTTCCGACAGAGGGTGAGGCCGATGCCCGTCCCGCGGTACTTCTCGTTCGAGTGCAGTCGGTTGAAAATCTCGAATATCTGGTCGAGGTACTCCGACTCGATGCCGATTCCGTCGTCGGCGACGGAGAACACGCACCGGTCGCCCCGCCTCTCGGCCGTGACGTCCACGCGCGGGGGGTCGTCGCTGTACTTGATGGCGTTCGAGATGAGGTTCGAGAACACCTGCTCCAGTTGGTTGGCGTCGCCGACGACCGTCGGCAGTTCGTCCGCGGAGACGACCGCGTCGCTCTCTTCGACCCGTATCCGCAGGTCGTTCAACGCGTCCTCGAGGACGGCGTTGCAGTCGACCGGTTCGAATGCGGGGTCGTGCATGTCGATTCGGGAGTACGAGAGCAACCCCTCGACCATGTCGCGCATCCGGTCTGCGCCGTCGACGGCGAAGTCGATGTACTCCCGCGCGTCCTCGTCGAGTTCGTCCGCGCGCCGCCTCTCCAGCAGCCGGAGGTAACTCGAAATCATCCGCAACGGCTCCTGTAGGTCGTGGGAGGCGACGTAGGCGAACCGCTTGAGCCGTTCGTTCGACTCCTCTAACTCCTCGATAGTCTCTGCGAGAGTCACCTTCGCTTTGGTCCGGTCCACCAGCGTTCCGAGCATCCGCTCGACTTCCCGCGCGGGTTCGTTGGGCTCGAAGTACTCCTCGGGCGGCGTGTAGTAGAAGTTGTGACAGAGCGTCCCGTCGTAGATGAGGTGCGGGTGGGTCCGGACGACGTCTCTGAGAGTCTCGGCGGGGATGGTTTCTAAATCGTACTGACAGATGGCGATGCAGTCTTCGCCCTCGAACAGTTGGTTCACTCGGCTCTCGTACTCCATGAAGTCCGGAATCTCCGTCCGTTCGTCGAGTATCCAGTTCGTGTCCGCGGTCACGCGAAACCCGGGGTAGTCCGCTTTCGCCTTCTCCAGGGCGTCGCGGTAGACGGAGAGCATGTCGTCGGGGTCGAACGTCCCGGTGCGGAGGTACGTCTCCTCTATGGTGTGGAAACTCAGCGCACCGGAGGAGAGGGCGGCGTCCACGTCGATACCGCCGTCGCGCATCGCTTCGAGGACGTCCGCCTCGGTCGGTTCGTAGATGACGTACATGACTCGTTCGCCCCGCGATAACCCCTGCCGGACGAACGGAACCATGGCCGCGAACTGTTCCTCCCGTGACTCGTAGAACAGCGCGATGTGTTGGTTCGCGTCTAAGTCCTCGAGCGGTTCGACCGGCCCCCGAAACTCCGGGCTCGACCGAAGCGCCTCCAGTCCGCTCTCCATGCGGACGGGTTCGACACTCCCGACGCCTCCGTCGCGCCCCCCGCGGTGTGAGTGACTCGTCGCCTGTTTGTCCATCGCAGTTCTTCAGACGCCACGGGATTAAGTACTCGTCGCAGTCCATACCGGTCCGATACCTCTCTCCCGGCGTTAACTGCTCGAACACACAAAGTATTATTTAACGCGGAGTCATGTCTCAATCTGAATGGTTCAGGGAGGCGAAACCGGCGCCGAGCGCTCCGACGGCGTGACGAGTTTCGCGTGCGCACTCGAGGAACTCAAAGAGCGCGGGAGCGCGTTGCTCGTCGTCGGTTCGGTGCCCGAAGAGGTGTACGCGAGGATGTCCGCCAAGATGCTCGGCGACGGCGACGCGTCCCCTCGGCGGCGTCTCCTCGTGACGCCGGTGTCGGGCGTCTCCCACAGGGACTTCAGACTCGAAGGCGTCTCCCGGCGGACGCCGGAGTGGACCCGCATCGTCCAGTACGAGTCGCACGCGCGGCACGCGGCGGCCGCCGACGCCGACGCCGCCGTCGTCTCGTCTCCCGACGGTCCGGTGGAAATCGGCGCGGCGAACGGCCACGGCGACGACCGGACGGCCGCCGACGGCCGGGACCCCCTCGCGGAAATCGTCGACGGGGAGATAATCGACCTCGGACTGGCGGTAGCCGAGACGATAGACCAGTTCGACGGCATCGCGTCGGGACTCTCCCCGGCGGAACTCCGCGTCGCGTTCGACTGTCTCCCGACGCTTCTCTCGGAGTACGACCGCGAGACGGTGTTCCGGTTCGTCCACGTCCTCGGAAACAACGTCCGGTCGGTCGGCGGGATGGCCCACTTCTGGCTCCCGCAGGGCCGGCGTTCGGAGACGGTTCGCCTCTTCGAACCGCTGTTCGACGCCACCGTCGAACTCCGACTGGACGGCCACGAACTCGCCCAACGGTGGCATTTCCGCGACGCTGACATCTCCTCGGAGTGGCTCTCGTTCGACTGAGGGTCATTTCACGGTACTGTCACCCATACGCTTTTAGTCGAGAGTGAAAACAACGTAGACAATGGACCAGTTCGGCGGTCGAACCGAGTCGGAGACGACTTCCGAGAGTCCGAACGAACACCTCCAACTCTCGTTTCGAGCGACCGACGACGGACTTCTCGTGGCCGACCCCATCGAACGGCACCAGTTTCGGCTCTCGACGCCGAGCGCCGTCTCGCCGGCCGCCTCGGACCCCACCGACTTCTGGTTTCCCGCCGACGCCGCGGTCCGCATTCGGACGGACCGAATCGACCTGCCGACCGTCGTCTCCGTCTGCGTCCGCGACGACGACGGGGAGATGCTGGCGCAGACCGAACACTTCGGCGACGAGTCGTTCGAGCGAGGAACGTACAGCGTCGAACTGTTCGCGCCGATAAAGGTGTACCTGCGGGTCACCGCGCCGTTGTCGGTCAGTTCCGACGCCGAGCAGACGACAATCGAGTTCGGCGAGGAGACGACGGTGCTCGTCGGTGCGCGGTCGCACCACAAGCGACCGGCGGCGACGATTACGGTGCCGGACGACCCTCGGGCGGTGATGGAAGCGATGTCGTATCTCGGGTCCGCGCTCAAAACAACCACCGTCGAACGGTCGTACCCGACGCTCCGGGGGCATCCGCCCCTCCTCGAACGCGGCGACTCCCTCGACGTGCCGCCCGGGTTGGAAGCGCCCGAGACGGGCGTGACGGTGGAGTTGCCCGCAGAGTACAGCTATCTCTACGTCGCCGCGCCGTTGGTGTACTACCTCGGCGCGACGGTGACCGAAGGGCCGACGCCCCGGATAGTCACCGAGAGCGGATTCGAGTACGACCTCGACGCTCCGGTCGGATTCGAACGAGAGGTCGAACGGGTGTTGAAGCGGGCGTTCTTCCTCGATTGCCTGACGCGGACAGAGGGGTACTACGACGTGGACCTCCACGAACGGCGGGCCGTCGAGGACGAACTCGACCTCGACTTCGCGGCGTTGTACGACCGGTCGCTCTCGGAGCAACTGGAGGCGTACCTCGACGTTCCGCACGGGGTCGTCGAATCGCACGTCCCCGAGTGGAAACTGACGACGCACGTCGCGCCGACGGCGGACAACCTCGAACTCGTACCGTTCGTGGCGAACGACCTCGCCGTCGTCCGGACGCCGGACGCGACGCCGGTGACGAGTTCGGCGGCGCAGGCCTCCGCGGTGGACGAGTTCCTGCGCGCCTCGCGACCGGACGGCGCGCGGGCGAACGCGGCCGGCGACTTCACCCGGAGTGCGTCGCCCGCCGCCCCGTCGCCCGAACGCGAGTACGTCCGACCGGAGCGGACGGACTCGCTCGAACAGGCGTGGATAGGCGAGGGGACGCCCATCGGCGCGAGCAAGGCGTCGCTACAGGCGTACCGTAACCGCCTCAACCGCGAACCGAGCGAGGGCGACATCGGCATCACCGTCGTCTGCAACGACCCCGAGATGGCCGAGGAACGTGACGTCGTCGAGGACGTGTACGGGTCCCGCGAGGAACTCCCGTTCGACGTACGGATGCACTACGACCTCACCGTGGACGAACTCCGCGAGGTGCTCACCGTCGGGACGGACTTCCTCCACTACATCGGTCACATCGACGACGACGGCTTCCAGTGTTCGGACGGCGCGTTGGACGTCTCCGCGGTTGACGAGGTGGGAACCGACGCGTTCCTCCTCAACGCCTGCCAGTCGTACGAACAGGGGATCCACCTCATCGACGCGGGCGCGATAGCCGGCGTCGTGACGCTGAACGACGTGGTGAACAGCGGCGCGGTGAAAATCGGACAGAACCTCTGTCGCCTCCTCAACTCCGGGTTCCCCATCCGGAGCGCACTAGAGATAGCCAAAGACGACAGCGTGATCGGAAACGACTACATCGTCGTGGGTGACGGGGGGTTGGCAATCGCACAGAGCAGTGGGGGGTTAGCTAACCTCGGCGTCATCGAACGAGCGGAGAGTGGATACACCTTCGAGTTTCGGACCTATCCGAGCAGCGAAATCGGGATGGGTTCAATCGTCATCCCACATATCTCAGAAGTCACCAGCCACTACATCGCCTCGGGGTCTGTAGATACCTTCTCGATGTCTCAAGAGGACCTACAGGAGTTTCTCTCCTTAGAGGATATTCCGATTCTCTTCGAGGGTGAGCTCCAATGGAGTACGACGTTCAGCTCGAATACGCCGTAACGTTCACGGGCCGTAGATGACGCTGTTGTTCCCCGCCACCACTGCGCCCGCCTGCGACAGGAGGACGAGGGCGGAGAACAGGACGCCCATCATGCGTGGGTGCTCGGAGAGGAACTGTGCGACCGCGCTGTTGTCGTCGTCGGGGGACATTACGGATACGGCGACGGTCCGCGAGAAGATTAATTTTTCCGAGAAAACCTGACACGTAATTAACTCAATTAAGTTCGATTACAGGTTAACAAAAACGCCAATTGCGTCGATAGGTCGTCTGACGAGACGTAACTGCGTAACAGTCTATCGGGTCGGTGTCCCGGCGGGGTCACGCCCGAGGTACGCCTCGGGGGTCGGCGAACGCGGGAGATACACGGAGAAGTTACTCGTCGGGGTCTTCGAACTCGACGTCGGAACCGAGATCGCGGTAGACGGCGGCGATGTCGCGTTCGTCGTCGAGGTTCTGGAGCGCCTCGTCGAGTTCGGATCGGAGTTCTTTGAGGCGTCCGTCGAGTTCGTTGTACTCCTCGCTGCTCTCCAAGGAGGTGGCGTCCTTCTCGGATTCGAGGAGCGCCTTCTTCGAGGCGAGCGAGAACAGTTCCTTCACGCCGTCGTCGTAGGCGTTGCGTAAGAGGAGGTTCGAGACGGTCCCTTCGAGCGCTTCCTTCGAGACTGGCTTGACGAGGTAGTCGTCGAACCCCATGGCGACGATGTCGAAGTCCGGTTCGACGGCCGTCACCATGGCGACGCGACATTCGAAGCCGCGGTCCCGTATCTCCGCAAGCGCTTCGTCACCCGAGAGGTCCGGCATGCGCCGGTCTAAGAGCACCACGTCTACGGCTTCGTCGAGTGCTTCGAGCGCCTCGCGGCCACCGTAGGCGACGCGGACTCGATACTCGTCCTTGAGCCATGTTGCGTACAGGTCTGCGAGATCCGGCTCATCTTCGACGATGAGCACGAGTGGCTGGTCAGCACTCATGTGTATCTTCGTGGTGTTCCGGGAACACTCACGTCACCGAATGTTTCGCGGGGGCATATCAATATACCCCTTATTCCGGACCGGGTGAGCGGGTTGGAGGGCGGTCGATTTCTCACCAATACCTCTCAAAGGAGGCTACCTGTTGGTATAGGTTCCGGCATGAGACGAGCGGAGGGCGACGAGTTCGGAGGGAGAAATCGTCACGCTGAGCACTCGAGGACGGTGATCCGCGTCGCTTCCACGTTTTCGAGGACGGCACCCCACCCGCCGACGGTGTACCGGCCGCCGCCGTCGCCCGTCTCGACGGTGAAGCAAACCCGACCCGCAAGTTGCGAGAGGGGGGGCGACCCCTCCGTCTCGCCCGCGCCGGCGTAGTTCACGTCGACGATCCGACCCTCGATCTCGACGGCGTCGCCGGTCTCCGTCTCGTACCCGTTCACGCGGGCGGTGATCTCCGCGCCGTCGTCCAGAAACGGCTCGATTTCGCGGATGCACCGCCGGAGGTCCGAGTAGACCAACGGCGGGTCAGTCGGGCGAACGCTGTACACCTCTTCCCACACCTCCCAGAGGCACGTCTGGAAGTACCAGTGAAACACGTAGGTCAGCGTGTAGTCGTCCACGAGGACGCCGTACTCGTTGAGCGAGTGCGAGTGCGGGGCGAAACACGTCCCGGTGCGGTCGATGAGGACGACGAACGGCGTCGGGAGGGTTCGGTGCCGCACCTCGGTCGCGGTACCGTCGAACTCCACGTCGAGCGACGCGTCGGAGTCGGTGTAGAGCGTCGCCTTGACGAGGACGTCGTTCGAGAGCGCTTCCCGGAGCGCGGGTTTCAGTTCCTCGTACTGCTTCGGCGTCGCGGCGAGTTGCACCTCGTTGTCGGCGTCCCGGATGAGCGACGCCGCGCGCTGTATCACCGTCTCGAAGCGCTTGACGATGCTCAGTTTGTGCTGGTCGACCTCCGGTTCGTCCCACCGCTCTTCTATCTCGTCGGCCGCCTCTTCGAGCATCGACGCCCGACCCCTCAGGTCTTCGAGGACGACTGCGGGGTCACACGCGCGCGCTTGTAGGCTCTCCTGTTCGTACGTCTCGATGTACCCCTTCGTCTCCAAATCGCGGAGCACGTCGTAGATACGCGCGTTCGGAACCGCACACGAGTCCGCAATCTCGGTTGCGCTCGCGGTCCCGAGTTGGAGGAGCGTGGTGTACGCCTCCGCCTGATACTGCGAGAGCCCGGCGTCCTCGAGCGCGTTCCGCAGTTCCGTCGAGTCCATCGTTCGGCGACATATCCCGACCCATTAATCAATAACCTTTGGGAACGGACCACATCCGGAGTAGTCACTCGGGAGTTCGGACGCAGAGCGGAGAGCGAATCGCGGTCGGTTCGGGCCGCGGCGTCACGTCGGCCGAACGAGTCGGCGCGTCAGGACGCGACGGACCGAGGGCGGGTCGGTTACTCGCCCTGCGGACTGTAGTTCGGCGCTTCGTCGGTTATCATCACGTCGTGGGGGTGGCCCTCGGTCTGACCCGCACTGGAGACGCGGACGAACCGGGACTCGCGCTTGAACTCCGGAATCGTCTCCGAACCGACGTAGCCCATCCCGGAGCGCATCCCGCCGACGAGTTGGTGGAGTTCGGAGGCGAGCGTCCCCTTGTACGGCGTCGCCGCCTCGACGCCCTCGGGGACCATCTCCTCTTCTTCGTCCTCGTCTACGTCCTTGAGGTAGCGGTCGCCGCCGCCGGACTTCATCGCGCCGACCGACCCCATGCCGCGGTACTGCTTGTACTTCTTCCCGTTCATCGTGATGACGCGGCCGGGAGCCTCGTCGGTGCCCGCGAAGTACGACCCGAGCATGACGGCGTCCGCGCCCGCGGCGATGGCCTTGATGGCGTCGCCGGAGTAGCGGATGCCCCCGTCCGCGATGACGGGGACGTCCTGCTCCGCGGCGACGTCCGCGACTTGGGCGACGGCGGTAATCTGCGGCATGCCCGCGCCGGTGACGACGCGCGTGGTACAGATGGAACCGGGGCCGATGCCGACCTTCAGGCCGTCGGCGAAGTCCACGCAGGCTTCGGCCGCCTCGCGGGTCCCGATGTTGCCGACGACGACGTCGGCGTCGACGGACTCCTTGATGTCGCGTGCGCTGTCGAGGACGTTGAGGTTGTGCGCGTGCGCGCAGTCGATGAACAACACGTCGGCGCCCGCTTCGTCGGCGGCGGTGGCGCGGTCCATCTCGAACGGGCCGACGGCGACGCCGACGCGGAGGCGGCCGTCCTCGTCGCGCGCGGCGTTCTCGTGTTCGCGGCGCTGGAGGATGCCCTGCATCGTCACGAGTCCGACGAGGTGCTTGTCGTCGTCGACGATGGGAACGCGCTCTATCTTGTGGTCGTACATGAGTTCGAGCGCTTCGCGGGCGGTCACGTCGCGCGGCGCGGTGATGACCTCGTCGGTCATCGCCTCGCGCACCTCGTCGGACTCGCCGACTTCGAGGTACGGACGGATGTCCGTCCCGGAGATGATGCCGAGGACGGTGTCCTCTTCGTCGACGACGGGCGCGCCCGAGACGCCGCGGTGTTCCATCATCTCGTCTACCTCGCGTACCGTCTGGTCTGGGTTCGCGGTGACGACGTTGTCCCGTCTGATGACGAGTTCGTCGGCGCGCTTTACGCGTTCTATCTCCGCGACCATGCCCTCTACGTCCATGTTGCGGTGGAGGACGCCGAGACCGCCCTCGCGGGCCATCCCTATCGCCATCCCGCTCTCGGTGACGGTGTCCATCGCCGCCGACAGAACGGGGACGTTGAGTTCGACGTTCTTCGAGACGCGCGTGGACACGTCCGCGTCGTCGGGTTCGACGCGGCTCTCGGCGGGTCTGAGTAGCACGTCGTCGAACGTCAGCGCCTCCGGCACCTGCAGTTTCTCTGAGAAAGACTCTCGCTCGGGAACGTCGTTCGCCATGTAAATCGTCCATAGTCCTGCGACAAAAGGGTTCCGAGACGGCACGCCCGTGCAGAAGGTTGGCAAGCAGATACCCTACCCTATACACGATAGTGCTATCCGACCTCTCTAAAAGAACGGTTCGTCGCGTACGAGGCGGAGACGCTCGGTACCCGGTGAACGTTCGTGCAAAATTCGCCCGATACGCCAGCCGATTTCGACGATTCGTCAACTTATCCCTGGTTCGCCGAAAGACCGTAGCCGGTGTTTAAGTATACACGGTGAAGGTATCTTGTACCATGTTTTCCTTTCCCACACAACGTTTAATACTTTCGTGCAATTGATTTCAGGTATGGACTCCGAGTGTCCCGCCGCATCGCGCATCGCCGGTCAGGAAATCGTCGACTCCGGCAGCCTCTTTATTACAGCGATGTGGCGGACATTTAAATTCGGGAATAAACTTCTCCCGAATCTCAATCTCCTCGGAGTGCGCGGACTCGCCGGACACGACGACGTCTCGCCCGGTTTGGGTCCGTATCGCCATTTGGCCGATGGTGACGGCCGTTAGATTCGAATGAGCGTCTCACGACATCCGGTCGCCCTCCGCTTAGAACAGCATGTGGGCGGAGCCACGCGCCTGCTGGCGACGGTCATGGCTCTGCCCCTCGTAGACGGCATCTTCCCCGCGCTCATCATCGCGGGTGCGCTGAGCAGTCCGGCCAGCATACTGGAGACGGGGCTGCTCATCTTCGGGGGGTCCGCCACGGTGGCGGTCATCCTCGCCGAGATGGAAGGCACCCGGCGCGAGCAGATAACCTCCGTGCTGCTCATCGGGGCGTTCATCATCCCCATCGCGGGCATAGAAGCGGTGTTCGCCGAGACGTTGCGGACGCTGTTGGCGTTCGAGGTGTTCCACCGCTTCGCCGGGCTGGTCATCCTCGCCGTCGCCGCGAAGACGGCGTCCTCGAAGGTGGGCGAGTACCTGCCCTCGCCGAGCATCATCATCGGACTCGGCCTCGTTGCGAGCTTCGACCCCTCGGGCGCGCGCCTCATCGTCGACCCCAACGTGACGACGATACTGCACGCCGCCGCGGCGGCCGGGACGGGCGTCGGGTTCGCCCTCCTCGTCGCCCTGTTCGCGCCCCGCCTCCGCGGGGCCGTGGACATCGACCGCTTCCGCTTCGGGAGTTCGGTCGCACTCGGCATGCTCGCCATCGACGTGTTGGGCCTCCTCCCGACGGACCGCCCCATCGCGCTGGGCGTGTTGGCCGTCACGGCCCTGTTCGCCTTCGACCCGAACGCCGGCGAGGCGGACGCCGACTCGGCCGCCGAGGAATCGGGTCCGTCCAGCGCCGCACTCGCGGACGGCGGCGACTCGGACCCCTCGCCCGCCGCCGCGGACTCTGACGACGACGCGGCCGACGCCGACCCCGACTCCGACGCCGGATACGGCTACCCCGGCGAGGACGAGTCGCGCGCGCCGTGGCTCTGAGACACGTCGGCTCCGATTTCTCCCCGGCCGACGCCGCTGCGACCGACCGCCGCTGACGCACTCTTTTGCCCCCGCCCGCCGTTCGTCTCGACCATGGGAACGGCCCGATTCGACGTCGAGACGGACGCCCGCCTCGACGTCTCGGACGTGACGGACCGAGTCGCAGATGCAGTGGACGACGCCGCCGGCACGGACGCGGACGCCTGTACGGTGTTCGTCAGACACACGACGGCGGGCGTCGTCTGCAACGAGAACGAACGCCGACTGTTGTCCGATATCGAGGAGTTGCTCGCCTCGGCCGTCCCGGACGAGGGGTGGTCACACGACGAACTCGACGGCAACGCGGACTCGCACCTCCGCGCCCTCCTCCTCGGCAACAGCGTCACCGTCCCCCTCGCGGACGGCGAGTTGGACCTCGGAACGTGGCAGTCGCTCCTCTTGGTGGAGTGCGACGGCCCTCGGACGCGAACGGTTTCGGTGGTGACCCACTGACCCCCGACGCGGACGCGGAGGACTTACCACACTCCGTATCCACGAACCCGACATGAGCAATCGCGTCGTGCAAGGTCGGATGGTGACGCCCAAACGACTCGCGGAACTCGTCGAGGGAGAGCGTCCGATGGAGGCCGAGGACATCGAAGACGCAGACAGGGACTGCCCCGAGTGCGGCGGCAACGTCCTCTCGGTCGGCTACATGCCGAGCGTCACTGAGTTCGTGACCGCTTACAAGTGCCAAGACTGCGATTGGTCGGAGACGGACCGCTGACGGACCGCCGTCAATCGAAATTCCTTTAAGTCGTATCGTCTAACTTTCGGGTGCACACACAGGGGCCGTGGCCAAGCCCGGGATGGCGACTGACTCCAGAGGCTTGGCGCCCGGTGACGACACTCCAGACTGATATACCGAGCGACCGACTGATCATCGGTCGTGTTGACGACCCTCTGGAGTACCGAGGCGCGTACCGGAGATATCAGTCGATCGGGGGTTCAAATCCCTCCGGCCCCACTTTCTCTCAGAACTCCACCCCGAGCGAGCGCTCCGTCGCTCGCGGACGGCGTGAGTTCTGTACGTCGTGTACGCCGAGGGGTTTGAATCAGAGAGCGAACAAAGTGAGCGACCGTCGTTCAATCCCTCCGGCCCCACGTCTTCTCGGAACACGTGTTCACCGGGGGAGAGATCAACAGAACTAGGCCCCACGCTTTTGCTCTCAACGGGCGAATTTTCGGACATGACGTTCGATTCCGTGTGGACCGATCTTCGCGACCGTTGTGAGGAGATCGAGTCCGACTCTGTCCTCGTGACCCCGTCGTCGGAGCGCGCGTTCGCGATCGAGTCGTCGCACGACGATCGGATCATCGTCGCGTACGTCGGAGACCGGCGAGATCGAGAGCGCCCGCTCTGGCGAAACCAGTTCGAGGTCCTGTACGACTGGCTCGAGTCAGACTCGGGTGAGTTGTCGATCGCCGAGCTTCCAGCGGGGGTCGAACCGTACGTGTCGGTAATGAGTCTCTCGGACCAGTACACCGTCGACGAATCCGAGGATACGCTCCGGCGAAGTGAGTCTAGCGAGCGAAGAGAGAGTCCCTTTCTCCGCCCGGAGTGGACCGTTCGGACGCCCCCGCAGCGTATCTACGACGACGTGGTGCTCCTCGCCGATACGCTCCAACGGCACGACCTCGACGACCCCGACTCACTGTCGTCCGAGGCGCTCGTCGATCTGTACGTGCTCCTCTCGGACGTCCAGCGGGGGGCGGATCGGCTCAGGAAAACGGTCGGAGACGCACTACTGGAGTACATCGGGCCCGATGCGGACCTCCACGGACGATTCGGGACCGTCCATCGGACGGCCCGCAAACGCCGCCACCTCAGAGACGAGAAGGCGGTTCTAAGCGTTCTCGACGAAGAGGGCGTTCCCCGCGAGTGGGTGTGGGGGATCGACCCCGAGAAGCTCGACGTGGTGCTTGCAGTCACGGATATCGACGAACAGGACGTCTATAACGTCGAAGAGCAGGTTTACGTCCAGAAAACGTCGGTAGAAGAAGCGGAAAAGCAATCGCAGTTACAGGGGCTCAAAGACCGGCTCGCCGGTCTCGACACGGAGGAGGCCGAGGATCTACGAGACGACATCGAAGAACTCGAAGAGCGCCTCGACACCGTCCTCGCAGCCGGATAACGTGGCAGGCCGCAGAGAATCGACGTCGGCTACGTCTCCGGGTCTCCTCCAGAGACTGCTGTGACGTAGACACCGGCCATGTCCGTCTTCTCGACGGTCAGCGTGACCTCCTCGTCCTCCTCGAAACGCCGGTCGGTCACGACAGTTACCGCCTCGATTGGGCTGCGGCGGATAAACGCCCAGACGAGAGCCAGTATCGAGGGGTGACCCCCTTTCCGGAGTACGATCACGTAGCGCGACTCGGCTAACTCTTGGAGGGCGGGCGTCAAGTCGTGGTCGTCCAGTTCGTCCGGAGGGATGACGTGCAAGACGTCGCCCTGGATTGTCTCGGTCACAGTATCACGGTGAGGGCTAAGAGAAGGAAAGGTGTGCTATCGAGCTTGCTATCGGTCCGACGCTCGGACATCGAAAAGCGCACTCCGATGGAGAAGGCCGCGAATGTGAGCGAGGGAGCGTTAGCGACCGAGTTCGACACCTGGCCCCGCTTCCCCTCCGGGACCACGACCGGTGAGCACCGCCTGGTGCGTGCTCGCTTCTCCTTCGAACTCTCCACCGTGGGTAGTTCTGTGTGCACCTGCGCGAGAAACGCGTTCTCGGAGGGGAGTTGAGCGACGACCACACGAAACGGCCGGACGGGGAACAGTTTAGTTGACTCACACTTTAACGCCGTACTCCATGCGGACAGTCACCTCGGCGGACGGAACGGAGATAGCCTACGAACGGGAGGGGTCGGGTCCGTCGCTCGTCCTCCTCCACGGAGGGTCGGGGACTCGTCGGGCGTGGGACAGGCTCCGACCGCACCTCGCCGACGATTTCACCCTCGTCGTTCCCGACCGGCGGGGACGAGGCGACAGCGGCGACGCCGACGAGTACCACCTCGACCGCGAAGTCGCCGACGTGCGCGCACTCGTCGACGCCGTCGACGGTGAGACGACGGTGTTCGGGCACTCCTTCGGCGGCCTCGTCGCGCTCGCAGCGGCGACCGAGGTGGACGTCGACCGACTCGTCCTCTACGAACCGGCGGTCCTCGTCGGCGACCACCGCGACGACGACTTGGCCGACCGGATGCGGGAGAGCCTCGACGCCGGCGACCGCGAGAGGGCGATGAAGCTGTTCTACCGGGACGCCGGCGGCGTCCCGAAGCCCGAGCGGTTGCCGTTCTGGCCCGAGGAGGTGAACTTCGACCTCGTCGAAACCGTGATCCGGGAGAACTACGCCGTCGAGGAGTACGACCTCCCAGAGGACATGGGCGTCGATGCTCCGACGCTTCTGCTGACGGGCGAACACGGTCCCGCGCACCTACGAGACGCCGCGTTCGAACTCGACGAACGCCTGCCGGAGAGTCGCCTCACGGAACTCGACGGCGTCGGACACGTCGCCACCGACTCGGCCCCCGACCGCGTCGCCGCGGCGATTCGAGCCTTCGTCCGAGAAACGAGGCCACGTGAGTAGGCGGTGCGAGGACTCCCGTTTTCTCGGTGCATCCGACGGTCCCGCCGACGGTTCGACGCGGGCGGTGGCCGACGAGAGCGCGGGAGAATCGAGATTCGATATTCGAAGCCCTTTGCAGTCCTATCGGCCGGCCGCCCCCTTCGCCGAGACTCCGTTCGGCGAGTCGGTTCACGGACCCGCCGGTACGCAACGCTCGCCCGCCGTAAAAGGCGAATCGACCCCCATCAGTCGCATCACCGTCTCTCACCACCGAAGTTACCCACCCCACGTACGCACCCCTAATTATTCCAGTTCGTCGAACGTCGCGCACCCGTCCTGCGTGACGGTGATGCGATACCCCTCGTAGTTGAACGTGATCTCCACGTCGGCGTCGCGCGACGGCGGCGTCGAGAAGACGGGGTCTAAGACCTGTCCGATAGTGTCCCACGCGCTCTGCAGACTCAGCGGGTCGGTCCCTTTCTGGTCGGCGACCGCCTGTACGATTTGCGCCGTGGGGTTCGCATCAGTGTCTAGTCTCCGATGGGTCGAATCTTCGTCTGCTCTCATACGTACGCCCCTCTAGAACCCGCCTCCATAATAATTCGTCAGACTAACGACAGCTAGTGAGAGAGTATCGTTTCGCTGTGTGTACTCTCTCGTGAACGTTCGTCATTCGAGACAGACCGCGCGGCCGAACGAAACTCGTCTCCTCCGGGCACCACGTTTAGCCCGGATGCCCCCGTATCCCACGACGAATGGACGCGCCGCCGCCACGCAGATGGGAGTACCGGACGTTGGAACCGCCGCGCGAGAGCACCCAGAAGGAGGCGGAGGACCCGACCGACGAACTGAACGAACTCGGTCGCGAGGGGTGGGAGCTCGTCGATACCATCGACTACACCGGCGGCGGGACGAAGTACCTCGTTCTGAAGCGACCCGCGGACACGGAGAGGGATTCGGATGAGTAACGGGGAAAACGAGACAATCGGCACGGCGAACACGATGCGGGAACGGGCCGGCGAGAGTCGGGCGAAGCTGTGGTTCCTCCTCGAAGCCAACCGATTGGCCGTCGTCGCCATCCTCGCACTCTTCGTCTTCGTCGCGTTGGTCGCGGCCAGCACGGTGCTTCAGCCGTCGTTACAGCAGAAGATTCAGACGTCCAACGCCATCGAGTGGATATTCTCCTCGATGATAGGCGTCGTCGTCACCGGCACGACGTTCGTCGTCACCATCAACCAACTCGTCCTCTCGCAGGAGACGGGGCCGTTGGGCGACCAGCGAAAGCGGATGAGCGACGCGATGGACTACCGCACGTACGCCTCGGAGCTGTTCCAAGACGCCCCGCCGGCCCACCCCTCGGAGCTCCTCCAGCAGCTCGTTCGGACGAGCAAGCAACGGGCGGCCGCACTCGACCGACTCGTCGAGGAGAGCGACGACGACGAGCTCCGCAGACAGGTCTCGGAGTACTCCGAGAGCCTACAGGAGAACGCCGAGAAGGTAGACGAACAGCTCGAAGGCGCAGAGTTCGGGAAGTTCGACGTGATGACGGCCGCGCTGAACTTCAACTACTCGTGGAAGATATACCAGATAGAGCGCATGACGGAGCAGTTCGACGAGAGCCTGAGCGACGACGAACGGGAGGCGTTCGCCCGCCTCCGGTCGGCGCTTTCGATGTTCGGCCCCGCCCGCGAGCACATCAAGACGCTCTACTTCCAGTGGGCGTTGGTGGACCTCTCGCAGTACATCCTCTACGTCGCGGTGCCGGCCATCGTCGTCTCGGGATGCATGCTCGCGTTCGTCGGCGTGGGGACGTTCCCGGGGGCGACGCTCGGAATCGACAACATCGTGTGGGTCACCGCCGGGGCGTTCACGATCACGGTGCTGCCGTTCCTGTTGTTCACGTCCTACGTGTTCCGCATCGCGACGGCGGCGAAGCGAACGCTCGCCATCGGTCCGTTAGTTCTCCGAACGCCGGGGGAGTGACCGTGGACCCACCGACCGAAGGCGACGCGTCCGCGTTCGGACGACGGCGGCGGGCGTCGGCGGGCGGTCCGGAAGTTCAGTCCTCGGCGAGGCCGATGTCGGGGCTGGGAACCTCCATCTCGACGACGGTGCCGCGGTGACGGCACTCTTCGAGGGCGTGCTTTGCGACCATCCCCGCATCTTGGACGTTGTCCGCGACGCCGACGCCGACTTTGAGTTCGACGCCGACTTCGCGTTCGACGTGGTCGATGGCCGACCGGTACGCCGCCTCGTCCATGTCGGGGCAGACCGAGATGATGTTGTCGCCGCCGACGAAGAAGGAGAGCGCACCGTGTTCCTCCCGGAGGTGGCGCATGAGCGAGGCGTACCCCTGCTCTATCTCGATGAACGAGTCGAACTCGTTGAGTCGGTCGGTGTACTTGCCCGTCGCGTCGTTCACGTCGAAGTGGGCGATTTGGACGTCCGTCGCCGTTCGGTTCCGTTCGTCGAGTGTCGTCCCGGCGAGTACCTCCCGCCGGTCGCCGTCCTGCGCGCTTCCGGCGCGTTGCAGACCCGCTGTGGCCGTCTCTAAGGCGTCGATGGGCGTCGAATCGACGCCGGTGCCGAGGCTGATAGTCACGGGGTAGCGGTTGCCGATGGACTCCTGCATGAGTTCGTGGGCGTCGCCGTCGAGTCCGTTCGTGACGGCGACCATGTTGTCGAACCGCGTGAAGAAGACGTACCCGTCCCGACTGCCGACGAACTGCGCGAGGTCCGCGAACAACCGCGACTGGAGCGTCTGAAGGTCCATCTCCCGTCGCGGTTCCGGGGTGACCGTCCACGGACCGTAGTTGTCTATCTGGATGAGCGAAAGCTGCGTGTTCGTCACACTTCGTCCGAAGGGAGACTCGCATATCGTTCTTTGGTTCTTGCACGTCGCGGAGACCGACGGGAAGCGTCGGTCACGCGGTCGTTCGGCCGAGAAGCCACAGGCGCACCGAGTCGAACAGCAACCACAGCAGCAACCACGTCAGGACGCCCGCGAACGCGATGGTCGTCGTAGAGAGGAGGGGGACGAGGCTGGCGACGGCGACCAGCACGGAGTACGCGAGGAACATCGCAAGCAGGGCCGCGCCGAGACTCACCGCGCCGCAGACGTAGTGCCCCCTTCCGAGAGCCTCGTCTCCCGCCCTCGACTCCGGCGCTCTCCCTCTCGGTCCCGCACCGCCGGGGTGGACAGCGAACAACATACGTATATGTACGTTAGCACATGACATAACTCCTCCTGCCGGCGTCGGATTCAACACCGGACCGCCCGAACGGAGGGACGATGAACTACCGCGGGGTCATCCTGGACGTGGACGGCACGGTGGTGCGGGGCGACGAACCGATACCCGGCGCGGGCGACGGACTCGACGCAGTCGCGTCGGCGGGACTCGGGCGCGTCTTCGTCTCGAACAACCCGGCGAAGCAACCGTCGGCGTACGAGGAACGGTTCGCGCGCGCCGGTTTCGAGGTGTCCGCCGAGGAAGTCGTCACCGCCGGCACCGTGACGGCGCGGTACTTCGCCGAGGAACGCCCCGACGCGGCGGTGTACGTCGTCGGCGAACCCGGACTCGTGGAGATACTCGACGACGCCGGCGTCTCCGTCGTCGAAGACGCCGACGACGCCGACGTCTACCTCGCGTCCATCGACCGGTCGTTCGACTACGACACCCTCTGTGACGCCCTCGATATCCTCTCGGACGACGGCGTCGCCTTCGTCGGCACCGACCCGGACATGGTCATCCCGGCGGCGGAACGCGACGTGCCGGGGTCCGGCGCGGTCATCAACGCCGTCGCGGGCGTCACCGAGAGAGAACCCGACGCGGTGTTGGGAAAACCCTCCGAGACGGCGAAGTCGATGGCCTTGGAGCGACTGGGCACCGACCCCGAGGAGACCCTCGTCGTCGGCGACAGACTCGACACCGACATCGCCCTCGGCGAACGCTTCGGCATGACCACCGTCCTCGTCCGAACGGGCGTCACCGACGAGGAGACGCTCTCTCGGTCCGCCGTCGAACCCGACTACGTCCTCGACTCGGTGGGCGACATCGGCCGCGTCCTCGACGCCGCGTGAGAACCCCACACAATCGTTATCACCTCTCGCGGGGAATGTTAACTCGGTGATACCATGTCCGAGAGCATCCTGATGATAGTCGGCGACTTCGGGGAGGACTACGAGATAATGGTGCCGTACCAGGCGCTGACGATGGTCGGACACGAGGTGGACGCCGTCTGCCCCGACAAGGAGGCGGGGGAGACGGTCAAGACGGCCATCCATGACTTCCGCGGCGACCAGACGTACGTGGAGTCCCGCGGACACGACTTCGAGTTGAACGCGACGTTCGACGACATAGACCCCGCGGAGTACGACGCCCTCGTCGTCCCCGGCGGACGCGCGCCCGAGTACCTCCGGACGCACGAGGAGGTTCTCGACGCCGTCCGGCACTTCTTCGAGGAGGACAAGCCCGTGGCCGCACTCTGTCACGGCCCGCAGATTCTCGCCGCCGCGGGCGTCTTAGACGGGTACGAGATGACCGCATACCCCGCCGTGCGCGCGGAAGTCGAGGCGGCGGGATGCTCGTGGGTGGACGAGGTGACGGTGGACGGGAACCTCGTCACCGGACAGGCGTGGCCCGACCACCCGGAGTGGTTGGCGGCGTTCTTGGACCTCCTCGGCACGGAGATATCCGAAACCGAACCCGCCGCCGCGGACGACTGACTGCGACGGAGGCACCGACCCGAACTCGAGACCGTTCTTTCCGACGTAAAGTGCATGGGAATGTCTGACAAAGACTTATATTATCGAGTGCGCTACCACCGAGTATGAAAGGACAGCCGAACAGCCCGTACGTCTTCGACGAAGACGTGCAAGAACCCCACGGACCGTACCTGTCGAACGACGAAATCGAAGAAGCCGACCTCAGCGACCCCGAGGGACGGGAGGTCGTCATCGTAGACGGAGAGGCGATGAGTTACCGGGCGTACCACCGCCGCTGAACCCTTCTTCTGTCGCGTCCGGTCCGTGCGGTGCGGCGAACGCGACTATCGGATACCGGAGAGTACGGGCGAGAGCGACCGCGACGAACCTCGTCGGAAAAAATGCGGGGTGTACGAGTCGTCGTCCTCAGAACGCGCCGCCGTGTACTTCGATGTCCGCGTGGAGTTCCTCGCGGAGGGCCGCGTGGACGTGGCAGATGCCCTCGGCGCGGTCGACGATCTCGTCGAACTCGCCGTCGTCGAGGTCCGCCTCCACGTGGATGGCGAAGCTGATGCGTTCGAGGTCGTCGTCGTCGTTCAGGTCGGCGTCGGCGTCGATCTGAATCTTACCGAGGTCGTCGTGGCCCGTCTGCTGGCCGCCGACGCGGAACGCGGGCAGGAAACAGGACGCGTAGTCCGCGACGAGGACCTGATTCGGGTCGGGACCATCTTCGTTCGTGGCGTCGATGGTGAGTTCGAAGTCGCCGACCTGACTCGTGGACGCGAAGCCTTCCTCGCTGACGGTGGAAGTTTGGATGTCGCTCATTGCGTTCGTGTACTCGTGTGCCTTCGTCCTAAAGGTTGCTCAAACTCGTTCTCGGAGGGTGCCTCCGTCGCTCGATTCCGAGCCGAGCGTGTCGAAGAAATAACGTCGGAACCGACGGTCACGGAACGTTGGAGGTGACCGCCTCGACCCGCCGCGGACGCGTCACTCCAGCGTGTACGACTCGTCGCCGTCGAGGACGTGGACGTCGGCGTCCGTCCCCGTCTTCTCCACCTCGTCGACGAAGTCCTGGACGTCGATTTCGATTGGCGGGAACGTGTCGTAGTGCATCGGGAACACGTGGTCGACGCCCAACCAGTCGGCGGCGACGGCGGCCTGCCACGGACCCATCGTGAAGTGGTCGCCGCACGGCAGTGCGGCGGCGTCCGGTTGCAGGAACGGCGCGATGACGTCGATCATATCCGACATCAGCGCCGTGTCGCCGGCGTGGTAGAACGCCGTCGCGCCGTCGTCCTCGTCCTGCGACGGTCTCTCGTCGCTGATGACGAAGCCGGCGGGCACGCCGATTTCGTTCTCGTAACTCGTGTTGAGGCCGTTCGTGTGGTCCGCGCGGTGCATCGTCACGAACGCGTCGCCGCACTCGGTGGTGCCGCCGAGGTTCATGCCGATGGCGTCCTCGAAGCCGTGTTCGTCCTGCATGAACGCCGTCATCTCCGGCACCGCGACCAACGTCGCGTCGGTGAACGCGTCGACGTCGGCGATGTGGTCGGCGTGACCGTGCGTCAAGAGGAGGTAGTCCGGCGTCTCCACGTCCTCGGGTTCGAGGTCGGTGTGGGGGTTGTCGAAGAACGGGTCGATGAGGAAGGTGGTCCCGTCTACGTCGACGTGCCACGTCGAGTGTCCGTGCCAAGTGAGTTCCATCGTCATGAGTCGGCGGGAACTACTCACGACAGTGCCATAAAAGATGCCGAACGCCGCACCGCCGACGACGATAGACATATCCGCGGAACGGACGTTCCGGCGAGTATGTCGCCCTCCACCCGACTCGGTAGCGGAATCAGTCGCTACCGCGCAGTCGTCGCCGCCCTGTTCACCGTCGCGGCGTCCCTGTACGTCGCGTTCGTGTCGATTCCGCCCCTAGTTGTCATTGTTGCCGTCATCGCGGTGGTGTACTCCGTCGCGAGCGCGTTCGATACTGTCCGCACTCACCCCCTGTACAATCTCGCGTCGGCGGTGTTCGCCGCCCTCCTGTTCGGACTGTGGTACGTCGCTTCCAACACCGACGGACTGTTCCTCCTCGCGTTGACCGTCCTCTCCGCGTTCGGCGTCGCCGTCGAGGCGTACAACTACCGGCACGGAACGTCGTACCTCCGCCTCGACTTCTGAGCGTCCCGGAGGAGACGGGAACGTTCTCCGAAATCTGGACGTTCTATCTTCGGCGTAATTACACTCATTTGACGACGCGACGACGGAGACGTATGGAGTACGACATCACCCACCGGCCGTCGGACTCGCTTCTGACCGTCTCCCTGTCGGCGGGCGAGGAGATACGGGCGGAGGGCGGCGCGATGGTCTCTCACGACGCGAGCGTCGAGATGGAGACGAACGCCACGGGCGGCTTTCTGAAGTCGATTCGGCGGTCGTTCGGCGGCGAGAGTTTCTTCCAGAACACGTTCCGCGCGGCGGAGGCGGGCGAGGTGTCCTTCGCGCCGCCCCTCCCCGGCGACGTGACGCACGTCGAACTGGACGGCGAGACGGTGTACGTCCAGTCGGGGTCGTACCTCGCGGGCGACACCGCCCTCGACGTGGACACGAAGTTCGGCGGGTCGCGGTCGTTCTTCGGCGGCGAGGGCCTGTTCCTCCTGAAAGTCACGGGGGCGGGGCCGGTGTTCCTGTCGAGTTACGGGGGCATAGAGGAGGTGGACGTGGGCGCGGCGGACCCGTTCGTCGTCGATACGGGCCACGTCGTCGCCTTCGAGGAGTCCGTGGACTTCACCGTGCGTCGCGTCGGCGGCCTGAAATCGACGGTTCTCAGCGGCGAGGGACTCGTCTGCGAGTTCCGCGGCGACGGGCGGGTGTGGTTGCAGACGCGAAGCGCCGACGCGTTCCTCTCGTGGCTGATACCCAAACTGCCGACGCCGCCGTCGTCGGGACAGTAACGGGGTTCGGGGGTTTCCGGGAAGGAAAGAACGAAGCGGAGGGGCGGAGACGCACCGGGTATGCATCGGGTACGCTTCCGCGACCCCGCGGGGTCCGTCCGGCGCGGCGAGTGGCACGGCGACACCGCCGAGGGAACCTCGGCGAGCAACCAGACGAAGTCTGGTGACACTGTCTCCTTCGGCGGCGAGACGTACGCCGTAGACGAGGTGGACGTGCTTCCGCCCTGCGAACCGACGAAGATAGTCTGCATCGGTCGCAACTACGCGAAACACGCCGAAGAGCGAAACGAGGACGTTCCGGACCGGCCGTTGCTCTTCCTCAAGCCGCCGAACGCGCTCGCGTCGCACGGCGACACCGTGACCCTCCCCGCCGGAAAGGAACGAGTCGAGTGGGAGGCGGAGTTGGCCGTCGTCGTGGGCGAACAGTGCCGTAACGTCTCCGAGGAGGAGGCGATGGACTACGTGGCGGGCTTTACCTGCATGAACGACATCTCGAACCGCGACGACCAGAGCCGAGAGCAAAACTGGGTTCGCGGGAAGGCGTTCGACAACAGCGCACCCCTCGGCCCGGTGCTGGCGACGCCCGACGAGGTGCCCGACGACGCGAGCATCGAACTCCGCGTCGACGGCGAGACGAAACAGGACTCCTCCATCGACGCGTTCATCTTCTCGATTCCGGAACTCGTCGCCGAGATTACGACGTACGTGACGCTCGAACCGGGCGACGTCATCTCGACGGGGACGCCCGAGGGCGTCGGGCCACTCTCCGACGGCGACACGGTCGAAGTCGAAATCGAGGGCGTCGGCGTCCTCGAACACGACGTGCGCGTCCCGTAAGAATCACCCCGGGTGACAGTCGTGACAAAGAACTAAACATCTCACGCGGCGTACCGGCGAGTATGAACGCTCGTCAGTACGACGCTCTCAGCGTCGCCCTCCTCGTCGGTAGCGCCGTCGCCGGCCTCCTCCTTCTCCCGTCGCTTCCCGACCAGTTCGCCATCCACTTCGGCACCGCGGGCGACCCGGACAGTTTCACCTCGCCCCTCGTCGGCGTCCTCCTCCTGCCGGTCATCGGCCTCGGGTCGCTTCTGTTCGTCCGCGGCATCTCCTCCGTCGCCGGGAGCGAGGACGTTCCGCCGGCGTTCGGACTCCTCCTGTCGGCGTTTCTCGCGTACGTCCAAGGGGTCGTCCTCGCGTGGAACCTCGGCTACCCAGTGGACGTGGGACTCGCCGTCCTCCCGGGCGTCCTCGTCCTCCTCGTCGTCGGGTTGGCGATAGACCGACTGTACTGAGCGTCGGTTCCCCGTGGGTTCCGCCCGTGGCGTAACTGTATCCAGTTACGTCCGCACGTGTTCGAAACCAAATTCACATATCCCCACCGACGAGTGTCGTCGTATGCGCCGACGCCGCTATCTGGAAGCACTCGGGGCGACCGGACTCGTCGCCGGGGCGGGGTGTCTGAGCGACGGGCGGGGAGACGGAAGTCGGTCGAACGTCGCCTCGGGCGGAGGGGGGCGTTCGACGGCGGAAACGGCGGACGCGGAGACGCGGACGCTGACGCTCGCCACCGCGACGACGGCGTACGACACCGGCCTGTTGGACGCTCTCCATCCGACCCTCCGCGAACGGTTCGGTCTGCGGGTGAAGGTGCTCTCTCTCGGGACGGGGGCGTCGCTCAGGAAGGGGCGCGACGGCGACGCCGACGCCGTCCTCGTCCACGCCCGCGAGGCCGAAGACGCGTTCCTGCGGGAGGGGTTCGGCGTCAACCGCCGGTCGCTGATGCACAACGACTTTCTCGTCGTCGGACCCGCCGACGACCCCGCGGGCATCGCGGGCGTCTCCGACCCCGTCGCGGCGTTCGAGCGTATCGCCCGCGCGGAGTCGCTGTTTCTCTCCCGCGGCGACGAGTCGGGGACGCACCGCCGCGAGGAGACCCTCTGGAACCGCGCCGACGCCGCGCCGGGCGGTCGGTGGCATCAGGCGACGGGCGACGGCATGGGCGACACCCTCCGGCAGGCGGGGCGACGCGGCGCGTACACCCTGACGGACCGGGGGACGTACCGCGTCTTCCGGGAGGAGATAGGACTCGACGCGTTCGTCGAGGGACCCCTCGGCGGCGGGTCGGAACTCCTCTTGAACGAGTACGGCGTCGTCCCGGTCAACCCCGCGACGCACGACGTGCGGTACGAACTCGCCATGCAGTACGTCGGCTTCCTCACCGGCCCGACCGGGCAGCGACTGATTCGGGAGTTCCGGCCCGGCGGCGACCCGCTTTTCGTCCCCGACGCCCTCTCCTCGGACCCGCAGTTCGGCCAGTACGTCCCCTCGTCGTACCGCGAGGGGTAGCGCCCCGTCCGGTGTAAGCATCCTTAAGAACCGCGGGGAGTATCGTTCGACCATATGATGCCGAGGGACCTCTCCGCGCACGAGGCGTACGTACCCGGGCGCGGGTCCGAGGAGGTGGCCCGCGAACTCGGGGTAGAGCCCGACGAGTTGACGAAGCTATCGTCGAACGAGAACCCCCACGGCCCCTCCCCCGCCGCCGTGGCCGCAGTCGAGGACGCCGCGCCCGACGTGAACGTCTACCCGAAGACGTCGCACACGGACCTCACGGAGCGACTGGCGTCGAAGTGGGACGTCTCGTCCGAACAGGTGTGGGTGAGTCCGGGCGCGGACGGTGCGCTCGATTACCTCTCGCGGGCGTTCCTCGACCCCGACGACCGGGTGCTGGTCCCGACGCCGGGGTTCGCGTACTACTCGATGTCGGCGCGGTACCACCACGGCGACGCCGCCGAGTACGGCGTCTCGAAGGCCGACGACTTCGCGCAGACGGCCGCCGGAGTGCTCGACGCCTACGACGGCGAGCGAATCGTCTACGTCACGACGCCGCACAACCCCACCGGGTCGGTGATGCCGCGCGAGGAGATAGTCGAACTGCTCGAATCGGTCGAGGACCGCACCCTCGTCGTCGTCGACGAGGCGTACGGCGAGTACGCCGAGGAACCGACCGCAATCGAACTCCTCGCCGAGTACGACAACCTCGCGGTGACGCGCACGTTCTCGAAGGCGTACGGCCTCGCCGGACTCCGAATCGGGTACGCCGTCGTCCCGGCGGCGTGGGGCGACGCCTACGCCCGGGTGAACACGCCGTTCGCCGCGAACGAACTCGCCTGCCGCGCCGCCCTCGCCGCACTCGACGACGAGGAACACGTCGAAGAGTCGGTGGAGACGGCGGCGTGGGCCCGCGAGTACTACCGCGACGAACTCGACGCGCGGACGTGGCCCTCCGGCGGCAACTTCGTCCTCGCGGAAGTCGGCGACGGGTCGGCCGTCGCGGAGGCGGCGCAACGCCGCGGCGTCATCGTCCGCGACACCTCCAGTTTCGGCCTGCCGGAGTGCGTCCGCGTCTCCTGCGGCACGCGCGAGGAGACGAAACGGGCCGTCGAAGTGCTGAACGACGTCGTCGCCGACGTCGCCGCGGAGGGGACGCGGGCGTGACGCGCGTCGCACTCACCGGCACGCCCGGCACCGGGAAGACGACGGCGAGCGAAATCGTCGCCGACCGCACGGGCGTGGACGTGATTCACCTCAACGACGCCATCCGCGAGGAGGAACTGTTCACCGAACGCGACGCCGAGCGCGATTCGCTTGTGACCGACTTAGACGCCGTCGCGGAGTGGTTAGGCGAGTGGGACGGCGTCCTCGAATCCCACCTCGCGCACCACTTCGACGCCGATATCGCCGTCGTCCTTCGCTGTCACCCCGAGGAACTCGAACGGCGACTCGAAGAACGCGGCGAGACCGAGGCGAAGGCCAGAGAGAACGCCGAGAGCGAAGCGCTCGACGTGGTTCTCGCGGAGGCGGTCGAGCGGTTCGGCGAAGACGCCGTCTACGAGATAGACACGACCGACCGAGAACCCGACGCCGTCGCCGAGGACGTCGTCGCCGCCGTCGAAGGCGAGATGGACCCGCGCGCCGGCACCGTAGACTTCATCGACTACCTATGACGCTCGACCAGTACCGCTCCGTCGCGGACCGACTGCTCGACCCCTTCGTCAGCGTCGCCGACCGCCTCGGCCTCTCGCCGGACGGCGTCAGCGTCGTCGCCTTCGGGTTCGCCGTCGCCGCCGGCGGGGCGTTCGCCGCCGCCGACCCCCTCTGGTACGCCCTCGGCGGAGTGTTCGTCTTTCTGAACGGCTGGTTGGACCTCGTGGACGGCGCACTCGCGCGGGCGCAGGGCGTCGCCAGCGAGGGCGGTGACCTCCTCGACCACGTCCTCGACCGGTACGCCGACATCGCCATGCTCGTCGGCCTCGCGGCGGGCATCGGGACGTGGGCGCTCGGCCTCGCCGCCGTCACGGGCGTCCTGATGACCTCCTACCTCGGGACGCAGATTCAGGCCGTCGGGCTCGGCAGAGAGTACGGCGGCCTCGTCGGGCGAGCCGACCGGTTGGCGCTCATCGGTATCGTCGCGTTCGTCGCCGCCGCGGTCCAGAGCCTCCTCGGCTTCCACCCCGTCGCGTTACTGCTGGGCTTCTTCGCGGTCATCGGTCACTTCACCGCGCTCCAGCGGTTCTGGGGCGCGATGAGCGACCTCTCCTGAGGGAATCCGAGTACGTCGCGTCGTGCCTTTTATATCGCGCCCTCGGCTATGAGAGTGTATGCCCCAATGCGAGATGTGCGGCAAGGAGCGGCCGTCGCTGAAGACGGTCAAGGTGGAAGGGGCCGAACTCGAACTTTGCGACGATTGCGCCGAGTTCGGTACCGAGGTCCGCACTGAATCGAGTTCCTCGTCGGCCTCGACGAAGTACTCCACGTCGAGTTCTTCGTCCTCGTCTTCGTCCAGTTCCTCCGGTTCGACCGGGGGCGGCAGTTCCGGCGGGTCGAAGCGCCGCCGCCGGGACATGTTCGACGACATGGACGAAATCGCGGCGGACTACGACGACAGAATCCGCGAGGCCCGGGAGGGTCGCGGCCTCAGTCAGGAGGACCTCGCGCAGTCGCTCAACGAGAAGGCGAGTCTCATCCGCAAACTCGAACGCGGCGACATCCTCCCCTCCGACTCCGTTCGGAAGAAACTCGAGAAGAAACTCGACATCTCCCTCGTCGAGGGCGGAGACGACGAAGAAGAGGAGTGGTCGGGCGGTTCCTCGACGACGACGACCCTCGGCGACGTGGTCAAGCGCAAGGACTGACCGCGACGCCCCGACTTCGACGATTTCTTTCGGTCTCCGAGACCGTCCAGCGGTAGCGCTCCCTTCGATATCCGAGTCATTCTTCGGCGGCAGTATCTGTTGATTTTCCGAGTAAACGCGGTATCCTAAGTGAACGCCGGTGGCAACGTATCGAAACGAAAGAGATGACGTACACGGTGATTTGCATCGAATGCGGTCTCCGACGCGAGATGGACGAGTTAGACGACGTCCTCAACTTTCGGGAAGCGCACAAGGAGCAGTACGACCGCCACCACGTCGAGTTCGAGTTGATTCAGTGACCGTCTCTCGAATCGACGAAGATTAACCTATTTCTCGGCGGAGACCCGACACGAAAGCGTGTTCATCCTCGTCAATCTCAAGGCGTACCCGTGCGACCCCATCGAAGTAGCGACCGCGGCCCGCGAGGTGTCCGAGGAGTCCGGCGTCCGCATCGCCGTCTCCCCGCAGGCCGCCGACATCGCCCGCGTCGCCGAGACGGGCGTCGAAACGTGGGCACAGCACGTGGACCCGAACGGCCACGGAAGCCACACCGGGAGCACCCTCGCCGAGGCGGCGGCCGAGGCCGGCGCGGAGGGGACGCTCATCAACCACTCCGAGAAGCGACTCAAACTCGCCGACATCGACGGCTCCGTCCGCGCCGCCGAACGCGCGGGACTCGAAACGTGCGTCTGCGCGAACAACCCGGCCCAGATCGGTGCCGCCGCGGCCCTCGGTCCCGACTCCGTGGCGGTCGAACCGCCGGAACTCATCGGCGGCGACGTCTCCGTCGCCACCGCAGACCCCGACATCGTCGAGGACGCGGTCGAGGCGGCCGCGAGCGTCGACGAAGACGTCGAGGTGTTCTGCGGCGCGGGCATCTCCTCGGGCGACGACGTCGAGGCCGCCGGTGACCTCGGCGCGACGGGCATCTTGCTCGCCTCCGGCGTCGCCAAGGCCGACGACCCCCGCGCGGCCCTCGAAGACCTCGTCGAACCGCTGTAATCGACCGCGAACGCCCCGTTCGGGCGGTCCCAGACGGGTCGCGCGTATTTCGATCGGTTGCGGAGTATAATTCTACATCCTCTTTTCAGAATACAACGTCTGACGAACGTTTATCACATGTTAGATACTGCGGGATAACGTGTCAGCATCAGAGAGTTCGAACAAGTCTGAAACGAGCACGGGGGCGACGACGCGCGCAGTCGTCGAAGCGGTCAGTTCCGCCACGGACACGCCGGCGGTCGAACTGCCGCCGTTGTACGGCGCGGTGGACCCCGACGCCTTGAACGCGCTCTTCTCCGCTCCGGGCGCGAACGGGGAGATCTCCTTCCGATACGCGGGGTGCGTCGTGACCGTCCGCGCGGACCGGACGGTGGACGTCTCGACCGGCGTCTGAACCTCGGTCCGTCGTCGGCTTCGACGCCCGCGTCGGAGTCGTCGCCCGCAGTTCGCTGATTCTCACCCGGGACAGCCCCAGAACACGCACCCGAACAGGAGGTACGTCGGGACGCACCCGACGAGTAGCGTGAGACCGAACGCGAGTAGCGACCGCGCCGTCCGCGTCGATACCCACGGGAACGGGAAGGCGACTAGAGCCGACAGCGTCGCCGCGACTCCGAGTCCGGCCATCGAGAACGTCGCGAGCACGCCGTACGGGGAGAATCGTCCGAACACCCCGAAGAACTCCAAGACGTTGACGAGGAGGACGACGAGAAGAATCTCCGCGGCCGCGACGGCCGAACGGCGAGGGCTATCGAGGAGGGACATCGTTTCGGTCAGTCGTCGGCTTCGACGTCCGCGTCGGAGTCGTCGCCGTCGGCATCGGCGTCGGCCGCGTCGCTCCCGTCCGCGTCGGCCGCGCCGGTCGGGTCGTTCTCGGCGGCGTCCTCCTCGCGCATCGTCGGGACGAACGACCGTTCGACGGCCGAGACAACGTCTCTGAGTTCGCCCTCGTCCAACCGGTCGGCGAACTCCTCGCGGACGAGTTCCGGAAGCGCGTAGGCGTACCGGCCGCGACCGACGTGTTCGACGAACCCGGCGCGGCGAAGCGGAGCGTTCCGCCCGTACGCGAGGTGTTTGTCGCCCACCTGCCCGGCGGCGACGTGGGCGTCCACCGGGTCGCAGGCGTCCACCTCGCGGTAGAACGCGAGCATCCGGCGCGAGACGGGGTCCATCGACCGGACGACCGTTCTGAGTCGCTCTATCACGTCCTCCCGGCCGGTCAGACCCGCGAGGTTCTCGTGGGCGCGTTCGGGTTCCACGTCGAACCCCGCGCCGGCGGCGTCCGTCGCCGCCGCGTCGAGTCCGGGGTACGCGCCGGCGGCCGCCGAGGTGACGACGGCGTCCTCCGCCTCGTCGTCTGCCGCGTCCGCGGGGGCCGCCTCGCCGGCGTCCGCACTCGCGCCGTCCGCCGTCGCGGCGTCGGTCGGCGCGTCGTCCGCCGCGTCGTACTCGGCGAGTGCGGCCTGCTTCTCCGTCGAACGGTTCAGGTTGCGGCCCTCGCCGCCGCGGTACGGGGCCTCCGCCTTCTGGAACATCGCCTGCGCGAACTGGTCGGCCATGTGCGAGAGGTCGCGGGCCTCCTCCAGTTCTCGCTCCAGTTCGCGAATCTTCGCCTCCTTCTTGTCTAACTCCTGTCTGAGTTCCGCGATTCGGCTCTCCCGGCGCGCCTTCTCGTCGGAGATGCTCTGGAGTTCGGAGACGAGGTTGCCGTCGACGGACTTCAGGTCGGGTCGCTCGAAGTCGTCCAGTCCGGGCGTCGCCCCCGCGTCGAACGTCTGCTTCTTCCGGAACTGGACGCGGCGGATGGACTCGGACCAGTCCGTGACGAGGAAGCCCTCGCCGTTGCCCATCTCCTCTATGGCGTCGGCGTACTCGGAGCCCAAGATTCGCCCGACGACTTTCGTGTCGTTTTGCCACGTCAGGCGGTGCCACACCAGCCAGTCGCACTGGGTGATGAAGTCCTTCTTCACGTCGGCGGGTCGTTGGCTGATGCCGACGATGCCGAGGCCGTGTTTCCGGCCCCGCTTGCCGATCTTGATGAGCATCTTCCCCGCCTCGTCCATGCCGCCGCCCTCGGGGATGTACTCGTGGCACTCCTCGACGAGCATCAAGAAGGGCTTCTTCAGCTTCTTCTCCTTGGCGAAGAGGTTCTTCGCAACCTCGGTGACGAGCTTCTGGGCGTCGTCCTCGTCGAGGTAACCCGACACGTCGAGGATGATGGGTACGTTCTGTTCGAGCGCCAGCGACGCTATCTTCTCGGCGTGCTCCGAACTCACCTGGATGTCGCACTCGTCGTCAGCGCCGGCGTGGAGCAACTCGAACTGCTCTTTGAGGCCGTAGTACTCCCCGTCGGTGTCCACGATGAGGACCGGGAAGTTGTTCGACAGCAGTTTCTCGATTATCACCGACGCGGTGTTGGACTTCCCGGATCCGGACTTCCCGGTCACGAACCCGCGGCCCGTGAGGATGTCCACCACCGGGAGGTCCACCTCGGTTCCGGGGTCGGCGTCCCCCTTGCCGCCGACGCCCTCGCTTATGTCAGCGACGGTGATCGTCTCGGTATCCTCCGTCATCTACCCGACGCGTCACCGTCGCGCCTCATAGTTCCTCCCTTCCCGTCCGCCGTCCGTCAGACGCCGGCGGGCGCTACTCGAACTGACCCAGAGACGCCTGTCCGTCGGCGTCTTCGGCGTCCTCGGAGTCGGTTTCGGGACCGAACTCCGCTTCGGCGTCCGACCCTCCTTCGCCGTTCGACCCCGCTTCGGCGTCGAAGTCGGTCAGCGTCGGCGACGCCGCAGATTCCTCCGCGTCGCGCGTCGCCGTCCCGCCGTCGGATTTCGGCGTCGCGGCGTCCGCCTCGGCTTCCCTCTCGTCTCCCGTCACCGATTCCGACTCCGACTTCGCCGACTCCCACCCGTCGAGACTCGACTGGTCGGCGTCGGTAAAGGAGAGGTTCGAGACGCGGACGCCCACCTTCCGCGCCGCCTCGTCGTCGAACTCCGAGAGGAGGTCGAGGGCCACGTCCTCGACGAGTTCCGGTTCGTCCACCGGCCCCGACAGCGACCGTTCCCGAGTGTTCACGTCGTACGGCGGGAGGACCACCTTGATGCCGATGGTGCGGTACATCGCGCCGCGACTCCGGGCGCGTTCGGACACGTCCGCCGCGAGGGCGGACACCACGTCGCGTTTCTTCTCCGCGTCGTCCGTCGCGTCCGCGAACGCCGACTCCCGCGAGAGACTCTTCGGTCGGCCCGCGGGCGTCACCTCCCTGTCGTCGTCGCCGCGGGCGCGACTGCGGAGTTCTCGCCCGCGGGACCCGAACGTCGACGCTATCTCGTCTGCGTCCGCCGCCGCCAACTCCCCCGCCGTCTCGATGCCCATCTCCGCGAGTTTTCGGGCCGTGACCGGCCCGACGCCGTGCACCTCCTCGACGGAGAGGGGCGCGAGAAACGAGCGAACCTCGCCGGGTTCGACGACGACGAGGCCGTTCGGCTTGTCGTGGTCGCTGGCCACCTTCGCGGCGGACATGTTGGGCGCGACGCCGACGCTTGCGGGGACGCCCACCTCCCGTCCGATTCGCTGTTTCACGTGGCGGGCGAACCCCTCCGCCAGCGTCCGGTCGCCGTCGGGCGTCGTCTCCCAGGAGGTTCTGTCGGTGACGTCGAGGTACGCCTCGTCGATGCTCACCTCTCGAACTACGTCGGCGCACTCGTGGAGAATCTCCTTGACCTCCGCCGCGACGGACTTGTAGTAGTCGATGTCCACGGGGCGGTAGTAGCCCGCCTCCGCGGGGTCTTCGGCCGTCTCGACGCGCGGCAGGCGGTCGAGGGCCTGCGAGATGGGCTGGGCGCTCTCGACGCCGTACTCCCGCGCCTCGTAACTCGCCGTCGCCACCGCGCCGAACGTCTCGCCGGACTCGTACCCCATCCCGACGACGAGCGGTTCGCCGCGGAGTTCGGGTTCGCGGAGGCGTTCGCAGGAGGCGTAGAAGCAGTCCATATCGACGTGGAGCACGATACGCGGCGCTTCCGACTCGCCGCCGTCGTCCACGCCGGGAAGCGTCTCCCCCGCCATCACCACCACGTCCGTACCGAAGGGTACTGAGCGTTCCCAAAGCGGAGTGAAAGTGGTCCGCGGCGACCGGTCCCCCGTCGAGAGCGTTCGCTATCGGGCCGGCGGTCGGCGAGAGGCGAGTGGGGCGTACCCGCGAGAAAGTTAGACCGGAGAATGCGGGCGTCGAATCCTCACTTCAACCGTTCCTGCAGGAACGAGGGGTGGGCGGCGGTGACGCCGTCGATGCCGAGTATCGACTCGGAGATGACGTCGCCGAGGGCGTCGCCGTCCGCGGCCCGAACCTCCGCCATCAGCATGTGGTCCCCGGAGGAGGTGTAGAGGGCGTCCACCGACTCCAATCCCTTCAGTTCCCGCGTCGCCTCGACGTAGCTGTCAGATGAGACGTCGATGCCGACGAGGGCTATCGACTGCCCGGAGAGCTTCTTCGGGTCGACGTCGGCGGAGTAGCCGACGATGACGCCCTCCTCTTCGAGCTGTTGGATGTACTTTCGCACCGTCGGTTTCGAGACGCCCGCCCTGTCGGCTATCTCGGCGTACGACGCCTGTGCGTCGTCCTCCAAGACGGCGAGGATGCGCCCCTGCGTAGACGTGGCTTCCATGGAGGTAGCTTTTGCTCCACGGAAAAAATATGTTGCGAATGCGAAAACGGTTCTCCATCCGACGGAAAACGCCGCACGGAGGGCGTCAGGGCCGCGAGCCGACCGTTACTTGTGCTTGTCGAGCCACATGTCGTGGGAGCGCTCCCACTCGTAGTCGTCGTCGAAGTACCGCTCCGCCAGCGGTTCGTCGGGCATCTCGCCGATGCGCTTCTTCTCCTGCTGGTAGGAGAGACGCTCGTCGTCGATGTAGTACCGACCGGTGAGGACGGTTCCCTCGTGGAGCGCGTTCTCCGTCTCGTACATCATCTCGGAGGCGGACCGCCGGTCGTTGACGTCGATGTCGTAGTCCTCGGACTCGTTGATGTCGATGTACGGGACGTACTGCTTTGCGTCCTTGTTCCACGTCGGACACTGCGTGAGGAAGTCCACGTGGCTGAAGCCGTCGTGTTCGATGGCTTCGACGATGATGTCCTTCGCCTGGTTCGGGTTGACGGCGGCGGTGCGGGCGATGTAGGACGCACCGGCGTTCAGGGACATCGAGAGCGGGCGGATGGGGTCCTTCGCCGAGCCGTGCGGCTGGGTCTTGGACTTGTGGCCCTTCGGCGACGTCGGGGACGTCTGTCCCTTCGTCAGGCCGAATATCTCGTTGTTGAACACGATGTGCGTGAGGTCGTGGTTCTCACGCGCCGTGTGCATGAAGTGGTTCCCGCCGATGCCGTAGTTGTCGCCGTCGCCGCCCGCGGCGATGACGGTCAGGCCGTCGTTCGCCATCTTCGCGGCGCGCGCGATGGGCAGTTCGCGCCCGTGGATGGTGTGGAACCCGTAGCTCTCGAAGTAGCTGTTCAACTTGCCCGAGCAGCCGATGCCCGTACAGACGAGCATCTCCTCGGGCGAGAGGCCGAGTTCCGCCGCGGCACCCTTCAGGGCCTTCAGGACCCCGAAGTCGCCGCACCCCGGACACCACGTCGGCTGGGGTTCGACGCCGGGCGTGTACTCGTTTCGGTCTCTCTCTTGTTCCTCTCCGATTGCGCTGAATGCACTCATTGTTTAGTCACCCGCTGCAGGGACGTATTTGGTCTCGTGGCCGGAGAGCTCTCCGCCCTCGACGATGCTCGTGATGAACCCGCTGACGATCTCGTCGGGTTCGAAGGGGTTGCCGTTGAACTTCAGGAGGCTCGACAGCTTCTCGCCGAAGCGGCCGGTCTCCTTCTGCGTCAGACCGCGGAACTGCGCCGACGCGTTCATCTCGACGACGAGACACTCGTCGACGCTCTCTAAGAACTCGCTGACCTGCTCGACCGGGTAGGGAGCCAACTCGGAGACGCCGAACGCCTTCACCGAGTGGTCCCGTTCGTTGAGTCGGTCGACGGCTTCCTCGACGGTGCCCTGCTGGGAGCCGAACGTCATGATGCCGTACTCGGCTTCCTCGGGACCGTAGTGGGTGTTGGCGCTCTCCTCTTCGCTGTCGAGTTCCTCGCGGATGTTGTCGAGCTTCCGCATGCGGCGGCCCATCTGGTGGACGCGGTTGTCCGGGTCCTCCGAGATGTGACCGGCGGGCATGTGCTCGTTACCCGTCGCGAGGTAGCGGCCGCCCTTCTGTCCGGGGATGGAGCGCGGACTGACCGCGTTCTCGCCGTCGTACTGGAAGCGGTTGAACTTGCCCGAGGCGTCGTGGGGCGCCTCTTCGAGTTCCGCTTCCGTCAGGACCGATCCCATGTCCGGGTTCGGCTCCTCGTCGAAGACGCTGGCGGGAACGTTCCGCAGTTCGCCGCCGTTCTTCTGGTCGTAGAGGACGATGGACGGAATCTGGTACTCGTAGGCGATCTGGAACGCGCGTCGCGTCTGCCGGTACGCCTCCTCGGCGTCGGCGGGCGCGAACACCACGCGGTGGGAGTCGCCCTGCGACGTGTACAGGACGTGTTCGAGGTCGCCCTGTTCGGGCTTCGTCGGCATCCCGGTCGAGGGACCGGCGCGCATCGCCTCGACGAGGACGACCGGCGTCTCGGTCATCTCGGCGAGGCCGAGCGGTTCGGACATCAGCGCGAACCCGCCGCCGGAGGACCCGGACATGGCCTTCACGCCGGCGTGGGAGGCGCCGATAGCCAGCGCCGCCGCGGCGATTTCGTCTTCGACCTGTTCGGAGATGCCGCCCACGTCCGGAAGGTTCTGCGACATGATGGTGAACACTTCCGTCCACGGCGTCATCGGGTAGCCCGCGATGAAGCGGCAGCCTTCGTCGAGTGCGCCGTAGGCGATGGCGTCGGACCCCGAGAGGAGCACCTGCTCCTCGTCGTGTTCGCCCTCCGGAACCGAGATGTCCGGGGCGTCGACGTCGTACTCCTCTTGGACGAGTTCGTACGCGTCGTCGAAGACGGTCATGTTCGGTTCGAGAATCTTCTCGGGCATCGCGTCCGACATCAGGTCCTTGATGACGTGCGGTTCGATGTCCGCGATGGCGCACGTGACGGCGACTCCGGCCGTGTTACGCATGACCTCGCGCCCGTGCTCGCGCGCGATGGTGCGCAGGTCGATGTCGTAGACGTGCCAGTCGTTCTCCTCGACTCGTTCGTCGAAGTCCTCGATCTCCGAGGCGTCGAGCAGACCGGAGTCGTAGATGATGACGCCGCCCTCTCGGAGTTCGTCGAGGTTCTCCGAGAGCGGTTTTACCTCCTCGTTGCCGTAGTAGGCGTTCTCCTGGGGGTTCCGGGCGAAGGAGTCGCCGAGCGCGAGGAGGAAGTTGTAGCCGTCTCCGCGAGACCGAACGGGCTCGTCGGAGACTCGTACTTCCGTGTACGTGTGACCGCCGCGGATGCGCGACGGGTAGTGGCGGTGCGTGAATACGTGGAGCCCCGACCGCATCAGGGCCTTCGCGAAGTTCTGGCTGGTCGAGGCGATGCCGTCCCCAGAACCGCCTGCGATTCGCCAGATGAGTTCGTGGTCAGTCATATGTTGAGCTCACGGCCCGCGAGGGCCACTACCGAAAACTTTCGCTACGAGCCGATTAAAGCCTTTGCTATGGATTAACAAGGAAAGATGATGATGGACCTAATATGTCTACGTGACGCACGCTAATTTCCTCAAAAAATGGACGTTCGTCCGGCATATTCGAAGGCGGAGGCAAAAATTGCTACTCGATTTCGGGTTACTTATCCCGCGAGTAGCGGGTTCGATTCGGTTACTCGTTGTCCGGGCTACTGGGGTGGTAGTCGGTGTCGTACTCGCCGGGTTCGTCGTCCATTCGGTCGGGATTGATGCGGCCCGACAGGAGCATGAAGTCCACGATGGTGAGGTTCAACATCGCCTCGACGACCGGGACGGCCCGCGGCGGCAGAACCGGGTCGTGGCGGCCGACGACTTGGATGTCCTTCTCCTCGCCCGTCTCCCAGTCCACCGTCTTCTGTTCCTTCGGAATGGAGGTGGGCGCGTGGAACGACACTTCGCCGTAGATGGGTTGGCCGGTGGTGATGCCGCCCTGCAGGCCGCCGTGTTTGTTGCCGACGGGGGTGGGGTCGCCGTCCTCCCCGAACTCCCAGTCCTCGTTTCGGTCGGACCCGGTCCACTCGCGGGCCTCGCGGCCGAGTCCGTACTCGACGCCCGTCGTCGCCGGGACGGCGAACATCGCCTGCCCGAGTCGCGCGGGGAAGGAGTCGAACCGCGGGGATCCGAGTCCGCGCGGGACGCCTCTTGCCTCGAAGTAGACGGACCCGCCGATGGAGTCGCCCGCCTTCTGGTACTCCTCTATCTTCTCCATCATCCGGTCGGCCGTCTCGGGGTGGGCGCAGCGAACGTCGTTCTCCTCCGCGTGTTCGAGCATCTCCTCGAACGTGACCGGCGGGGCTTCCACGTCGCCGATCTGGTTGACGTGCGCCTTCACCTCGACACCGTGTTCGGCGAGAATCTTCTGCGCCACCGCGCCCGCGGCGACCCAGTTCACCGTCTCCCGGGCGGAGGACCGTCCGCCGCCGCCCCAGTTGCGCGTCCCGAACTTCGCGGAGTAGGTGAAGTCGCCGTGACTCGGGCGCGGGGCCGTCACGTAGGGTTCGTACTTGCCGGACCGGGCGTCCTTGTTCTCGATGACCATCCCGATGGGCGTCCCCGTCGTGTACCCGTCCTGCGTCCCAGAGTTGATGACGACGGCGTCGGGTTCCCCGCGCGAGGTGGTTATCATCGACTGGCCGGGTTTCCGCCGGTCGAGTTCTTTCTGTACGTCCTCCTCGGTCAACTCCAGACCGGCCGGACAACCCGAGACGGTCACGCCCATGGCGTCGCCGTGACTCTCGCCGTAGGTCGTGACCTGAAAGAGGCGGCCGAATCGATTGCCGTTCATTACCTCGTCAGTCCGGTACCCGGGCATTTAGGTTTTGTAGAAAGGCGCAATCGTGGGACGGATATCCGACCGAGAGGCGTCTCTCCCTTCGAACCGCCCCGACGGCGTTCCTCCGTCTCTATCGTCGGAGCCATCAATCTGGACCGATGGACTACCTGAACCGACGGTTGCACCTCGTAGTGGGAATAAGCGCCCAACGGAATTGATTGAAGGAAAAATATTTTCAATACCGGCTTTGATAGACGTGTCAACGAGATTCGACAACATGCCGGAGATGGAAACCACCCAGTTCGAGACGGACCTCAGTCTGTTCAAGTACGACGGCTTAGAGCGGCTTCCGCCGTCGTACCGCGACTTAGACGAGGACGAACGGACCGAACGAATAGAGGCGGCGTTGGCGGAACTCGGCGACGACGTGGTCGTCCTCGGCCACAACTACCAGCGCCGGGAGATAGTCGAACACGCCGACTTCGTCGGCGACTCCTACCAACTGTCGAAGGAGGCGGCGAACACGGACGCCGATTACGTCGTCTTCGGGGGCGTGACGTTCATGGCCGAGTCGGCGGACATCATCACCGACGACGACCAGTCGGTGATTCTGCCCAGCATGGAGGCGTCCTGTCCGATGGCGGGGATGGCCGAGGCGCTACAGGTCGACGCCGTCTGGGCCGAAATCACCGACGCCGCGCCGGACGCGGACATCGTCCCGGTGACGTACATGAACAGTTACGCCGACCTGAAGGCGTTCTGCGCCGAACAGGGCGGACTCGTCTGCACCTCCTCGAACGCCCACGAGGCCTTCGAGTACGCGTTCGACCGCGGCGACACGGTGCTCTTCCTGCCGGACAAGCATCTCGGCGAGAACACCGCCCACCGACTGGGCATGGCGGACCGAACCGTCGTCTGGGACCCGTGGGACCCCGACGGGCGGGACGCCGCCGACGTGGTGGACAACGACGTCATCCTCTGGGACGGCTACTGTCAGGTCCACGAGCGCTTCCGCGAGTCCCACGTCGAGGCGATTCGCGAGGAGCGACCGGACGCGAACGTCGTCGTCCACCCGGAGTGCCGCCGCGAAGTGGTCGAAGCGGCCGACGTGGTCGGGTCGACGGCGACCATCCGTCGGACCGTCGCGGAGGCCGACCCCGGAGAGACGTGGGCCATCGGCACCGAACTCCACCTCGCGAAGCACCTCGACCGGTGGTACCCGGAGGTCGAGGTGCTCCCGTTGTGCGGCGACGCCTGCATGGACTGCAACGCCATGCGGCAGATAGACCCGAACTACCTGACGTGGGTCCTCGAAGAACTCACCGAGGGCCGGGAGCGCAACGTCATCGAAGTCGCGCCCGAGGAGAAGCGACTCGCGCAGGTGGCCCTCGACAGGATGCTGGAGGTGGACCCGTGAGCGACGCGACGGTAGCGGGCGACGGCGACTGCCGCGAGACGGACGTGTTGGTCGTCGGGTCCGGAATCGCCGGCCTCGCCGCCGCACTCGGCGCCGCCCGCGAGGGGGCCGACGTCACCGTCGCGACGAAGGCGACGCGCCCGGCGGACGCCTCCTCGTGGTGGGCGCAGGGCGGTATCGCCGTCGCCCGCGACGACCCGGCGCAGTTCAAAGCGGACATCCTGACCGCGAGCGACGGCACCGCAGAGTCCGACGCCGTGGACGTCCTCGTCGAGAACGCGAACGACGCGGTCGAGGACGTGCTACTCGACACGCTCGGAATCGAGTTCGACGCGGCGGGCGCGGAGTACGACTTCGGCCGGGAGGCCGCCCACGACGAACCGCGAATCCTCCACGTGGACGCCTCGACCGGCAAGCACGTCCACGTCCCCTTCCTCGACCACCTCGACTCCCGCGACGGCGTGACGATTCTGGAGGACACCGCGGCGCTCGAACTCCTCACGCACGAGGGCGGCGTCCGCGGCGCGATGCTCGAACGCGACGGGGAGGTGACGCCGACGTTCGCGGGGGCGACGGTGCTCGCGACGGGCGGCATCGGCGACCTGTACCCCCGTTCGACCAACCCCGACGGGTCGACCGGCGACGGCGTCGCCATGGCGGCACTCGCCGGGGCGGACGTCGCGGACATGGAGTACGTCCAGTTCCACCCGACGGTCTACGCGCCCGCGGACGGCGATGGAAACGGAGACGCCGGAGCGACCGACGGGGCCGACCCGTTCCTCGTCAGCGAAGCGGTCCGCGGCGAGGGGGCCGTCCTCCGGAACGCCGAGGGCGACCGGTTCATGCCCGACTACCACGAGGACGCCGAACTGGCCCCGCGGGACGTGGTCGCGCGGGCCGTCCGATCCGAGCGAGACGCGACCGGCGACGTCGTCTTGGACGTATCGCCGGTGGACTTCGCCGAGGAGTTCCCCGACTTGGCCGCGACGTGCGAGGACCGCGGCGTCGAGTGGACGTCGGGCATCCCGGTCGCGCCGGCGGAACACTTCCTCTGCGGCGGTATCGCCGTCGATTCGCGCGGCCGCGCGTCGCTCGACCGACTGTACGCCGTCGGCGAGTGCGCCCGGACCGGCGTCCACGGCGCGAACCGATTGGCGTCTACGTCCCTGCTCGAAGGACTCGTCTGGGGCCTCCGCGCGGGCGAAGACGCGGCCGGCCGCCCGCCGGAACGGGTCGAAGTCCCGGAACTCCGCGACTCCGACCCCGAACTCCCCGACGCCTTCGCGAGCGAGAAGTTCGTCCGCCTGCGCCGCGCGATGGGCGAGTGCGCCGGACTGCGGCGTCGGCCGTCGGAACTCGAACGCGGGCGCGCGGTCCTCCGCCGACTGAAGGGCGAGGTGGACGCCTACGTCCGCACGCGGACGACCCGTTCGCTGTACGAACTGCGCTCCGCGACGGTCACCGCACTGCTCGTGATGCGGGCCGCGAGCGAGAACGACCGGTCCGTCGGCACGCACACCCTCGTCGAGGAGCCGGCGGAACCGAGGGCGGAGTGAGAGCGGATGCTTCCGAACGCTACGATCGAAGCGTGGCTCCGCGAGGATATCGGACACCACGACGTGACGAACGACGTGCCCGGCGAGACGACGGGACGACTCGTCGCCACCGAACCCGGCGTCGCCGCCGGACTCGACGCCGCGAAGGCCGTCTTCGAGTACCTCGGCGCGTCCGTCACCGAGCGGTCGGCCGCGGGCGACGAACTCGACGCCGGCGAGGCGGTGCTCGAAGTCGAGGGGCCCGCCGAGGACATCCTCCGCGGCGAACGCGTCGCGGTGAACGTCGCCGGACACGCCTCCGGCGTCGCGACGAAGACGCGCGAGGCCGTCGAGGCGGCGCGCGAAGCGGTCGGCGAAGCGCCCGACGGAGACTCTCGCGCGGGGGCGGGCGACTCGGGCGTCCGCATCGCCGGCACGCGGAAGACGACGCCCGGACTCCGCGGCGTCGAGAAGCGCGCCATCGTCGCCGGCGGCGGCGACACGCACCGACTCGACCTCTCGCACATGGTGATGGTCAAAGACAACCACATCGCCGAGCAGGGACTCGAATCGGCCGTCGAGCGGTTCCGCGAGCGCGCGTCGTTCGCGACGAAAATCGAGGTAGAGGTGGAAGACCCCGCGGACGCCCCGCGGGCCGCCCGAGTCGGCGCGGACATCGTCCTCTTGGACAACATGACCCCCGAGGAGACGGCGCGCGCGGTCCAGTTAGTGAACGACGCGGCCGCGGAACTGGGTCGGGAGGTCCACACGGAGGCGTCGGGCGGCATCACCGTCGAGACGGTGCCCGACTACGCCGCGACGGGCGTGGACGTCGTCTCCATGGGGAGTCTCACCCACTCGGCTCCGGCCCTCGATTACTCCTTCCGGACCGGCTAACTCGCGGAACCGCCCGGAGTCACGCCTCTCCGGTCACTCCCGGCGGAGTTCGACGCCCAGCGACGCCATCGAGTCGAAGAAGTTCGGGAACGACACGTCCACGTGTTCCGCGCCCTCGACGGTCGTCTCGCCCTCGGCGACGAGGCCCGCGACGGCGAGGGACATCACGATGCGGTGGTCGTGTCGGCCGTCCACGCGTGCGCCCGTGAGGGTCGTCTCGCCGCCGTGAACCGTGAGGCGGTCCCGCTCTTCGGTCACCGACGCGCCCATCTTCTCCAGTTCCTCGGCCATCGCGCTGACGCGGTCGGTCTCCTTGTACCGGACGTGTTCGCAGTTCTCGACGACGGTGTCGCCGTCGGCCACCGCTCCGAGCGTCGCTATCGTCGGCAGGAGGTCGGGCGTGTCGCCCACGTCCACCGTCGTCCCGGTCAGGTCGGCCCGCGGAACCGTAATCTCGCCCGCCTCGCGGTCCCACGACACCTCGGCCCCCATCGATTCGAGGATATCGACGATGGCGCTGTCGCCCTGTGCGCTGGGTCGCGCGCCCTCGACGACGACGGCGTCGTCCGCCTCGGCGGCGACGGCCCCCGCCGCCAGCAGGTACGACATCGAGGAGAAGTCGCCGGGGACGGCGTACTCGCCGCCCTCCGGAGCGTACGACTGGCCCCCCTCGACGGCGAACCCCTCGTCGGTTCGCTCCGCCTCGACGCCGAAGTCGGCCAGCACTTCGAGGGTGATGTCCACGTACGGCGCGGACTTCAGTTCCGTCTCCAGTTCGATTTCGATTCCCTCGTCGGTGACCGCTCCGGCCATGAGCAGGGCGGTGATGTACTGCGAGGAGACGTCGCCGGGGATGGCGACGCGCCCACCGCGCGTCGCACCGCCGACGACGAGGGGGGCCTGTCCGTTCCGTCGCGTGGACTCGCCGCGCCCGCCGAGGTCCTCGATTGCCGAGAGGAGGGGTCCCTGCGGGCGCGACCGGAGCGAGTCGTCGCCCGTCAGGACGACCAAGCCGTCCGCGAGTGCACCGCAGGCGGTGACCAGACGCATCGTCGTCCCGGAGTTCTCGCAGTTCACCACGTCGTCGGGGACGCCGGGACGGCCGCCGAACCCCTCCACGACGAGGTGGGAGTCGTCCTCCGCCCGTTCGACCGACCCGCCGAAGGCCTCCACCGCGCGCATCGTCGCCTTGGTGTCGGCGCTGACGAGGGGGTCGCGAACGGTGGCTTCGTCCCCGTATCCGGCGGCGAGTACGGCCCGGTGGGTGTAACTCTTCGAGGGCGGCGCTCGGGTCCGACCCGAAACGCGGGAGTTCGAGATGGTGACGTCCATGCGCAGGGATGACGCGGGGTGAGGCATGAGGGTACCGGAAGGGGCTACGTTTCGCCGTTTCGGAACGTCCAGAGCGGGGTCGAAGCGTCCCCCGAGGCGCGCCGGGAGTTCCGCGATGCGTGACGATTTAACCGACGAGGGCCAATCGCGGGCCATGGAACCGGACCTCTCGCTTCTGGACGAGTACCTCGCGGACCGCGGACTCGACGGCTACCTCGTGAACGCGGCCAGCACGGATTCGACGCAGCGGTACGTCTCGGGCTTCGACGCGCCCGACCCGTTCGTCACGCTCTACACGCCGGAGCGAACGTCGCTTCTGGTCTCCTCGCTGGAGTACGGCCGCGCGAAGAAGGAGTCCCGCGCCGACAGGGTCGCCCGCCTCGTCGAGTACGACTACCGCGAACTCGCCGCCGAACACGGCTCCGCGGAGGCCACCGCCCGCGCCGTCGCCGCCTTCCTCGACGACGAGGGCGTCGAGTCGGTGGCGACGCCCGACCGCTTCCCTCTCGGCCCGGCGGACACCCTCCGCGAACGGGGCGTGACGGTCGAACCCGAGACGGAGGACGTGGTGACGGAGATTCGCGCGACGAAGACCGACGAGGAGGTAGAGCACGTCCGAAACGCTCAAGACGCGAACGAGGCGGCCATGCGCGCCGCGGAGACCCTCCTCGCCGACGCCGACGTGCGGGACGGAACGCTCGTCTACGAGGGGGACTCGCTCACCGCCGAACGGGTCAAAGAGGAGATAGAGCTCACCCTCCTCCGGCACGGTTGTGCGCTGGACGAGACCATCGTCGCCTGCGGCGCGGACGCCGCGGACCCGCACAACCGCGGAAGCGGCCCCCTCAGAGCGGACGAACCCGTCATCGTCGACATCTTCCCGCGGTCGAAGGAGACGAAGTACCACGCCGACATGACGCGGACGTTCCTGAAGGGCGACGCCTCCGAGACGGTCCGCGAGTGGTTCGAGTTGACCGACGAGGCGCGGACGGCGGCCCTCGACGCCGTGGAACCCGGCGCGACCGGGGCGGACGTTCACGGGGCGGTCTGCGACGTGTACGAGGAAGCGGGCCACCCGACGCTCCGGTCGGACCCGACGACGGAGACGGGATTCATCCACTCGACGGGCCACGGCGTCGGACTCGACGTGCACGAACGCCCGCGCGTCTCCCTCGACGGCGGCGAGTTGAAGCCGGGACACGTGATAACGATAGAGCCGGGGCTGTACGACCCCGAGGTGGGCGGCGTCCGCATCGAGGACATCGTCGTCGTCACCGAAGACGGGTACGAGAACCTCACGTCGTACCCGGTCGAACTCGTCGTCTGAAAAGGGAGGGCAGTTCGAGAGCTAGTCGTTCGAGGGGTCGAGAGTTCAGTCGTCCGAATCCGCCGTCTCGCCGCCGAGTTCCGACCACCGCGACTGCGCGTGCGACCACTCCGCGAGGAGCGATTCGAGCGCTTCTGCGGTCTTCGGCGTCAGCACGCCCGCCGCCTGTCGGACCACCTCGCCGTCCTCGATGAGGAACGCGTAGATGGTCTGTTCGCCGAGGAGGCCGAGGCGGCGTCGGAAGGCGCTCTTGTCCACGGGGACGAGCACCGTCCGGTCGTGGAGTTTCCGCCGGGCGTTCGCCGGCGAGAGACCGCCCGTCGCCGTCGGGGGGAGCATCCCGCTTCGACTCCCGGAGACGAACAGTTCGTAGTAGGAGAAGTGGTCGTACTCGTCTTCGAGGTCGTTCGCGAACCCTCGCCACGAGTCCACGAGCGACTGTTGGCGTGCGTGAAAGCTGATGACGACGAGCGTCTGGTCCCCCTCGAAATCGTCCGGCAGTTTCACTCGCTGGCCGTCGGTGTCTCGCCCCGGGACCGAAGGGAATCTCATCGGTACGTCTAATGTGTCTACTACAGTATAAAACTACGCACCTGTCAGCGTGAGTTTATACGTCTGACGGCCGAAAGACGCTGTTTACGGCAGATACTGGAGGTTCATCGAGACGGGTTCGAAACGGACCGCCATGTACTAAAACTGAAACGTGAGGTGCATTCCCCCCTTCGTGGGCCGCACCTAGCGTCGCACGCTTACTAACCCCAAATCGTCCGATGGGCGTCTCCCTTTTAACGTTATGCGTCTGAATATCACACTTGATATTGGTAGTGATACCAACTACGCGGGACGCTCGAAGTCGGGGTCGAACAGGCGGGCGGACATCGGCCCGGGGTCGGCGTCCTCGACGACGTTGTACCGCGAGAAGTCCTCGACGCCCTCCTCGCGGAGAATCGCCTCGTCGTAGAAGGCGTTGCCCGTACACTCGGCGGGGTCGCGCCGGAGAACCGCCTCCACCGCGTCGCAGACCACCTCGGGACGCCGCCAGTCCTCCTCCGTGCCCATGCCGAAGTGCCGCGTCGCTTCGCTCTCGACGGCCGCGACGGGCCAGAGGGCGTTGGCGGCGACGCCGTCGTCGGCGAGTTCCCCGGCCAACGACTGCATCGTCACGGTCATCCCGTACTTCGAGACGGCGTAGGCGGCCATCCCCGGCCGAGAGGGGTCGGTGACGGGCGGCGAGAACGCCAGAACGTGCGCGTGGTCGCTCTCTCGCAGGTGCGGGAGGGCGGCGTACGTCGTCGCGTACGTCCCGCGCACGTTCACGTCGTTCAGCAGGTCGAACCGCTTCGGCGGCGTCTCCTCGAACGGGGCCATCTGTATCGCGCCGGCGTTGTTCACCACGAAGTCGAGGCCGCCGAACTCCTCGACCGTCTCCTCGATTGCGGCCTCGACGGACTCCTCGTCGCGCACGTCTATCTGCCGCCAGATGGACTCGCCTCCCCTCTCGCGTATCTCCTCCGTCGTCTCGACGATAGTTCCGGGGAGGTCGTCCCGCGGTTCGACCGTCTTCCCCGTCGAGACGACTTTGACGCCGCGGTCGGCGAGGTGAAGCGCCAACGCCTTCCCGATTCCCCGACTCGTCCCCGTGATAAACGCTACACGCCCGTCGAGTTTATTCGATGGCATGTGCACACGTACCGCGTGCGAGTACTTCACGTTACCCCGCGAGACGAGGAGGGCGACGGTCGTCGGGCGCGCAGGGAGGCGGGGTCGCCGGGAACCCGGCGCGAGACGGGGCGCGCACCGAACTCCTTTTGACGCGCCCGGTGCGTAGTCGGCGGCGATGGAGGTACTCGTCGTCGGCGCGGGCGCGATGGGCCGTTGGGCCGGGGAGACGTTGGCCGCCGAGTTCGACGTGGCGTACGCCGACAGGGACCCCGGGGCCGCCGAGGCGGCCGCCGAGTCCGTCGGCCGGGCGGTTTCGCTCGACGCCGAGGAGTCGTTCGACGCCGTCTGTCTGGCCGTACCCATCTCTACCGTCCGGGAGGCGGTCAGAGAGCACGCGCCGAAGGCGGAACGCGCAGTGGTGGACGTGACGGGCGTGATGGACGCGCCCGTGGCGGCGATGCGGGCGGCGGCACCCGACCGCGAACGGGTCAGCCTGCACCCGTTGTTCGCGCCGGAGAACGCTCCCGGCAACGTCGCCGTCGTCGCCGACGCCCCCGGCCCCGTCTCCGACGCGGTTCTCGATGCGGTGGCCGACGCGGGCAACGAGGTGTTCGAGACGACGGCGACGGAGCACGACGCCGCGATGGAGACGGTGCAGGCGGGCGCGCACGCGGCCATCCTCGCGTACGCACTCGCCGCCGAGGACGTGCGCGAGGAGTTCGCCACGCCGATATCCGCCGGCATGGACGAACTCGTCGAGGCGGTGACGACGGGGACGCCCCGCGTCTACCGCGAGATTCAGGAGTCGTTCCCCGGCGCGGACCGGGTGGCGGAGGCGGCCCGGCGCCTCGCCGACGCCGACGGCGAGGCGTTCGAGGAGTTGTACGAGGAGGCGGCCGGAGACGGCGCATTCGGGTCCGGAGGTGAACGCCGGTGATAGACCGCGAGGCGGTTCGCTCGAACGCGAAGTACCTGCGAAACGTCCGGCCGATAGACCCCGAGGAGATCTGCGAGTACATCGAGGGAACGCCCCACCCGGCGGTGGTCAGACAGACCCTCAGGGAGGAGGCGTACGACCTCCGCTTGGTCGAACGCGACGACGGGACGTTCGTGCCGGCGAACGACGACCCCGCGCCCCTCGAATCGTGGACCCCCACCGAGTTCCCCGAACAGTACGCGTTCGCGTTCGAGGACGTTCTCGTCGGACGCCGCGGCGTCAACTGGCACCGCGGCGACGGCGGCGACGAACTCAGAGAGACGATTCGCCGCCTGAAGGAGGACTACTACCGGCAGAACCCCGTCGAGTACGACGGGACGGCCGCACTCGGCTACGGTCTCTATCACCTGCCGGACTACTACGCCGCCGTCGGCTACGTCCTCGACGATTTGGCGGAGACGGGCCACCTCCCGCGCGTCTGCCGCGTCCTCGACGTGGGCGCGGGCACCGGCGGCCCCGCGTTGGGCCTGCACGACTACCTGCCCGACGACGCCCTCGTGGACTACCACGCCGTCGAACCGTCCGCCTCCGCGGATATCCTCGAACGGATGCTGGAGGAGACGGGGCCGAACTTCCGGACGACGGTCCACCGCGAGACGGCGGAGGACTTCGACGCGCGGGGCGTCGTGGACGGCGCAGACGGCGACGACGCCGACGAGTTCGATATCGTCCTCTTCGCGAACGTCCTGAGCGAACTGGACGACCCCGAATCGGTCGTCCGGAAGTACCTCGACGTTCTCGCCGACGAGGGGTCCGTCGTCGCTCTCGCGCCCGCGGACCTCAACACCAGCGTCGGCCTGCGCGAGGTGGAACGCGCCGTCGCGCCCCCGGACGGAAACGTGACCGTCTACTCGCCGACGCTCCGCCTGTGGCCGGGGGAGGCCCCCTCGGACCGCGGGTGGTCGTTCGACAGGCGCGACGACATCGACGCGCCGTCGTTCCAACGGCGATTGGACGAGGCGGGGGAGGACGACGGCACGTTCCTGAACGAGACGGTGCAGTTCTCCTACTCGGTTCTCCGGACCGACGGCGTCCGCCGCCGCGAGGTGACCGCCTCCGTCGACCGGTTCGCCAAGATGGCCGAGATGGACCGCCACGTCACCGAGCGAATCGACCTCTTGGCGGTGAAACTGAGCCGGAACCTCGCGGAGGACGACGACGCCAACCCCCTCTACAAGGTGTCAGACGGGAGCGAGTCCGTCGGCCACTACGCCGTCTTGACCAAGCGCGACGCACTCAACGAGGAACTCGCGCGCGCCGACTACGGCGACGTACTGGCCTTCGAGAACGTCCTCTGTCTGTGGAACGACGACGAGGAGGCGTACAACCTCGTCGTGGACGACGGCACGGTCGTCGATAGAGTCGCCTGAACGACGCGAACGGCGTCCGGCGAACCGGGGCCGGAGCGCCGACCGTCGCGTCGGCCGATTCGAGGAAGACAGCCATAAGTCGCGACGGATTCCACTTCGGATATGGAACCCGCGGAGTACTTCGACGGCGGGACCGTCAGCGTCTCCGAGAGCAGATACGCCGTGCTCAAGGCGACTCGAGACGACCCGGACGCGTTCGCGTCCGTCCGGGACGGCGACGAGACGACCGTCGTCGTCGAACAGGACGCCTACGACGAGGAAGACGCGATAGAGGCGGAGGAGGGGTGGCGGATACTCACGTTCGAGATGACGCTCCCCTTCGAACTCGTCGGCTTCTTGGCGGCGGTCGCCGGCGCACTCGCCGAGGAAGGCGTCTCCGTCTTCGCTCTGTCGGCGTACTCGACCGACCACGTCCTCGTCAAAGACGACGACATCGAACCGGCCGTCCGGAAACTCGAAGCACTCGGCTGCCGCGTGGAGCGGTGAGGGTTCGCGGTCCGAACCTCGCCGTCGCGGACGTTTCCGCGCTAAGCGGTACACCTTTGCGCCCCCCGTCGGAGTGTGAACCATGAGCGAGTCGCTCTCTATCCTCCTCACAAACGACGACGGCATCGACAGCGTGGGCTTTCGCGCGTTGTACGACGCCTTCGAGGAGTTCGCGGACGTGACGGCCGTCGCGCCCGCGGAGGACCAAAGCGCGGTCGGACGGCAGATGTCGAAGGACGTGGACGTGTCGAGACACGAACTCGGCTACGCCATCCACGGCACGCCCGCCGACTGTACTATCGTCGGGTTGGAAGCGCTCTGTCCCGACGTGGACTTGGTCGTCGCCGGGTGTAACAAGGGCGCGAACCTCGGCGCGTACGTCCTCGGCCGGTCCGGAACCGTAAGCGCCGCGGTGGAGGCGGCGTTCTTCGACGTGCCCGCCATCGCCGTCTCGTTGTACGTCCCGGACGGAGACGACGGCGTGCCGTGGCACGAGAAGGCGACCGACCCCGAGGACTACCGGAACGCGACGGACGCGGCGACGTACCTCGCGAAGCACGCACTCGGCGCGGGCGTCTTCGAGCAGGCGGAGTACCTGAACGTGAACGCGCCGATGCCCGCCGGGGACGACTCCCCCGCGCCGTTGGAGGTGACGACGCCCTCGACGCTGTACGACATGACCGCCCGGCGTGACGACGAGAACGGTCGGGTGACGCTCCACGACGGGGTGTGGGAGCGGATGCGCCAGAACGACCTGCCCGACCCGGAGGGGACCGACCGCCGCGCCGTCGTCGAAGGGCGCGTGTCGGTGTCGCCGCTAACCGCGCCGCACACGACCGAACACCACGAGTCGCTCGACGCACTCGCGGAGACGTACCTCGACTCAGTCTGAGCGGTCGGAGTATCCGGACGGCGTACTCGCGAGGCCGACGATCGCGGCGGGGACGAGGGCGAGAAACGCCCACGAGGCCATCGTCGCCGTATCGCCGCCCGCGGCGTACGACGATAAGACGCCCGCACCGGCGACGAGGACGAACACTGCGATACCGAGACGACGACTCATTACCCTCCCTGCGCGAAGCCCACGTAAAAACGTTCGTACTATCCTGACTGTCGGGTTCGCGCACAGTCGAGGGCGTCCGGAAGGTCGCCGAACCCGCCGCCGTCGTACCGGTAGGCGGTCCAGCCGGCGTTCTCCGCCCCGCGAACGTCCGACTCCGAGTCACCGACCATCGCGTACTCCTCGGCGGGGAGGCGGTCCTCTATCGCGCGGTACGGCGCGGCGGACGGCTTGTGCGCGCCGACTTCGTAGGAGGCGACGACGGCGTCGAAGTAGTCGTACAGGTCGTGCGTCCTGAGTTTGTGGACCTGCCACTCGGGGACGCCGTTAGTGAGGACGCCCAGTTCGTACTCCTCGGCCAAGCGTTCGAGGTCCGCGTGCGCGCCGTCCGGCGGTCGGAACGACTCGCACTCGCGTTTCCGAAGCGACTCGACGAGCGACTCCGGGTCGGAACAGCCGTCTATCCGGGAGAACGCGCCGCGAAACGGGTCGGGCTCGCAGGCGGAGAACAACTCCCAGAACGCCTCGTCGTAGGCGTCCAACCACTCCGGTCTGACCTCGCCGGTCGCCGCCTCGAACGCGTCGGAGAGCACCTCGCGGTAGGGGCGCGTCGCGCGGAGAAGCGTCCCGTCGAGGTCGAACACTATCGCGGTCACGGGCGGCGATTCGAGGCGGCGCGAGAAAAAGATAGCCGGAAGGACGGACGGCGACGTCGCGTCGGGGGAGCGTCGGCGCGTCAGTCCTCGCCCTTCTCTTTGACCTCGTTGTGCGTCTCGGGGTTCGCCTTCGGAACGCTCCGTTCGCCGCCTTCGAGGTCCAGTTCGTGCAGGAGGGAGAACTCGCCCTCGCCGTCCACCGACATGCCCTCGGTCCACGGCGCTTCGTAGTCGGCCTTCTCGCGCATCGTCGAGAGGAACGAGTAGTTGTACTCTTCGAGTTCCTTGGCGTCGGGGAAACTGTCCGGAATCGGCAGGTGGTCGTGGGGGTCCTCGGGGTCACCGAGCGACTGCACCGCCTTCAGGAACTGGTTTTGGTGCATCGTGTCGCGGGCGATGAGGTACGCGAGCATGTCCTTCATGCCCGGGTCGTCGGTCATCTCGTACAGGCGGGTCGCCAGAAGGCGGCCGGTGGATTCGGCCATGACGTTCGCGTACAGGTCCGCCGCGAGGTTTCCGCTCGCGACGACGTAACTCGCGTTGAAGGGATTGCCGTTCGCGTCCACGGGCATCGCCTTCAGGCCCGACGAGAGGTACTGCCGCGGCATCATGCCGGACATCGTCGCGTTGATGACGGGGTCGTCCGTCATCTCGTCTTTCAACTGCGTCGGCGCGCCTTCGAGGTTCTTCGTCACCGCCGTCGCCAGCATCTCGATGTGGCCTATCTCCTCCGTCGCCGTCTCCAAGAGCAGTTTCCGATACTCTTCGTGTTCGTCCGGGACGCCCCAAGACTGGAAGAGATACTGGAGGCAGACGCGCATCTCGCCTTCGACGCCGCCGATGGCCTCCTGCAGCATCTTCGCGAATCTCGGGTCGGGCTCTTCGACTTCGACGGGGTACTGCAGGTCGTTGTCGTGGTAGAACATCCACGTCGTCGGTCGCCCGCCACGTAAAAAATCCATATGGCTGACATTACAGACAGTCGCAACTGTCGTACGTTGGAATCCGGTAGAGAGTGACTATATCGGACCAATACACGAATTCATCACGTGCTAACATCGCGGTCCGATGGCGGACGTATCGTTATCTATAGATGAATTTCACCGCCGAATCCACGGGCGCGGTCCCGTCCCGACGGTGTTCGAGGAGTCGTGCGGCGTCCGCGCGCCGAACGTCCACCGAAATCGACAGGTATCGCGCTCGAACGGTGCCCACAAGGGTATAGTGGCGACCACCGAAACTCTGTGTCCGTCATGCCAACCCCCGAGGAGAACCACGAAATCGCGCTCGACGAATCGAGCGACAGAGAGGACCGCGAGCGAGCGATAAACCAGCTCGAGGCGGCGAACGAGTGCGACATGCTGGCCGATTTGGTCCGGAGCGACGGCCTCGAAGACGCATTGCGAAAACAGGCGTTCGAGAGCCTCGCGCACCCGCAGTGTAAGCCGACGCTCGAAACCCTCGTCGAGAACGGCGAGGTGCCGGAGGCGTTCGAGGGCGACGGCCGGACGCTTCTGGAACAGACGCCCGACGACGCCGGGGCCGGACCGTAAGGTCGCCGGATGCGCTCCGAACGCGGCGCAGTTCCGGTTCTCGCGGCAGTCGAGGAGCGACTCCACTTAGCGTACCGTCGCCTCGCCGGTCGAATTCGCGTCGAGGTACGCCTCTAACTCGCCCTCGTACGCCTCGAACTCGGCGAGCAGTCGGTCGTACTCCTGGCGGGCGGCGTCGGCACCGCGGTAGGCCGCGACGGACTTCAGCCTGTTCCGCATCGCCTTCCCGCAGGCGGCCGTCTCCTCGTACCAGTCGTACCCGCACTGGATCATCGCGTAGTGGATGACCGCCCAGAAGCCGAACGCGCGCGGGTTCACGTCGCGTTCGTCTCCGACCGCCGGAAGCCCCTCCTCGAACTCCCGGAGGTACGCCAGCGAGAACTCCGAGACGAGGGGTTTCAGCCGGTAGTCCCACTCGCCGCCCGCCTCGCCCTTGGCGTCCCGTTGCTGTTCGAGGAGGCTGTCGTACCCCATCTCGTCGTACGTCGTGAGCGTCCACGAGTCGAGACCCTCGAATCGGTCCCACGCCTCGGATTCGGTCTCGACGAGGGCCTCGGGGTCACCCTCGAACACGAGACGTACTAAGCCGCCGTCCGGCCCGGCGTCGTACCCGGCGAACTGCCGGTACGACCAGAACCACCCCGTCTCCCAGTGCGCCGCCGTCCCGAATCGCTCCCACGCCTCGGGCAGGTACGCTCGGACGAACCGCGCCTCGGTGTCGGCCGACTCGAACAGGAACTCGATGTCCGCTCCCGTCATGGGCGAGAGTGACAGCCATTCGAGACATATACTTTCGGGACGCGTCGGGCGGGGCGACGGATTCCACCGCCACTTACGTCGCCGCGTACGCGGTGTCCAGCCATGGTCGTGATTACGCTCGGACAGCGATTGACCGGCGCGGAGGTACACCCCCACCTCCGCCGGCGCGTCGACCTCTCCATCGACGTGTTTCGGGAGACGGACGCCCCGTACCTGATATTCACCGGCGGGGAGACGAACCCGGACGTTCCGACGTCGGAGGCCGAGGCGATGCGCGACTACGCGGTGACGCGCGGCGTCCCATCGGAGAGGGTACTGGTGGAGTCGAACGCCCGCGACACGCGGGAGAACGGCTTCTTCGCGCGCCTCCTCGTGGACGAACTCGACTGGGGGGGCGACACCGTCCGAGTCGTCAGTTCGTGTCTGCACCTCCGCCGGGCGAAGTACATCTTCGAGCGGTGTTTCGGCGACGACTACGAGATAGACGCGAGTCGCTGCGTCGAACCGCGAGCGTCGATAGACCCGGAAATGACGTTCTCGGAGGAGGAGATTCGGCGGATGTCGGAACGGGACAGGGAGTTCTTCGGGGGGACGACGCCGGGCGACGTGGCGGAACTGCGCGACCTGTTCGAGTATCGGGGATGAAACCGCCGTACGGGGCGCGACGGCCGAGGAGTCTTTTGAAACCGATCTCCTACTCGATGCCGATGTCATCGAAGGAGGAGTCTCTGGCCTCCAAGGGAAAGTGGAGAGAGTGGTTCTTGCTCGACGGCAGCAGAGTCGTCGTCGCGGGGATAACGGCCCTCGTTCTGTTCGTCTTCGTCGCCTCGCTGAGTCTCTCGGGGCTGAGCCCTTTCGTGAGTAAACAGCCCATCTACTACGTGTACGGCGGACTGATTAGCGGTAACCTCACCGTCATCACCGTCGTCGTCTCCATCAGCCAACTGTTGCTCTCGCGGGAGTTAGGCACGCCCGACGAACTGGAGTCGCAGATGGAGGGCGTCATCGACTACCGGACGGACGTCGAGGACGCCGCCGGGCGAATCGCCCCGGTGGAGCCCCTGGGCTTCCTCCAGTTGGTCGTCGAGAACACGCGGAAGGCGGCCCAGGAGTTGGGCGGCCTCTCCATCGCGGAGACGAACGACCAGGTGTACGGCGAAGTCGACGCCGCCGTATCGCGGGTGACCGAGCAGTTAGACCAGACGGACGGGCTCCTCCAAGAGTCGGACGCGTCGACGTTCCACGTCCTCTCTGCGACGCTCACCACCAACTACGCGAGAGATATCAACCACCTCCGCCGGATCAAATCGAAGCACGGCGACAGCCTCCCGGGGCACGTGAAGGAGGCGATAGACAGGCTCATCGACGACCTCCAGCGTATCGACGTCGCGCGGCAGTACTTCAAGTCCATCTACCTCCAACAGCAACTCGCTGAACTGTCGCGTCGCCTGTTCTACGTCGGACTCCCCTCGGTGACCGTCGTCGCGTCCGGCTTGTTCCTGTTCACCGCCTCGTCGGGGGCGTCCGTCCCGTCGTTCGTCGTCCCTCTGTTGGTCCCCGCGGTGGTGACTGTCGGTCTCATCCCCCTCTCGGTCCTGTTCGCGTACATCCTCCGCATCGCCACCGTCACGAAGCGGACGGCGGCGACGATTCCGTTCACGACGCCCGAACAGGAACAGTGAAGGCCCCTCCGTCGCGCGTGCCCCTTCGGTCACTCCGTCGATTCGACGTCGTCGCCCGCCGCGGACGGTACGGAAGCGTCGCCGACTATCCGCTCGAACGCCCACAACACGCCCAAGTGCGCTTCGACGAGGATAACGACGCTCGCGACGATGATGGCGACTTCGGTCAGAGACGAGAGCAATCCGAGCGAGACGATGAGCGTCGTCGCGCAGGCCGGCGCGTGCTTCGTATCGGTCGCTATCATCCCCCAACTCGTCAGGACGACGGAGAGAAACCCGCTCGCGGCGAGTCGAAGGCCTTCCACAGAGAGTCCGGGCGGGGACGTCGTGAGCACCGTCCCCGCGGCGAGGAGCCAGTAGGCGAACAGTCCGCAGACGCAACCGATGAGGTGTCCACCGACGATTCGGTACGTCCTCGTCCGTTCGCCGCGACGTTCGAACGCGAGGATGAACGCCGACGGTCCGAGACTCGGGAAGATGAACGGGTGTCCGCTCACCCATCCGACGAGCCCGAGGATGCTGAACAGAACCCCCGCGTACAGGCTCGTCCCCACTCGCCGCCGGTTCATACCTCTCCGTCGTTCCCCGCCCTGTTCAACACTCTGACCGAAACGGTTCGAGCGCTCGTCGCGCGGAGCGGTCAGTCGTCGGAGATGTGGAAGTTCGGAGACTCGGAGCGCGGCGCGGCTTCGTCGAGGAACCGCACGGACGGACTCGCTCCGAACGCCACGAGCGATGCGAGGAACACCGGCGTGATGCTCGCTCCGTCCGTGAGTGCGATGGCGATGAGCGCCGAGGAAAGCGGCGTCCCCGTCACGACGGAGTTGAACGCGGCCATCCCCGCGAGCGTCGCCAACACGGGCGAGAGGCCGGGAACGACCAACGCCGCCGCTTGACCGACGAGCGCCCCCATGAACATGTGCGGGATGATGAGGCCGCCGATCCAGTTGCCGTGAATCGTGAACCCGGCGGCGACCATCACCGCGGCGAGCGTGAGCATCAACCCCTCGGGACCGAGCGACGCACCCCGTTCCAACAGGACGTTCATCTTCGAACCGCCGTAGAAGTACGACAGCGGAACGAGCCACCCGAGCACACCGATGACGCCGCCGGCGAGCGTCGTTCGGACGTAGACGGCGAGCGACAGCCGGCGAAACAGCCGTCCTATCGCCGAGAACGTCTTCGAGTACACCAGTCCGAACGGGATACAGAGGAGACCGACGGCGACGGCCCATCCCAACTGCGCGGGGGTCAGCGGCATGATAGACGCCGTCCTCCACGCGGGGAACAGTTCCATTCCGCCGAGGGTAACTTCGGTGAGGTAGCCGGCGAACGAGGCGACGAACGTGGGGACGATGGCTTCGTAGTACTCCAGTCCGCGTTCGTGGGGGAGTTCTAACCAGAGCAGTGCGCCGCCGATGGGCGCGCCCAGAATCGCCCCGAACCCCGCACCCATCCCCGCGAGGGTCAGCAACTTCGTGGAGTTCTCGAACTCGAACAGTTCGGAGACGTACGTCCCGAACGACCCGCCGACGACCGACATCACGCCCTCGGGGCCGGCGTTCTGCCCGGCGACCAGACCGACGAGACCGACGGGGATGATGGGGACGTTCTCTTCGAGTTCGACGCGCCCCTCGGCGTGGAACTGCTGGACGAGGGTGGAGAGCGCCCCCGGGTAGAACGTCGCATAGAGGATAGCGCCGATGAGGATGCCCGCGACGACGCTGACCGGGACGCGCCAGTACGGCGCGGCCAACGCCTCCCAGAGGTGGTGCTTGACGAAGAGCCAGACGAGACGGAAACCGGTGGCGACGAGGCCGACGCCGACGCCCAAGACGGCGGCGACCAGAAGCATGTGGTGGAACTCGCGTTCGTTCAACCGGACGGTGTCCATTAGCGGCGGCTACGGGGTCGAGGGAGGCTTGATTTACGTTCTCGAACGCTCCCCTCCGCCGTCCGACACGTACTCTACTACCGCTGTATCGCGAGAACGGGGGTCTCCCCGTCGCGGATGACCTGTTCGGTGACGCTCCCTCTGAGAAACCGGCCGACGCCGGACCGAGCGTGGGTGCTCATCACAATGACGTCGATGTCGTTCTCCTCCGCGTAGCCGAGAATCGTCCGGTCGGGGGTCCCGATTTCGACCGCGCCGACGGCGTCGACGTCCCGCGAGAGGGCCTCTTCGACGATGCGTCGCGTCGAGTCGGTCCCGCGTTCGCGGAGCGTGTCCAGCTTCTCGTCGCCTTGTCCGACTATCGTGGCGCTTTCGCTGTTCGTGACGACCGAGAGGACGTGAACCGTCGCGTCGTACCGTTCGCCGAGGCTGTACGCGTGCTTCGCCGCGTCCATCGCCGCCTCGCTTCCGTCGGTCGGAACGAGTATGGCATCGTACATAGGTAGCATAGAGACCGGAGAGAACTAATATGCTGGCGGGGGTTTCGAGTCCGCACCGCCGCCGCGGGGCGACCGATCGTGGCTCTCGACGGGAATCGAACACGTATTTTACCGAGTGCCGAGACGGGCCACGTCGTGAACGGACTGTTCGCCTACCTCGCGTTGGCCGTCGTCTCGACGGGCGTCATCTGGAAGGGGAGCGAACTGCTCGAACGCGCCGCAGAGCGCCTCAGCAAACACTTCGGCCTGCCGGTGGCCGTCCACGGCGCGGTCGTCGTCGCCATCGGGTCGAGCTTTCCGGAACTGAGTTCGGTCGTGCTCAGCACCCTGCTCCACGGCGAGTTCGGACTCGGCGTCGGAGCCATCGTCGGGAGCGCCATCTTCAACCTGCTGGTCATCCCGGCCGCGTCCGCACTCGCCAGCGAGCAGTTGGAGACGACGCGCGACATCGTCCACAAGGACGCGCAGTTCTACATCATAAGCGTCCTCGTCCTGTTCATCACGTTCGCCCTCGGCGCGACGTACGTCCCCGGCGGGACGAACGCCGAGGCCATCCTCACCCCGGCGCTCGTCCTGATGCCCCTCGCCACGTACGGCATCTACGTCTTCCTCCAGTACCAGGACGCCCGCGACTACATCGCGGAACCCGTCCGCGTGAACGTCCCCCGCGAGGTGGGAGCGCTGGCCGTCTCGCTTCTCCTCATCACCGTCGGCGTCGAGGGCATCGTCCGCGCCGCCCTCGGCTTCGGGGAGATATTTAACACGCCGAGTTTCCTGTGGGGACTGACGGTCATCGCCGCCGCGACGAGTCTCCCGGACGCGTTCGTCAGCGTGCGCGCGGCGCAGGTCGACGAGAGCGTCACCAGCCTCACGAACGTCCTCGGGAGCAACACGTTCAACCTCCTCGTGGCCATCCCCGTCGGCGTCCTCCTCGCGGGACCGACGACGGTCAGTTTCCTCGCCGCCGTCCCGATGATGGGCTTTCTCGCGTTCGCGACGCTCGTGTTCGTCATCGTGACCCGCACCCACCTCGAACTCACGGACCCCGAAGCGTACGGGCTTCTCGTCCTGTACCTACTGTTTCTCGCGTGGATGACGCTCGAAACGCTCGGCGCTATCGAGACGGTTCGCGGCATCTGACCGGAAACCGAGCGGAGTAAGGCTCGGTCAGTTCCCGTCGCCGCGTTCGGTCCGCTCCTCCGTCTCGGGCGGTCGTTCGTCCGTGCCGAGGACTTTCAGGGCGACGGCGAAGGCGACGGGCGAAAGCGCCGCCGCGCCGAGTCCGCCGCCGACGATGAGAGCGTCCTCGGGGACGGTTATCGTCCCGGCCGTCGGGTCGCCGACGACGATGGCCCCGCGCATCGCACTCGCCGGCCCGGACGTGCACCGGTACTTGCTGACGCCGTTACCGTCGAACGTGAGCGAGTAGACGGACCCCACCTCCTCCCGCAGACCGCTATCGATGCCGTGGTCGGGGTCGGAGACGTCGTGCGCGCCGCCGTTTCCGGGTGCACCGACGGCGATGCGGACGACGTCCTGTCCGGTCGCATCGAGGGTCGCCGCGTAGTTTTCGGTCTCCGCGAACCACTCGCCGTAGTCCGGTTCGACCGCGAGTCGCTTTCCGGTCGCGGCGTTTCCGACGACGACGGCCCCCTTCATCCCCATCGCCTCGTGGGGGTCGCACGCGTAGTACGAGAATACCGAGTGACCGAAGAAGCGTCGCACCGCGCCGCAGTGCCTGATTTTTCCGCCGTCTCAGAGCGGCGAGCGACCGGTCTGCCGGAGGGCGCCCAACACGTCCAGATTGAGCCAACTCCCAGTTATCTCTCCGTCCGCGACGTGTAGACGTTCGCACGGCCGGGCGGTCACAGCAGGTTCGGCGCGCGTCGTCGGAGCGCCCACCCCGTCTTCCGCCCCGCGCCGACGAGGTAGTGGTGCGCGCTCCGCAGGAGGGGTTGACGGCGGCCGTGCACCTCCGCGCTGTCGTCGTCCATCGCCTCCACCACGTCGTCGCCGTCCACTTCGGCTTTCGACTCGGCGTCGGGAATCGCGAACTCCGTGAACGCGCGCCCGAGATACCCAGCAGAGTGGGCGTCGCTGGCGGCGACGCCGGGGTAGCCCTCGTTCTCGGCGAACCGCTTCGCCCGGCGGTTCCGGTAGCCGGTGAACACCCACGAGTTGAACACCTCGACGGCGTCGCAGTCCGTGATTCGCCGCTTTCGGACGCCGTGGCGGGTGCGCTGGAACGGGTGGGGGACGACGGCGACGCCGCCCGACTCGCGGATGGTCTCGACCGTCTCGTCGAACGGCCGTCGGGGGTCGGGGCGTTCTTCGACGCCGATGGCGAGGACGTGCCCCGCGGCGGTGGAGACTTCGACGCCCGGGATGCCGACGAGGCCGTACTCGGGGGCTAGCTCGGCGGCCCGGAGCGACTCGTCTATCTCGTCGTGGTCGGTGACGACGATGCCGTCCAGTCCGATGTCGTCGGCCTGTTCGAGGAGCAACTCCACCGGTTCGCGGCCGTCGTAGGACCCCTCCGAGTGGACGTGCGGGTCGATAGCGACGGTGACATCGCCGGCCATAGGGCTTCGAGGTAGCGCGGCCACAATACCAATACTTTCGGCCCCGGTAGCAGGGGTCCCGAGACGATGCCCCGCGAGATTACGTTGGAGTCCGAAGAGTGGTACGTCCTCTGTAACTGGTTGCGTTCGCGGGAGAACAAGGCGATGTACGCCCTCCGCTCCCGGTCCGAGGAGTGGGAGTACGTCTACGAACTGCGGCGGTCCATCGAGACCCAACTGGGTGACGCGGCGGAGACGGACGCGACCCTCCGGACGGTCGCCCTCTCGGACGCGAGCGTCGCCTACCTCGATCGGTTTCTCCGACGGCGAGCGCTCCTCCTCCTGTTCAAACCGTGGCGGGACCGAGAGCGACGGGACGTGCGACGCCTCCGACGCCAACTGCTCGTCCGCGCCGACACCGACGGGTGAGTCCGCCCGCGACGCCGTCGCCGCGGCGTCGTCGGGGGGAAGAACGGTTCGCCACACGACTTAGGGGAGTCGAAGCGCAGTTTCGAAACGAGACCATGACTGCACTCGACGACACGAACGTGGCGATTCTTCTCGCGCCCGCGGGGACCGAAGAGGTGGAGTTCACCGAACCGCGGCAGGCCGTCGAAGACGCCGGGGCGAACGTGGACGCGGTCGGTCCGGAGGCGGGCGAGGCCCAGACCGTCGAGAGCGACCTGAACTCGGCCGGGACGTACGAGGTGGAGAAAGCCGTCTCCGACGTTTCCGCGGACGACTACGACGCGTTGCTCGTCCCCGGCGGCACCGTCGGGGCGGACAAACTCCGCGGCGACGAGGGAACGGTGTCGTTCGTCCGCGAGTTCTTCGAGTCCGAGAAGCCGGTCGGAGCCATCTGTCACGGTCCGTGGGTGCTCGTCGAGGCCGACGTCGTGGAGGGGCGGACGCTCACCTCGTACCCGAGCCTCCAGACCGACATCCGAAACGCGGGCGGCGAGTGGGTCGACGAGGAAGTCGTCACCGACGGGCGGTTGGTGACGAGTCGGAAACCGGACGACCTCGACGCGTACTGCGAGCAGGTCGTCGAAGTTTTCGGCGAATCCGAGTAAGCGGGGCGAACCGCGCCGTCAGACCCCGAGTTCGTCGGCGAACTCGACGAACGTCTCGACGGTCAGGTCGGGGTCCGCCTCGTACGGACCCCAGAGCGTGTCCTGCCGGTTCACCCAGACGCCCTGCATCCCGGCGTTCATCGCCCCCGGCACGTCCCACCACCCCGCGGCGACGAACGTTATCTCTTCTATCGGCGTCCCGATTCTGTCGGCGGCGTGTTCGTACAGGCCGGGGTCGGGTTTGAACTGCTGGATCTCGTCGGCGCTCACCGTCTCCGCTATCAGGTCGCCGAGGTCCGCGTGGTCGACCATCGATTCGAGCATCTCCTCGCTGCCGTTGGAGACGACGTAGAGGTCGTAGCCCGCGTCGTGCAGTCGTTCCATCCCCTCGTGAACGTCGTCGAACACCGGCAGTTCGTGGTACGTCGAGAGCACCTCCTCGCGTTCCTCCTCCGAGAGGTCGACTCCCAGCGTCTGGAGGGCGTACCGGAGGGCGTGGCGGTTCATCTCGAAGAACGAGTCGTACTCCCCGATGGCGTTCCCGACCGTCGCGTACAGAAGCGACCGGTTCCGCCAGAGTTTCGAGACGGCCTCGGGAGACTCGACGTGCTCCGAGAGCGGTTCCGCCACCGCCGTGACGTCCACGATGGTCCCGTAGGAGTCGAACGCGATGGTCTCGGTTGCATCCGGGTCGAAGGACATGGTCGGTTGCACGCCCCGAGAGTCGAAGTACCTTGGGACCAAATAGCACAGGTGACTCGCCGCCCTACTCCTCGCGTCGCAGAAGCGTGTTGACGACGCTCGCCACCATGTACGCGAAGACGACACCTAACAGAACCGTGACGGCGAGGAAGACGCCGTTATCGAGGGTCGCGAGGCCGACGTAGAAGAAGTAGACGAAGCCGAAGAAGACCACGCTGACTCCCGACAAAGCGCGGAGTTCTCTGCCGTCGAACTGGACCTCTTTCAGCATCGTGTGCGCCTCCCGTTCCACCGAGAAAAATCTTCGCGACCGCCGCAGGGTCGGTGCCGTCGCCGGAACCCCCGTTCGTCTAATCGAAAAAACACTTCACTACGTCGCCCGTACCTCGGCGTAGGTGATTTAACAATGTCCTCTCCGACGCTTCTGGTCCCCATCGAATTCCCCGACCCCGACCCGCTTCCGTCCTCCTTCGTGGGCGGGTTCACCTCCTGTCGAGTCATCCTCCTCGGCCTCTACGAGATGCCCAACGACGTGGACCCCGACGAACGGCAGCGACGCGAAATCGAGGCGAACTACACGCTGTACTCGCTGGCCCACCAGTTCGTCCGCACCGGCGAAACCGCGGAGGTCGAACTGGTCGTCGGGCAGAACTTGGAAGGGACGCCGACGGCAGTCGCCGAAGAACGGGACGTGGACGCGCTGTTGGTTCCGAACCCGATTACGCACCTCGGCAGAGTCCTCATCGCCGTCCGCGACGAGACGTTCGCCGAGTCCATCGCCGAGTTCGTCGGGACGCTTGACGAGGACGTCATCCACCACACGACGCTTTTAAACGTCACCGACGCGGGCGACGTAGACGAGAAAGAGGAGATGCTCTCCTCGCTGAAAGACAGGCTGGTCGACGCCGGGTTCTCGAAGTTCTCCATCGACACGGAGGTGGTCGAGTCCGACGACCCGCCGTTCGAGATAAGTCAGAAGTCGCGCGACTACGACCTCATCGTGATGGGCGAGACGGGAGAGCCCACCTTCGAGCGGGTCTTCGGCAACACGTACCAGACCATCGCCGACCAGACTCACCTCCCAGTGGTCGTCATCAGAGAGTGAGTCCCGACGCGCGCCGGCGTCGTTTCTCCACCTCGTGCACCCGCACGACCCCGCGAGTCGGTCACTCCCCGGCGTCCGAGTCGCCCGCGCGCCTGACGACGACCACCGGACCGAGCGACTCGGCGGCGACTTGGTCGGCCGTCTCGCCGAAGAGGAACGACCGGAGCGACGGTTCGCTCTCGCCCATGACGACGACGTCGTGGTCGGCGGCCGCCGCCGCGATAGTTCGGACCGGCGTGCCGGAGACGGCGACGTCCGTCCCGATTGCGCCGGACGCGACGCCGCGGTCCCGTAGTCGCGTCGCCGCGTCCTCCACCATCGACCGACCCGCCGGTTCGGACGACTCGTCGTCGGCGACGTGGTAGAGCGTCACCTCGATGTCGCGGCCGCCGAGCATCGACGCGACGAACGCCGTGACGCGGGCGACGTCCACCTCCCCGCGGACGGGGACGAGCACCCGTTCGACGCGGGAGGAGGGGTTCGGGACGAGTATCGCTCCGCACCCCGTCTCGTCGGCGACGCGGTTCAGCGTCTGTTCCTCGTCGTGGGTGAACACGAGGCGGGTCTCGCAGGCGCTTCCGGCCTCGCGGAAGTCGCTCGCCACGTCTTCGAGTATCGCCTGCGCTCGGTCCTCGTACTGCATCCGCGCCTGCCCCGGCGGGGTCTGTTCGGGCAGCACGTGGTACCCCAGAGCGACGACGGAGAGCGTCGATAGCAACTCGACGACGGAGGCGGGGACCGTCTCGCCTTCGAGGACTTCCAACGGCACGAGTACCGTCCAGTCGGTGTCTGACATTAGAGTACCCCCTTGAGTTTCACGTCGCGAGCGTAATAGAGGTACCAGCCCGCGGAGAGAAGCATTATCGCGGCCCCGATTAGTTGCGAGGCGGGTTGCATGAACCCGATGAGCGCGAAACTCGCCAATCCGCCGAGGACGGGAACGACCGGATAGCCGGGGACGCGGAAGTCGGGGTCGTACCAGTCGGGTTCGTCGCGGCGAAGCGCGAGGAGTGCGACGCACATCAGTCCGTACATGACGAGGTGGAGGAAGGAGGCGACTTCCGCGAGGACGTCCACCTCGCCTAAGAGGATGAGCGCGAGAATCGGGCCGCCGGCCATCCCGAGTGCGACGTGCGGGGTGCCGTACGTCAGGTTGATTCGACTCGCGGCGCGCGGCAGGAGCGCGTCCTTGCTCACCGCGTAAATCGCGCGCGAGGTGCTGAGAATCGACGCGTTCGCGCTCGACACCGTCGCGAGCAACCCGCCGACGAGGATGACGAACGCCCCGAACGGTCCCATGAAGCTCTCCGCGACGGTCACCATCGCCGTCTCCCCGAGCGTCGAGAGGCGTTCGCTGCCGAATGCGCTGACAGCGACGAAGATAGTCGCCACGTACAGTACGCCGACGATGAGGACGGACCCGACCATCGCCAGCGGGAGGTTCTTCCCCGGCTGTTTGATTTCGCCGGCGACGGTGGCCACCTGCGCGAACCCGAGGTAGGACGTAAACACCAACGCGGCGGTGGTCAACACCGGAAACGCCCCCTGCGACAGGAACGGTTCGCTGATGGGTTCGGGGTCGCCGACGAACCCGAGCGCCGAGAGGCCGCCGAACGTGAGGAAGCCGACGATGATGACCAACAAAATCCCGACCACGCCGTTCTGGAGTTTCGCCGCGTTCTCCGTCCCGGTGACGTTCAGTGCGGTCAGGAACGCGCCGAAGAGGAGCGCCAACGGGACGACGATGTCGAATCCGCCGAGCGAGACGCCCAGTCTGGTGAGGACGGCCTCCGCGTAGAAGCCGAACCCGACGAGGTAGAACGCGGAGGCGAACACCAAGCCGAACCAAAGCGAGAGGCCGACGATAGCGCCGAACAGCGACCCCATGCCCCGCGAGATGAAGTAGTAGCCGCCGCCGCTTCGGGGCATCGCCGTCGCGAGTTCCGAGGTGGGTAAGGCGACCAGAAGTGCGACGACGGCGCCGATGGCGAACGACCCGGCCGCGGCGGGGCCGGCCTGCCCGGCGGCGATGCCGGGGAACACGAAGATGCCCGCGCCGATCATGGTCCCGACGCCGATGGCGATTCCGCCCCGCACGCCGATGGTGCGTTCGAGTTCCGTCCCCTCCTCGTGGACGGTCGCCTCGTCGGCGGTTTCGGGCCGTTCGACGACCGGAGTCTCGCCGTCCCGGTTCGCGGCCCCGTCCCGTCCAACGTCCGTCTGCTCGGAGACACCGGCCATATAAATGATATCGGGCGTCGGTCCTTTATCGCTGGGGGCGGAATCGGTCGGAAACGACGTAATTCGTACGTTCTGTTACTCTCTCCGTCGGCGCGGCGCGGGCGAGACGGTCACCCTCGCGGCACCGCCGACGGGCGGCGCTTCGTCCCGTACTGTTACGGCCTCGGACGCCCACTCTCGACGGGTATGCCCTCCGAACGGTATCCGAACGTCGCCGTCGCCGCCGACCAGCAACCGAGGGACGCCCCGTTCCGACTCGGCGTCGAGAAGGGACGGGACTTCTCGCCCGACGCCCCCGCCCGGATTCGCGTCACCTTCGAGAACCGCTCCTCGACGGAACAGACCGTCGGGTTCGGCCCGATACCACCCTTCTCCGAGATATGGAGCGAAGGCGACGGCCTGCTGGTCCTCGTTCCGAGCGACGCGGCGGTTCGACGCCACGCCCTCGGAACCGACGAAGAGATACTCCCCGACCGACCGGTCGACGGGTGCTGGCAGACGAACCCCGTCCGCTTCGTCCGCCACGACGTTCTGCGGTGGCGGACGCTCGATGCGGGCGAGCGCGTTCGGACCGAGTACGCGGTGCTCCGCCATCCGGAACGGGAGATACTGGCGGCCACGACGGACGAGTGGGTCAGCGTCCGGTCCGAGAGCGACGGCTGTCTCCCCGCGGGGGAGTACCGGTTCGAGGAGTCGTTCCCGCCGGACCCTCGGACGGACGCCGCGTGGGACGAGTTCGAGTGGGGGTTCTCGCTCGATATCGAAGAGTAGAGAGAACGAGCTACGGAGTGTCCACGACTCGATGCCGCCGGACCAGATAGAGGGATGCGAGCGGCACGTTCAGGAGCGGAACGAAGACGAACAGGTAGAGCAGCGTCGGCGTCCACTCGGAGTGTTCGCTCACGTACCTGCGGTCGTGGTAGAGCGCGAACGGCGCGAACAGGGAGAGCGCGTAACTGACGGCGACTATCGCCGACGCCGCGTCCCCGAGATATCCCGAGACGTGCCCGCCGAGAGACGGCCCGAACGCGATGTTCGTCAGTTCGACCGAAAGCCAGAGGAGAAACAGGACGGGAATCGCCAGAACCGGAATCCACCACCGTCCGGGATACGTCACTCGGCGGGTTCGTATCGGGAGCATGAGTTTTCGCTGATGTCAATCGCGCGCCGTCGGAGATATATCTTCGTCCGGTCGAACCCGGCGCGGCGAGAGTGTCCGAGAGCGTCCGAGAGCGGTCGCTCTCAGTCGTCGCCGTGGGACTCCTCGGGCGTGAACGTGACCCCGCCGACCTCTATCTCGTCGGGGACGCGACTGGTGTCGTGGGTGCCGACCGGCGGGAGGTTCGCCTCCGCGGCGGGCGAGGAATCGAGGTCCGTCTCGCCGTCTATCGACGCCATCTCGCCGTCGGCGTCCCGCGCGTCCCGGTCGATGCGCATCGAGCAGAACTCGACGCCGCACATCGAGCAGAACTGCGCCTCCTTGTAGTTGTCTCCGGGCAGCGTCTCGTCGTGATAGCGCCGGGCGCGTTCGGGGTCCAAGGCGAGTTCGAACTGCCGACGCCAGTCGAACTCGTATCGGGCCTCCGAGAGGGCGTCGTCCCAGTCGCGCGCGCCCGGCAGGCCGTTGGCGACGTCGGCGGCGTGGGCCGCGATTCTGTACGCCGCCAGTCCGTCGCGAACGTCCTCCTCGTCGGGGAGGCCGAGATGTTCCTTGGGCGTGACGTAACAGAGCATCGCCGCGCCCGCGCGTCCGGCCTCGGCCGCGCCGATTGCGCTCGTGATGTGGTCGTATCCGGGTGCAATGTCGGTGACGAGGGGGCCGAGCACGTAGAACGGCGCGCCGTCGCAGACGTCCTGTTGTCGCTCGACGTTGTCGGCGATTTCGTCCATCGGGACGTGGCCCGGGCCTTCGACCATCACCTGCACGCCGCGCTCTCGCGCGGTGCGCGTGAGTTCCCCGAGCGTTTCGAGTTCGGCGAACTGCGCCTCGTCGCCGGCGTCCGCGATGCTGCCCGGGCGGAGGCCGTCCCCCAGCGAGAACGTCACGTCGTGCTCGGCGAAGATGTCGCATATCTCCTCGAACTTCGCGTACAGGGGGTTCTGCATCCCGTTTTCCTCCATCCACTGGGCCAGAATGGAGCCGCCCCGCGAGACGATGCCGGTCGTCCGACCGTCGGTCAACGGGAGGTGTTCCATCAGCACGCCCGCGTGAATGGTCATGTAATCGACGCCCTGTTCGGCCTGTTTCTCGACGACGTCGAGAAGCAGTTCGTGCGTGATGTCCTCGGGGCTATCGACGCGCTTGACCGCCTCGTAAATCGGCACCGTCCCGACGGGGACCGGCGAGTGTTCGACGTTCGCCTCGCGCGTCTCGTCGAGGTTCTCGCCCGTCGAGAGGTCCATGACCGTATCGGCGCCGTAGTGGACCGCCGCGTGGAGTTTCCGCAGTTCACCCTCGACGTCGCCGGTCGTACCGCTGTTGCCGATGTTCGCGTTCACCTTCGTGGCGAACTCCCGTCCGATTATCATCGGGTCGAGCGACTCGTGGGCGCGGTTGTTCGGAATCACCGCCCGGCCGTCGGCGACCTGTCGTCGGACGAACTCCGGGTCTGCGTTCTCTCGTTCGGCGACTCGTTCCGCGGCGGGAGTGATTTCGCCGTCTCGGGCGCGCTGGAGTTGGGTCTTCGCCATTGACAACCTAGTGATACCACTCTGTAATATAGCCTGTGGTGGGGGGACGACTCCGACGGAAAGCGGAGTCGACGCTCGCCGCTGAAACTACTTTTTGCGTCGCGCGAGAACAGGGGGAGGGATGGCACCAACTGCACTCGTCACCGGCGCCAGCGGCGGTATCGGACGTTCGATAGTGCGCGAACTCGGGCGGGACCACGACGTCGTCGTCCACTACCACAGCGACCGCGAGAGCGCGGCGGCCGTCGCCGAGGACGTCAGAGGCGACGGTCGGGACGCGATAATTCACCAGTGTGACGTCAGCGACCCCGACGACGTCGAGCGGATGGTCGATCACGCGCGCGACGAACTCGGCGAAATCGGCGTCCTCGTCAACAACGCGGGCGTGTTGCGCGGGGCCCGACTGGAGACGGCGTCTGACGAGGCGATTCAACAGACGCTCCGCGTGAACCTCGAAGGTGCGGTCTACTGCGCGCGGGCCGTCCTCCCCGAGATGCGCGACCGCGGCGAGGGGCGAATCGTGAACGTCTCCTCGACGGCCGGGACGGACGGGAGTCCGACGGACGTGGCGTACGGCGCGTCCAAGAGCGGTCTGCTCGGACTCACGAAGTCCCTCGCGAAGCAGTACACCGAGGACGGTATCTTCGCGAACGCGGTCGCGCCCGGCCCGGTGCGAACGGAGATGTTCGCGGAGGAGCGCCGACCGGCGACCCGGGAGGCGTCGCCGATAGACCGACTCGTCGCGCCCGAGGAAGTCGCGGAGGTCGTCCGAACGTTCGCCACCACGTCGGCGATTGCCGGCGAGACGCTCGTCGTGGACGGCGGCATCCGCCTCTGAGCGAGCGAAAGCCGGACTCTGCCCCGCTTCGCCGTCCGTCTTCGGTCGGTCGTCGCAGGACGGCGTCGTCCTCGGCGGTGATTTCCCGCTGAGCCACCACTCGTCGTTTCAAAAACATTATTCGTCTGCGGTCCGGTTCTCCGGGAGAGATGGGACGCAGCATCGATATTTCCGGCGGCTGGCTCAGCCGCATCCTCTACGCGTTCCAACTGGTCGCGCTTCTGCTTGCCCTGTTCTTCGTGGTTCCGTCCCTCGGGGACGCCGCGGGCGCCCTGCTGGGTCTCCTGTTCGCGTTGCTCGTGGTCGCGATAGTGATCGGCGCGCGGCGGTCGGCCGACGGCGACGGGGGGAACCACCTCGGAACGGCCGAAGACATCACGTACGACCCGTTCGGCGACCCCGGACAGGCGGCCCGAGAGCGGTGGGAGAAGGCGGTCCGCCGACTCCCCGGCGGGGACGACGAACGGGACTGATTCGGTCGGCGGCGACGCGGGTGTCGTCCGAGAAGGCGTACTACGTCGCCCGAGCGACGGCGGTCCCGACGAGAGCGAAGTCGTGTGTCGTGGAGGCGGACTACACCCCAGTATGGGTGTTATTCGCCACATTGTGTGAGAATGACTGTCACAAGAGTTAATGACGTGGATATCGACTGTTCTCACCCATCGAGTGAGGATAGGTATGGAAAAACAACCATCCCGCGGTCTGATCAGGTCAGCGGTGGCCGGAAGCCTCAGCGTCGGATCGACGTTGCTTAATCAACAGCGTGAGGCGATACGCCACCGGTGGGCCAGTTGGCGTCTGAAATCCTCCTCACGTTTCCCGTTGATCCGGCTTCCGGACGGCTACGAGATCGAAAAAGTGACCGACGGGCTCACTTTCCCAACCTCCGTCACCTGGGACGATGAGGGAAGCACGTACGTGGCTGAAGCGGGCGGTACGTTTCTCGACGAGGACGATGCCTCGGCGCGGATACTCCGTCTAGAAGGTGGAGAGGCGACGGAAGTTGTCAATCTGGACGGAGATATCTACCCCGCCATTTCGGGGATGACCTGGCACGACGGTGCCTTCTACATCACCCACCGGGAAGAGGACCTATCCGGAGCGGTGTCGAGGGTGACGCCGGACGGGGAGCGCACGCAGATACTCGGCGGCATCGTCGACAGCAAGTCGGACCATCAGCCCAACGACGTCCGAGTCGGTAGAGACGGGCGGATGTACGTCTGCGTCGGTATCGGGGGTAACTCCGGGTTCATGGACCAGAACATGATCCCGTTCGTGCAGAAGGCCCCCGACGGCCATCCGACCGCCGCCGAGGACATCGTTCTCAGGGGCGTCAACATCGAGCTCGCTGATTTCCGGGACGACTCGTCGGGTACCGTGCGGACGGGGGCGTTCGTCCCGTTCGGAACCGAAACGGAACCCGGTCAGGTGATCGAGGGACGGAATAAGTGCGGCGGATCGATCCTCGCCTTCGATCCCGAAAACGCGGAGGACACTGTCGAACCTCTCGTGTGGGGGCTCCGAAACGCAATCGGCATCGCGTGGAACAGACGGGGCGAGATGTTCGTCGCAGAAAACGGCTACGACAACGCTCCCGGGAGGCCCATCGCCGACAACTACGACGCTACGTACCGAGTCCGAGAAGGCGTGTGGTACGGCTGGCCCGATTTCACGGCCAACATGGACCCCGTCACGAGCCCGAAGTACAGACCGACCTCCTCGACGATCGCGCCGCAGTATATCGACGGCGAACGGCAACCTGAAGAGCTATCGTTCCTGATCGACCACGAAGCCAGCGGTCTCCAACCGCCGGACAAGTCGCTCGTAGCGGGCCTCCACGAGGTGAACGCGTCACCGTCCAAGCCGGACATCGCACCCGCAGGCTGGGGCGAGTACACCGACCAGCTGTTCGTCCCCGAATACGGTGACCTCTCGTGGGTGACGAACGCGCTCCGAGATAAGCCCGCGGGGAGCCGAGTCGTCGTTATCGACACGGAAGGCGACAGCCAACAGAAGGTGCGCCCGTTCGTCCAGAACGCAGAGCCGGGGCCGGCGTCGCACCAAGGGCGCCACGGAGAGGGACTCGAGCGCCCCTACGACGTGAAGTTCGGTCCCGACGGTGCCATGTACATCGTGGACTTCGGTGTCCAGCGAATCAACCGTAACCGAATCGCGCAAGGCCACTTCCCGGTCGAATGGGACCGGAAGACCGGCACAGTCTGGAGAGTCACCCCGACCGCGTCCTGAACAGGGAGACTACAGCCATGCACTACCTACAGTCCGCGAAAACGGAGGACTCCCCGCTATGACGCCGGAGAACGACGATGCCGTGGCGGCACTTCTGCGCGACGTCCTCGAGGAGTTCGACTGCGTCTCGGGAACCCTCCACCGGGCAGAAGAAGGCGAGCTCAAGCTCGTGGCTCACGAAGGCATCCCGAACCCCGTCCTCGCAAAGATCGAGACGGTCCCGATCGGGAAGGGGATGGCGGGGTTGGCGGCGGAGCGGCGGGAACCGGTACAGGTGTGCAACTTGCAGACGGACGACTCCGGCGTCGCCGAACCCGGTGCGCGCGAGACGATGATGGAGGGCTCTATCGCTGCTCCGATCTTGGGGTCGGACGGCACGCTCGAAGGGACCATCGGAATCGCCAAACCGGAGCCGTACGAGTTCACGTCCGCCGAACGCGGTCGGTTGATGAACGTTGGCGCACAGATCGTACAACGTCTTTGACCGCGAAACGTGCCGATTCCACCGCGGACTCTTTCGTCTCCTGACACCTCAAGGGCGTAGTAACCAAGTATGTATCCGATCGATACGCTCCGGTCAATCGAACTATCTCGCGATCTGTTCATATCACTCGGTATCCCCGGACTGTTCGCGGTCGCGTTCTTGGAATTCTTTCTATTACCCGTCCCGCCGGACCTCGTACTCATCCCACTTGCAGTCGCTAACCCGACGTTTGCCTTCGGCTACGCTGCCGTCGCAACTGCGGGATCGGTATTCGCTGGGTCGATCGGATTCTTCCTCGGGCGGAAAGGCGGTCGGCCCGTCCTCGAGTCACACTTTAGCGGTACGCGGGTCGAACGCGCTGAAGCCTACTTCGACCGGTACGGACTCGCAACCCTCGGGTTCGGTGCGTTCGCTCCCATCCCCGAAGGGTACGAACTCCTGTCGGTGGCGTCGGGCGTCCTCGGACTCGACCTTCGCTCGTACCTTGCGGCGTCGCTGGCGGGGCGGGAGGTACTTCCTCGAAGCCGTCTTGGTGCTCGCCCTCGGAGAGGCCGCTCGGTCGTTGAGTGAGGTGGAAATCTATGCTCTCATCGGTGTCGCCGCAGTGGTCGCTGGCGTTGCGTATCTCTCTCGACGGAGGTGGCGACCACGCTCTTGATATTCCTGATTCATTCGTCATCAGCATGACCGACCTCTCGCAGTTGCTCGGCGTCAGTGAAGACGTACTTCCCCCGTTGGCGAGAGAGATCGTCGGACCAAACAGCCAATACCCACGGCAACCGGATATTTTCCGCTCGCCAACCCAACGGCGAATCCGCTGAACAGTAGCCGGACGCTCCCTGTTTTCTGATCGGGGATAGAAGTTCCGAAACCTGTCTTTGACTACCGCGATTCCCGCTGTTCGACCTTGTTCAGTTCGATGAGCAGTCGGAAGACGGCCTTCACCAGATTCGAGTCCACGTCGAACCGTTCGGCGTTCTCGCCGGCGCGTTGCATCACCTGCTCTTCCTGCCCCTCGTCGGTCGTCGGCAGGTCCCGCTCTTCTTTCACCTGCGCGACGGTTTCGGCGACGTACGTCCGGCGGGCGATGAGTTCGACTATCTCGCGGTCGATGTCCTCTATCTCCTCGCGCAGTTCGTCTAAGGTCATCTCGTCCGGTCGTCGCGTGTCGTCTGCGTCCGTGTTTCGTGTCATAGTGTGCGTGCTCCGTCCGTTCGAGTCGTCAGCAGTCGCGTCCGGCCGTCGCGTCGGTCCCAGAGGTCCCGCACCCGTTCGAGGTCCGAGCGGTCGCCCACCGCGACGACGCTCGGTCCGGTCCCCGAGAGAGAGACGCCCGCCGCGTGCGGCATCGCCTCGACGGCGGGGTCCGCCGGGAAGCCGAGAGCGGCGGAGAACGCCAGTCCGTTCACCGTCATCGCCTCGGCGTAGCGGCCCTCCACCGCGAGGTCGGCCACCAGTTCGGCCATCGGGGCGACGTTCTCGCAGCGTTCCACGTCGGCGTCGGCGCTGTAGGCGCGTTCCTCGGGCGTCCACACGAGAACGTCCCACTCGACTTCGTCGCGGGCGAGGAGTTCGTCCTCGCGGTTGTCCGTCACGGTGACGCCGCCGAGCATCGACGCGGAGGCGTCGTCGAACGCTCCGGTGACGGCGACGCCGGTTTCGCGGGCGGCGCGGACGCCGAGTCGGCAAGCCTCCACCCTGTCGGGGTCGGCGCCGAGGGCGGCGGCGGTAGCCAAGACGGACGCGTTCGCGGCGGCGCTGGAACTTTTCAGCCCCGCGGCCATCGGCACCTCGCTCTCCGTGCGGACGCGGCCGCCGTACGCCTCGCCGTCGCCGTAACGTTCGACGGCGAGTTCGACGCACCGTTCTATCAGGCGGGTGTCCGCGTCGGCGTCCTCCGCCACCTCACCGGTGACGGTGCCGGAGTCGTCGAGTTCCACCGTCGCCGTCGTCTCGGCGTCGATGGCGAAGGCGGACCCGACGCCCGTCGCGAGGGCGTTCAGGACCGTTCCCGCACCGAGCGCTACTGCGCGGCCGTGCATACCAGTAGGGACGCGAGCGAACGGAAAGGTGTAGCGGTGGGTGCGGATTTGGCCGTCTCCCAGTCGCGGCGAACCGCCCGACGCGCCCCATCGCGCACCTTTTCACCGGCCCGCGCCAACGTGCGGGTATGAGCGCGCGCAACGACGTAGCGCCGAGCACCCTCGGCGTCGAACTCCTCGAACACGGGGTGGAAGTCGAGTACACCGACGGTCGGACGACGCTCTACCGGGGCGTCCCCGAGAAAGTCGACGGGACGCTCACGACGAGTCCCGGCAAGCAGGTGCACATCCTCGTCACGGACCCGACGGAGACGGAGGGCGTGATGGTGTACGTCAACGACCTCAAGACGCACGACGACATCCTCGAATCGACGGGCGTCGGGCGCGTCATCTTAGAGAAGGGCGAGGAAGAGGAGATATTCCCCGGCGTCACGGCCCGCCGCGTCGGCGGGATGCGGACCGAGGTGGAGGCCGACCCCGAGGAGGCGCGCGGGCGCGTCTTCGTCTTCGCCGAGGACGACTGGGGGGAGGACTCCTACGAGTTCGTCAAGGAGGACTGATGTCGCTCCGAAAGCGCTGGCGACCGCTGACGCGTTCGACGGTCGGCGAGACGCCCGACGCCTACGGCGTCGTCGAGTTCGGCGACGAGTCCGGGGAGGTACTGGAAGCGACGGCCGGACTCCTCCCGGACGTCCTCAGGGAGGAACTCTCCTACGGGTCGGCCGCGAAAGTCCGCTGGAAGCGCGCCCAGTCGTCGGACCACGCGGAACGACTGCTCGACGACCTGTAGTCGGCGTCGGGGGCGACGGGCCGGGGTGCGAGGAACCCTCGCCTTACTGGAGGTACGACGGACTCTCCGTGTCGCAGTTGCCCTCGTGTTGTTCCGCCTCCTGCTTCGTGTCGAACAGCAACCCGCACCCGTCGCACTGGTACCACGTCATATCGTCTCGTTCGGTCGTAGATACCATACCGGCTGTTCGCTATCGTACCATAAAAATTCGTCCAGAAATTCAGATATTCGAGGACGTCGCGCGGCGCGTCGCGTCAGCGCGGAAAGATAAAGAAAGGGCCCACCCAAGGGCCGGGTATGACCGACGAGGAGGGCCTGACGCTGACCGTCCGCGGCGCGGAGAAACGGGACGCCGGGCGAGGAATCGCCCGCCTTCCGGAGGCGACGCGTCGTAAACTCGGCGTCCTCAGCGGCGACACCGTTATCGTCGAGGGGTCGCGCGAGACGGTGGCGAAGGTGTGGCCCGCCGGCAGCACCGTCCCCGAGGGCGTCGTCCTCATCGACGCCGACACGCGGGCCAACGCCGGCGCGAAGATAGACGAGTCCGTCCGCGTCTCGAAGGTGGACGTCGAGGACGCGCGGTCCGTCACGCTGGCGATGCCCGACGACGTGGCCTTCGAAAACGAGGACCGGGCGGTCGACCTCATCAAGACCAGCCTGCAGGACCGCCCGATACAGGCGGGCGGTCAGATTCACTTCGAACGGCTCAGCGGGGACCCGTTCGTCGTCTCGGAGACGAACCCCGACGGGATGGTCCGGATCACCCAATCGACGAGGCTCGAACTCGTCAGGCGGGGGCGCGTCGAACGCGTCGTCGCCTCCGTCGGGTCCGCTACCGAGGAGGAACAGCCGTCGACGGGCGTGACGTACGAGGACATCGGCGGACTGGACGAGGAACTGGACCTCGTGCGGGAGATGATAGAACTGCCCCTCTCGGAACCGGAGGTGTTCGCCCACCTCGGCATCGACCCGCCGAAGGGCGTCCTGCTTCACGGTCCGCCGGGGACGGGGAAGACGCTCATCGCCAAGGCCGTCGCGAACGAGGTTGACGCCACCTTCCTCACCATCTCCGGCCCGGAGATAATGTCGAAGTACAAGGGCGAGTCCGAGGAGAAACTGCGCGAACGCTTCGAGGAGGCCAGAGAGAACGCCCCGGCCATCGTCTTCTTCGACGAGATAGACTCCATCGCCGGAAAGCGAGAGGACGGCGGCGATGTGGAGAACCGCATCGTCGGCCAACTCCTCTCTTTGATGGACGGGTTGGACGCCCGCGGCGACGTCATCGTCATCGGCGCGACGAACCGCGTCGACACGCTCGACCCGGCCCTGCGCCGCGGCGGGCGGTTCGACCGCGAGATAGAGATAGGCGTGCCGAACGAACGCGGCCGACGGGAGATTCTCGACGTCCACACCCGCCGGATGCCCCTCGCGGAGAACGTCGATTTAGAGCGGCTCGCCGCCCGGACCCACGGGTTCGTCGGCGCGGACCTCGAATCGCTGGCGAAGGAGGCGGCGATGACCGCCCTGCGACGCTCTCGGCGCGCGGAGACGGCCGACGCCCCGGAGTCTTTGACCGAGTTGGAGGTGACGGCCGCCGACTTCGAGTCCGCGATGGCGTCGGTCGAACCCTCGGCGATGCGGGAGTTCGTCGCCGAGTCGCCGACGACGACGTTCGACGAGGTGGGCGGACTGGAGGAGGCGAAGGGAACGCTCGAACGCGCCGTGACGTGGCCGCTGACGTACGCGCCGTTGTTCGATGCGGCGAACACGGACGCGCCCTCTGGCGTGCTTCTCCACGGCCCGCCGGGAACCGGGAAGACCCTGCTGGCGCGCGCTATCGCGGGCGAGAGCGGCGTCAACTTCATCCACGTCCGCGGCCCCGAACTTCTGGACCGCTACGTCGGCGAGTCCGAGAAGTCCGTCCGCGAGGTGTTCGAACGGGCGCGACAGGCCGCCCCGGCCATCATCTTCTTCGACGAGATAGACGCCATCGCGACGAACCGCGACTCGATGGGCGGCGACTCCGGCGTCACCGAACGCGTCGTCTCCCAACTGTTGACCGAACTCGACCGACTGGCGGACAACCCGAACCTCGTCGTCCTCGCGGCGACGAACCGCAAGGACGCGTTGGACCCCGCGCTCCTGCGGCCGGGCCGCCTCGAATCGCACGTCGAAGTCCCCGCTCCCGACGCGGAGGCGCGGCGCGCCATCCTCGGCGTCCACACCCGCGAGAAACCCGTCGCAGAGGAGGTTGACCTCGACGAACTGGCGGGGCGGATGGAAGGCTACTCCGGCGCGGACGTGGCGGCGGTGTGCCGCGAGGCGGCGATGCGCGCGATCGAGGAGGTGGCCTCGGCCTACGAGGGCGAGGCGGCGAACGACCACGCCGACGAGGTACGCATCCGGCGGGAGCACTTCGACGCCGCCCTCGACTCGGTTCGACCGTCGGGGCCGGCGGCGTAACCCCGTTTCGCGCGAGTTCGTCAGTCGTCGTTCGACGGCGGGTCCGACCCGATAGACCGCGCGGCGGTGACGTGCGGCGTGACCGGTTGTCCGTGAATCAACTCGCTGAACACGAGGCGGACGACTTGGACCGAGAGGACGACGATGAGTGGGCCGAGGAACAGTCCGTACCACCCGAACAGCATCGGCCCGCCGATGTAGCCGAACAGGACCAAGCCGGTGTGGGTGCTCCGACCGGCCAGTTTCGGGAGGACGAACGTCAGCGGAACGAAATCGAGGAAGATGAACGCGACGACCAACAGCACGGCCGGGTAGACGAGCAACGACCCGTCGGTTTGGACGGCGGAGAACGCGAGGTAGCCGACCAACGGGACGTAGACGACTTTTCCGACGACCAGCGGAATCAGCGTCGCCAGACCGGTCGCGAGGGCGAACGCCGTCGGCAGAGGTATCGAGACGGCCTGCGGCGCGACGAGGTTGTAGCCGTTGTAGATGACACCCGAGAGGATGCCGACGACGAACACGAGCAGGGTGGTGCTGAAGTAGACGGTTTCGAGGTCGGTGTCGACGGCGGTGGCGTAGGCGTACCCCGCGGAGTCCTCGTCGGCCACCTCCGAGCGGAACCACCCGTCGACGTTCCGCCCCTCCCGGAGGAGATAGTAGGCGACGAGAAGCGCGAAGAACAGGTGCATCACCGCCGTCGTCGCCGCGCCGAGCGTCTCCATCGCGGCCGTGAGCGCTTCCTCGCCGGTTCCGCCGCCGGAACTCTGAACCGCCGAACGTACCGTCTCGACCGGGTTCGACCGCAACGCGTCCACGTCGACGAACGGTCCGAGAACTTGCTCGTACTGCGCGGCGACGGCACCGACTTCGCTGAGACCGATCAGAACGAAGTACGCGAGGAGTGCGAAGACCGGAACCGCGAGGAGGAACACCGTCGCCGACGCGGCGTGTTCGTCAGACGCGAGGTACGGTCGGAGGCGGTGAAACACGGGGCGCGTCCCGTAGTAGACGAATATCGCGAGGGCGACGGTGCCGATGAACTGGTACACCGCGAAGACGAGAAACAGCGCGAGCGTCGCCGTCAGTCCCCACCACGCGATGCGCGAACGGTCCGATGGCAGACGGGTCATGGGGTCCGCTACAAGCGGGGCCGCGTTAAGCGTGTTTGCGAGGGGAGGGTACCACTCACTTCTGCAGTCGTGCCCGGTAGTACCCCGCGTCGCCGTCGTACGCCACCTCGCCGACGGTCCACGCCGTCTGCGCGCACGCCGCGCGGAGTTCGCCCGGCGAGAACGTCCGAAAGTCGAGTCGCGGCCCGACGAGTCCGCGCCCGCGGTACTCGACGCGGAAGGTTCGGCGGCCGACGCCCGCCTCGTCGGTCGGCCGGTGCCCGTGCGACCGGTCGGCGTCGGCGGGGTCGTACGAGTCTACGACCGCCTCGCCAGTCGCCGTCGTCACGCGGGCGAGTGCGTCCAGAACGGAGACCAGTTCCGCCCGCGAGGACGCAAGCGTCGCCTGCGTCCCGTTGACGAACGCCGTCTCGAAGCGGTCGGACGCGACCGGCATCCGGAACATATCCGCGACGAACGCGTGCTCGACGCCGCGTTCGCGCGCCGCACGAACCGCCTTCGGACTCGCGTCGAACCCGACCACGGTCCCCCGATTTTGAACGACGAGCGCGTGGTTCCCCGCGCCGCACCCCACGTCGAGGACGGGCGTCCGGAGGCCGTCTACGAGTGACCGAAGCGACGCCGACCACACCTCGGACGGCGCGAAGTAGAACGACTCGACGTTCGCGTCCCACGTCTCCCCCCTCTCGGGGTCGTAGTGGACGCAGGACCCGTCGTAGTCGCCGCGGAGGTAGTCCAACATCGCCGCGCCGAGTGCGTCGTCCGGCATGGGGAGAGCGTCTCGCCGAGAAGTGATAAAACCCTGACGTGTGTTACTGACTATCGTATCCGGCGCGTCCGCGAGTCAGTCCCAGAACGACTGCGTCCGCGCGTACTGACGCTCCTGTTGGAGGATGTCGCGGTAGAAGTCGGCCTCGTCCTCGCGGAGTTTGGCGATGATTCGGGCGGCGTTCTGCGGGCCGACGCCGCGGGCGGCCAAGGCGACGACCGCCTGCTTGCCGTGACTCTGGACGAGGCTGGCGGAGCGATACGCGCGTCGGGTCAGTCGCTCCTGTTCGTCGTCTTTCTCCGTCGCGCGGACGGCTTTCACCGTCTCCTCGTCCCAGGGGTTGAGGCAGGCGATGCGCGTCGCGCCGCACTCCGGGCACTCGGGTTCCTCGGGGACGCGCCGCACCTTCGTCTTCCGCTTCCAGTCTTTACAGTGGAGACACAGCAGGATGACCCGGTCGTTCTGGATTCGCTCCTTGATGGCCTCGATGACGCTCGCGTCGGCGTTCTCGGGCACGAGGAAGTCGCGTCCGCTCGAACTCCCGTCGATTCCGATGGGCGTGCGTTCGCGGGCGGTGGTGAGTTCCACCTCCCCCTCGCCGATTCGGCGGAGGAGGGCCGTCGTCTCCGGGACGGCCAAATCGACGTGGAACACCTCCCGGACCGCCTCGTCGTAGACGGGCGTCTCTTCGAGGGCGGCGACGAGTCGGTCCGCGCCGAAGCGCTTGTTCCCCCGGTAGCGCTTCAGCGCGCCGAACTTCGCGGCCACCTGCGCGAGGGTGAACTTCAGCGAGTCGGAGTGCTTCAAGGCGAGTTCCAGCAGTCCCTCGACGTGGTCGGGGTCCGTCGCCTCGAACACCTCGACGAACTCGTGGACGGACACCTTCGGCGGCACCTCGAAGGAGACGCGGTAGGGGTCCACCTCGATACCGACCGACGACCCGGTTCGCTGGCCGACGAGGGCCGCGAGCAGTCGGCCGAGCGTCTCGTTCACGCGGTGGCCGTGACAGGAGTTGAGGACGACGCGCCGCGCTTGGCCTTCGAGGACGAGGCGGTCGGCCGTCGGGATGGGGTGGCCCGCCTCCACCTGCCGCTCTATCGGCTTCAGCGCCTCCGAGAGGGTGTACTCGTCGGTCGGGTAGCGCGTCAGTACGTCCCGGGCGACGGCCGACCGGTCGGCTCCCGCCTCGAACTGCCGTGCCGCTATCTCGCGTATCTCGCCGACTTCGCCGGCGACGGATTCGGGGACCGGAATCTCCGACCCGGTCCACGACGGCACCTCGCCGGCGGGGTCCTCGATGGGCGTGACGTTCACCCGCGCCTCGTCGTCGTCGATGTCGTTGATGCGCCACATCTCGCCGCGTTGGATGAACGACGCCCCGGGTTCCGCGAAGTTGACGACGAATCGCTCGTCGAGGGTGCCTATCTGCCGCCGCGAGGACATGTCGTGGACGTCGTACGTCTCCTCGTCGGGTATCATCGACAGGTTGGCGTAGAAGTACTGCCACGTCCCGCCGGACTTCTCCAAGAGGTCCTTCTCCTCGTCCACCCACAGGAGGCGGTTGCTCTGGAGTTCGCGGACGATTTCGCGGAACTTCTCCTCGCTCAAATCTCGGAACGGGTAGGCCGAGGTGACGAGTTCGTACGCCTTCCGCGCGGACGCCTCGCCCGTGTCCATGACGATGCCGACGATTTGGTTGGCGACGGTGTCGAGACTGCCGTGGTGGATGTGCGCGGGTTCGACCTCTCCGGCCTCGGCGCGGCGGGCGATGGCGAGGGCTTCGAGGGTGTCGTCCGGGTCCGAGGTGACGATGGTGCCGCGGGACACCTCGTCGCGGCGGTGCCCCGCCCGGCCGACGCGTTGCAGGAGGCGCGACACCTCGCGCGGACTGCCGTACTGGACGACGTGGTCCACCCGCCCCACGTCGATGCCGAGTTCCATCGACGACGTGCAGACGAGGGCGTCGAGTTCGCCCGCCTTGAACCGGTCCTCCACGTCGATTCGCACGTCCTTCGAGAGCGACCCGTGGTGGACTTCGATGGGCGCGCCGAGTTTCTTCACCCGCGACCCGAGCGCTTCGGCTGTCTGTCGGGTGTTGACGAACACGAGCGTCGATTCGTGCTCTTCCACCAAATCGCGGACGACGCGGACGTGGCTCGCTATCTCGGCGTCGGTGGCGAGTTCGCCCGACAGCGTCTCGTCCTCGCGGGTCACCTCCGGGTGGACGACGGTGAAGTCCACCTTGCTCGCGACGTCCACCTCGACCACCTCGAAGGACCGGTCGCCGGTGAGGAACCGCCCCACCTCCTCGGGCGACCCGACGGTGGCCGAGAGGCCGATTCGCTGGAACGGTCCGGCGAGTTCCCGCAGGCGTTCGAGGCCGATAGTCAACTGCGCGCCGCGCTTGGCCGAGGCGAGTTCGTGCACCTCGTCGACGACGACGTGTCGAACGTCCGAGAGCGCCTTCCGGAGTTTCTTCCCGGTCAGCATCGCCTGTAGCGTCTCCGGCGTCGTCACCAACACGTCCGGCGGGTCGTTCGCCTGCTTCTGCCGTTGGTACTGGGTGGTGTCGCCGTGGCGGACGTCTATCTCCACGTCCAACTCCTCGCCCCACCACTCCAGTCGCTCCCGCATGTCGCGGTTCAGGGCGCGAAGCGGCGTGATGTACAGCGCCGACAGTCCCTCCCGGTTCTCGTCGGGGGATTCGACAATGGCGTTCAGGACGGGGAGCATCGCCGTCTCCGTCTTCCCGGTTCCGGTGGGGGCGATGACGAGCGCGTTCTTCCCCGAAGCGAGGGGCGGAATCGCCCGACGCTGCGGCTCCGTGGGCGTGGTGAATCCTCGCTTCGATAGCGCGTCGCGGACGGTGTCGCCCAAGAACGTGAACGCGTCCATACCCTGCGCGGACGGCCCGTTTTGCATCGTCTCCGCTAGCGGCGCGAGCGGATTAAGCGCACCGCTCTCGGCGTCTCGGCCGGTCGAACGGCGAGCGGTTACTTGCCGAGGAGACGCATCGCCGCGCCCGCGAGGAAGACGATACCGCCGACGATGAACGTGACGGGCACCGGGAGGACGAAAAGCAGTACGCCGAGAACCATGACTATCGTCGAGAGTCTCATATCGGTCGCACTCCCGGCGGACGGAAATGCGGTGTTGCCGTCGAGCGTGACAATCAGTCTCCAAAAAGCGTCTGCCGGGACGGCCGTCGGTTCAGAACGAGTCGTACGCCCCGAGGCGCGTCCCGTCGAGGAGGTACGCGTCCGCCGACAGGAAAGCGTCGGGGAGGAACGGCGAGAGGAAGCCCTGCCCCTCGACGTTGACCCACGTTCCGCCCGACCGGTCGTTGAACGCCGGGAAGACGACGAGTTCGGGCGACTTCCAGTCGAGTTCCGAGACGTCGATTCCGAGGTTCTCGGCGAACGGTTCGGGCCGGAGGGGGCCGCGCAACCACGCGCGTTCCTTGCGCCCGCCGCCGACCGAATCTTCGAGTCTGACGGCGGGGTGTTCGTGCGCCGAGCAGACCACCTCGGCCTCCAGCACCTCCCGCGCGGGCCACCGGTGGCCGTGGACGAACCCCACGTCGCCGAGGCGGACGCCCGCCCCGTCGGTGACGGCGAACCGGTCGGCGTACTCGGGGGCCAGTCGCTCCTCGATGCCGCCGTCGTGGTTGCCGCGGACGAGGGTGACGGGGACGCGGTCGGTCACCGCCTCGGCGAACCCGGCGAGTTCGCCCTCCTCGTCGCCCTTCGGGTCGCCGATGCGGTGCCCCAAGTCGCCGAGGACGACGAGTCTGTCGGGGTCCGTCCGGTCGAGGAGCGACTCGATTCGGGCGCGCCGAACGTCGGCGTTGCTGTCGAGTTCGACGCCGCGTTCGTACCGGAGGCCCGCCTCGATGCCGGCGTGGTAGTCCGCGACGACGAGTGCGCGGTCGCCGCCGATATCGGCGACGGCCGCGGGTTCGCCGGAGACGGGTTCGACCAACGGGCCGGTGCGACGCGCGGATGCCATCGTCGCCTCAGATGGACTTCAGCGTGCCTTCGGCGGGTTCGTAGCACTTCCCGCCCATCAACGCGTCCTCGATGGCGTCCTCGACGTCGCCGGGGTCCGCGCCGTACCGGTCGACGACGGCGGCGACGACCTCCTCTCGGTCCGCGCCGTCGCCGTCGTCGAGGTCGGACATCACTTCGACGGCGGCGTCTTCGAGGTCGACGTCTTCGAGGTCCGCCTCCGGTTCCGCCTCGGACTCCTCGACGGCGTCGGCTTCGTCGGCCTCCGCCTCGTCGGCGTCGACCGTCTCGGTCTCGTCGGGGTCGGCCGTCTCGACGGACTCGGACTCGACGTCGGTCGCCGTCTCGGCGTCGACGCCGCCGGCGGCCGGGCCTTCGCCCAACTCGTCAGCGTCCGGCACGTCGATATCCGCCTCGCCGGGCGAATCGACCTCCGTACCGGTGGAGAATTCGGTGCCGAACTCCTCTTCGACCTGCCGGCGTTCCTCCTCGTCCATCTCGTACATCTCGTCGGTCGAGGGGGAGGCGGCCGCCTCGTCGGCCGACTCCGAGTCCGCGTCGGTGCCGTTCGCGGTCAGTTCGTCGGACTCGCCGGTCGGCGAGGCGTCGCCGCCGAAGTCGCCCAACTCGTCCGTCGCCTCGGCGTCGGTGTCGGTCTCAGCGGTCGGTTCGTCCGCCCCGAAGTCGCCGAGGTCGTCGGTCGAATCGGAGTCCGAGGGGACCGGTTCGGGGTCGGTCGGCGCGTCGTCGTCCTCGACGACCGACGCCGCGTCGCCCGCGGGTTCGGGGGTGGGTTCGGGTTCGTCGTCCGTCTCCTCGCCCGCGTCGGGGACGGGTTCGGGAGTGGACTCGGGCCCTTCGTCCGCCGCCGAGTCCGCGAGAGACTCCTCGTCGGCGCCGGAGGTCAGCGAGTCGGCGTCCATCGAGTCGGCCGCCGTCGCCTCCGCGTCGGTCGTCGCCTCCGCGTCGTCGGCCGTCCGCACGTCCGCGGCCGACTCGTCCGCCGCCGCCACGTCCTCCTCGGAGACGGCGTCGGATCCCGCGAGGCCCTCGGTGTCCTCGACGGTGGACTCGACCGTCTCCTCGTCGGCGGTCAGGTCGTCGGCGTCCGGGCCGTCGGCAGCGTCCGCCTCCGCCGCCGCACCTTCCTCGGGCGTCGTCGCCTCCGCCTCGGTTGCGACGGGCGAGTACTCGTCGAGGTCGAGTTCCGGAAGCGGACCCAGCGTGTTCGGTCCCTCCTCGCCGGGTTCGACGTCGAGGCTGCCGACGGAGTCGACGTCGCCGGAGACGAGTTCCAACGCCTCGACGGCGAGGCGTCTGAGGGCTTCGAGGTAGTGTTCGGTCGTCCCGTAGTGTTCGATGGCCATCGGGATGCCCGTCGCCAGCGTCGATTCGACGCCGCGGGCTTCGAGGGCGCGGCGCAGGTCGTCGCCGCGTTCGTCCATCTCCAACGCCTCGGCGAACGTCGCGACGCGTTCGAGGGTGGCCTCCGCCGCGGAGACGACCCACCGGTCGCGCGTGTCGGCGTCCACGTCGTTGATGCTCTCGGGGCGGACGGAGGTGAACACGCGGTCCGAATCCTCTGGTTCGTACGTCCGCGCTTTCCCCGTCAGGGAGACGAACGCGGGCGGAGAGGCTTGATCGAGGAAGGCCATCGCCTCGGGTTGGTACTGCCCGGCGTAGGTGACGAACGCGCCCGAGGGGTCCACGACGCGCCCGCGGAGGACCTCCTCGTTTACGTTCTCCACCTCGGTGAGGACGCCGACGGCGAAGAGGCGGTTCACCCGCGCGCCGGTCGGCGTTACGACGTAGTTCGGCGCGCGTTCCTCGTCGCCCTCGGAGTACGAGAACGACGCGTCGTCGAACTCGGCGGCGAACATGCGGTGGGCCACCTCGCGGCGGTTCTCGACGACGCTCATGCGCCCACCTCCTCGCGGAGGGCGGCCGCACGGTCTGCGGGGTCCTCGTCCGTCTCCTCGAACTCGGTGGCTTCGAGGTTCGCGCCGTAGTCGTCCACCGAGAGGTTGCCGCGGACGCGGAACTCCCGCCCGACGACGGCGTCGCGGATGTCGTCGGCGACGACTTCCTTGTCCATCGCCTCGCGGGCCTGTTCCATCGCCTCTTCCATCGTGCCGCCGTACAGCGTCTCGGTCAACTCTCGGTCTAAGACGACGGTGACGGTGCCGGTGCCGTCGTCGAGGATGGCCTTCACGCGCATGTCGTCCTCGCCCTCGACGTCGCCGTGGGAGCGACACTGGCCGTTCTGGAGGACGCGCCCGCAGTCGGGACAGCGTTCGATGAGGCCGGACCCGTCGCGGACTTCCAGCAGGTTACCGGTCACCTCCACGTCGAACATCCCGCCGGACCCGACGGCCTCGCCGATTTTCATCCGCGGGGCCGACTCGTTGACTTCGACGTCGCGGCCCAACGGCGTGACGGTGGTGAACTCCGAGAGGTTGACTTGGGGGACGCCGCGGAACTCGCGGGCGTACACGTCCTCGAACCGCAGGTCCGCGCCCTCCCGCAGGTCCGAGCGCGCGCCCCAGTCGGTGAAGGGGAGGCGGCCCGTCTCGTCTGCCACGACGCCCGACCGGATGAGCGTCTCGCCGTTGCGGCCGTCGATGGTCCGTTCCTCGGATTCGAGGACGCGAACCTCCACGGTCCGGCCGCGGTCGCCCGCGCGGACGTCCACGAGGTCGGTTTCGCCGCCCACCTCGTACGGCGTCTCGACGGGCGTCGTCTCGACGGCGACGGTGGAACTGGAACCGAGGTTCAGTTCCGGTTCGCCGTCCCACTCGCGGACGCCGGCGTTGCCGACGGTGACGGAGTCGCCGGCTTCGAAGCCGAAGTCCTCCCACGCGGTGTAGGATATCTTCCCCGTCTCGTCCGCGAGTTCGCCCTCTCGGATGGTCTGTTCTTCGCCCTGATAGCGAATCGAGCGTCGGCCGACGGTCAACACGCGCACGGTGACGGTGACGTTGCCGTCCTCGGTGGTGATGTCCGCCACGTCCTTCGAGGCGGGCGAACTCCCGCCGCCGTCGCCGCCGCCGTGCTTGCGCCGGATGCTCTGTTTCGCCTCGTCTATCGGGACGCTGTACTCTAACAGGTTCTGTAGGTCGGATTTGACCTCCGCTTTGTCTACGCCGAGGGTGGAGGCGAGTTCCTCGGCATGGTCGTCTACGTCCATCGGTAGAAAGTTGGCTCCCGTACCCTAAAAAGGGTTCCCGGAAGGGGTCCGACGGCACGAACTGCTAAGTGTCGGGGCCGCCACTCGGCAACGTATGACAGCGTCACCCGACGAGGGCGAGGGCGACGACGACGAGGAGTCCGTCACGTTCACCGTCAACATCGAGGACGGGACGACGGAGATAACGATGCGCGGCGACAGGGACACCGCGGTCATCGTCCGTTCGGAGTCCGGCGAGCGAATCTACCTGCCGCCGGAGGACTTCCGACGGGGCGCGCGCGAACGCGACGACAGTCCCCACCAGTCGGCGAGTTCGGACAGCCCGTACCAGTCGGCGCAGTCGGACAGCCCCTACCAATCGGTGAGTTCCGACAGCCCCTATCAGTCCGCGGAGTCCGACAGCCCGTACCAGTCTGCGGACTCGGACAGTCCGTACCAACCCGCGCGGCAGACTCTCCCCAGCGAGGGCCTCGTTCCGACTTCGGACGGCTACCGCATCCGCCACCCCGAACCCGTGACGGACGTTCGCGTCCTGCGGTGACCCCTCAGGCGATTCGCTCGTAGAACTCGACGGTCTGGTCCACCACTTCGTCCCACGTCAGCGGTTCGTACTCCGGCGGCCCCTCCAACGAGAGGCCGTACTCGATGCCCTCGGCGATGGACCGGGAGTCGGGGTCCACCTCGATGACGCAGTCGTCCGGTAGCACCTCCGCGGCACCGCTCTCGGTGGCGACGACGCGCGTCCCCACGGAGAGGGCTTCGACGATGGTGATGCCGAACGGTTCCGACAGGGAGGGCGAGACGAACAGGTCCGCCGAGGCGTAGTAGTCGCCGAGTTCCTCCTCGGGGACGTAGCCCACCCACTCTATCCGGTCTTCGACGCCCAGCAGTTCCGCGAACCGCTTCAGTTGGTCCGTGAGGTGGCCGGACCCGCCCATCACGAGGGTCACGTCGTCGCGGCGGAGTCTGTCGAGGGCGTAGACGAGGTGGGCGATTCCCTTCTGGTCCGTGTGTCGCCCCACGAAGAACACCATGTGACCGTCGATGCCGAGTTCCTCCTTCAGGTCGCGTCCGGTCGTCTCGACGGTGGAGAAGCCGTTGTAGATGACCTCCGGCTTCCGCCCGTACTCCTCGTCGACCTTGTTCGCGAGGAGTTCGCTCACCGCGAGTAGGTGGTCACAGCGGTCCACGACGCGCCGTTCGGTCTCCTTCTCCCGTTTCGGCGGGTCGATGTTCCGGTCCGACGACAGCGAGTGAAACGTCGTCACCCACTCCACGTCGGCGTCGTCGTTGGAGTTCGCGCGCGAACCCGGGCCGTAGCCGAACCAGTCGTGGGTGTGGACGATGTCCGCGTCCTCGGCGCGTTCGGCGAAGGTCGAACTGAGACGGCCGATGCGGGTGATGATGTCGCCGTCGCCGGTCGGAACGCCGACGATTCCCTCGCGGTCCTCCGGCGCGTACTCGGCGGGGAGCACCAACTCGATGTCGGTTCCTCTCGCCTGCAGACCGTCGAACAACTCTCCGACGTGGGTGTCGAGTCCGCCACTCACGTTCGGAGGGAACCCCCATCCGAGCATCAGAATTTTCGGCGACATATGTGCGCCACAATGACACGGTGGCTTATATAATTCGTGACCGTTCTGAGCCCCCGCGACCGAAAGTCGAATACGCCGACCGTACCACGTTCGCGCATGCACGTCGTCGTCAACGCCGCCGCGAGCGTGGACGGGAAACTGTCGAACAGGCGGCGCGAACAGGTGGAGATAAGCGGCGATGAGGACTTCGCCCGCGTGGACCGCGTCCGCGCGGAAAACGACGCCGTCCTCGTCGGCGTCGGGACCGTCCTCGCGGACGACCCTCACCTCACCGTAGACGGGCAGTCGCTTCGGGCGACCCGGCAGGCCGATGGACGGCCGGCGAACCCGGCCCGCGTCGTCGCGGACTCCCGCGGACGGACGCCGACGGACGCCCGCATCCTCGACGGCGCGGCGGACACGTACGTCCTCGTCTCGGAGGCCGCCCCCGAGAACCGAATCGAGGCGCTCGAATCCGCGGGGGCGACCGTCGTCGTCGCCGGGGCGGACCGCGTCTCCTTCTCGGAGGCGTTCGAGTCGCTCGAAACCTGCGGCGTCGAGTCGGTGATGGTCGAAGGCGGCGGGGAAGTCATCTTCTCGCTCTTCGAGGAGGGCGTGGCGGACGAACTCCGCGTCTACGTCGGGTCGATAGTGATCGGCGGGCGCGACGCGCCCACGTTGGCCGACGGCGAGGGGTTCGTCGAGGAGTTTCCGACCCTCTCGCTGCGCGAGGTGGAACGCCTCGACGACGGCGTTCTGCTCTCGTACGACGTGGCGTAGGCGCGAACGGACGCCGACGTACGACGGCGACGCGTCGCACCACGACGGGAGCCTCGACCAGCGGTCGTGCGAACGCCGAACAGAGACGCTCAATAGTTAAGGCGGTCCCGACTGTACGTGGTGGTATGAGCACACCGGAATCTACTGGCTCGCCCGTCCACGTCGAGAGCGCGGACCACCTCGACGAACTCGTCTCCGACAACGACGTCGTTCTCGTCGACTACTACGCGGACTGGTGCGGTCCGTGCAAGATGCTGGAACCGACGGTCGAGGAGATCGCCGCCGAGACGGACGCCGCCGTCCTGAAGGTGGACATCGACGAACTGCAGGAACTCGCCCAAGAGCAGGGCATCCGCTCTGTGCCGACGCTCCAGTTCTACCACAACGGCGACCAAGCCAAGCAGGTCATCGGCGTGCAGGACAAAGACGACCTCGTCGAGATAATCGACCAACTCTCGAACTGAGCGCCTTCTCCCGCCGACTCGTCGCCGTCGCCGCGCGGATTACAGGCGACCGACGGTGACGCTGTGACCGGTCTTCTCGTCGTGCCGGTCCGCCATCTCGCGCGCGTCCTCCGCGTTTACTTCGAGCGACTCCACCCGACAGTCGTGGCAGACGACGTGGTAGTACTGCTCGATTACTCCTCCGTTCGACCCCTCGTCGGGCCGCGTTCGACTCCGTGTCATCCTCGTCTCGGTCCGAGCGTCCCCCCGAAGGGACATAAGTAAACGTCGCATATACGACCGGTTCGCCGCGCGTACGCGACGGTAAACACTGCCTACGGTATCGAAAAGAGGCCGGTCGGGGCGTCAGAACGGCGCGTCGGAACGACTCCGCTCGAAGGGGTCGCTCTCGGCGTCAGCCTCGTAGTCGAACGGGTCGCCGGTGGAGGCGTGGACTTCGGACACCTCCTCGAACTCGGCGACCATCCGCGACTTCAGCGCTTGGATGGTCATCGGCGAGATGCCGCACCCGGAACACGCGCCGGTGAGCGAAATCCACACCTCGCCGGTGTCTCCGTCTACGGCCTCGACGCCGGCGTCCCCGCCGTGCATCTGAATCTGGGGGAAGTTGCGCCGCATGAACAGTTCGATGCGCTCTTCGAGGTCGGTTTCGGGGGCGTCGGACGCCGATTCGCTACTCATAGCGGTGCGGAGGACGCCGGGCGATATAGCGCTTCGCACCCCGGCCGCGGCGAACGTCGCCGCCCCGCGGTCGAATCGGGGAGGCCTTTTTAATTCGGGAGGTGTATCTTCCCGTATGATATCACTCGACGAGGCGGTCACCGCCCGACTCGAATCCCACGGCGAACGGTTCGAGGTTCTCATCGACCCCGACGCGGCCCTCGACATCAAGCGCGACGAGTTCGACGGGGAGTTGGAGGACGTCATCGCCGCCGAGGACGTGTTCGAGGACGCCTCACGCGGCGACAGGCCCGCCGAGAACGACTTAGAGGAGGTGTTCGGGACGACCGACCCCATGGAGATTATCCCGGAAGTCGTCAAGCGCGGCGAGATACAGATCACCGCCGAGCAACGCCGCGAGATGCAGGAGCAGAAGCGAAAACAGCTCATAAACCGCATCGCGCGGAACGCGGTCAACCCGCAGATGGACAACGCGCCGCACCCGCCGGAACGCATCGAACGCGCCTTGGAGGAGGCCGGGTTCAAGGTGGACCCGATGGAGAAGGTCGAATCGCAGGTCGACGACGCCCTCGACGCACTCCGGCCGGTCATCCCCATCCGCTTCGACGAGGTGACGATAGCCGTCCAGATACCCGCGGAGTACGCCGGGAAGACGCAGGCACAGGTCCGCGAGTACGGCTCTCTAGACCGCGAGGAGTGGCAGAACGACGGGTCGTGGGTCGGCGTCGTCACGTTCCCCGCCGGGATGCAGAACGACTTCTTCGATATGGTCAACGACATGACCTCCGGCGAAGCGGAGACGCGAATCGTCAAGGACAAAGACGACCTGAAGACGCGGTAGTCGGACGCGTCGGGGCGGACGGCCCGCCTCCGTTCGGCGCCTCCGCGCCGGCGGGTCGATTCGAACCGAGAAAAGAGCCGTTCGACCGAGGCGCGCGCGAACTATCCCTTCTTGAAGCCGACGAGGAAACCGCCCGTAAAGCCCGCCGAGATGGAGAGCGTAGAGAGGATGCTGGATATCCAATCCGGGGGCGTCCCCGCCGCGGCGTCCTGCGTCTTCGAGACCAGACCCGCCGAGAGGCGTTCCCAGTCGACGGTGAGGATCCCCCGCGATTCGAGGAACTTGAACACGGCGAGTTCGACGCCGACGATGACGGCGACTAGCTTCGCTATCTTCTTGGCCGCGAAGCCGATGACGCCGCCGATGACGGCACCGCTTCCGAAGTCGATGCCGAGAGCGGTCGGGTCGAGTGACAGTTGCAACGGGTCGGACATACCGCACTCTCACTCGTCTCAGTATAAGTCGTTTGTGGGAACGTGACCGTCACGCAGTCGGACTTGTCAGACGGACGACCGACGAGCGAGAACATACAAGGCGTTCGGCGCGCAATCCCAGCCCATGGTTAGCGTGTCACACGGTGCGGCTCGAACGGAGGTGCGTGAGTAACATCTCGTCTCTCCGTCCGTTCGACGGCGCCCGAGGAGGGTTCAAGTGCGTCGATACCCAACGTTCGAACCGAACCGTGCATGCAAGATTACCGACCACGGTCGGGTCGTCGAGGGCCGACCGGGTGGTCATATGAGTCACGGAACGAGAGCCGTCGTCGCAAAGCGGGTGGACTCCGGGACGGCCGACCTCTCGGAGATAACCGACCTCGCGCGCGCCGCCGGGTACGACGTGGTCGGCGAACTCACGCAGACTCGAGAGGAGGACGCCGCGTTCCACTTCGGCGAGGGTAAAGTCGAGCAGTTAGCGGCGCTCATGGCCGAAACGGACGCGGCGGCGGTCATCGTCGATAACCGACTCGGTCCCTACCAGACGTTCAACATCGGGGCGAAGCTCCCCGAGGGGACCGAGGTCATCGACCGCTTCACGCTCATCTTGGAGATATTCGGCCAGCGAGCCAACACGCGCAAGGCCCAACTGCAGGTCGAACTCGCGGAACTCCGGTACGAACTGCCGCGCGCGGAGGCGAAGGCGTCGCTGGCGAAACGCGACGAACGGCCGGGGTTCATGGGTCTCGGCGAGTACGACCAGTCGCGCGAACAGGACATCAAAGCGCAGATTTCCCGCATCAAGCGCGAACTCGACTCCATCGCCGACAAGGAGGAGACCCGGCGGGAGCAACGCCGCGAGTCCGGGTTCGACCTCGTGGCCCTCGCGGGGTACACGAACGCCGGGAAGTCCACGCTGATGCAACGACTCGCCGAGGACCTCGAAGTCGGGCAGAACGACGAGTTACACCCCGACTTGGAGACGACCGCCGAGTCCGAGGACCGCCTGTTCACGACGCTCGGGACGACGACGCGCCGCGCGGACACGGGGACGCGGAACGTCCTCCTGACCGACACCGTCGGGTTCATCTCCGACCTTCCGCACTGGCTGGTCGAGTCGTTCAAGTCCACGCTCGACTCCGTCTACCGCGCGGACCTCGTCCTCCTCGTCGTGGACGCCTCCGAACCCGTCGAGGAGATGCGCGAGAAACTCGTCACCTGCCACGACACGCTGTACGAGCGAAACGAAGCGCCCATCGTGACGGTGCTGAACAAGTGCGACAAACTCGACGAGGACGAACTCGAAGAGAAGACGAACGCGCTCAGCGCACTCGCCCCGAACCCGGTGGTCGTCTCCGGCCTCACCGGCGAGAACGTCGAGGAACTCTGCGACCGAATCGAACACGAACTGCCGCCGTGGGAGGAGGAGCGTCTGCTCCTCCCGATGAACGACGACGCGATGAGCCTCGTCTCGTGGGTCCACGACCACGGCCACGTCGAAGCGGAGGAGTACGAGGGCCAGCAGGTGTTCTTGGAGTTCGAGGCCCAACCGGCCATCGTGGAGAAAGCCCGCTCGAAGGCGGCCGACCTCCGGCGCGCGGAGACCGACGGCGTCGTCGATTCGCCGTAGTCGCGCCCTACTCGTTCGTCCGCTTTTCTTTCCTGACCACCTGCACCTCGCCGATTCGCGTGTCCGGATACTGTCCCTCTGCGTCTTTCTCCGCCGCTTTCACCATGTCCCAGACGACGTTCAGACCGGTGGTGACGCCTTCGAGCGCCTCCATCTCGCATCCGGTCTTGCCCGTCGTCTCGACGGCGACGGTGAGGGTTATCTCCGTCTCCCCAACGTCGAACGTCGTCTCGACGTTCGTGATGGGTATCTGGTGGCACATGGGAATCGTCTCCCACGTGTGTTTCACCGCCTGAATCGCGCCGATTCGCGCCGTCGCCAACACGTCGCCCTTGCCGATTTCGTCGTCGCGGACGGCGGCGACGGTGGAGGCGGTGAGAGAGAGGGTGCCGCGGGCGACGGCGCGCCGCCGGGCGTCCGGTTTCGCCCCCACGTCCACCATCTGGGCGTTCCCCGCCTCGTCGACGTGCGTCAGGTCGTCGCTCTCCGCGCCGTTTCCGTCCTCGTCCGGCATCGCGTCCACCCTGTCGTCGTCGCTCACGACTCGTCACCCCACAACGCCCGCGGGATGGCGTCCAAGAGGTCCGACGCGAGGAGGCCGTCGCCGCGTTCCGCGTCGAGGCGTTCGGCCGCGCGGCCGTTGACGAACGGACCGGCGCACGCCGCGTCGAACGGGTCCTGCGTGCCGAGGAGGCCCGCTATCACACCCGCGAGGGTGTCGCCGGTGCCGCCCACTGCCATCGCGGGCGTGCCCGCGCGAACGATTCGCGTTCGCTCGCCGTCCGTGACCACGTCCTCCGCCGCCTTCGCCACGACGACGTGGCCGACGTCGGCCGCGAACGCCTCGATGTCGTCGCGGGCGTCCCGCAACGGCCCCTCGACGTCGGGGCCGCCCATCTTGGCCAGTTCCTTGCGGTTCGGCGTGCAGACGAGGGTTGCGTCGGTGTCCACCTCCGGCACGACGGGGAGGGCGTCGGCGTCGACCACCGCCTCGCCCTCGAACGATTCGAGGAACCGCCGTGCGGCCTCTAACGTCTCGTCGTCGTCGCCGAGTCCCGGACCGAGGACCACCACGTCGTCGTAGTCGTGGGCCGTCCCCACGAGGCCGTCCACTTGGTCGGGCGTGAGGTGGTCGCCCGGGTAGTCCTGTACGATGAGGTCCTCCGCGTAGCCCTGTATCTGCCCGGCTACTTTCTCCGGCGCGGCGACGAACGAGAGGGAGGCCCCCGCGCGGAGGGCGGCCTGCCCGGCGAGGGCGGGCGCGCCGGTGTACGGGCCGCCGCCGACGACGAACACGCGCGAGTCGCCGCCGCGGACGCCCCGACGGACGGTGCGCAGGTCGCCCGGTCCGACGAACAGTTCCGCGGCCGCCGGGATGCCGATGTCCGCGACGGTCACCTCGGCGTCCAGTTCGGAGAGGCCGGGCTTCTCGTCGTGGAAGGTGACGACGTGGTCAGCGGAGACGGCCGCGTCGGCCCGTTCGCCCGTGTCGGCGTCGAGGCCCGAGGGCACGTCCACCGAGACGACCGTCGCGTCGAGGGCGTCGGTGGCCTCGGCGGCCGTCGCCTCCGGTTCCCGGAGTTCGCCGGTGACGCCCGTCCCGAGCATGGCGTCCACCACCACGTCGGGGTCGCCGAGGTCGAGCGATTTCGAGTCGGTCACCGTCCGAACGTCGTACTCGGCGGCGACGAGGGCGTCCCAGTTCTCGCGGGCGATGTCCGTCGAAATCGTCTCGGGGCGGCCGAGGAGGTGGACGGTCGGGTCGTACTCGTCCAGAAAGCGGGCCGCGACGAACGCGTCGCCGCCGTTGTTGCCGCGCCCCGCGACGATGGCCACCGAGGAGTCGGGGTCGGCGACGCGGCGCACCGCCCGCGCGACGGCGTTTCCGCTCGACTCCATGAGCTGTTTCCGCGGGACGCCGAGGAATTCGGCGTTCTCGTCCACCGCGGCCATTCGCTCGCTCGATATCATGCTCGACCGTTCGGTCGGCGGCGTGGTAAAAGGGGAGGTGTCCGGCGGGCGTCGCGGCGCGGTCGGGCGGTTCGAGCGGCTCCTCCCCACCCTCGGAGTCGCGCGGCCGCCACACCTAACCACGTCTCGCCCGTCGATTCGACTATGTCCGACGACACCGAGGCGGACGTCACCGACCGCGACCCGGACGTCGAAGACGAGGAGGGCCACGGCGTATCGGTCGAAGGCGGCGGCGACGCCGGTGCGTCGTCGCCGGAGGAGTCCGAAGAGGTGGACGCAGACCGAGAGGAGGAGGAACCTGACGAGGAAGACGAGATGCGCGAGCAGGAGGCCGAAGAACAGGAGAATATCGACAACCACCGCGACGAGGAGCCGTTCCAGTCGTAACCGGCTCGGCCCCGCGCCGGACTATTCTCTCCGAGCGCTCACCGGCGGACCGGCGGGTGGCGGTTCGCCTCGTACACCGCGACGGCGGTCACCGCGAGCACCGCCAACGTCCCCGCGAAGAACTCGACGCCGGGGACGGCCCCGCTTCGGAGCCAGATGAGCGCGTCCTCCGCGAGGAGGACGACGAACAGGACGGCGAGCAGTACCGCGCCGTGTTTGCCGAGGCCGATATCTCTCATAGGCGAGAGTACGGAGCGAGACGTATTCAGTCCCTCGCCGGTTCGACGCTCGCTCCCGTCAGTGTCCGCTTTCGCAACATTACTCACCGGGTCGGACGAACCGCGGGCCGTGACGCGACGACTGTTCGGAACGCTCTGCGGACTGGTGTTTCTCGTCAACCTGGGTCGGACGGCGTTCGCACCGCTCGTCGAGACGTTCCAATCGCAGTTCGGCGTCGGCCCCGCGACGGTGGGCGTGGTGACGACGCTCGTCTGGGTCGGCACGGCGTTGCCGCGCATCCCCGTGGGCTACCTGCTGACGCGCGTTCCGCGCCACCGCGTCGTCCTCGCCACCGGCGCGCTTCTCACCGCCGCCGCGGCGTTCGTCGCCTCCGCGGCGTCGATTCTGATGCTCCAGGTCGGCGCGTTCGCCATCGGCGTCGCCTCCGGGGCGTACTTCGTCGCCGCCGTCCCCCTCGTGGGCGAACTCTACCCGGACGCCGTCGGGCGGACCATCGGCATCCACGGCACCGCCTCGCAACTCGCCGCCGTCGCCGCCGCGCCGATGGCCGTCCTCTTTCTCGCCACCGCGTCGTGGCGAGCGACGTTCTGGCTCCTCGCCGCGGGGGCCGCGGTGGCTACGCTCCTCGTCTACGCGACGGTTCGGCGGATGGACGGCACGCCCGGAACGGGCGCGGACCGCAACTTCGCGGGCGCGCTTGGCCACTGGCGACTCATCCTCACGGGGATGCTCGTCATCGCCACCGCCGGGTTCGTCTGGCAGGGGCTGTTCAACTTCTACGTCTCGTATCTCGTCGAGGCGAAGTCGTTCACGCAGAACACCGCGAGCACGATGCTCACCGCCGTCTTCGCGGCGGGCGTCCCGGCGTTCTGGCTCTCGGGGAGCCTCGCGGACCGCCTCCCGCGGATTCCGTACATCCTCGCGACGATGGCCGCCTACGTCGCCTCGCTGTTCGCTTTGACCGCGGTACGGGGATTCGTGCCGGTGCTCCTCGTCACCGTCGTCGTCGGCTACACCGTCCACAGCCTCTTTCCGGCCCTTGACGCGTGGCTCCTCGGGACGCTCCCCGAGGACGTTCGGGGGAGCACGTACGCGGTGTTCAGTGGCGCGTCGCTCCTTCTGGAAGCCAACGGGAGCGGAGCCGTCGGCTTCCTCACGGGGGCGGGGTACGGGTTCGACGAGGTGTTCCGCGCGTTCGCCGGCGTTCTCGTCGTCGTCGTCGCTCTCCTGACTGCGCTGTACCTCTCCGGACGACTCCCCGGCGCGGAGGACGCGCCGCCGTAGAAAGAGTCCGTGACCGGACAAGTGACCGGTGACCGGACCGGTCACGGGAGACGTAACCGGCGTACGGCGACGCCTTCTTCGCGTATTCGCTCCGAAATGTTTACAACCGAGAGATATGAACCGAACGATATGTCGACGCCCCTCCCGTCGGATATCGACGTCTCGAACGAGGACGGGAACCTCCGCGTACTCTGGCTCGACGACGACGAGGCGGAGCGACTCATCTGCTGTCTCTCCTCGGAGACGGCGCGTTCGACGCTCGCCGCCCTCCAGCGAAACCCGGCGACGGCGTCCGAACTCGCCGACAGCGTGGACACCTCCCTCCAGAACGTCCGCCACCACCTCGACAACCTTCGGGACGCGAACCTCGTCCGCGTCGCGGACACGTGCTACTCGGTGAAGGGCCGCGAGATGAAGGTGTACGCGCCGACCGACGACGCGTTCGTCGTCTGCGTCGGCGGCGCGGACGACAAGTCGCCGCTTCTGGACCGACTCGACCGGTTCGTCGAATCGCTCGGCATCCTTCCGTCCGCCGACTCCGATTCTGATTCCGCCGCCGACGCCCCGCGGGAGGAGTGACCGGTCGCTCCGCCGGACGTTGAAGTAGGAAGGCGAGGCCAGTCACCGACACCGATATGACCACGGGGGCGCGAGGGGCGAACGTGAGTTGGCAGGCGGTCTTCGGCCATCCGGAAGCGTACGAAGAGCAAGCCGACGGTATCGAGGCCGCCGCCGAGGCGGCGGACGACGACGGGTTCCTCGTCGTGGAGGGCGCGTGCGGAACGGGGAAGACGATGCTCGCGCTTACCGCGGGCATCGACAGGGTTCGGGACCCCGACTCGAAGTACGAACGCGTCCTCGTCCTGACGAGCGTCAAACAGCAACTGCGCCAGTTCGAGGCCGACCTGCGGACGATAAACGAGAACCTCCCCGACGACTGGCGGCCCGTCTCCGGCCTGACGATGGTCGGGAAGGCGGACGTCTGCCCCTACAGCAGGGAGAACGTCGCCGGCATCGACGACCAGACCGTGTACGACCGCTGTGAGGGCCTGCGGGAGCGAACGCGCAATCTCGTCGGCGACGGCGGCGTCACCTCCACCTCCGCCCTCGTCGGCGAGGCGCAGGCGGCCCAGACGGGCCTCATCGACTCCGGGAACGACGGCGGGCCGACGTATCTGGAGACGGCGGGCGAACCGACGCCGTACCTCCCCGAGACGGGCGACTACGACGGCACCGAGTTCTGCCCGTTCTACGCGACGTTTCTGGACGACCTGCCGGAGGACGGCGACCCGATAGAGGCGGTGCCGTTCGACGTGACCGAACTCGGACTGGTGGACACCGAGGAACTCGTCCGCCTCGCCGCCGGGTACGGGACCTGCCCCCACTCCGCGATGGGGGCGGTCCTCCCGCACGTCGAAGTCGTCGTCGGAAACTACTACCACGCGTTCGACCCGACGACCGTCGGGTCGTTCACGGGCGCGTTGGTGGACGATTCGACGTTCGTCGTCTGCGACGAGGCGCACATGCTCGAACCGCGCGTGCGCGAACTCGTCAGCGACGGCGTGGGCGACGCCACCCTCCGCGACGCCGAGAACGAACTGACGCGCGTGATTCAACCGCTGACGTTCGACGATAAGGGGAAAGGCGTCGAGGACGCCGAACTCGTCCGCGGCGAACTCGAAGACGCCGACGTGACCCTGCGGGAGTTAGAGGAGGTGCGCGACTTCCTGCGGGACCTGCGCGAGGAACTCGACCGGCGGGTGACGGCCCACCTCGACCGGACGACGCCGGACTGGCGCGCGGACCTCACCCGACTCGATGACGACGAGATTCCGCTCAGAGACCCCGAGACCCCCCAGGTGGACGAGATAACCGAGTGGGCCGATGAGGCGGGTTACGACGAGGGGACGTGGATTCGCGCGGAGTCGGTCGGCGCGGTGGTCGCCCGGGTCCTGAACGAAGTCGAAGAGGAGGACAAGCGGCGCGCGTCGCTTCCGGTCGGACGGACCCTCGCCAACTGGGCGCGGCAGGACCACGAGACGTACTTCCGGGAGATAACGCTCGACCGGACGTGGGACGAGACGGCGCGGCCGGACTCGTGGCGGCGCGCGTACAACGCCCACCTCTCGCTTCACAACTGCGTCCCCGGCGACGCCATCGCCGAACGACTCGGCGAGTTCGGCGGCGGCGTGCTGATGTCCGCGACGCTCGCCCCCTTGGACGTGTTCAAGGAGGTGACCGGGCTGAACGCTCTGGAATCGTCCGACCGGCCGGTGGTCGAACGGACGTACGGGCTCTCGTTCCCCGAGGAAAATCGTGCGTCCTTCGCCGTGGACGTGCCGAAGTTCACCTACGAGAATCGCGGCCCGCCGGGCGAGGACAACGAGACGCGCCGGGCGTACGTGGACGCCGTCTCCGACGTCGCTCGGTCGCCGGGGAACGTCCTCGTCGGGATGCCGAGTTACGCCGAGGCGGAGTGGATGGCCGGGGCGTTGGAGTCGCGCCTCGAGAAGCCCGTCCTCTTGGACGAGGCCAGCGACGACGGCGCGACGGAGCAGTTGAAGGCGGACTTCTTCGGCGGCGAGCAGAAGGTGTTGGTGACGAGTCTGCGCGGGACGCTCACGGAGGGCGTCGACTACCGCGGCGACCGCCTGTCGGCGGCCGTCGTCTGCGGCGTCCCGATCATCAACACGTCGAGTCCGCGGACGCGGGCGCTGAAGACGGCGTACGACCGGAAGTTCGGCGACGGCTTCGAGGCCGCGTTGACCGTCCCGGCGGTCAGGAAGGCGCGACAGGCCATCGGACGCGTCATCCGCGGGGCGGACGAAACCGGCATCCGCGCGTTCGTGGACGCCCGCTACGCCCGGGAGTCGTGGAACGGCGTCCGCGAGTACTTCCCGCCGGACGAACGCGAGGAGTTCCAACCGGTCAGCCCCGACATGCTCGGGTTCGGCGTCGAACGGTTCTGGTCGTCCGTCGAGTGAGTCGCCCCTACTCGTCGGCCGGGTCGTCCGACTCGGCGTCGTAGGCCGCCCGGCACTCCTCGGAGCAGAAGTGTCGGTGTCGCGCCTCGCCGTCTTCGACCCACGTCACGACCCGATGGGTCGGCGACTGCAGTATCGTCTCGCCGCAGTTCGCACACTCGTGTGCGTCACTCTCGTCTACGCCTTCGCCGAGGTCCGAGGTAGGGTCCACCATCGCTCTCGGGGAGTACGTTCGGGGCCACTTCACTCCGTCTCAGGCGGCGGTACTTGCCTCTCTCCCGGCGTTCGGCACGGATCCGCCGGAACCCGAGGCGGCCCGGTGTCGCGGTTTGGGGACGTTCCGGACGGCTTCGGTCGTCTCGATAACCGTGGTGGTGTCTATAGAGTTGACTTAGCAGAGGTTATGTACTCTCCGTGGCGGAGGTACGAACGAGGACCCCCGTGATGTCCGACTCATCCGCAGACTCAACTTGGACGCCCGAATCGCGGTCAGCCGACGAAGCCGTCGGCGACCGAGCAATCGACGGGCGAGATTTCGCCCTCCACAGCGTCGTCGTCAGGTACGACGGCCGCCCGGACCGATGTACGCTGTACCCCCGGCGAGAGAGTTGTCGCGACCGGATGCAGTCGTGGTTGACGGCGAACCAAGACGCGTTCGTCGGCCTCGAAGAGTACCGCTGAGCGTCCGCGGACGTTCGCTCGTTTTCTCGCGCCGTCAGGACTCCGTCCACTCCGCGTCCGAGAGCGTTCGCTGGACAGCCTCCTCGCCGACGGCGGCCGCCAGCGCCTCGAAGCCGCGGCGTTCCGCCCTGTCTCGGGAGTTGGCGACGAGGCGGGAGACGATGAACTCCGGCGTGGACTTGCCGACGGTGCCGAACCGCGGTTGGTAGTCGACGCGGAGGGCGAGGTCCTCGGTCAACCCCTCCGCGAAGATGCCGTCGATGCGGGCCTCAGGCGGGAGCGGGTCTAAGTCGTCGGCGAGGTGGGTGACGTAGACGCCGAGTGCGTCCTGTTCGACCGTGAGGTCCACCAGTCCGTTGAGCAGGTCGGCGGCCCGTCCCGGCTCCGTGATGGCCTCGAACTCGTCTACGAGCATGAGCGTGCGGTCCTCCGAGGAGAGGGGCGGGACGATGGACTTCAGCGTCGATTCGAGGACGCCCGCGTTGAAGCTGGCGTGCCGGCGGTGGAACACCACGCTGTCGAACGAACCGACTTCGGCGCGTTCGGCGGGGACGGGCATCCCCATCATCGCGAGCAGCGTCACCTGACAGAGCGTCTCCAAGAGCGTCGTCTTCCCGCCGCTGTTCGCCCCGGTGAGGACGGTCACCCGGTCGCCCGACGGCGGACGCGGCGCGTCGTCCGCGCCGCCGGCGTCGTCGGCGAGTCCGTGCGTCCCGACGCCGTAGGTGACCGACTGCACGTCGCCCGAGAGCGCGAGGTTGCGCGCCCCGGCGACGGCGAGGCCGTCCTCGACGAGTTTCGGGCGGTGTAAGTCGTGTTCGACGGCGAACCGACCCAAGGAGAGCTCGAAAGCGATGTCGGAGACGGCTTCCACCGCCGCGTCCACGTCCTCGCGGGCCGACTCCACGTCCTCCCGCAGGTCGGCGGCGACGTCGGCCTCGCGTTCCGCCACGTCGGCTTCGAGTTCTTCGACCAGCGTTCGCAGCGACGCGCTGGCGAAGTCCGCCTCGTCGTAGGCGTCCTCGGCGGCGGCGGACTCGATTCGTCCTCGGCGGAGTTCCGTCTCCTGTGCGACGTACTCGACGAACGCCGACCGGAACTCGTCGAGGCTCTGGACGCCGCGGGCGCGGACGGATTCGAGCACGTCCAAGGCACCGCTCTCCAGCGATTCGACGGACGCCAGCGTCTCCCGCAGGCGGTCGAGTTCCTCGTCGGCCCCCTCGGCGACGGTGCCGTCTTCGTTCACGTACCCGAGTGCGCCCGCGGCGTCGCGGAGCGCATCGTCGTCTACGCCGTCGAGGGTGTCGAACGTCCGCCCGCGGAGACCCGCTTCGCGGAGCGTCAGCGCCGTTTCGACGGCGGCGCGGTCGGTCCCCCCCGCCTCGTCGTACTCCGCGAAGGCGTCGAGGACGGCCTCTCGGGCGTCGTCGTCGAGCGACGCCCACGCGTCTCGGGCGGCGAGAACCCTGTCGAGGCGGTCCTCCCGAGCGTCCTCGTCCTCCAACGGCGTCGTGACGCGGATGCGGTCCGCCGCGTGTTCGGTGACGGCGTACTGACTCGCGAGCGTCAACAGGTCGTCGTAGACGTCGCGCGCGTCGCGCGTTCCGAGAGCCTCCATCCCCGCCGCGCCGTTCGCTCGGCGGAGGATGCGGACGGCCCGCCCGCGCGGGATGCCCGCCTCCGAGAGCGCGCGGATGTCGGACTCCTCTATCGCTTCGACGGCCCGTTCGACGCCCAGCGTCTCCGCGAGGCGTTCGCTCGTCTTCGGACCGACCCCCCAGTAGTCCTCAAGTCGCATATCCAGAACTACTCGGGCCGGGTCTTGTAGGTTGCCCGTCCGCGGCGGAACTGGTCGCGCGATGGACGGCGTCGCCACTACCCGGCCGAAACGGCGGAGAAGAGGCCTCACCAGGAGGGAACGGGACGCTCGTCGGCGGACGACTCGGTGCCCGGAGTCGCCTCGTCGGTGGACCGCTCCGCGGCGCGAGAGAGAACCTCGGCCAGCAGCAGGACCGCCTCCTCGTGGTCGTCGCGCGACGCTCGAAGCGCCACCGGCGACACGTCGAGTCGCCTGTACTCGTCGAAGTCGTCGCGCGTGACGATGCCCCGGTCCGCGAAGTCCGTGGATATCTCCCTGAGCAGGGCGTGATAGTGGACCAGTTCGTTCTTCTTCATCGGATGTACACGTACGTGCTCAACACAGGTAAGATGCCCGCTTCGTGCAATCAGACGCGAAATTTGGGGCTCCGAGATCGTTACAATAGGGGGGAGGTTGCGCGCAACGAAAGGGGGAAGAACAGTTCGGCGCGGCGGGAGGTCCGCGCGTCGTCGTCGTCCGTTACGTCACCCGCTTGGACCGCGCCTCGCGGACGTCCGACCCGTCGCGCATCATGTCCTCGCAGTGGGGACAGACGCGCGGGTCGTCGTTGTCCTGCGGCGCGAACACCCTGACGTAGTTCTGCGTCACGAACGACCCGCAGTTCTGGCACTCAGGCACGGTGAGGCACCTCCCGAAGCGTCGTAACCGTCGCTCGTACGACCAGTGCGTCGTCGGGGGTCGATCTGACGAACATACTCGTTCGTATCGACGGCGGAGTTTCCGGTAAGTCGGATGCCTACGTCGTTAGGGCTCTCGTCGGATGCGGGGAAAGCGGTAAATGCCTCTGCCCTCGTCTTTCGATGGACGACGGTGCGTGCGAACGTCGCCGCCGAAGAACCATGGAAGATTCTCGAAACGACCCGGAGAGACGCCTCGATACGGACGTCCGTGAACACCTCGACCGAGTGTCGGACGCCGTCTTCGCCCTCGACTCGGAGTTTCGGTTCACCTACCTGAACGAGAAGGCCCAGCGGTTGCTCGAACGCGACGAGTCCGACCTCCTCGGGTCGGTCGTCTGGGAGGAGTTCCCCGGCGCGACGGGGACGGAGTTCCAGCGACAGTACGAACGCGCGCTACGGGAGATGGAGGAGGTGACGTTCACCGAGTACTACGCCCCCCTCGAGACGTGGTTCGAGGTGAACGCGTTCCCCTCCGAGACGGGACTTACCGTCTACTTCCGGGACGTGACGGCGCAACGCGAACGGGAGCGGCGGATAGAGGTCCAACGCGACCGACTCGACCTGCTCGAGACGTTCACCCACGTCGTCGCCGACGTCAGCAACGCGACGGAGGAGGCGGTATCTCGGACCCACATCGAGCAGATGGTGTGTAGCCGCCTCGTCGAGACGACGTCGCTTCGGTTCGCGTGGGCCGGGCGCTTCGAGGGGTCGGGCGAGGAACTCATCCCCTCGGCGTGGGCCGGACACGAGGACGGCTACCTCGACGAGGTGACCATCACCGCCGACGACTCCGAGACGGGGCGGGGCCCGGCGGGGCGCGCGGCGACCACCGGCGAGGTGCAGGTGTCGCACAGCATCGAGACGGACCCGGAGTTCGAACCGTGGCGCGAGGCCGCACTCGAACGCGGGTACCGCTCCTGTGCCTGCCTCCCGTTGCGGTACGACGACCGGACGTACGGCATCCTCGGCCTGTACGCCGGACGCGAGAACGCGTTCGCCGAACCGCGCGACGACGCCGGACCGTTAGACAGGCTGGCGGACACCGTGGCTCACGCCGTCCACACGGTGGAACGGCGGGAGCGCGAACGCGAACTGCGCCGCCGCCGCGAGGAGTTCTCCGCGTTGGTGAAGGACGTAGAGGAGTACGCCATCTTCCGTCTGGACGCCGAGGGCCACGTCGCGAGTTGGAACCGCGGCGCCGAGGAGATAAAGGGCTACGAGGAACACGAGATACTCGGTCGGCACTTCTCGACGTTCTACCCCGAAGAGTACAGGGAGGAGGACCTCCCGGCGGAACTGCTCGAACGCGCCGCCGAGGAGGGGCAGGCCAACCACGAGGGGTGGCGCGTCCGGAAGGACGGGTCGCGGTTCTGGGCGTCCGTCGCCATCACGGCGCTGACCGACGAGGAGGGGAACCTCCGCGGGTACATCAAAGTCGTCCGCGACATGACCGACCGGAAGCGCCGCGAACGCCGTCTGGAGGCGGTGTTCAACAAGACGTTCCAGTTCATGGGCCTGTTGGAACCCGACGGAACCGTCGTCAAGGTGAACGACGCGGCGGTGCAGTTCGCCGCGACGGACCGCGACGACCTCATCGGCCACCCCTTCTGGGAGGTTCCGTGGTGGGGGGGAGACGACGAGGTGGCCGGACTGCGCGACGCCATCAGGTGGGCCGCCGCCGGCGAGTTCGTCCGGTTCGAGACGAACGCGGGCGCGCCGGACAGCGAAAACGAGGCGACCGTCGACGTCTCCATCACGCCAGTGACCGACGAGACGGGCGAGGTGGTGCTTCTCGTCCTCGAAGGGCGCGACATCACGGAGCGAAAGCGGCGGGAACACGAACTGCGGCGCGAACGCGAGCGAATCGAGTTCGTCAACCGCGTCCTCAGGCACAACCTCCTCAACGGGCTGAACGTCGTGAGCGCGCGGGCCGACATCCTCGGCGACTTCGTCCCCGAAGACGGCCAGACGCACCTCGAAACGCTCCGCGACCGGGTCGAGGAGATGGCGGACCTCGTAGAGACGATGCGGTCGTTCACGCGGGCGGTCGGACAGGAGTCGCACAACCTCGAACCGGTCGAACTCGGCTCGACGCTCGCACACGAACTGGAGGCGATAGACGACGAGTACGACCGCGCCACCGTCGCCACCGACGGTCCCATCCCCGAGGTGGAGGTGATGGCCGACGAACTCCTCTCGACGGTGTTCGAACACCTCCTGACGAACGCCGTCCAGCACAACGATAAAGACGAACCTCGGGTGACGGTGTCGGTCGCCCCCGGCGAGGAGTACGTCGAAGTTCGCGTCGCCGACAACGGCCCGGGCGTTTCGGACGAGGCCAAGGAGCGAATCGTCGACAAGAGCGTCGAAGAACTCTCGACGCCCGGCGGCGGGTTCGGTCTCTTCCTCGTGAAAGAACTGATAGACTGTTACGGCGGCACCATCACCGTCGGGGACAACGACCCCGAAGGCGCGGTGTTTACGGTGTCGCTCCCGACAGCCTGAACCGTCGCTGAGCGCCAATCTGGCGCCCGTACGTCCCGTTTACGACGCTCGAAAACTCGCGGGTCGGCGGCGACGTTCTCTCACGGGAGACAGACAGTCAGCCGATAAACTCTGTTCGATTTATGGCCAGATATTTACTCGTAGGGGGAGTGGCTACTGTATCTGATGTCCACCAAGCGTTCGCCGAGTCCGGAGAGCGAAGACCAATCGGCGACGCCGGTCGTTCTCGTCGTTGACGACGACGAAGACTTGGCGGACACGTGCGAGTACTGGCTACGCGACGACTACGATGTTCGCGTCGCGTACGGCGGACAGGAGGCCCTCGACGCGGCGGACGAAACCGTGGACGTCGTCCTCCTCGACAGGCGCATGCCGACCGTCTCCGGCGACGACGTCCTCGAATCCATCGAGGAGCGCGGGTTAGACTGCCGCATCGCGATGATGACCGCCGTCGAACCCGACACCGACATCGTCGACATGCAGTTCGACGACTACCTCGTCAAGCCCGTCACCAAGACGGACGTCCGAGAGACGGTCGAGGAACTGCTCGTCCGGTCGAACTTCGAAGACGAGGTCCAGCGGTTCTTCGCGTTGGAGTCCACCGAGACGGTACTGGAGAGCCGGGACGCCGACGAACTGCGGGACCCAAAGACGCTCGAATCGCTCCGCGCGCACGTCGAGTCGCTCCGGGACGAACGCGCGGACGAGATAGCGCTCCGCCAGCGACAGCTCGACCACCTCCACCACGTCAACGACCTGTTGCGGCAGGTGGACCGAGCGATAGTCGACGCGACGACGCGCGAGGAGATAGAGGAGACGGTCTGTCTCTCCGTGGCCGACGAGGAGTCCTATCGGGGCGCGTGGATAGCCCGCTACAACCGAGCGATGGACGACGTGAGTTCCCGGGCCGCCGCCGGCGTGGACGCCGCCCGACTGAGCGACCTCTCCGAGACGGTGCGCCCCCTCGTGCGCGACGCCGTCGAGTCGAAGACGGTCAGGGTCGTCGAGCGAATCACGGACGAGCACCGCGAGGCGGCGTTCCCGTCCGAGCACGCCCCCGAGACTCCCGTCGCCGCCATCGTCGTCCCCGTCCTGTACCGCGATACGACGTACGGTGCGCTGGTCGTCTACGCCGACGGCCCCTCGGAGTTCTTCGAGGAACACGTCGAGGTGTTCGAACAACTCGGGCGGAGCATCGGCAACGGCATCAACGCCGCCGAGTCGAAGCGACTCCTCTACGGCGACACGGCGGTCGAACTGGAGTTCGAACACGACGACGACGACGACCTGTTCGTCGAACTGACGCGGCGACTCGGCGGGACGCTCACCCTGAAAGGGTTCGCCCCGGAGTCGAACGACAGCGTCGCCTGCTACGTCGCCGCCGACGGCGTCGACAGCGAGTCGCTGTTGGAGGAGGCGACGAAGCACCCGGCGGTCGAACGCGCCCGCATCGTCACGCAGAACGGTTCCGAGACGCTGTTCGAGTGGGAGATAACCGACTCGGCGGTGCTCGTGACGTTCGTCTCGTTCGGGGCGGACGTGAACACGCTGTCGGTCACCGACGGCCACGGTACCGTCGTCGCCACCGTCGCGCCCGACGCCGACCTCAGAGCGCTCATCGACGCCGTTCAGCGCTCGTTCTCCGAAATCAGCGTCGTCGCCAAGCGAGAGGTCGAGCGCTCGGTCCAATCGACGGACGCGTTCCGCCACGAACTGGAGAACAAACTCACCGACCGCCAGCGGGACGTGTTGGAGACGGCGTTCGTCTCGGGCTACTTCGAGTGGCCCCGGGGGAGCACCGCCGAAGAGGTGGCGGCGTCGCTCGACATCTCCGCGCCGACGTTCCACGAGCACCTGCGCTCGGGCGAGCGAAAACTGATAGAGACGTTCTTCGACGAGACGAGTCCCGACGCGGGCGACGAACGCGCGCGGAGCGACTGACCGCACTCACCCCGAACGGGACGGCGACGACCGTTCGAGGAGTCGTTCGACCGCCGCCAGTACCTCCTCTTTCGTCGCCGGTTTCGTGAGATACTCGTCGAACTGGGGAGCGTCGCCGTCCTCGCGGGAAAAGTCGGGGTCGGTCGCCGTGAGTAACGCGACTCGCGTATCGCCCGGTCGGTCGCGCAGTCGTTCGAACACCTGTTCGCCCGAGAGACCGGGCATCCGACGGTCGAGAACGACGGCGTCGACCGTCGAGTCGTAGGCGTCGATCGCTTCGCGGCCCGAGTACGCTGTTCGGACCGCGTACTCGTCGGATAGCCAAACGGCGAGGCTGTCGGTGAGTGCGGCCTCGTCGTCCGCAACGAGAACAGTTCGTTCGTCCGTCGGCGTGCCGTCGGGGGAGTCGGTCATCCGTGCGGAGTCTCCGTCGCGGAAGCGACGGTCACCGAATCGGGGTCGCAGATGGGAGGTTCAGTCGCGGTCGGAGTCGGGGGAATCGGTTCGACCTGATAGCCCGGAAACGTCCATCGAGTTGTCAGGCGTCGTTCATCCGCTGCAGCGTCTCTTCACCGCAGTGGACGCACTTCGTCGCCCGGTAAGGCTCCCGCGAGAACTCTTGGTTGACCTGCTTCGAGCTCTCGGTCTTGAGGGTGATCGAGACTTCGTGGGGAGTGTGGGCGTCACACCGGTCGCAGTACTCGGTCAGTTCGGTGAGGCCCGATTTGCTTTTGGACATGATTGATACCTCACTACAGTATACAAGCCTTCGGAGGATAGATGGACAGCCTAAGCCGTTAGGGAACGAGTAGAGACGCCTGAAGGACGCGAAAACTTACTACGATGGAGGCGTCTGGACGCCCTCGTCGTCGCCTTCGTACTCCACGTCGGACCGCAGGTACTCCGCCGTCGAATCTGGCGTCCTCGGCGGGGGTCGACGGCGTTCGCCCAAAACGAGTCGCGTGCTTCGTGCGACGCGGCGACGGAGTTCGGGGGCGGGGCGTTCGGACGTCTCGCCCCCGTCCGTCGTTCACTCCGGGACTCACGACAGATTCCAGCCGTCGCCGAACGACTCGAACCGGTGCTTGTCGTGGCCGTACAGTACGTCCGCGCCGGTGCGGCGCGCTATCTCTTTCAGCGTTCGAAGGCTCTCGAACCAGTCGCGTTCGGACCAAAGCAGGCCGGGCCCGAGGGGAACCTCCCCGGCGTAGTTCTCGTCTACGTAGCACTCGTCGCCCGCGACGAGGACCGTCTCCTCCGGCAGGTCGATTCGCGCGCCCATCACGCCGGGGGTGTGCCCCGGCAGGTGGAGCAACTCGAAATCCTCCGCGAGGGTGCGGCGGTGCCGGTGGACGACGCGCCAGTTCAGGTCCCGGTCGAAGTCGTCGGCGAGGTAGGCGATGGAGCCCTCGTCCGTCTTCGCGGAGTAGTAGGCGTACTTCAGTTCGTCCTCGTGGACGTACACCGGCACGTCCGTCCCCTCGAACGCCGCGAGGCCGCCCGCGTGGTCGAGATGGAGGTGACTCGTCACCACGGCGTCGACGTCGGATGGGGAGTAGCCCGCCGCCGCCAAATCGTCCTCCAAGGGGTGTTCGTCGGCGTCGACGTGTTGGAACGTCGCGTACAACGGGTCGGGCCAGTACCCGTCCCCGGCGTCCGGGTGCGACCCCGTGTCCCAGAGGTACGTCCCCTCGGGGTGGTCTATCACCGCGCTCCAGACGACGAACTCCCGCATCTCGTGGTCGGGGTTCGGGTTCGCCGCGGTGCCCATCGTGTGCCCGTCGAGGACGAACCCCGCGTCGGCGACGACTCGCCCCCTGTCGAGGAGTCTGATGCTCGCGTCGACCATGGCGGCGGTTCGGTTGCCCGAGGGATAACTGTTGGTCGGCGAGACGGTAGCGGACGCTCCGGAGGACGGTGCGAGTCGAAAAGGGAACGGAGACGCGAGTTCAGGCCGCCCTCAGGTCCACTGCCGGTAGATGAGGTTGCGCTGAATCTCGTTTGCGCCCTCGTAGATGACCGGGATGCGAGCGTCGCGGAAGACGCGGGCGATGCGGCGTTCCGAGAGGATGGAGCGGCCGCCGTGGAGTTGCATCCCGCGTTCGGAACAGTCCGTCGCCGTCTCGGTGGATTTGGTCTTACAGGCCGCCGCCCAGAACCCGGCGTCCTCGCCGTTCTGGACTTTCTCGGCGGCGCGCCAGTTGAGTGCGCGCGCGGCTTCGAACTCCATGCGCATCTCCGCGAGGGTGTGTTGGGTCGCTTGGAAGTCGGCGATGTTGCGCCCGAACGCCTCCCTGTCGTGGACGAACTCGTACGTCGCCTCTATGGCCGCCGCGGCGAGTCCGAGTCCGTGGCCGCCGACGACGACGCGCCCGTGGTTGAAGAACTCCGCGAGCATGTAGAACCCGCCGCCCTCCGTGCCGATGAGGTTCTCCTCGGGCACCACGCAGTCGTCGAAGACGATGTGTCCCTGCTTGGAGGCGCGCATGCCCATCTTCTCGGGGATGTGTTCTGCCTCGTAGCCCTCGGCGTCCGTCGGGACGATGAACATCGAGTAGTTGGAGTAGCGGTCCTCGCCCTCGCCCGTCTTCGCGTAGACGGTGAGCCAGTCGGCTTCGACGGCGTTTCCGACCCAGTACTTCTCGCCGTTGAGGACGTACCCCTCGTCGGTCTTCTCGGCTTTCGTCGTCATCCCGGCCATGTCCGACCCCGTCTGCGGTTCGGAGACGGCCAGCCCCGAAATCTGGTCGTTCTCGGCCACGGGGCGGAGGTACTCCTCCTTCTGGTCCTCGGTGCCGTACTGTTCGACTATCTCGCATCCGAACGACGCGAGCATCAGGGTCAGGGCGATACCGGCGTCGGCGCGGTAGAACTCCTCGTTGATGGCGAGAATCTGCTGGAGGTCGAACCCGCGTCCGCCGTACTCCTCGCCGATGTCTTGGGCGACCAAGCCGGCGTCCATCCCCGCCTCCAGAATGTCCCAGGGGTACTCCGCCGAGTCGAAGTACTCCTGCGCGTTCGGCGCGATGTGCTCCTCCGCGAACTCTCGCGCCTCCTGTTTCACGTCTCGGGCGTGTTCCGGAACGACGGTGTCGTCGAGAAGTTCCATGGCCGAGAGTGGATTCCTAACGTAAAATAATCCATGGAACTGCGAAAACCGCAAAACGAGTTTACCGTTTGTTCGGCGGGAAACGCCACGACAGTCGCGCTCTCCGGAGAGTAGCGCGACGGTGACTGTCAGTCGTTCGAGGCGGGCGCGGCGTCGTCGGGCGACTTCCCGGCCACTATCGACTCGTCGTCGTACCGGTCCCGGAGCACCTTCTTGTCGAACTTGCCCGTGGCCGTCTTCGGAACCTCCTCTATGAACATCACTTCGTCGGGCACCCACCACTTCGGGAAGTCGGCTTCGACCATCTCCGTGAGGTCGGACTGGAGGGCCTCGCGGTCGATTCCCTCCTTGGGGACGACGAACGCGACGGGTCGTTCCTGCCAGCGTTCGTGCGGGACGCCGACGACGGTAGCCTCCGCGACGTCGTCATGGGCCATGAGGGCGTTCTCCAGTTCGACGCTCGATATCCACTCGCCGCCGGACTTGATCACGTCCTTCGCGCGGTCCACTATCTGGACGTACCCTTCCTCGTCTACGGTCACCACGTCGCCCGTCTTCAGCCAGTTCCCCTCGAACTCCTCCTCGTTGGCCTCCGGGCGTTCGTAGTACTCCGTCGTCACCCACGGGCCGCGGACCCACAGTTCGCCGAACGCCTCGCCGTCCCACGGAACCTCCTCGCCGTCGTCGTCGACGACGCGCATCTCCAGCCCGGCGGCGAGGAGGCCCTGCTTCGCCCGTTTCTCGTACCGTTCCGCTTCGTCCCACGACTCCATGCCGGGTTTGAGGTGCGCGACGGTGCCGATAGGTGCCATCTCCGTCATCCCCCACGAGTGGACCACGTCCACGTCGTACTCCTCGTCGAACCGCCGGATGACCGACCGGGGGGCCGCCGCCCCGCCGATGACGATTCGGTCCAACGAGGAGACGTCCGCGTCGTTCTCGTCCAGGTAGTCCAGCAGTCCCAACCACACCGTCGGGACGCCCGCGGTGAGGGTGACGCCCTCCTCCTCGATGAGGTTCGCGAGGTCCTCGGGCGACGGCGACGGCCCGGGGTAGACGTGCTTTGCGCCCGCGGCGGTGGCCGAGAAGGGCAGACCCCACGCGTTGACGTGGAACATCGGCACGACGGGCATCACCACGTCCGAAGACCGGATGTCGAGTCCGGACTCCGGGAGGGTGGCCATCGTGTGCGACCACAGCATCTGTTGGGTGTACTCGACGCCCTTCGGTTTCCCCGTCGTCCCCGAGGTGTAACACATCCCCGCGGGTTGCTCCTCCGGCAGGTCGGGCCAGTCGTACTCGTCGTCCTCCTCCGCGAGGAACGACTCGTAGTCCGTCACCGGCGACAGCGACGTCTCCGGAACCTCCTCGCCCATCACGACGTACCGTTCGACGGAGGCGAACGCCTCCTCGTCGTACGCCCCCGCTAACTTCTCGACCAAGGAGGGGTCGACGAAAATCACCGCGTCCGCCGCGTTCTCGACGATGTACTGGACGTGGTGGTCGGGCAGAAGAGGGTTGATGGTGTGGAGTTGCGCGCCCATCGACGGGACGCCGAAGTACGTCTCGAAGTGTCGGTGGTGGTTCCAGCAGAACGTCCCTACCCGGTCGCCGCGTTCGACGCCCGCCGCCTCGAGGGCGTTCGCCAACTGACCGACGCGGCCCTCGTACTCCGAGTACGTGTACCGTTCGACGCCGTCGTGCGTCCGCGAGACGACTTCTCGGTCGGGGAACAGTTTGCTCGCGCGCCACAGGAACGGCCGCAACGTCTGGTCGGTTGCTCCGGGCATACCTCACACCAACGGCGGCATCATTAATTATCGTTTGTGTGGTTTACGGCGGCCGCGCCGCCGCGGCCTCACTCCGTCGCGTCCGCGGGCGCGTCGCCGTCCGGTGAGTCGTCGGACTCCTCGTCCCGTACTTCATAATCCTCGTCTCCGTCGTCGGATTCCTCGTCTCCGTCGTCGGATTCGTCCGTCGGTTCGTCGTCCGATTCGTCGCCCTCTGGCGCTTCGTCTTCGTCCTCCGATTCTCCGTTCGCCGTTTCGTCGTCCGGTTCGTCCGTCTCTTCGTCTTCGTCCTCCGCGACCGCTTCGAGTCGTTCGCGGACGGCGTCGCGCTTCACCGTCCCCGAGACGGTTCGGGGTAGTTCGTCGGCGAACGCGACGATTCGGGGCAGTTTGAACCCCGCGAGTCGTTCGCGGGCGTACTCCTCTACGCCGTCCCGCGTCAGTTCCTCGGAGTCGCGGACGACGAGTGCGCCGACGCGTTCGCCCCACTCGGGGTCGGGGACGCCGACGACGGCGGCGTCGCGAACGTCGGGGTGCGAGCGGAGGACGTCGACCACCTCGCCGGGTTCGACGTTCTCGCCGCCGGTGATGATTCGGTCGTCCACCCGGTTGAGCACGTACAGTCGCCCCTCGGCGTCGAGGTAGCCCGCGTCGCCCGTCTTCAGGCCGTACTCGCAGAACGCCTCGGTCGTCGCCGCCTCGTCGCCGTAGTACCCCGGCGTGACCGTCGGCCCCGAGACGACGAGTTCGCCCGTCTCGCCGCGTTCGACGGGGGCGCCCGACTCGTCTACGACGGTGAGGTCCGTCCAGTAGAGGGGCCGACCCACGGTTCCGACGTTCCGGAACGCCTCCTTCGGGCGCGCCGTGGCTATCTGGGAGGCGGTTTCTGTCATCCCGTACGTCGGGTAGACGGGGACGGAGTAGTTCCGACACCGCTCTATCAACTCCGCCGACGCGGGCGCGCCGCCGAGGAGGACGACCCTGAGCGACTCCGAGAGCGTTCCGCGCTTCTCCAACATCCGGCGGAGCATCGTCGGGACCAGAGAGACGGCGGTCACCTCGTGGCGTTCGATGTCGTCGGCCGTCGGTCCGGCCCGAAACTCCGGTCTGAGGACGACGGTCATCCCGTAGAGCGGCATCCGAAGCACGGGCGCGATGCCGCCCATGTGGTGCAGCGAAAGCGCCACCAACCACCTGTCGGCCGGGTCGAATCCGAGTCGGAACGCCGAGGCGACGGCGCTCGAAAGCAGATTCAAAGTCGTGAGGGTGACGGCCTTCGGGTCGCCCGTCGTCCCGGAGGTGAAAAGCAGCAGTTGCGCGTCGTCGAGTTCCCACGACGCGGGTTCGAAGCTCTCGGGCGAGGCGTCTTCGAGGGCGCTGACCTCGTCCGTCGCGGGCGGGTCCACGCTGACGACCGGCGCCTCTCCCGCCGCCTCGACGGCCCGGCCCTCCGTGGCCGACCCGCAGACGACGGCGGTGACGTCCGCCGTCTCCGCCTGCGACCGGAGTTCGCCCGCCGTCAGCCCGTCGCCCATCGGCACCAGCGTCACCCCGAGGCGCATCGCGGCGTGAAGCAATCGGACGTATGCGACTCGCGTCTCCATGACGACGCCGAGGTGGTCGCCCGACTCGACGCCGAGTGCGGCGAGGCGGGCCGCCGTCTCCTCGACCATCGAATCGAGCTCCGCGAAGGTCCACGATTCCCCCGTCGAAGCGAGTATCAGGGCCGTCGCGTCCGGCGACGCTCGGACCCGGTGAGAGAGCCAGTCGCGCATTCGTCCGCTACTCTCGTCGGGAGGTAAATATAGTACCGTCTGCGAGTCGTCGCGTCGTCGGCGAACCGCGCGCCCACGGCGGTCAGTGCGAGACGAACTCGACGAGGACGCCGCCCGTCGAGTTCGGGTGGAGGAACGCCACTTCGTGCCCCCACGCCCCCTGCCGCGGTTCCTCGTCTATGAGCTCTACCCCCACCTCCCGGGCTTTCCCGAGTGCGTCCGAAACGTCGTCCGTCCGGACCGCTACGTGGTGGATTCCAGGCCCGTGCTTGTCGAGGTACTGCCCTATCGCCCCGTCCTCGTGCGGTTCGAGCAGTTCGAAGTAGCTCCCGCCGAGGTCGAGAAACAGCACCGACATCCCGTCGAACTCCTCCTCGTGAACGACGGGCGCGTCGAACAGTTCTCCGAACATCGCCGCCAACCCCGAGGCGTCGGCGGCGGCGACGCCGACGTGGTCCAGTTCCATGGGTATCCGTCCTAACGGCGGCGGCACGCATAATTCTATTCCGGCGACGAATGAACGTCCGGACGGCGTACCCCGCCGGACGGCGGACTACTCGCCGTCCGTCCGCGCGACGGTCACCTCGACTGCGACGCCGGGGACGTTCACCGTCGTGCCGTCCGCGGTACGCCGGGAACGCCGCCGGACGGCACCGACGACGGCGCGAACGAGGGCGTACGCCGCGACGACTGCGACGGCCGCGAGGGGGAACGAGGCGGCGGCGACGGCGACGACGACGGCGGCGACGGAGACGACGAACCCCGCCTTCGCGGCGGACGACGAAGGGTCCGACGGGCGGAGGACTCGGGCGGGGACGAGCGTTCGGGGGCGATACGACGAATCCGTGTCGGGTCGTGACATCTGTCTCTGGCGAGGGGTCGTTCGACTACTGGACGGCGGCGACGCTACGCGTCGCGGGACGGAAACCGGCGCACGGCGAGTCCGCATCGCCGCGAAAGCGGCGGAGACGGACCCGAGTCGGGTGCGCGCGGTCAGAACGGGCGGAGGGACATCGTACCCTATCGACGAGGTGTCAGACGATCATCGTTTCGGTGGTGCGGGAGTCGATATCACGCGTGGCTCGGGTGGTACTCGCCGAACACCTCGCGGAGGACGTTCGATATCTCGCCGACGGTGGCGTACGCCTTCACCGCCTCGACGATGTAGGGGACGAGGTTGTCGTCGCCGTTCGCCGCCGTCCGGAGGGCTTCGAGCGTCGCGTCCACAGCCTCGTCGTCGCGTTCGGCCCGCACCTCGTCGAGTCTGTCGAGTTGTCGGGCCTCGTCCTCCTCGTCTACCTCTTGGACGTCGGCGTCGGGGTCCTCGTCCGTGCGGAACTCGTTGACGCCGACGATGATTCGCTCGCCCTCCTCTATCTCGCGTTGCCGTTCGTACGCTACGTCCTGTATCTGCCGTTGGACCCACTGGGACTTCACCGCCTCCAGCATGCCGCCGCGGTCGTCTATCTCTTCGATGATGTCGAACGCCTCCGCCTCCACCTCGTCGGTGAGCGACTCGACGTAGTAACTCCCCGCGAGGGGGTCGATGGTGTCCGCGACGCCGGACTCGTGGGCGAGAATCTGCTGGGTTCGGAGCGCGGTTCGCACGCTCTTCTCCGTCGGAAGCGACAGGGCCTCGTCCTTCCCGTTTGTGTGGAGGCTCTGGGTCCCGCCGAGGACGGCCGCCATCGCCTGATAGGCGACGCGGACGACGTTGTTCTCCACCTGCTGGGCCGTCAGCGTCGACCCGCCGGTCTGGGTGTGGAACTTCAGTTGCTTCGATTTGGGGTTCTCCGCGCCGAACCTATCCTCCATTATCTTCGCCCACATGCGCCGGGCGGCGCGGAACTTCGCCACCTCCTCGAAGACGTTGTTGTGCGCGTTGAAGAAAAAGGAGAGTTGGGGGGCGAACTCGTCTACGTCCTGTCCGGCGTCGAGGGCCGCCTGCACGTACTCGATGCCGTTCGCCAGGGTGAACGCCACCTCTTGGGCCGCCGTCGAACCCGCCTCGCGGATGTGGTACCCCGAGATGGAGATGGTGTTGAACTTCGGCGTCTCCGCCGCGCAGAACTCGAAGACGTCGGTGATGATGCGCATCGACTCCTCGGGCGGGTAGATGTAGAGGTTCCGCGCGATGTACTCCTTCATGATGTCGTTCTGGACGGTCCCGCGCAGTTCCTCGCGGGGGACGCCCTGTTGGTCGCCGACGGCGACGTACATCGCCAACAGCACCGACGCGGGCGCGTTGATGGTCATCGAGGTGGACACCTCGTCCAAGGGGATGCCGTCGAACAGCGTCTCCATGTCGCGCAGGGAGTCGATGGCGACGCCGGACTTCCCCACCTCGCCGGCGGCCATTTCGGCGTCGGAGTCGTAGCCCATCTGCGTCGGCAGGTCGAACGCCACCGAGAGGCCGGTCTGCCCGTTGTCGATGAGGTAGTGGTACCGCTCGTTCGTCTCTTCTGCGGTTCCGAATCCGGCGTACTGCCGCATCGTCCACAGGCGGCCGCGGTGCATCGTCGGGTAGACGCCGCGGGTGTACGGTTCCTCCCCGGGGAACCCCTCGTCGGCGAGGTAGTCGTGGTCCGCCACGTCCTCGGGCGTGTACAGTCGCTTCACCGACTGCCCCCGCGTGTCGGTGGTGAACTCCTCCTCGCGTTCCCCGAACCGACTCAGCGTCGGCGAGAGCGTCTCCTCCTCCCACTCCGCTTTGGCGTCGCGGATTCGCTCTAACTCGTCCGGGTCGAACATGGTCGAATATGTGGGTCAGTCGCCTTAACGATGTGCGACGGGCGTCCCGACGGAGGGGCCGCACCACACCGGGTTTCCGGTGAGACGAGAGACACTTTCTCCGAGGGGACAGTGGTCGGAGTCGAACCGTCGCTCGGACCGACCGTACGCTTACGTTGCCGCCCGTCGAACGCGTCAGCCATGAGCGACGACGCCGAGACGATTCGGAGGCTCGTCCGGGGGTTGGCTCCGGAACACGACGAGATACACGCTGAGATGGCCGCCTACGCCGACGAGCACGGCTTCCCCATCGTCGGGCGGGAGGCGGGCGGAGTGCTCAGACTCCTCGCGCGCCTCACCGACGCCGCGCACGTGTTCGAGTTCGGGTCCGGATTCGGCTACTCCGCCTACTGGTTCTCGAAGGGGGCCGCGTCGGACGCGCAGTTCGTCCTCACCGAACACGACACAGACGAACTCGACATGGCCCGGGATTTCTTCGAACGCGCGGGCCTGTCCGACCGGACGGAGTTCCGCGAGGGCGACGCGCTCTCGGCCATCGAGGAGTACGACGGCCCGTTCGACGCCGTCCTCGTGGACCACCAGAAGTCGCGGTACGCGGAGGCGTTTCGGGCCGTGCGGTCGAAAGTCTCCCGCGGCGGCGTCGTCGTCGCAGACAACGTGACGCACGGCCCGGCGGACGCGGCGGCGCTCGCCCGGTACCTCGAAGGCGAATCGCTCGACGCCCCCGACGAACAGACGAAGGGCATCGCGTCGTACCTCGACGCCGTGCGGGCCGACCCGGAGTACGAGACGGTCCTGCTGCCGGTCGGTAGCGGACTGGCCGTCAGCGTCCGCGCCGGTCGGACCGCCGCCGATGCCTGAACCGAGCGCGGGCGTCAGTCGGACCCCGACGCCGTCCATCGACCGACCGGACCGCCCCCCGAGTAGCGTTCGCCACGCTTTTGCTACCGGACTCCCACGATTCGGGTATGTTTGGCGGAGGCGGTATGAACCCGCGGAAGATGAAACAGATGATGAAACAGATGGGCATCGACGTGACGGAGCTCGACGCCGAGGAGGTCGTCATCAAGACGGCCGACGAGGAGCTCGTCTTCTCCGACGCGCAGGTCACGCGGATGGACGCCCAAGGCCAAGAGACGTACCAGATCGTCGGCCAACCCGAATCGAGAGAGCTCGAAGGCGGCGACGCCGGGGCCGTCGAGGCGTCCGGTGCGGGCGGCGAATCGGAAGCCGACGAGTCCGCCTCGGAGGGCGGCGCCGAGATCCCCGACTCCGACATCAAAATCGTCGCCCAGCGCGCGGAGGTCGGCAAGGACGAGGCGCGAGACGCGCTCGAAGCCGAGAACGGCGACCTCGCGGCCGCTATCTCGCGGCTCGAATAAGTGTACCTGCTCGTCCACGGGGACCGAGAGTACCTTCGCGGGCCGGGCGAGGAACTCCACACCGACCTCGGCGTCCTCGACGTCCCCGAGGACGCCGAACCGGGCGATACGCTGGAGACGCATCTCGGCGAGGAGTTCCTCGTCCGCGGCCTGCGCGGCCCGGACCTGTTCAACCACCTCGAACGCACCGGCGCGCCGATGATGCCGCGCGACATCGGCCTCATCGTCGGCCACACCGGCGCGGCGGCGGGCGACCGCGTCCTCGACGCCGGAACCGGCACGGGCGTCCTCTCGGCGTACCTCGGCCGGATGGGCGCGGAGGTGACGACGTACGAACGCGACGCGGAGTTCGCCGACGTGGCCCGCGGGAACATGGAGATGGCGGGCGTCGCCGGGAACGTCGACGTTCGGACGGGCGACCTGACGGAGGAACTCGACGGACTCGACGGCGGGTTCGACCTCCTCACCCTCGACACCGGCGACGCGGCGGACGTCGTCCGCCACGCGCCCGAACTGCTCGTAAGCGGCGGCTACGTCGCCGTCTACTCGCCGTTCGTCGAGCAGAGTCGCGAGACGTCGCTGGCCGCCCGCGAAGTGGGTCTCTCGGAGGTGGAGACGTTCGAGACCATCCAGCGGGAGATGGACTTCGGCGAACGCGGGTCGCGCCCCTCTACCGCGGGCGTCGGCCACACGGGCTATCTCACGTTCGCGCGGAACGAGTGACTACGCCGTCGCGCGCACCATCTCGAACAGCTCTTCTCTGAATCTCTCGGGCTCAAGTAGCGCCGACAGCTCATCGGCGGCGGGGCCGGACTCGACCGCCCGCGGGTACGCCCCGCCGGCGACGAGGAACCCGCCGTCGTCGGGCCACACCGCGAGGTACCCCTCGGCGACGAGAGCGAACTCGCGGAGCGAGACGCGCGCCCGGTAGCGCGTCAGGTCGGCCTCCTCGCCTCGGATCCGAAACGGGCGGGACTCGACGGCGCGGACGGCGTCGAACCCCCTCTCGCTGAGGACGTCCGAGAATCCGGCGTTCGCTCGGTTCGTCACGAGTCGCGTCACCGCGCGGGAGGACGGCGCGGCGGGGTCGAGGCGGAGGCGACTGGCGAAGAAAAAGCGCCACGTCGCATCGTCCCCATCTCCGCCCGTTTCCGCGTCTCCGTCCTCGTCCGCGGGCGACTCCGTCGCCGCGTCCACCGTCGCGTTCGCCCGTTCGCGGAGGCGTTCGTCCGCGAGGAGCACCGTGCGGGCGCGGACGGAGACGACGAGGGCGTCGAACGGCGTCGTCGCCTCCTCGGAGACGACGCGCCACCCCTCGGGCGACGGAACCGTCGGCGGCGGCACGTCCGACGGGCGCATGGACGCCGCTACGGGCGGCGCGGACTTAATTCGCCGGAGAAAACGGCTACGGGGTCAGTGGTCGTCTTCGCGCCACTTGTGACTGCACTCGACGCAGGTGAAAAAGCGCGTCTCGGACTCGTCGGCCGAGCGAATCTGCTTCATCTCGTAGCGCGCCTTGTCGTGTCCGCACTTCGGGCAGATGACCGTGGTCGTGGGGCCGATTTCGGCGTCGTCGACGTCGGACATGTCCACGACTCCGCCGTCCTCGCGCGAGGCGGTGGAGGTCATGTGCGACTCCTTGGCCTCGTCGCGGAGCTTCTCGTAGTCGCAACTCCCGCAGACCCACTTATCGCCGTCCGTCTTCATCATCGAACCGCATTCGTCGCAGAACTCCATTGTTACAAGAGACAGTCGCTTCTGGCACTTAAACGTCCGGAAACGACCCGAAGAGTCGGGAAGTCGGCGGAATCAGGCGTCTCCGTCGGACTGTCGCGGGTCGCCGAGGGCCTCCATCGGGAGCGCGTTCTGGAGTTCCTCGTACAGTTCGCCCGACCCGCCGAACGATTCGCTCCCCGTGTCGGCGATGACGTCGCCGAGGTTCACCTCCCCGTCGGCCAGTTGTAACTCCACGTCGGAACACTCCGCCGCCGCGTCGGACCGGGAGATGGGGTAGGAGAGCTCTTCCAACCTCGGCTCGACGCGACTCAGTTTGACATTTTCAGTCATGGTTCCTAGTTGGGTTCGAGGCGACTTATCCTTGTGCCACGTTAGCTAATACGACAGTCTGCTTCGAGCGTCCGCTCTCCGCGGCCGTCTCGGCCGGACGACGGTCGGTTTCGCCGCCCTCGGGAGGGCCGGAACGACGCCGAAACCCGAATTTCGGTAATCAGTTCTGATAACGGGGATGGGGGATTTATACGGCACATTCACTCAAAGAAGAACATGGATTTCGGTTGGCTCACTCGGCGGTTACGAAACAGAGACACGGAGGCGGGGGAGAAACGGACCGACGGGGGCGTCGTTTCGGACGACGGACCCGCGGCGAGTGCGGACCCCTCTTCGGAGACGCCGAACCGCGCGGGCGGGTTGGACCCCGACGTGGACGCGTCGAACGAGACGGAGCGACTGCGGAAGGAACGCGACTACTGGCGCGGCCTCTTCGAACAGGTCGTGGAGTCGTACCCCGAACCCGGATTCGTCATCAGTTCCGACGACCGGGTGGCGTACTTCAACGAGAGCGCCGCGGCGGCCTACGGGATAAACAGAGAGGAGATGCTCGGACTGAGCCTCGAGGAGGCGTTCCAACAGGAGAAGAAGAACGAGGAGACGTTCGCCGAGGAGACGCTCCGACGCGGCGAGGCGGCCCAAGAAGAGGAGTTCCGCGAAATCGAGACGCCGGGCGGCACGGAGTGGGTTCGCTCGAACGCCGTCCCGCTTTTCGACGTCGAGGGGAACATCGTCGGCGCGTTCGAGACGACGTCCGCGGTGACGGAGTTCGTAGAGCAACGCGAGGCGATAGTCGGCGCGCAGACGAGCGTCGAACAGACGCTCCGGTCCGCCGTCGACGAGGCGACGGACGCGAGCGAACGCGTCGACGACGCACTCGGCGAGGCGGCGTCGCTCGCGGGCGAACAGGCGGAAAACATGGACGAGGTGTCCGGCGAGGTCGGCTCTCTCTCCGCCACCGTCGAGGAGATTGCCGCCTCCGCCGACGAGGTCAACGAACGCTCCGAGGAGGCAGAACGCCTCGCGGAGGCGAGTACCGAGGCGGGCGAGGACGCCGTCGAGGCGATGGAGGACGTCGCCGAGAGCGGCGACCAAGCGGCCGAACAGACCCGCGAACTCGCCGAACAGGTCGCCGAAATCGACGACATCGTCGAGGTCATCAACGAAATCGCAGATCAGACGAACATCCTCGCGCTCAACGCCAACATCGAGGCGGCGCGGGCGGGCGAGGCCGGTGAAGGCTTCGCCGTCGTCGCGAACGAGGTGAAGTCGCTGGCGAACGAGGTGCAGAAGGAATCCGAGCGCATCGAGGAGATTATCCAAGAGACGCGCGGCGACGCCAGCGAGACGGTGGCGAGCATCGAGTCCGTCACGGAGGAGGTGCGCTCGAACGCCGACGCCGTCCGCGAGATGGTCGAGAACCAGAACGCTATCGCCGAGGAAGTGCGCGCGACTTCGACGGGGATGAACGACATCGCGGCCGCGACGGACGACCAAGCCGTCCGGACGGAGGAAGTCGCGAGCATGGTCGACACCGCCGCCGAACGCTCGAAGTCGCTGCGCTCCGAGGTGACGGAGGCGGCGACGGCCAACGACGAGCAGATGTCGGTCGTCGAGGAAATCGGGGCGTCGGCGCGGGAACTCGAATCGGTGATGTCGTCCATCGACTCCGCCGACGGAAGCGACGACATCCACCTCGACTGAACGACGACACCGCGGCGACGCGGACCCACTTCTCGACGAACGCGTCCGTCTCCTCTTCTCTCCGGACGCGCATCTCCGTATCAGCGCAGAGAGTCGTCGCCCCGCGCCGTCCCGCGGGGTCCGTCGTTCGCCGAGGAGACTGGCGCGAGAGACGACGAGAGGGAATCTACTCTGATAATTAGAGTGGGAGTTTTATGGTGGGTATCGGCGCACAGCTATCATGGATATCGGTCGATTCGCCCGGCGGTTACGGGCGAGAGGGGACGAAACGAGCGGCAAACGTACCGACGGCGGCGTCACCGCCGAGGGGGGCGCGTCGTCGGTCCTCGGGGAGACGGAACTGTCGAACCGCGCCGGGGGACTCGACCCCGACGTGGACGCGTCGAACGAGACGGAGCGACTGCGGAAGGAACGCGACTACTGGCGCGGCCTCTTCGAACAGGTCGTCGAGGCGTTTCCCCAACCCACGTTCGTCGTCGACGCGGACGACGCGATAGCGTACGTCAACGACATCGCAAAGCAGGGGTTTGCCAAGGACCCCACCGACGTCGTCGGGCGGAACGTCTACGACGGGTTCCGCCTCTCGAAGGGCAACGAGACGCTCGCCCAGACGGTCCGAAAGCGGGGCGAGGCGGTCCGCGAGGACGGGTTCCGGAAGATTCAGTCCGACGACGGCGTCGATTGGATTCGCTCGGCCGCGGTCCCGCTTTTCGACCGTGAGGGGAACGCCGTCGGCGGGTTCGAGACGGCGGCTTCGGTGGGTGACATCGTCCGCCAACGCGAGGCGATAGTCGAAGCGCAGACGAACGTCGAACAGACGCTGGACGAGGTCATCGCGGACGCGACGGACGCCGCCGAACGCGTGGACGGCGCTCTCGTCGAGGCGGCGTCGCTCGCGGACGAACAGGCCGAGAACATGGACGAGGTGTCCGGGGAAGTCGGCTCTCTGTCGGCGACCGTCGAGGAGATTGCCGCCTCCGCCGACGAGGTCAACGAACGCTCCGAGGAGGCAGAACGCCTCGCGGAAGACAGCACCGAGGCCGGCGAAGACGCCGTCTACGCCATGGAGGACGTCGCGGAGAGCGGCGACCAAGCGGCCGAACAGACCCGTGAACTGGCGGCGCAAGTCGCCGAAATCGACGACATCGTCGAGGTCATCAACGACATCGCCGACCAGACGAACATCCTCGCGCTCAACGCCAACATCGAGGCGGCGCGGGCGGGCGAGGCCGGTGAAGGCTTCGCCGTCGTCGCGAACGAGGTGAAGTCGCTGGCGAACGAGGTGCAGAAGGAATCTGAACGAATCGAGGAGATCATCCACGAGACGCGCGGCGACGCCGGCGAGACGGTCGAGAGCATCGAATCGGTCACCGAGCAGGTACGTTCGACCGCGGACGCCGTCCGCGAGATGGTCGAGAACCAAAACGCCATCGCCGACGAGGTTCGCGCCACGTCGACGGGGATGAACGACATCGCGGCCGCGACGGACGACCAAGCCGTCCGGACGGAAGAGGTGGCCAGTATGGTCGATACCGCCGCCGAACGCTCGAAGTCGGTTCGCTCCGAGGTGACCGAGGCGGCGACGGCCAACGACGAACAGATGGCCGTCGTCGAGGATATCGAAGCGTCGGCGCGTGAACTCGAATCTGTGATGGCGTCCATCGACGCCGGAGACGGAACCGACGTTATCGACGCGACGTAACCCTACTCGAACTCGGGGTCGCGTTTCTCGACGAACGCGTCCATCCCTTCTCTCTGATCTTTCGTCCCGAACAGTCCGCTCCACGCCCGCGCCTCGTGTTCGAGGGCGGCCGACCGCGGGGCTTCGTGGCCGGCGTTAATCGCCTCCTTCGCCGCGTGGAGGGCGTGCCGCGGTTTCTCTGCGAGTTCCGCGGCCGTCTCCGCGACCCGGTCGCGCAGTTGGTCGTGGGCGACCACCTCGCCGACGAGTCCGCGTTCGTACGCGTCGGTCGCGTCGATGCGTTCGCCGAAGAATATCATCCGGCGGGCCGTCTCGTCGCCGACGAGTGCGGGGAGTCTCTGGGTGCCGCCCCACCCGGGGATGATTCCGAGGTCGATTTCGGTCTGTCCGAGGACGGCCCGTTCGGAGGCGACGCGCAGGTCGCACGCCACGGCGAGTTCGCACCCGCCGCCGAAGGCGTACCCGTTGACCGCGGCGACAGTCGGCGCAGGGAACGACTCGATGGCCGAGGCGATTCGGTGGCCCTGTTCGGCGTACGCCTGGGCCTCCGCGGTGTCGAACTCCCGCATCCGTTCGATGTCCGCGCCGGCGACGAACGCCTTCTCGCCCGCGCCCGTGACGACGAGGACGCGTGCGCCCGCTTTGCGGGCCTCGGTGACCGCCTCCTCGACCGCGTCCAGCGTCTCGGGGTTCAGGGCGTTCAGCCGGTCGGGACGGTCGATCACGAGCGTCGCCACCTCGTCGTCCCACTCCAGTCGGACGGTATCCCAAGCCATGGGGGCGCGACGCACGGAGCGCTGGTAAGCGTTCCCCCGTCCCGGTCTCGTTCGCGTCGTCGGGACAGTCAGTTTCCGCGCGGAGAAAACAGGTCTATATCCCCCGGTGCAAATTTGGACGCAATGGCACTCTCGGACGAAGAGAAAGAACGACTCGCCGACGTCGTTCGACTCCAACCGACGAAGAACAAAGAGCTACAGGAACGGTGGGGGCTCGACTCCGGGAGCGACGTGCATCGCTATCTGGAGGACAACCTCAAGGAGTACTACTACCGCGACGACAACAGTCTCATCCGCGCCACCGCGGAGGCGGCGGAACTCGTGGACGTGGAACCGGGCGTCGAAACCGACGCCGACGAGGAGGAGGTGCCCTCGGTCATCCGCGTCCCGGCGCTCGAATCGAAGGTGTTCGAAGTCGTCGCCGGCCCCGAGGATCGCTCCGAGAGCGTCGTGAGCGTCCTCAACAAGATACGGGACCGGTTCGACGACGACCCGGACGTGGAGGACGTCCGCCGCGCCCTCCAGAGTCTCCGCCGGAAGGGCGTCGTCGAAGTCGTCTACCGCACCGTCCCGACGTTCCGCCTCGCCGTCAAACGCGACGAGGTGGACGTGGAAGTGACCGACTAATCCGCGCGCTCGGTTTCTCTCTGTCGGACGCGTTCCCGCCTGTCGTCGAGCAGTCGCCGTATCGCCTTCCCCGGCCCGCCCGCTATCGGCCACCCCTTCGTCCGCCACGCGGGCGGTTCGGGTTCGAAGTCGGGGCAGGACCCGGCGCACTCCGCGGCGGTCTGTGACCGCCCCTTCGCCGCGCAGTGGGGGACGAACGCGTCTCCGAACCGCCGGAGTTCGAAGTGGCGGCAGTCCGGCCGCATCGTCTCGTGGAACGACCGCCAGCCCTTGCCGTAGGCGCGTTCGGCCAGTTCGAGGCGGGTCGTCGCCCGTTCGATGTCGTCTTCGGCGTCCTCGGGCGTCACGTCGCTCGGGTGCCACTCCACCGCCGCGGTGGCCCAGTCCGTGCGGTCAGGGTCGAACGACACCGTGAGGATACCCACCTCGACGGGCACGTCTTCGAGAAGCGCGGGTTCGACGCGCCGGCCCGTCGCGGCGGTGGCGACCCACACCTCGTCGGCCAGTCCCGTCTCCACGTCGCGTTCGAGTTGGTCCGAGAGGGCGCGGGCGGCGGAGGCGTCCAAGTCGGGCTTGTTCTCGACGGCGACGATGCGACGCACCCAGTCGGGGTACGGCGCGACGCGCCGAATCTCGATGCGGTTGCCGCGGCGACGCTTCTCGACGACGCCGCGTCCCGCGGCCCGGTGGACGGCGGCGCGGACGTACCGCCACGGGTAGCCCGGATGCGGGAGGGCGTCGCGGTACCACTCCCACTCCGCGGGCGCGTTGCGGACGACGTGCAGGAGGTCCGAATCGAGCGTCCGGTCGCCGAACTGCGCGCGCGCGGCGAGTCCCGCCGGGTCGCACTCGACGACGACGGTGTCCCACCGGCGGCGCTTCGTCCCGAGTTGGCGCGCGACGAGAACCGCCGAGTCTCGCTCTCCGTCCGGGGGCCACGACTCCTCGGCCCACCGGCAGACGAGCAACTCGAACCCGAACTCGGCGTCTGCGGGGTACACGTCCGGTGGTCTTCGGTCGGGCGAGGAAACGGTTTCGGGTCGGCGTCGACTCCGAGAAGAGAGAGGGCCGCCGCTACGCGGACGGGCCGACTCCGGGCGAGTCGGACCGCGAGGAGGCTACGGCTCTGCGACGGCAGTCTGCCCGTTCAGGCGATGTACCGCCGGTTCTCCTCGTCGTTCTCCGCGAGGAGGTCGTCGAGGAACGTGTGGGCCTTCTCCAGGATGTCGCGCGGGCCGTCCTGCGTGATTGTGTTTATCGCCTGCTCGTAGTCGCGCCACTGCAGGTCGCGGTGCTCTCGGGAGAGTTCGGCGCTGGCCTCGAAGGAGCGCGCGATGAACAGGTGCACCGTCTTGTGAATCGTCTTGCCGTTCGCCTCGAACACGTAGTCGTAGTCCTCGCGGAACCCGTCGATGAGACGGAAATCTTCGATTCCCGCCTCCTCTTTGATTTCGCGTATCGCTGTCTGCTGGAGCTCCTCGTTTCCCTCGACCCCGCCCTTGGGGAACTCCCAGTCCCCCGGTCGGCTCTTCAGGAGTAAGTACTCCCGTCGGCCGCGGGTGTCGCGGAAGAGGATGGCTCCAGCGCTCACCGCTTCCACTGTCATTGGTGAATGTATATATACGGGGATTTAAGAGGGTATCGGAGATTCGTTCTTCTCTTCTTCTTGAAAGATGACGACGAGTCGCCGTCTCTGTCTGTCACGTCCGCGCACGGATACCGCGTGTAGGTGCGTTTTTACCGCTCCGTACACTCGAAGCGTGTAACGGCCACCACCCAGCCATGACCTTCGTAACCAAACTCACCTTCCAGAGCGGGAATCGCTACGAACTCGAAGACGAAGTGTCGAGTCTCAAAGAACTCGTCGAGAAGAAGGGCGCGGAGTGCAAAGGCCCGCACGCCCAACCGCCCGAAAGCGTCCGCGTCCCGCAGTACAGGAATCTCGCGCCGGGCGACGAGTTCTCGCCGTGGGAGTACACCGTCTACTCGCGGAAACTGGAGATTCACGGCAACGACCACATCGCGCGAGAAGTCGGCCACATGGCGTTCCCCGAGAGCATCCACGTCGAGATAGAGGTCGAACAGAAGAAACCGCTCGGCCACCGACGGGACTAGGCGGCACGCGGTCCGACTCTGTCTCTCTCGCGTTTTTCTCTCGGCCCCGCCGAATCGCTTCGATTCGTCTCTCGGCGGTCGGTCCCGGCTATCCTCTGTCGTCGAGGACTTCGAGTAGACGGCCGCGGCCGCGACTCGACGCGGCGTCGAACTCCTCGATTTCGAGTCGGACGCGCCCCTCGACGGGCACGTTCTCCGCGCCGGACAGTTCGAGTATCGTGTCGCCGACTCTGACGAGGGCGGCGTCGCCCTCCCTGCCGGTGACGAACGCCGTCACCGTCTCGCCGACTTCGAAGGCGGGTTTGGCCGCGCGGAACGTCTCCTCTGCGAACAGGAAGTCGAGGAAGCTCATACGCGACTCACCTCCTTGGACTCCCGGTCGGAGACGTACTCGCGTCCGTATCCGGTCCACGCAGCAAAGAGGAACACCGCGACGAGGAACCAGCCGTGGAACACGTACGGCCAGACGCTCGCGGGGTTGACGAGCATCGACTGGGTGAACCACTCGTACTGCTCGGGGAGCCCCGTCATCGAGGTGTAGCCCGCGAGCAGGCCGCCGCCCCACGGGAAGATGTACCCCAGCGCGGAGGTGTTGGCGTCGAGGATGTTCGCCCGTCGGTAGCCGTTGATGTTGAACCGGCGGCCGAGCGTCTTGATGTACGGCGCGATGGCGATTTCGGCGGCGGTGTTGATCGTTATCATCGCGTTGACGAGCGCGGTTCCGAGGACCATCGTCGTCTCCGCGCGGCGGACGGTGGTGGCCACGCGTTCGAGGAGGAACGTCTGTATCGCCTCGAACGCGCCGCCGACCTGCATCACCTCCGCGCCCGCGACGATGAGCAACACGAGGACGATGAGGGGGAAGAAGTCCGAAGCGCCGGTGTAGAGACTCCCCGAGACGGCGGTGTTTCCGGGTTCGACCGGGACGACGAACGCGCCGACGACGGGTATCGCGTCCATCGTCTGTACGAGTCCGGAGGCGCGCGACGCCTCGAATGCGACCATCTCGGCGGGCGTGGCGAGTCCGAGGAGGAGGTTCAACGCGACGGAGATGAGGAGCCCCCACGAGACGGCTTCGATGATGTGTCGGCCCTGAACCGCCGTCACGATGACGACGGCGATGGAGAGGAGGTGGACGAGTCCGAGTGCGGTCGAGGGACCGCCGACGTTACCCGCGTCGATCGGCTGCCTCGCCATCGCGCTTCCCGCGACGAGGTAGGCGACGAAGGCGAAGGCGGCGGCGACGAGGGCGTACTTCAACCGCGAGGCGACGACGCCGCCGATGTCGGCGTTCTGCGTCACGGCGCTGACGATGGTGGTGTCGCTGACGGGTGCGAGGTTGTCGCCGAACACCGCGCCCGAGAGGATGGCCCCGAACATGAGGACGGGGCTCGCGCCGAGGACGACGCCCGCCGGGAAGACGAGGGCGGTGAACGCGATTGCCGTCCCGTACCCGGTTCCGATGCCCGTCGCGAGCAGGGCGGCGAGCAGGAAGGTGAGCGCCGGGAACAACGCCGCGCCGACGCTGATGGCGTCGGCGGCCCAGACGAGTCCGTCGACGAAGCCGCCGGCCTGAATCGTCTGGGCGAACATCCCGGCCCACAACCACGCGACGATGGCCGTCGCGGCCACCCGTTCGGTCATGCCGTCGAACACCACGTCGGCGTACCCCTTCCAGTTGCCGACGACGAGGAACATCCCGAAGATGAGTCCGAGGAGCATCCCGACGATGAGTCCCGTCGTGTCGCCGATGCCCAGTAGTCCGCTCTGTACGATGGCCCACGCGACGAAGAACGCTATCGGGACGGCGCTCGCGAGGCGGCCGCCTCGAAACCGCAGGTCACGAGTTTCGTCTGAGTCGGTCATTCACTCTCTGGTGGAGGACGGTTCCACATAAGGGACCCGACACGGGCGCGCAGACCCGTCAGCGTGGCGACGATGCGGGCGCGTCGCGTCCGAGTCGGACCGCGTCTCGGCAAACCCGACGCACTCGGCGAGGTTTATCACCGTCCACCGCCACCGACCGACAATGACGACGTCCGACCTCGTCAGCCTTCGACGCGACTTGCACCGACACCCCGAACCGGCGTGGCGGGAGTTCTACACCACCGCGCGCCTCGTAGACGAATTGGAGACGCGGGACTTAGACGCCCTGTACGTCGGGCGCGAGGTTCTCGCGGAGGAAGAACGGATGGCCGTCCCCGACGAGGCCGAACTCGACGAGTGGTACGACCGCGCCCGCCGAGAGGGCGCACGCGAGGACGTTCTCGAAGCCCTCCGCGGGGGGTACACCGGCGCGGTGGCGGTGGTCGAACGCGGCGAGGGGCCGACTGTCGCCCTCCGCGTCGACATCGACGGCCTCCCCATCACCGAGTCCGAGGGCGAGGACCACGCGCCGACGGCGGCGGGGTTCCGGTCGGAGCACGAGGGGTACATGCACGCCTGCGGGCACGACGCCCACGCGGCCATCGGACTGGGCGTCCTCGATTCGGTCCTCGAAAGCGACTTCGAGGGGACGCTGAAGGTGTTCTTCCAACCCGGCGAGGAACTCGTCGCCGGCGGGCGGGCGATGTCGAAGTCGGGACTCCTCGACGACGTGGACTACCTCTACGGCGTCCACATCGGACTCGACCACCCCTCCGGCGAAGTCGTCGCGGGCATCGACGACTTCCTCGCCGTCTCGCACTTCCGCGCGGAGTTCACGGGCGCGCCGTCCCACGCGGGGGCGCGTCCGGAGGCGGGCGACAACGCGGTGCAGGCGATGGCGACGGCCGTCCAGAACCTCTACGGCATCCCGCGGCACGCCGACGGCGCGACGCGGGTCAACGCCGGGATGGTCGGCGGCGGCACCGCGACGAACATCGTCCCCGAGGAGGCGTTCATCGAGGGCGAAGTCCGCGGCGAGACGACCGAACTGATGGAGTACATGGAGGAGAAGTCCCGCCGCGTCCTCCGGTCGGCGGCGGAGATGCACGGCTGTGAGGTGGAGATTACGACGGAGGGGAAAGCCCCCTCGGCGCGGAGCGACGACGAACTCGTCGATATCGTGAGCGACGTCGCGGGCGAGAACGCCGACGTGACGTCCTTAGTCGAACGCGACTCCCTCGGCGGAAGCGAGGACGCCACCTACCTGATGCAGGAGGTGCAAGCCAACGGCGGCAAAGCGGCCTACATCGGCGTCGGAACCGACCACCCCGGCGGACACCACACAAGCACGTTCGACGTGGACGAAGATAGCATCGGCCTCGGTATCGACGTCCTCTCTCGGTCCGTCCGGGAACTCTCGAAGCGCCGACCCTGACCACGGGCAGTAATTTACTTACCGTTACATATCATTAGTATTCGACCGACTCGAACGCTTTCACCGTAATAATCGACGGTTTAGGATAGATAATAATATATTCATTCTTGCAGGAAATTATGTAAACCCACTTACAATTTTTATCAACGCAGACGGAGACGTGAGTATTGCATGACACGTAGACGAACGGTTACCGTTGCGGTCGCTCTTCTGGTCTTGGTGGCCACGCCGGTCGGCTTATTCGCCGGCCCCGTGGTCGCACAGGAGACGACAGAGAACGAAACAGCAACAGACACCGCCACGGCGACTCCGGTCGAAGAGGCGGCTACGGAGACGCCGACCGACGAGACGGACAACGCCACAGATACGGAGACGACGACCGAGGAGACGGACACGGCGACTCCGACTGAGGAAACAACGACAGAGGAGACCGAAACGGAAACCACGGCCGAGGAGACCACGACGACCGAGGAAACTACCACGGCCACGGAAACCGAAACGGAGACCACGACCGAGGAGACCGAAACGGAGACCACGACCGAGGAGACCGAAACGGAAACCCCGGCTGAGGAGAACGAGACGGAGACTCCGACCGAAGAGACGACCGACCAGACCATCGAGTCCTGTACGGTCATCGACGAGTCGGGGACGTACACCGTCTCCGAGAACTTCTCGGCCGACGAACTGCAGGACGTGTCTGACCCCGGCGTCGACGCTAACGCGTCCGCCTGCATCGTCATCGCCGCGGACGACGTGACCCTCGACGCGCAGGACATCGGAATCAGCGCCCCGAACGAGACGAGCAACGAGTCGCTCAGCGTCGGCATCGCCGTCGCCGGCGACAACGCTACGGTCCAGTACCCGGCCCTCTCGGACTTCGACGTCGGCGTCCACCTCGCCGGCGCTTCGAACGCCTCGGTGAACAACCTCGAAGCGAGCGACACCGAACGCGCCGCAGTCGTCTTCGCCGGCGCGTCCGACAGCACCGTCCAGAACGTCACGGCGGAGAACGTCTCCACCGACTGGACGGAGATGAACGAGACGGAGACGAACGCGTCGAACGAGACGGACACGAACGAGACGGAGATGAACGCGTCGAACGAGACGGACACGAACGCGTCGAACGAGACGTTCTCCGGAGCGTTCGTCTTCGTGAACTCGAGTAACAACACCGTCAGCAACGCCGTCGTCAACGACACGACCGGTTGGACGGTCTACAGCCAGAGTGCCAACGACACGGACGCGAACGAGACGGACGCGAACGAGACGGACGACGCCCTCGAGAACGAAACGACGACCGACGCCGAGAACACGACGGACGCTAACGCGAACAACTCCGTCCGGAACGTCACCGTCAACGAGACGACGTTCTCCGCGACGTTCCAAGACGTGAACATCGGTCCGGCGGCGGACTACCCGGACGCGCCCCAGAACGCCGTCGTCCTCGGTGAACCCCTCCAGACCGAAGCCACGTCCGAGAACGCCAACCTCCAGCTGTCGTTCCTCTACGAGGACGCCGACCTGGAAGAAGCCGGAACCGACGAACTCTCTCTCACCATCTACGAAGTCACCGGTGACTCGTGGGACCGCGTTGACGATACGGTCGTCGACATGGTGACTAACAACGTGACGGCGATGGTCGACGGAGACGGCACCTACGCCCTCGTCAGCGAGACGGCGGAAGAGGACGAGACGGCGCCGACCGGCGACACCGAGAACGAGACGAACGAGACGGAAACCGACACGAGTGTCGATAACGAGACGAACGAGACGAACGACACCGTTGTCGTCAACGATACGGACACCGACGTGAACGACACCGACGAGAACGACACCGTCGAGAACGACACGATCGAGACGAACGACACCGTGATCGTCAACGATACGGACTCCGACGAGAACGACACCGTCGAGAACGATACGGTCGAGGACGAGACGACGACCGAGGAAACTACCACGGCCGAGGAGACCACGACGACCGAGGAAACTACCACGGCCGAGGAGACCACGACGACTGAGGAAACGACGACCGAAGAAACGACGACCGAAGAAACCACCACGGCCGAGAACGAGACGACGGTTGAGAACACCACGACGACCGAATCCGGCGGTAACGCGACCGTCGAAGTGTAAGAAAACGAGTTCCGAACCGTCTGCGCCTTTTTTTCAGTACTTCGCTTCCGCGCCCGTGACCTCGTAGATTTCCTCCATCAGACGGTCACGTTCGTCCTGCCACCCTTCGAGTGCGCCGGGGCGGCCGGGGTACCGCTTGTAGTGGTCCATCAGTTCGTCCGCGAGGTTCTTCGTCTTGTAGAAGTCGTAGATGAGTCCCCAGTAGCCGTAGCTCTCTTTGACCGTCTTGAGGGCGAGGCCCGGACCGAACGAGGTGGTGCCCGAGTAGAGTGCTTCGGCGAGTTTCTCGCCCGGAAGCGCGGCCAAGAGGCTCATCAGCTCGTCCACGTTGATGGCCGTCGAGAGGATGTTGTACACGTCGAGGCCGGCGTACCGCGCGCCGAAGTGCGACATGACGCGTTCGTTGTACCGCCAGAGTGTCTCCTCGGAGACGTCGCCGGACGTGACGGCCTCGACGGCCTGTTCGCCCGCGTACTCGCCGGCGTACGCCGCGCCCGCGATGCCGCCGCCGGTGGTCGGGTTGACGTGGGCCGCGGAGTCGCCCGCGGCGATAAAGCCCGGCGCGACGGCGGAGTCGTAGGGGCGGCGCGTCGGCAGGGCCGCGCCGAGTTTGTCGGTGACCTCCGCGTCCGCGAACTCCTCGCGGTTCCGCAGGTCGTCTTTCAGGTCGTCCACCAGCTTCATCGGCTCCTCGTTCATCTGGAAGCCGAGACCCGCGTTGATGGTCGTCTCCGTCCGCGGGAAGTACCAGACGTACCCCGCGGCGACTTCCGCGGGCTTGAACACGAGTGCGTCGGACCACTCGACCGGTTCCTCGACTTCGACGATTTCGCGGTAAGCAGAACAGAACTGCGAGTACGAGACGTTGGTGTCGAACGTCGCCTCGGAGAAGTCCGCCTTGTCCTGCAGAATCGACAGCGCACCCGCACCGTCGATGACGATGTCGGCGTCGTACTCGACTTCCTCGCCCTTTCGCTTGCCGGCGACGCCGGTGACGGTGCCGTCGTCGGCCTGCGTCACGTCCTGGACGACGGTGTCGTAGTGGAACTCCGCGCCGGCGTTCTCGGCGCCCTCGATGATGCGGCGGCCGTACTCCCAGCGGTCGATGACGGCGAGTTCGCCGGGGACCGGAATATCGAGGACCGAGTCCTCCTTGGGTATCTCGAAGCGCCCGTGGTCCACGTCGGTGTTCGTGAACGCCGGTTCTATCTGCGATTTGGGGATCGCGTCGGGGAACTCGTCTGCGCCCTTCAGGGCGTCGCCACAGGCGATGTGGCCCGCCTCGTCGGCGGTCTTTCGCTCGACGACGACGGCGTCGAGACCCTCACCCGCGACGGTCGCGGCGGCGTAGCATCCGGCGGTGCCCGCGCCGACGACGACGACGTCGTACTCGTGGGTCGTACTCATTGGTTCGCATTTCTCCGCCGTGGCAGGAAAACTCTTTATGCCCGATTCGGTCGCCTTTGAGGCGACAGTTCTACGGAGCGGGCGCAAACGCCTCGGACGGGCGAACGAGACCGACTGTCGCGGTTCACTCCGCGTCCTTCAGGTCCGTACCGAACACCATCCCCGCGTCGGCGTCCCTCTCCGTCTCCTCGTCCGACGCGCCGGCGTTTCGGTCCCCGTCGATGATCTCCGCGTCGTCCGCCGTCGAACCGTCCGGAAGCTGCGACTGCTCGGCCGCCTCGTCGCCCGCGCCGTCGTCGGTGAGTATCTCCGCGCCGTCGTCGGACTGCGTCCGACGGGCCGACGAACTCCGTTCGTCGACATCGCTCTCGGGCGTCGAATCCCGTTCGGCGGGCGCGTCGGGCGACGCCTCCGCCGGGAACTCGCTGTCGTCGCCGTCGAGGAGCGACTGCATCCGTTCGCTGGCCTGCCGGGACGCCTCCGCGAGCGGGTCGCGCGCCTCCTCGTCGTCGCGCGAGCGACCGGCGAGGGGGTCGGCGAGGGTTCCGTCCGCGGGGACGTCCCCGTCCACGCTCTCGGACGAAGGGTCGGGAGACGCACTCTGCGTGTCGAGGTCACGGACCTCCCGTTCGCCCGTCGGATCGACGACTTTCCGGGTCGGGTCGGCCGTCCCGGACTCGCCGCGTTCCTCGATGGCGCGCGAGACGGCGTCTTCGACGTTCTTCTCTATCTGGTCCGAGGCGACGTCCATCGTGTCGGCGACGGCGTGTTGCACCGCGAGCGACACCGTCTCGCGCAGGTCGTCGGGGTCGATTCCGTCGTCGTCCTGCGCGTCCTCGACTTCGACCGCGACGAGGTCGGCGGTGGCGGTGAGGCGGGCGGCGGTTCGGCCGAACACGGCGACGAGGAGGCCGACGCCGACGAGGAGGGCGGCGGGGACCGCACGCTCGGAAGCGGCGAGGGCGGTCACGGAGAGCGGTGTCCCGCCCCCGCGGAGTCCGTACCAGAGGCCGACGCCGGCGAGGCCCACGCCGACGACCGTCGGGACGAACGCTCGGAGGTGGTACCGGGCGGCACTTCGAACAGCGTCTCGCGGGCGCATATGCGGCGCATCACCGTTCCCGGTAATAAATCCCCCAGACGTGTTAGAGAATCATAAGTGTCATGAAAGTAAACCTATCCGAAAAGAGACGTTCCGCGGCGACGTGACGCTCAGTCTTCGCCCGACTCGTAGTGGTCGCCCGCGGCCTCCGGGATGCGAGTCCGACCGACGAGGGCGAGGACGATGATGACCGTCACGTACGGGATGGTCCGCACGAGGGGTTGCGGAATCGCGAACACGTCGCGCGCCTGCAGCGTCAGTTGAAGCGCGTCCAGTCCGGCGAACAGCATCGTCGAGAGCATCGCGCCGATGGGGTTGTAGTTGCCGAACAGGTAGGCGACGATGGCGATGAACCCCTTGCCGTTGACCATCGTCGGGCCGTTCCCCGTGAACTGTCCGAGGCTGAGCGACAGCGCCGCGCCGCCGATACCCGCGAGGATACCCGAGAGGATGGCCGCGGCGTAGCGGACGCGTTGCACGTCCACGCCCGCGGTGTCGAGCGCCTTCGGGTTCTCGCCGCTGGCGCGGACCCACCGACCGAACGCGGTGCGGTTGAGCGTCCACCACGAGAGGGCGACGGCGACGAACATCAGGTAGACGAACGGCGTCGCGTCGAAGAACGCGCCGACCATGCCGAGCTCCGAGAGGTACGGAACCGTGATCGTCCCCACCGTCGGAACGTTCGTGGTGTTCGGCCCGCCGTAGACTACCTGCGACGCGAAGGGGGCCAACCCGAGCGCGATGAGCCAGATGGCGAGGCCGGCGATGATCTGGTCGGCGCGGAACTCGATGCAGACGACGGCGAACACCGCGGCCAGCAGGGTGCTGGCGGCGACGCCCGCGGCGACGCCGAGCCACGGGCTTCCGGTCACGTCGGTGAAGTAGACGCCGCCGAACGCGGAGATGATGAGGAGGCCTTCGAGTCCGATGTTGATGACGCCGCTTTTCTCCGCGAAGATACCGCCGAGGGCGGCGAACGCGATGGGGACCGAGAGCCGCAGCGTCGCGGACATCGTGCTCTTCGAGGTCATGATCGAGAGCAGTTGCCCGGCGTCCGACGACGGGAACAGCACCCCGAGGACGCCGATGACGGCGAGACCGAAGAGGGCGATTCCGGCGACGAGCAGTCGCGAGTCGATGCCCCTCGTCAGGCCGGACCGGAGGGTCGCCTCACTCATCGCTCTCACCTCCTACGCCGCCGTCGGTGACCGGGCGGCCGGTCGATTCGTCTTCGAACGTCCAGATGCGTCTGCCGATGAGTCGGAAGAACTCGGGCATGGCGACGAAGAGGATGATGAGGCCGCGGAGGACGCCGACGAGTTGAGGCGGCACGTCCGTCGCGACGTCCACGACGATGGACCCGCTCTTGAGGACGCCGAACAGCAACGCGGCCAAGCCGACGCCGAGCGGGTTGTTCCCCGCGAGGATGGAGACGGTGATGCCGTCGAACCCGTAGTCGGGGACGCCCGGCTGGAAGTTCCCTAAGACCATGAGGACGTATATCGCGCCGCCGATGCCCGCGAGCGCGCCGGAGAACGTCATGCTCGCGACGACGGTTCGGGCGGCGTCGACGCCGCCGTACTCGGCGGCCTCCGCCTGCAGACCGCTCGTCCGCAGGTCGTACCCGAACGACGTGCGTTCGAGGATCAGGTAGACGGCCACGAGGAGGACGACGGCGAGGCCGAACGCGACGAGCGAGAAGTCGTCGCGCGGGTTGAACACGACCGACGGGAACAGCGCTCGGTCCGGAATCGCCACCGTCTGCGTCGCGAAGCTCTCGGGGTCCTTGAAGTGACTCTGCGCGAGGTACAGCGCCACCGAGGTGGCGACGAAGTTGAGCATGATGGTCGTGATGACCTCGTTCGCGTCGGCGTACGCCTTCAGCGCGCCCGGTATCGCGCCGTAGATGCCGCCGGTGAGGGCACCGAGGAGGAGACCGAACGGCAGGAGGACGAACGCGCCGATACCGGCGGGTATCGTCGTCGCGACGGCGGGAAGCGCCACGGCGGTCACGAGGCCGCCGACGACGAGTTGTCCCTGCGTCCCGATGTTGAAGATGCCGGCGCGGAAGGCGACGGCGACGGCGACGCCGGTGAACATCAGTATCGTCGTCTCCGAGAGCGTCGTGGCGAACTGCCCGTTGAGCGGGTTCGCGCTCAGGTTGCCGAACGCGCCGAGGAACAGGCGGTCGTATATCAGGAACGGGTCGTAACAGAACCCGACGCCGAAGTACGTCGCGGCGGCGGTCCCGCACGTCGTCATCCGCCCCGCCGCGAGGATGAGCACGAACCCGACGGCGATGGAGAGGAGCAACGCGGCCCCGCTTATGAGGAACCGCTCGAACGCCGACGCGCCGACGAGTCGTTCGACGACGTCCTTGACGCTCATCGACGCTCACCCGCGGGTTCCGCGGCGTCCGCTCGACGCGACGACTCGTAGGAGTCGGGGTACTCCCCGGCCATCAGCAGGCCGAGTTCCTCTTCGGTCACCGTCTCCGGGTCCACCACGTCCATTATCTTCCCCTCGTACATGACCGCGAGGCGGTCCGAGAGGCCCTGTACCTCCTCTAACTTCGAGGAGATCAGGAGCACTCCCTTCCCCTCGCGTCTGAGGTCGAGCAGTCGTTCGTGGATGAACTCGGTCGACCCGATGTCGACGCCGCGCGTCGGGTGCGTCGCGACCACCACGGAGGGGTCGCGTTCGAACTCCCGGCCGACGATGAACTTCTGTTGGTTGCCGCCGGAGAAGGAGACGGCGTCGGCGTCGGCGTTCGGCGGGCGAACGTCGTACTTCTGGATGATGTCCTCGGCGTGCGACCGCGAGGTGTCCCAGTCGATTCGGCCGTCGGAGGCGAACGGTTCGGCGTGTTGGCTCCCGAGGATGCCGTTCTCCACGAGGTCGAACTCCATCACGAGTCCGCGCTCTTGGCGGTCCTCCGGGATGTAGGCCATCCCCTCGCGGATGCGCTTTCGGCGGGACCACTCGTCGATGGGTTCGCCCTCGAAGGAGACAGTGCCGGACTCTTGGGGCCGCAGACCGGTGATGGCCTCGACGAGTTCGGCCTGTCCGTTGCCGTCGACGCCCGCGATTCCGAACACCTCGCCGGAGCGAACCTCGAACGACACGTCCTCGACGACTTCCACGTCGCGTTCGTCCTCGACCGACAGGTCGCGGACCGAGAGCAGGGAGTCGCCGGCGTCTATCGCCGGTTTGTCCACTTCCATCAGCACTTCCCGCCCCACCATCAACTCCGCGAGTTCCTCCCGCGTCGTCTCGTCTGTGGCGACGGTGCCGACGTTCTTCCCGTCGCGGAGGACGGTCACCTCGTCGGCCGCCTCCAGCACCTCGCCGAGCTTGTGCGAGATGAAGATGATCGTCTTCCCCTGCGCGGTGAGTTCTTCGAGGACGGCGAACAGTTCCTCGACCTCCTGCGGCGTCAGGACGGCGGTCGGTTCGTCGAGGATGAGAACGTCCGCGCCGCGGTATATCGCCTTCAGAATCTCGACGCGTTGTTGTGCGCCGACGGAGATGTCTTCGATGCGGGCGTCGGGGTCGACGTCGAACCCGTACCGTTCCGACAGTTCGACGACCTCTTCCCGGGCCGTCTTGCGGTCGGTGGCCAACCCGCCCCACTTCCGCGGTTCGTTGCCGAGCGTGATGTTCTCGGTGACGGTCATCGGGTCGACCAGCATGAAGTGCTGGTGAATCATGCCGATGCCGGCGTCGATGGCGACCCGCGGCGAATCGAACGAGCGCGGCGTTCCGTCGATGTACACCGTTCCTTCGGTCGGTTCGTACAGCCCGTAGAGGACGTTCATCAAAGTCGTCTTCCCGGCCCCGTTCTCACCGAGAAGCGCATGCACCGTCCCACCCTCGACGGACATGTCTACGTCGTCGTTCGCGATGACCCCCGGGAACCACTTCGTTATCCCGGCGAGTCGAACGGCTGTTGACATTGTGGGTAAATGATCGAGGAATAGTTTAGTTCCGCCGATTCGACGTTAGACTTCGGAGGGGTCCGTCGGCACGGAGATGGAGCCGCTGATTATCTCCTCGCGGACGGAACTGACGGAGTCTTTCACGTCGGACGGAATCTCGGAGCCGAGCGAGTCGCCGTAGACGAGGGCGACGCCGTCTTGCTCCAGACCGAGCGTGACGGTGGAACCGCCCTCGAACTCGCCGTTGACGACGGACTCCACGGCGTTGTACACCGCGGTGTCGACGCGCTTGACCATGCTCCCGAGGATGACGCCCGCGAAGGAGGGCTTCGTGAGCGACTGGTCGCGGTCGACGCCGATGGCGAACGCGCCCTGCTCTTTCGCGGCTTGGAAGACGCCGGTGCCGGTGTTACCCGCGGCGTGGTAGACGATGTCAGCACCGCTGTTGTACATCGACAGCGCCGCCTCCTTCCCCGCGGAGGGGTCGTTGAAGCTGCCCACGTACGTGGACTGGACTTCGACGGAGTCGTCCGCGTTCTTGACGCCCGCCTTGAAGCCGGCCTCGAACTTGGCGATGAGGCCGCCCTCGACGCCGCCGACGAAGCCGACCGTCTTCTGGTCGGGGTTCGTCTGGCCGTCGCCCGCGCTGAACTCCTGCGTCGTCAGCAGACCGGCCATCTGACCGGCGAGGAACGAGCCTTGGTGCTCCTTGAACACGTAGCTCGCGACGTTGTCGGCGTCGACGGTGCTGTCGACGATCATGAACTCCTGGTCGGGGTACGACTGCGCCGTCTGCGAGAGGGAGTCCGCCTGCAGGTAGCCGATACAGGCGACGAGGTCGTAGTTCGGATTCGTCGAGCTAGCGAACTGCTGCTGGAAGTTTTGGAACTGCGAAACCTCGTCCGGTTGCGCCTCGTTGTACGCGACGCCGTACTCGTCTGCGGCCTGCTGGATACCCTGTTGGGCTTGGTCGTTGAACGACCCGTCGCCGAGGCCGCCCGTGGCGTACACGACGCCGACGTGCGCTTCCGGTTCGGAGGCCCCCGTCGTCTGTTGGGTCTCCGACTCGCCGCCCTCGCCCGACGACCCCGTCGTCTCGGTGCCGCCGTCTCCGCTCGGTCCGCCTGTACAACCCGCGAGGCCCACCGCGCCCGCGAGGCCGGTCGCCTTGATGAACGTCCGTCTATCCATGACTGTGGTCACCTATTGAGGATAGGTCTCGGAGATGTGCATAAATGCACCGTTTCCTTTCTGTTTGATACGTTCGAAAACGGAAGACTCGTTCCGCGTACGACCGGTTATCTCCGCGGTCGGCCGTCCGACCGTCGATTCGGTCCCGCTTCCCGTCCGCCGGGTCGCCGTTCACGACGCCGACTCGACCGCCTCTTCGACGGCGTCGGTGGCCGCGTCTACGAGGGCGTCCACGTCGTCGGCCTCGGCGTACACCCGGACGTACGGTTCCGTTCCGGACGGTCGGACGAGCACCCACGAGTTGTCGGGGCGTTCGATTCGGACGCCGTAGTCGGTGTTCGCCGACGCCTCGGGGAACGCCGCCGGGAGCGTCGATTCGAGCGTCCGCATCGTCTCCTCCTTCGCCGCGTCCGGACAGGAGACGCTCACCTTCCGGTAGGGGCGTTCGGTCACGGGTTCGCGGAGGCCGTCGAGGCCGGACTCGGCGACGAGTCGGGCGAACACCGCCGCCGAGGCGACGCCGTCTATCCACCCGCCGAACGCGGTGTGGACGTGCTTCCACGGTTCCGCGGCGAACACCACGTCGCCGCCCCCCTCTCTGGCCGCGGCGATGCCCTCGTGGAGTGCGCCGAGGCGGACGCGTTCGACTCGTCCGTCCGCCGCCGAAACCCGTTCGTCGATGCGACCCGACGCGTTCGGCGTCGTCACGACCACGGGGTCCGAAACGTCGCTCGCGCGGACGTAGTGTTCCGCGAGGATAGCCACGACGGTGTCCTCGTGGACCACGTCGCCGTCCGGGTCGACGACGACGATCCGGTCGGAGTCGCCGTCGTGTCCGATGCCGAAGTCGCAGTCGGAGTCGGCGACGAACGCCCGGAGGTCTTTCAGCGTCTCGGGCGTCGGTTTCGACTCCCGACCGGGGAAGTGGCCGTCTATCTGTCCGTTGAGGGTGACGACGTGCGCGCCGAGTTCGTCGAGGACGCGCGGCGTCGCGAGCGCGGAGACGCCGTTGCCGCAGTCGACGGCGACGCGGAGGCCCTCGCAGGACGCGCCGTACTCGCGCGCGTACGACGCGACGGCCTCGCGGTACTCGGGCATGAGCTCCATCGAGTAGGCGTCGCCCCACTCGTCCCACGCGGCGGGCGAGGTGCCCGCCTCCACGCGGTCCTCGACGGCGCGTTCGAGCGTTCTGTCGTACTCCTCGCCGTCCACGAACAGCTTGATCCCGTTGTCCGTCGGCGGGTTGTGCGAGGCGGTGAGCATCACGCCGCGGCGTCCCTGCGAGGCGTACGCGAGGGCCGGCGTGGGGACGACGCCCACCCTGAGGACGTTCGCGCCGGCGGACTCCAGACCGGACTCCACCGCCGCGGCGAGACCCGCCCCCGTCGTTCGCCCGTCGCGCCCCACGACCACGTCCGGCCGTCCGCCGGACTCCACGACGTCGAGACCCACGGCGCGACCCACGGAGAGTGCGAGCTCCGGGGTCACCCGAGACGTGACGTCGCCGCGGATACCCGCGGTTCCGAAGAGTTCCATACGAGAGAGTTGGACGGCCCCCACTTAGATTCCTTCAATTCCGACGCGGCGTCCGACCGACCTCCGGTCATCCCGTCGCGTCCGCCGATTCGTCGCTCCCCGGTTCCGCGGTTCCCCGGCGATATTTCCGGCGGGAATCCGTACGGCGACGTATGAGTTCCACAGACGACCGCGTCCGCGCGCACGTCTTCGTCTCCGGAACGGTACAGGGCGTCTACTACCGAGCGAGCACCCGAGACGCCGCCAGGGAACGCGGCGTGGACGGGTGGGTTCGAAACCTCGACGACGGCCGCGTCGAGGCCGTCTTCGAGGGGCCGCGCCCGGCGGTCGAGGAGATGGTCGAGTGGTGTCACACCGGGAGTAGCGCCGCCGAGGTGGAGGACGTAGATGTCACCTACGACGACCCCGAGGGCGAGGCGGGCTTCGAGATTCGCTGGTGAGTCGGGGTCGAGGTCGGACGCGCGTCCGACACCGATGCGCCGTCTGACACGTACGAGAAGGGCTAAGTCCCCCGAATATACAGGTTCGAGTATGCCTCGCTCCTCGCAGTTCGGGACGGACCGCGCCGGCCTCGGCGTGTTGACCTACTTCTACGGATTCGTGACGGCCGTCGGCCTCGCGGCGACCGTCGCCACGGGGTTCCTCCTCGTCCGCGGGCCGTTCCTCGGGCAGAAACTGCTCGACCCCATCCCGATGCTCGTCGCCCTCTGCGGGTTCGTCGTCGGCATCGTCGTCCTGACGTGGGGGGCGACGCGCGCCGTCGGCGTGGGGTCGTAAGCGAGATTCGCCGTCCGCGAGGGCCGTCAGCGTTCGACCAGCGTTCCTTCGATGATCCGAGAGAGCATGTCGGCCATCGGCGTATCCGCGCTCCAGATGGCCGTCTCCTCGCCCGCGTCGGCCTCCGGCGCGACTGAGAGAAAGACCACGCGGCCGTCGACGAGCAACACCCGTCCGGTGAAGTCCGACCCCGGGGGTTCGTTCGGCGGTTCAAAGACGGTGACCGACGACGCCGCCTCCTCGAAGCGGGTTCGCACCGCTTCGCTCTCGCTGACGACGAGGACCGCGATGCCCTCGTCTGCTAGCTCCGCGAGGACGGCGACCAACTCCGTCGGGACGAGGTCGGTGTCGGGCGCGGCGAAGACGACCCGCTCTTGGGCCTGTTCCGCGAGCTCGATGAGGCGGTTGTTGGCCGGTTCGCGCCCGCGGACGGTCCAGACGTCGTCGCGCGTCTCGCCCGACGTGCGCTGTCGCCGCGCCGCCTCCAAGTAGTCGAACGCCCGGTCGGCTTCGCTCTTCAGTTCCTCGGCGAGTCGCCGCCGGGCGGCGTCCAGTCCCACGGGGCGGTACCGCTTCGGCGTGGCCTGTTGGAGTTCGACCAAGCCGAGCGACTCCAACTCCTCGGCCGCGCCGTACACCTGCGACCGCGGCACGTTCGCGAGGTCGTGGATCTCCTTGGCCGTCCCCGCGCCGAGTTTCTGTAGCGCGACGAAGACGCGGGCGGCGTAGTTCGACAGTCCCAACGCTTCGAGCGATTCGACCGCCTCGTGTTCGCCGTCGGCGGCCGCGCCGGGCGCATCGACCGACGCGTCTTCGGCGTCGACGGCCGCGTCGTCCCCGTCCCGCGGACTGCCGCCGTCCGGTCGAAGTGGGTTCACAGCAACTCACCGTCCGCCGTCGCGTTCATAGGACTGTCGGAGTCCGGCGGCGAGTCGCGGCCGCCGCCCATCGGTTCGTTCGGGTCGTCGTTCGCAAAGCGGTCCCAGATGACGAGGGCCGGCGGGAGGACCACGAGCGAGGTGACGAACGAGTAGACGATGGAGATGGCCGTCAGCACCCCGAACTGCCCGAGGACGGAGAGGACCGAGAGGACGAGGACGCCGATGCCGAACGCCGTGGTGAACATGCTCCCCATCAGGGCCCCGCCCGTCCCGACGACGGTGCGGCGGAGCGCCGTCATCACGTCCGTCTCCTTGCGTTCGTCGATGAACCGGTGGACGACGTGGACGGAGTAGTCGATGCCGAGGCCGATGGTGAGCGACAGAATCGTCGCCGTGAAGGCGTTGAAGGAGATGCCGAGCAGTCGCATCGTCGCGGCGACGAACGCCACGGAGGCGACGATGGGGACGAGGTTGGCGATGGCGATGGAGGGCAGATCCTCCAAGAGCCAGTAGATGAACACGAGGAAGACGACGGTGCCCCCGAGAGCGAGCGCCAGACTCGTCACCGCCGAGGTGAAGATGAGGTCCGACACCTCCAGGAAGACGATGGTGCTCCCGGTGGCGATGGCGTCGTAGTTCCCGCGGAACTTGCTCGCGACGTGTCGGGCGTCGTTCGTCGCCTCGCGGTCCGAGGCGTCCGCGGAGACGGTGTAGACGACGCGGGTGCTCCGGTGGTCCTCCGCGAGATACTGCGACGCCTGCGACGACATCGGCGAGGATTCGAGGTAGTCGTAGATTTCGCCGAGGTTGTCGTCGGGGACGCCGTTGTCGTCCGCGTCGTTGCGTTCGACGAGGGCCGCGAACTCCTCGTCCTGTTCGGCCAACGACTGGATGACCGTCACGATGCTCTCGGATTCGGCGCGGCGGTCCTCCGAGACGAACGAGTCCGGCGGGTTCTCGCCCGCGCGGTACACCTCTTCGAGGGCGGCGTCGTTCTCCATCCTGCCCTCGACGTAGATGGTGACCGACCCCCCCTGCGTGCTGGTGAACTTGTCTTCGAGGAAGTTCAACTGCGAGACGACGGAGTAGTCGCTCGGCGCGAACGGTTCGGGAAGCGCCTGCAGGTAGGCGGGCACCTCCTCCGGCGGGAGGAAGTCCTCTTGGGAGAACGAGGTGTCCACGCCCGTCGCGTACGCGCCCGCGCCGGCGCTGAGAAGCAGCGTCGCGACGAGGAAGACGACCGGCGCTTTGTCGGCGATGCCGACGCCGACGCTCAGTACGTCGCCGAGGGCCGACCCCTCCTGTCCGAGCGGCGACTCGCTGAACGTCGGGATGGGGTACCGCTCGCGCTTGTGGTCTATCCACACCTTCGCCGCGGGGAGGAACACCCCGAAGATGAGGAAGGTGAAGGTGATGCCGACGCCCGCGACGACGCCGAAGTCGCGGATGGGCGCCAAGTCGGAGGCGAGGTTCGACAGGAAGCCGATGACCGTCGTCCCCGTGACGATGAAGAAGGCGACGAGCAGTTGGTCCGTCGCCACCCGCATCGCCTCGTCGATGCCGAGTCCGGTCTCGCGGTCCTCGCGGTAGCGGTTCACCGCGTGGATGCCGAAGTCGATGCCCACCGCCAGCAGCAACGGCGGGACGGCGATCATTATCTGGTTGAACGGGATGCCCGCCAGCCCGAGGAAGCCGAACGTCCAGATGACCGCCATCGCCAGCGCGAACGCGCCCAAGAGGAGGTCCACGAGGTCGCGGTAGGCGATGACGAGGAACATGACGATGAGAAGCACCGCCGCGGGCGTGACGATGAGAAGCGAGTCCGTCGTGACCGTCGAGAACTCCTGCGAGATGATGCCGCTCCCGAAGACGGTGATGTCGCCGCCGGAGGTGGCCGCGATACGCTGCGCCTGCGTCTGAATCGGGGTGAGCGGACTGCTGCCGGACTGCCCCGCCGACGACCCCGAGAGGCCGGCCGGGAGGGTGTGCTGGACGACGCCGATGGTCGCCGAGGCGGACGCGTCCTCCTCGTTGAAGTCGTTACTCAGCGTTCCCGTGAACGCCGGATTGTCGGCGTTCTGCCGGACCGCCTGCCGGACGTCGGTCTGCGTCGCTCGTTCGAGGGTCGTTATCTGCTGGTCCAGCGTCGTCGCGTTCGGGTCGATGGTCTGTGCGACGACGGAAGCGGCCGAAGACGTACTGCTGACGCGCATCTCCGGTCGCTCCGATAACTTCTGCTGCAACCGGAGCATGTTCAGCATCGACTGCTTCGAGAGGACGTTCTGGTCGCGTTGGATGAGTTGCGTGCTGCCGGTGTCCTCGCCGAACGACGAGCTGAACTCGTCGTTGACCTTATCGAGCGCCTCTTGGGCGGGGATGTCTTCGGCGAACTGCTGCGTTCCGGCTTCCGTCGAGACGTTTCCCAGACCGACCATGAACACCGCGGTGACGACGAAGAAGGCGAGCATCACCTTCCCCGGTCGCTCGACGATGTGGTCGTCGGCCCAGTCGACGACGCGTTGGTGGTCGAGGTCCATAGATCAGTCCCGCCGGCGGTAGATGAGCGCTCCGCCAGCGCCGAGGAGGGCGAGTGCGACGCCCACGACGACGAACGGCAGGCCGCCGCCTTCGGATTCGGTCACCCGGACGGGGACTTGGTACGTGTCGGAGATGAGGGTGTCACCGTCGGCGTCGTCGTACTGGAAGTCGAGTTTCATCGGGTACGTCTTCGGCATCGCGTCGCCGCCCGCACTCGTCTGGAAGCGGATGGTCTCGGACTCGCCGGGGCCGAGTTCCTCGATGAACGCCTCGGAGTTGGACGAAGAGAGCGGCGACTCGGGGTATATCTTCGCCGAGATGTCGGTCAGCGTCTCGTTGCGGGTGTTCGTCACCGTGAGTTCGAGCGTTCCGCCGTCACCCGCCGCGAACGTCGAGTTCACGGGTTCGACGTCGAACTCGTCTGCCTGCGGGGCGACTTCGGCCCGGACGTCGATGGTGTCGGACTGTCGCTGCTTGCCGTTGTCGCCGCGGTACTTGACCGACATGCCGAGTTGACGCGGGCCGGAGGTCGCTTCCGACGACACCTCCACGTCGAACGAGAACGACGCGGACTCGCCGGGCGCTAAGTCGCCGACGGCGTACTCCGTCTCGATGGGCGTCACCGTCTGCCCCGGTTGGTCGATGACGACGACGGCGTTCCGCGCCGGTTGCGGGCCGTTGTTCGTCACCTCGGCGGTGAGCGTTCCCTCCTCGCCGACGCGGAGTGAACTGTTCACGCCGCCGATATCGAACGTCTGTTCGGGGAGCGCGTTCATCCCGACCGAGATGTTCGGACTCCGGCCGTCGTTGCCGTTGGCGTCCTTGTACGACACCAAGGCGTTGAGCGTGTAGTTTCCGGGGCGGGCCGTGTTGGTGAGGCTGGTGTCGAACTCGAACGTCCGCCTCTCGCCCGTCTCCCAGCGGTCCACGTACCGATTGCCCTGTTGGCCGCCGCTGATTGCGACGTCGCCGCTCTGCGAGGAGAGCGTCAGCGTGGAGTCCCTCGCGGCCTGTTCGCCGACGTTCTCCATCGTCACCTCGAACGTCCCGCTTCCGCCGACGGTGGCAGTCGAGTTCGTATCGACGACGGCGAAGCGCGGGCCCTCCTCGACGCGAACGGTGGCGTACTCGGTGGTACTACGTTCGTTGGGTCCGTTCTCGCTGTCCCACTCGTACTCTACGTCGATCGGAATCCTGTACGTTCCCGCCTCGATGTCGGAGGGTACCTTCACCGCGAGGGTTATCTCCCTCGACGCGGCCGACCCCTGTTGTGCCGCGTTCGGGTCCGCCAACGAGGGGAGGAACAGACTCCCCGTCTGCACGTCGAGGCGGCCCGTGTCCTTCGGATTGATGTTGATGTTCTTCGCCGTGCTCGCCGTGTCGTCGAAGTCGCTCGCGTCGTTCACCAACTGCACCTGTACCTCGTTCACCTGACCGGGAGTCAGCGTCGGCGAGGCGACGTACGTCCGAAGTTCCGGCTCGACCGTCTGTGCGGCGACCGGAACTGCACTCGAAATCAGTGCGCCGACGAGGACTACCGCGAGTACCTTGCGTATCATGATGGAGGTCCCGGGTTTGTCGTCCTGACCGGTACCGGGCGACCGGTCACCCACCGGACGCTCCGATGGTTCTTGGACTCCGAAACGGGTGGACGCTACATAAGGTGTTGTAAATTTCTACAAACTATCTCGGCGTTTGTCTTGTAGTAGAATAGTACAACAACCGGTCGCCGCCGAACGGAAGTTTCCGCGAATCGGACGCGTCGCAGGAGAGAAAACGCAGTTTCAGGGCCCGAGTAGCGAGAAACGAGGAGATTCGGCGACCGCGACGAACGGCCGCCTGCGCGCACGTGGCATCGTCGACGGGTGACCCCGGCGAGGACGGCACTCGATACTGACTCGCGGACGGAGCGGCGGTCCACGCCGAGTGGTCGGGGGAGTACCGAACACGAAGCCGTTGTTATAATACACGTCCCTACGTCTGTTACGTAATTAAACACCTTCTCGTCTTAGTATTATCCGTGGCTTCGAATAAATTCTACACTGATAGACCATCACGCTTCGAAGAATGAGCCCGCTTCGAGGCGGGCGACGGTTACCGCTCGGCGGAGAGATACGCTCGGCAGTTCTCGACGAACGATTCGACTGAGACGTCGGCTCCCCGTTCGAGGGAGAGGAACACGTCTTCGTCGCGGTCCGTGGGGAGTTGGACGAGCGTCGCGCGTTCGAGTCCGCGGACGACGAACTGCGTCTGTCCGACGGTGGAGGACTCGACGCCGTCGCGGCCGTCGGTTTCCAGCGACGCGACGAGGCTCGAAATCGACTCCTCGTCGTGGGTCCGTGCGGCGGCGTCGGCGGCGAGGTACACGTCGGTCCGGTCCTCGTCGTGCGCGATGGCGAAGCGGAACTCGGAGTTGTGCGTCTCTCGGAGGTAGTCGAGGAGGTTCTCGTAAGGGAAGCGCGACTCGTCGACGAACTCGACGTTTACCGCCTGTCCGCGCAGTCGGGCGAGGGCGGCCTGACCGTCGGCGGTGAGGCCGTACAGTCGTCCCTTCTGTTGGGATTCGGGGACGAGCAGTTCGACGATATCTCTCTCGCGCAGTTCCGAAAGCGCGCGCGAGACGTGCGGTTGGGCCAAGTCCAGTTCCTCGGCTATCCGCGAGGGCAGGTCCGGCCCGCTCCGCGAGAGTAACTTACAGACCGCGAGTCGGTAGCGGGAACTTGCGATGTATCCCGCGGCGTCCCACGTTTCAGACATGTTCTGGAGGGTTCTTGTTGGTTGGGGTACAACTCATGAGGGCGGTTCGATAGGGGGTTTGACGGTGGGGGCAGGTTTTCATTTGAATACCACTCCGCTCGGAGATTGCCGTGATTCGCACGCTCAGGGGATAAATTTCGGAATGTGCCGCGTTGATTAAGGCCAATCCATAATCAAAGTTTCGTAGTCGTGACCACGTAACACCCGCGTCACCCGGTTACGTCATTGTCCGGGAAGTGATATATTACTTCGGGAGAGTAGGCAGTGACGTGATGTTACCAGAAATCACTTCGATAGCGCTTCAGTTCGAAAGTACCGGTGCCGGTATCGTCTTCCTCCTCGCTCGCGTCCTCTTCGGGGGCGTTCTGGCGTTCATGGGCCTCAATCACTTCCTGAACGCCGACGCGATGACGGGGTACGCGCAGGCGAAGGGCGTCCCGGCGGCGCGTCTCGGCGTCCTCGGGTCCGGCGGACTCCTCCTCGTCGCCGGCGCCGCCATCGTCCTCGGCGTCTTCCCCGCACTCGCGGCGGGTGCCGTCGCCGCCTTCCTCCTCGTGGCGACGCCCCTCTTTCACGCCTTCTGGGCCGTCCCCGAGGACCAACAGCAGTCCGAGATGACCGACTTCCTGAAGAACACCGTCATGCTCGGCGGCGCGCTTCTGTTCCTCGCACTCGCCGGCACCTCGTGGCCCTACGCCCTCGGCGTCGGCCTGTAGACGGCCACACCTCCCCCTCTCGTCCCTTCCCCATCCCCTCCCTCGCGACGCGGAGAGCGACGAGTGACCGCGTCTCAAGCACCTTATACACCTAAGTATGCTAATGAAGGTACTAGGAATATCCAGCGAAACGTTAAGCCATCTCGTGCGAAGAATTACCACGATGAACTCGGACCGAACCTCGATGAAGCACGTCAGTCACACACCGCCGTCCGGCGACGCAGTCACGAACATCTGGCAACGCGGGCCGAAAGCGGAGGCGGCCGCAGAGGCGGAGGCGAAAGCGGAACAACCGGCCGACGACTGAGCGACTCTTCCTCGTGACCCATCGGGACGTTTAACCGGGAGTCACTCCCGCGTTGGAGCATGAAAGCCACCGCGAAGGCACACCCGATTCAGGGTCTCGTAAAGTACCACGGGATGCGAGACGAGGAGCTACGACTCCCGTACCACGACAGTATCAGCGTCTGCACCGCGCCGACGCACACGAAGACGACGGTGGAGTTCCAACCCGACGCCGCGGAGGACGTCTACCGCATCGACGGCGAGGAAGTGACCGGCCGCGGCGCGGAACGCATCGACGCCGTCGTGGACCACGTTCGGAGTCTCGCGGAGTTCGACCACGCGGTCCGACTGGAGAGCGAGAACTCCTTCCCCTCGAACATCGGGTTCGGGTCCTCGTCCTCGGGGTTCGCCGCCGCGGCGATGGCCCTCGCGGAGGCCGCGGGGTTGGACCTCTCTCGCCCCGACGTCTCGACTATCGCCCGCCGCGGGTCGTCGTCGGCCGCGCGCGCGGTGACCGGCGCGTTCTCCCACCTCTACGCCGGACTCAACGACGAGGACTGCCGGTCAGAACGCATCGAGTCGGACCTCGAAGACGACCTGCGAATCGTCGCGGCGCACGTCCCCGCCTACAAGGAGACCGAACAGGCCCACGAGGAGGCCGCCGAGAGCCACATGTTCGAGGCGCGGATGGCGCACGTCCACGAGCAGTTACAGACGATGCGCGACGCCCTCCGCGAGGCGGACTTCGACCGCACGTTCGAGTTGGCCGAACACGACTCGCTGTCCCTGACGGCGACGACGATGACCGGCCCCGCGGGGTGGGTGTACTGGCAACCGCGGACCATCGCCGTCTTCAACGCCGTGCGCGAACTCCGGGAGGAGGAGGACGTACCGGTGTACTTCTCGACGGACACGGGCGCGAGCGTCTACGTGAACACGACGGAGGAACACGTCGAACGCGTCGAGTCCGCCGTCGCCGACTGCGACGTGGAGACGGACGTCTGGCGCGTCGGCGGCCCCGCCGAGATTCTCCCCGAGTCCGACGCCCTCTTCTGAGGCGGTCCCGCGCCGACCGACGCCCTTGGGTCCGGCCGACCCGCACGCTCTTTGGTCGCGGCGCGCCTAGCGACCGCATGCGAATTCTGGTACTCGGCGCGGGCTACGCCGGCGTGACGCTCGCTCGTCGACTCGAATCGAACCTCCCGTCCGAGGCCGAACTCGTCGTCGTGGACGAATCGGACGCCCACCTCGTCCAACACGAGGTCCACCGCGTCATCCGCAGACCGAGCGTCGCCGACGCCATCCGCGTCCCCCTGACCGAGATGTTCGACCGGGCCGAACCGCGGGTGGCCCGCGTCGAACGCCTCGACAGGGACGCCCGCGAGGTGTCCTTCGAGAGCGGCGACGCCGTCTCGTACGACTACGCCGCCGTCTGCCTCGGCGCGGAGACGGCGTACTACGGACTTCCGGGCGTCGAGGAACACTCCTACCCGCTGAAGCGGGTCGACGACGCCCTCGCGATTCGGGAGGCGGTCCTCGATTCCGGCGAGGGGGCGAACGTCGTCGTCGGCGGGGCGGGCCTTTCGGGCATCCAGACGGCGGGCGAACTGGCCGCACTCGCGCGCGAGGAGAACCTCGACGCCGACGTGACCGTCCTCGAACGACTCGGCGACGTGGCCCCAAACTTCCCGGAGAACTTCCGCGACGCGGTGCGGGAGGAACTGACCGCCCGCGGCGTCGAGGTGCGGACGGAGACGCCCGTCGTCCGCGCCACCGACGACGCCGTGGAGACGGACGGAGAGACGCTCCCGGCGGACGTGTTCGTCTGGACCGGCGGCATCACCGGCGCGGACGCGATGGGCGGGGACCGACCCCTCGTCAGGAGCGACCTGCGACTCGACGACCGGACGTTCGTCGTCGGCGACGCCGCCCGCGCCGTCGACGCCGACGGGGAGGCCGTCCCCGCCTCCGCCTCGGCGGCCATCCGCGAGGCGCGGACGGTGGCGACGAACCTCTCCAGACTGGTCGAACACGAACGGGGCGGCGGCGACGACTTCGCCCCGCGACTCGACCCCTACCGGTTCGACGTGCCGGGGTGGATAGTGTCCGTCGGCGACGGCGCGGTAGCGCAACTCGGGCCGAAGGTGTTCACCGGCGCGCCCGCGAAGGCGATGAAGACGTCCGTCGGCGCTGGACATCTCACCTCTATCGGGTCGATTCGGCAAGCCGCGGAACTGGCCGAGGAGGAACTCGGCGTCCGAACGGACGGCTGAACGCCGCGAGCGTGCGCGTTCTGAACTGCTCGGACCGCAGAGAAGGGGACCCTCCCGCGACAGCGCGCGCTTGCCAACGCAAGCAGGAGAACCGTCACCGTGCCGGGGTAACCAACGAAGACGATGCTTCCCGAGAACGACACCGACAGACAGGCGAGGGACCCGTCAGCCGAACACGCGCTCTCGGACCGGAGCGAAATCGAAGGGTGGGCCGACGACGCCGGGAAGCGTCCCGTCGTCGCGGCGACGCCCGGCGGGTCGATGCGCCTCGACTTCGCGGACGAGGCGGACGCCAGCAGGGCCGTCGACTGGGACACCTTCTTCACGCTGTACGATTCGGCCGACGTGGCGCTCCTCGTCGATCGGCGCACCGACAGCCACCGGTTCGTGGACGACGAACGCATCCCGGAGGGACGGGCCGACCCCCGAACCCCCGGCGGCCGGTAGTCGGCGGTCGGCGGCCCGAGTCAGTAGTCCTCTTCGGCCGACGCCCCCTCGCTCCCCTCGCTTTGCCCTTCGGACTCGCGTTCGGGGTTGTCCGTCCGGTTCCGGCCCGTGCCGAGGTCCGAACCGTCGTCGGGGACGACGTAGTCGAACTCCTGTTCGAGTCGTCGCTCGAACCACTGCCACTCGTTGGAGAACTGCCCCGTCGCCTTGAGATTCCAGGGGTCGGCGCTCCGGATGCGCGGTCCGACGCGGTACGACTGGACCATGTTGAACAACCAGACGCCGACGCTGATGGCGATGAGGAGTGCGCCGAACGAGGCGACCTGTTGCAACGGCGCGAACCGTGCGGGGTACGACGCCGAACGGCGGGGGAGTCCCATCATCCCGATGACGAAAAGCGGCGTGAACGTCACGATGACGCCCGAGATGCTCAGGGCCGCGTGGAGGTTCGCGAGGCGTCTGCTGTACCACCGGCCGGTGAAGAGCGGGTACCAGTAGTACGACGCGGCGAACATCGAGAAGGCGATGATGCCGGCGACGAAGAAGTGGAAGTGCGCGACGACGTAGTACGTCCCGTGGACGAGAAGGTCCACCGGAATCGACGCGAGGAAGACGCCGGTGACGCCGCCGACGATGAAGAGGCCGATGCCGCCGACGAGGAACTGCATCGGCGCGGCGAGTCTCACGTCGCCGTTCCACATCGTCGATATCCAGTTGAACGTCTTCACCGCCGAGGGGACGGCGATGGAGACCGTGACCACCATGAAGGAGGCGCGAATCCGCGGGTCGATGCCCGTGGTGAACATGTGGTGCGCCCAGACGCCGAACGAGAGGACGCCGATGGCGAGCGTCGAGTAGACGATGAACTTGTAGCCGAACAGCGTCCGACCGCTGAACTTCGGGAGAATCTGGCTCGTCAGGCCGAACGCGGGCAACACGAGGATGTACACCTCCGGGTGGCCGAAGAACCAAAACAGGTGCTGCCACAGTATCGGGCCGTTGGCCTCAAGCGCGTAGAACGCAGTCCCGAAGTTGCGGTCCGCGACGAGCATCAGGAGCGCACTCCCCAGCAGGGGGAACGCGAAGAGGATGAGACCGCTGGCGGTGAGCATCGACCACGTGAAGATGTCCATGTCCGCCCACGTGACGCCCTCGCCGCGTTCGGTGAACACGGTGACGATGATGTTTATCGCACCGATGACCGTGGCTATCCCCGAGAGGTGCAAGCCGAGGAGCATCAGGTCTATCTGCGGGTTCGGTAGCGTCGCCGACAGCGGAACGTACATCGTCCACCCCGTCGTCGGCGGTTCCAACGCGTAGAGGAACTCGATGCTCGGCCCGAACACGTCGACGACCTTCGCGAGGACTTCGGTCAGCAGGCCCGCCCGGACCATCACGAACGAGAAGGGGACGAGCCAGAAGGCGATGGCGTTGATGCGCGGGTACGCCATGTCGTCGGCGTCGAGGAGAAGCGGGAGGAAGTAGTTCGCGAAGCCGTTGAACACGGGCGTCACGAAGAACAGAAGCATCGTCAGTCCGTGGGTCGTGAAGAGCGCGTTGTACGTGTTGGCGTCCCAGACGTCGATACTCGGGGTGATGAGCTCCGTCCGGACCATGAACGCGTCGGTCGCGCCCCAAAGCGCCGCCGAGAGTCCGAAGACGAGGTAGAGAAAGCCGATGTCCTTGTGGTCGACGGTGGTGAACCACCGCATCAGGCCGTAGGGCTTGCTCGTCTTGTGCTCTCGCTTGAACAGCATTCCCGCCGCCGGGGGGACGCCCCCGTCGGTTGCGGACGTGCTCTCCGTCTCGTCGGACGAACGCCGTTCGCCGCCGCCGTCCGTACGCAGTCGGTCGGTGAGTAGTTCGGTCGCGGCCGTCGCGTCGTTCCGCCGTCGACGCCAGTACGCCGCACTCGCAACGAGGAGACTGACGACGACGAGAACGACGAAGGGGGAAATATTCATCGGGAGCATCGCACGAAGTGCGTATTCGGGCAGTAAGGACAACACGGGCATAAGTTCAAAGGGCAGTTATAGGCTTCCGAGAACGTCTCTCACCACCTCATCTCCGATTCGGTACCGGCGTCGTGGACGGGCGTCGAACCGGTGAACCGGGCGTAGGCGCTCCCGAGGACGAACCCGTACGCGAGGTGCGCCATGAGCGTCAGGCCGGCGAAGGCGGCGATTATCGGCCCCGAGAGGTCGCCGCGGCCGAGGAGGACGAACGCGACCCAAAGCAGGATGCCGAGGGCCATCCCCTTCATCGCGGGGTCGTCGCCCGGAAGCGACTGCTCGACGGCGGCGAACAGAAGCGGCCACGCGACGACGCCGGCGACGACGAACAGCAGGAATCCGATCGCGGTGTCGCCGGGGACGCCGACGAACCGGGCGACGGCGTCGAACATGCGGATTCGCGACCGCGTCTCCACCTCGAACAGAAGCAACAGGAGACTCAACGCGACCGTTCCCACGAACCCACCCCCGATGGCGGCGAGCGGACGGTTCATATGTTCGGTGGTTCGGCGAGGGGTCGCATAAGAGTGGTGGCGAGCCGCTCTCCGCGGGACTCAGATGAAGAGCACGATGGCGGAGTAGGCGCTCGCACCCACCAGGAACGGGAAAAAGAGTCCCTTCTCGGCCTCGGGCACCTCCTCTTTGAACGTGTTGAACACCAGTCCCCCGGAGAGGAACGCCAGCAGCATCCCGAGGGCGAGTTCGCCGACGTGCGTCACGATTCCGGCGCCGGCGCCCACGAGGGTCGCACCGGCCAGAATCCAGCGACCGGTGGCCCTGAACCGCTCCCCGTGCCGGCGGTCCAACCCCCTGTCGAAGTTCAGGAAGTGCAGCCCCATCGCCACCGTGTACAACACGAGGTTGACCGCGCCCGCCACCTCCTGGTGGAAGAGGAGGTAGCCGATGAGCGCGGAGTAGGCGGTGAAACTCCCGAGGTGGATGGTGTACCCGCCGCGGGACGACTCGAACCGGCCGTCGATGCGGTGCGCCGCGTACACTTCCAGCCCGTAGAAGGCGACGAGGCCGGCCAACGCGGCGAGAAAGACGAGTTGCTCGGCGAAGAACCGCCCCTCGTACATCGTGCGCACCTCGGCGGCCGCGCTCGCGACTTCCGGAAAGAGGAGCACGAACACGTACGCGACGGACGTTCCCGCGCCCATGGAGAGCAACTGCCTGCCGCGCAGCGACGTCTCGTGGGGGACGTACACCGTGAAGACGTGAACCGCCGCGAGGACGACGGCGAGGATGGGGGTGAGAACGGGGAACCGCGCCACCGGTTCCGCGACGAGCGGTGTCCACTCCATGCGTCGCATACGACCGTCTCTCGGATGACGGTTACGTCCGAAACGGCCGACGAGACGTCCGGTGCGTCGGGCCGTCAAGGAGAGGTGCGTCGCCGCTCGATTCGTTCCCTCGGCCGGTTACGGCGTCTGTTTCTGCTTCTCGGGTTCGTCGGCCAGCAGTTCGCCGTCTTCGACCATCTCTTCGAGGGGGTTACCGTCCACCTCGAGGGGGAGTTCGACCTTCGTCCGCCGCCGGGCGGCCTCCCAGCAGGCGAATATCAGTTCCGTCGATTGGACGACGTTCTCGGCGGCCAACTCGGGTTTTCTGCCGGAGTCGAGGGCGTCCACCACGTCGGCTATCGCGCGGTCGATGAACGTCGGTTGCTTCACCCATTCCTCGGGGAGGAATGAGACGCGCTCTGCGATTTTCAGCGCCGCCATTCGGGGTTTCGACCAGTTCGGCGAGTGGATGTCGTCGCCGTCGGCGTCCACCGTCGTCCACCCGCCCGAGGACTCGTTGAACATCCGGAGCGTCGGGCCGTCGTCGACGCCGATGTCTATCATCCCCTCGGTGCCGGTGAGCCGAATCTCGCAGGGGATGATGCTCGACTCGCCCGTCGAAGCGAGCCCGTGGACGCCGTTCTCGTAGCGCCACTGCGCGATGGCCCCGTTCTCGTTGTGGACGCCGAACTGGACGTTCTCCTCGGAGTAGTCGATGCCGGCCATCGCCCAGAGGGGGTCGCTCTGATCGGTGAAGAACCCGCAGAGGTCGAAGTAGTGCGAGCCGTAGTCGTAGAGGTTCTTCCCGCCGAGTTCGATGCGCCGGAGCGAGCCTATCTCGCCCGAATCGAGGAGTTCCTTCGCCCGGCGGAACGGCCCGCCGAAGCGTCGCTGGTGGTTGAACGTGAGTTGCACGTCGTGGGCGTCGCAGCGTTCGACCATCCGGCGGCACCCCTCCCACGTCTTCGCCATCGGCTTCTCGCAGTGAATCGCGGAGACGACGTCGCTCTCGGCGCACTGAACGACGATGTCCGCGTGGAACGCCGGCGGGACGCAGACGCTGACCACGTCCGGCTTCACCTCGCGGAGCATCCGGTCGAGTTCCGTGTAGACGTTCCCGTCGGCGATGTCCCAGTAGTCGGCGAACGCCTCGGCGTTCTCGGGGACGATGTCGGTGCAGGCGACCAGTTCGCAGTCGTCGAGGCGGTCGTACGCCTCCGCGTGGCGGTACGCCATGGCGAACCCGTCGGTGTCCTTCTCCTCGGGGTTCGCGCCGGTGCCGACGACGGCGACGTCGTAGCTCATTGTTTCCCCCCCACGGGCTCTTTGTACTCGGTCGGCGGCGTCTTCGAGGAGTCGCGCCGCCGGTTTTCGAACAACCCCTGCACCTGCCCGACGACCTGCGCGACGGTTCCGCCGGTTCTCGTGAGGGCGGCGGTGGGGGTGCGGCCGAGGTAGTTGAGCGGGTTCGCGAGCGACTTCAGCGTCTCTTTCACCTGCGCCGACGGCGACAGACCCTGCGTCTCCCAGTAGTAGGGCGTCTGCTTCGCCAGTTGGTAGCGCTTGCGCCAGTAGTCTAAGATACCGTCGGCGTAGGGGTGGTCGACGACCATCTCGGGGTCGTAGTAGATGTCGTACTCCTCTTTCACTCGCTCGGCGAGTTCCTTCTCCTCGTGACCCCACCCCATCTGTTCGTCCCACCCGCCGACGGACTCTATCACCTCTCGCCGCAGAGCCATGTTACATCCCCAGAAGCGGTCTACGGTCTTCGGGTCGTCGCCGTGACCGTAGTGTGCGGTGAAGTAGCGCGCGAAGATGTCGTCGCGCGGGTGGAAGATGCGCCCGGCGACGGCGTACTGCTCTTCGAGCGTCTCCGAAGCGCGTTCGAGGTAGTTCTCCCGCGGGCGGGAGTCGTCGTCGAGGAACACCAGTTTGTCCGCCTTCGCGTGTTCGATGCCCTCGTTTCGCGCCCGCGTGACGGGGTACGCGTTCGAGACGACGACCTCGTAGTCGTCGAACGTCCCGCGCTTCAGATACTCGACTGCCTCTATCTCCCCCGGTGACTTCAGCGTCGGGATGATTACGGAGACGTCTACCATGGGCCGGATTTGGACATATCGGGTTAATAGTATGTAGCCGCTATCGGAGTTATTCGGGAGTTAACCGCGGTAAAACCGTTGTTTCACTCCGTCTACGGTCCGCGAAGGGACACCGAAACGAGGCCCGACGACGGGCCTCGCGCGTTCGTCGCGGGGCGAGTTCTCACAGCATGATGTCGGCCACCCACGCGATGATGCCGATGCCGAGGAGAACGATACCGACCGCGGACGTCGCCGGTTCCGGGAAGAGGAACAGCAACGCGCCGCCGACGATGAGGAGGGTGATGAGTCCCTCGTCCAACCACGAATCGCCGTCGTTCCCGGACGGGCGGTCGTCGTGGCCCTCGCCCGCGAGTCGGTCGTCGTTCGGTCCCTCGTCTCGGTATCGCTCGGTCTCGGGGGCGACGGTGTCGTGGTCCTCGTCGCCGGTCACGTGGTCGTCTCCGCTTCGGAAGGAGGCGGGGGCCCACCCCCACGGGATGGTGGGTACCGGGAGTCTGGACCCCGACGTCGACCGGTCGTTCATCTCGTCGTGGCCGTAGTCGTCTCGAGAGTCGTCGTATCGACTATCGTCGCGCATACTCGAATCGAGGGGGGTCAGAGGGATGTGAGATTGGGCCGACGAGAGAGAGTTTCGCCGGCGGCGAAACGACTTCGAATCCGACGGGCGGGTGAGTCGAACGACGGGCGGGTGAGAACTCGTCGGAAGTCCCGCGGGCGTAGCGAGTGGGACGCCGACGAGGGAGGGAGTCGAGCGAAGCGAGACGACCGGACTCGTCGGAAAACGTGGCGGTCGGTGAACATCTATGTCACTCGGGGGCGTGGTGTCTCACGATGAGTTCCGCTACCGACGCGCCCGACGACGCTCCGCCCGGGTGGACGACAGAAGAGACCGACGACGACGTACACTCGTGGTTGGGTCCGCAGGAACGGGTCGTCTGCACCGAGAAGGCCGGCCGGGGGGACGAGTGGATAGTGTACTCGCAACCGCGCGGCGAACTCGGAACGTCGAATCAGGTCCCCCTGACGGAGGAACCGACCGACCGCGACGGCGCACTCTCGGCGGCGCAGGAGTACATGGCGGAGAACACCGACGGGTAGCACCCCCGCCGTCGCACCGTCTCTTATTCCGACAACGCCCGCTCGATACCCTCTCGAATGCGCTCCTCGCCGGGGATGTACTCGTCCTCGCGGGCGAACAGCGGATACGGCACGTCGTACCCGGTGACCCGTTGGACCGGCGACTCGAGGTAGTAGAGCGCCTCGTCGTTTATCTGGGCGATTATCTCGGCGGCCATGCCCGCCGTCTTCGGCGCTTCGTGGACGACGACGCAGCGACCGGTCTTCCGGACCGACTCCAGAATCGTCTCCGAATCGAGGGGGGCGACGGTTCTGGGGTCGATTATCTCCACGCTCGCGTCAACGTCCGCCGCGGCGTCGATCGAGCGATGTCGCATCGCGCCCCACGCGACGACGGTCACGTCCTCGCCCTCCTGCGCCACGTCCGCCTCGCCGAGGGGGACGGTGTAGTCGCCCTCGGGCACGTCCTCGCGGAACGCGCGGTACAGTCGCGTCGGTTCGAAGTAGACGACCGGGTCCGGGTCGCGTATCGCCGACGCCAGCAAGCCCTTCGCGTCCGCGGGCGTCGCAGGGACGACGACTTTCAGGCCGGGCGTGTGGGCGTATCCGGCCTCGAAACTTTCGGAGTGGTGCTCCAACGCGCGGATGCCGCCGCCGTACGGCGCGCGAATCGTCATCGGGCAGTTGAGTTCCCCGCGCGTCCGACTCCGGATGCGGGCGACGTGCTGTTGAATCTGGTGGAACGCCTGATGCATGAAGCCCGAGAACTCGATTTCCGGCACCGGCGTCAACCCGTACGCCCCGAGGCCGACGCCGAGGCCGACGATGCCCGCCTCCGCGACGGGCGCGTCGTACACTCGGTTCGGGTACTCCTCGATGAGGCCCTGCGTCGCGCGGAAGACGCCGCCGTTGACGCCCACGTCCTGCCCGTAGACGACGACGCCCTCGTCGCGGTCCATCTCCTCGAACAGCGTCTCCCGAATCGCCTCGACCAACCGGAGTTTATCGGCCATTATCCTCCCCCGTAAACGCCGCGCGCTGTGCGTCTAACTCCGGCGTGCGCGACTCGTAGACGTGGTCGAACATGTCGGCCACCGCGAGGGCCTCCCGCGCCTCGTTGGCGAGTCGAATCTCCTCGCGGAGTTCCTCCTCTATCTCCTCCTGTATCTCCTCGATTCGGTCGTCGTCCAAGATGTCGCGCTCGCGGAGGTACGTCTCGAACCGGACTATCGGGTCGCGTTCCTCCCACTCGTCTTCCTCCTCAGCCTTGCGGTACACCGAGGGGTCGTCGGAGGTGGTGTGAATCGAGCGACGGTACGTCAACGCCTCGACGAACACCGGGTCGCCGTTCCGAGCGCTCTCTAAGGCCTCTCGAACCGCCGCGTACGTGCCGAGCACGTCGTTACCGTCCACCTGAATGCCGTCGATTCCCGCCGCGATGGCCTTCTGCGCGAGCGTCTCCGCGCGGGTCTGTCGTTCCCGCGGGACGGAGATGGCGTACTGGTTGTTCTGACAGAGGAAGACGGTGTGGCAGTCGAACACGCCGGAGAGGTTGAGCGCCTCGTACACGTCGCCTTCGCTGGTCGCGCCGTCGCCGAAGTAGCCGATGGTCGCGGCGTCCTCGCCGGTTATCTCTTGGGCCCACCCAAGTCCCGCCGCGTGCAGGGCTTGCGACCCGACGGGGACGGAGGGCGGGAAGTTGCGCTCCTCGCGCGGGGTGGCCGCGCCCTCCTCCATCCCCATCGCGTACTTGAGAATCGCCCGCGGCGGCGTCCCGCGCGCGAGGTACGCGGGCGTCTCGCGGAACGACGTCACCATCCAGTCCGTCTCGTCGAGGGCGCCCGCGCTTCCGACCTGCGCGGCCTCCTGTCCGATGGCCGGCGCGTACGTCCCGAGTTCGCCCCGTCGCTGGAGGGAGACGGCCCGTTCGTCGAGTCGCCGCGAGCGTTTCATCGTCCGGTACAACTCCAACAGGCGGTCCTCCGAAAGGTCCGGGTCGAGTTCCGCGTCCGCGGACCCGTCGGGAGCGAGTACCTGCACGTAGTCTATCGAAAAATCGACTGAGCGTTCACGTGGCACGGTGAACGCACCGTTCGGGGGCCACGCACTTGTATGTCATTTCCGTTGCAGAATAGTCACTCCTGCCGACGGTCCGTGCTCGGACCCATCGCGCGGCCGACGACGCGCCGGGGCGACTCCGCGGTCCGAGCGGTCGAACGGGAGCGACGCGCTACGTGCGGCGTTTGTCCAACCAGTCCATCACCGGCGACGCGGCGATTCCGTGGACGAACGTCGAGGTGACGACGATGAAGCCGACTATCGCCCACAGTTCCTCGGCGGCGACGAGCAGTTCCTGCTCTTTGAACGTCGCCTCGTTCAGCGCGTGCGCGAGGTAGTAGAACGACCCGATGCCTCGGATTCCGAACGTCGCGATGACCGCGCGTTCGTCCCAGTGCGCGGAGTGTCCGAGCAGTCCGATTATCCCCGCTATCGGTCGCACGACGAACAGAATCAGGAGGCCGACGCCTATCATCGGTAGGGTGAGAGAGTCCAGCAGTCCGCCGACGAGGGTGCCGCCGAACAGGACCAAGATGCCGGCCATCAGCAGGCGTTCGGTCATGACCGCGAAGTCGTGGAGGTGTTCGTAGTAGCCGTGTTCCCACTCGTAGTGCCGGAGGACGAGTGCGGCGACGAAGACGGCGATGAACCCGTAACTGTTGACCAGTTCGGCCGCGCCGTAGGCCAGAAGCGTCGCCGCCAACGCCTCCGCGCCCTCCATCACCACGGCGAGTCTCGTGCTCGCGGGTTCCCCGAAGACGAACCGAGCGATGAGTTGCCCGACGAGGTAGCCGACGACGACGCCGACGAGTATCTTGTACAGCACGTCGACGAGCACCCACTCTCGGGCCCACTCGCCCGCCGCCAGCGACGCCGCGCCGGCGAGGGCGATGGCGAGATTGGTGAAGGGGAACGCCAGTCCGTCGTTGAGTCCGGCCTCCGAGGTGAGCGCGAACCGAATCGTCCCCTCCTGTTTCTCGGGGTCTATCTCCTCGTCGGTGCCCTCCGCCGGGGGGCCAGTCTGGACGTCCGCCGCGAGAACCGGATCAGTGGGGGCGATGACCGCGCCCATGAGAACCGCCGTCGCCACCTGCGCGCCGAGGACCCACCACCCGAGGAGGGCGGTGCCCGCGATGGAGAGCGGCATCGTAATCGCGAGCAGTCGCCACGTCGAGGACCACGCGCTCCAGTCGAACGGTCGGTCGAGTTTGAGTCCCGCGCCCATCAGCGCGATGATGACGACGAGTTCGGTGATGCGTTCGGTGAGTTCGGGGTGGTCCACCGGGTGCGGGACATCCATCCCGGCGACGAAGAACAGAGCGGCCCCCGAAACCACGTATATCATCGGGAGCGATATCGGCTTGTCGTTGAACACCCGCGGGAGGACCGCCGCTCCGAGAATGGCGAGACTCACGACGATCAGCGCGACATAATATGACGCCGCCATACCGACACCAAGGCGATTATCCGTAAGGGCGCTATGGCCGCCGAAAGCGAGAGTGTCCGCCGGATACAGGTACGGTTCCGAACAGCTTCGGCGTCAGTCGTCGTCGGTCGTCGTCGGTCCGCCGGTCGACCCGAGGAACCCGTCCACGGTGGCGCGGGAGGCGACGTGCGGGCGGTAGACCCACGCGTTCAGGAGGACGATGGGGACCATCACCGCCCCGACGACGGCGTACCCGACGTGGAGGTTCGGCAGGAGGGCCGACGAGTACACGAGGGGGTAGACGATACCGCCGACGGTGCCGACGCCGCCGACGACGCCCGCGACGGCCCCCGAACTGTTCGGGAACATGGCGGGCACCTGCGCGAAGATGGCCCCCTCGGCGAACGCACAGGACATGCCGACGAGGAACCCGGCGGCGACGGCTATCAGCACGTCGCCCGAGAGTCCTGCGAGGGTCATCACCCCCATCGCGACGACGATGAACGAGAGCGCGACGAACGTCCACTGCTCGCGGTACCGGCCCTCGAAGACGGGGAGGATGTTCTTCTCCTCGCGGGCGAGGTAGTCGCTGACGTACCCGCCGATGGGACGGAGTAGTCCCGCCGCGACGGAGAACGTCGCCGCGAACGTACTCGCCAACACGAGGTTGTTCGTGTCGAACGCCTCGCGGTAGTACGTCGCCAACCAGCCGTTCATCGACAGTTCGAGTCCGAAGCTCATGACGTACGCGAGGGCGAGTGCGACCGTCCCGTACCGCGTCGCGGTGTGGACCCACTGCTTCAGTGTCGCGCTTTCGGCGGTTGCTTGCCGACGCTCTTCGGTCGCGGCGGCCTCGCCGAGGAGGTAGTACGTCGCCGCCAACAGAACCGAGACGACGCCCGTGTAGAAGAACGCCGCGCGCCAGTTCGTCTGAAACAGCGGTCCGCTCCACTCCGGTCCGAAGACGCGCGGGAGGACGAGCGCGCCCCCCGCGGCACCGGCGTTTCCGACGCCGGCGTAGACGCCTTCGGCGGTGCCGAGGTTCTCCTCGTCGAACCACTCGGAGACGTGTTGGATGCCGACGACGAACGTTATCCCCGCGGTGGCGACGACGAGGCGTTCGACGAAGAACACCGCGTAGCTCTGTGCGAACGCGCTCGCCATCGAGAAGACGCCGACGTAGGCGAGGACGATGGCGAACACCGACGGCGCGCCGTACTTGTCGGAGAGCCACCCGGTGAGGATGCGTCCGAACGGGGCCAGCCATATCGCCGCGCTCGCGAGGACGCCGATTTCGCCGAGCGACAGTCCGAACTCCTCCGCCATCGGACCCGTGAAGGGGGCGAAGGAGAACCAGACGAGAAAGGAGAAGTTGAACCCGACGGTGGCGAGAAGCAGCGTCCGCCACTTCGTCATCCGTATCAGGCCCATCTCCGACCGCCCCCGAATAGTGGACAATCATATACTTTTCTCCGCACTTTCTGCGCCAGTATCGCGCACATTCCGACTCGAAGCGCACATTCGACCGGTATAAGGCTACTCCTGAGACGTGTGTAGAGACACCAATGGAGATTCGATTGTTGGGTGTGTATTAACCGATACTAGGAGAATTCGTCCGTTCGACCACTATAAAAGAATCAATTGGACGTACAGGCAGTAAATTCGAAAATGGATCCAATTGTTCAATGTCTATCTTCGGAGACGCACGCCCTCCCTCGGAGGCGCAAAAAGTGAAGTTCTTTCATTATTTTCCAGCCAGTTCATGGATTGGTGTTACAATAATTACCACATATAATACTATCGCCCAATAGATAATTATACTTCGAACGTGCAGTGGAAAGAGTATCACAACAAACCATGGCAATAGAGTTTGCACACAGTCCGCTGTTGACGTTCATCCTGGCGTTGGCGGCGGTCATACTACTGTTGGTCGTGTGGGACCTCCCGGCGTTCGTCGGGCTAATCATCGCCGCGTTCTTCGTCGGCATCATCAACGCGGTGTTCGTGCCCGACTTCGCGTGGGCCGACGCCGCCAGCCGAGTCGCCGCCGCGTTCGGCGAGAACATGGCCGGCATCGGCATACCGATTCTGATGGCCGCGATAATCGGAAAGTCGATGCTCGAAAGCGGGTCCGCCCAGCGCGTCGTCCGCGGGTTCCAGAGCGCACTCGGTCGGGAGAACTCCGACATCGCCCTCTGGGGGAGCAGTACCGTGCTCGCGGTCCCCGTCTTCTTCGACAGCGTATTCTACCTGATGGCACCCCTCGCGCGGTCGATGCGCGCTCGGGTCGGCCGCGACTACACCCTGTTCATCGTCGTGGTCGGCGCGGGCGCGGCGACGACGCACGTGTTCGTCCCGCCGACGCCGGGCCCCCTCGCGGTGGCGGCCGAAATCGGCGTCAACCTCGGGATGACGATTCTCGTCGGCGTCGCCACCGCCCTTCCGGCGGCGTTTCTGGCCGGCATCGTGTACGGGCGCTGGATAAACAGGCGGCTCGACATCCCCCTCCGCGACACGATGGCGACGACGACGGAGGAACTGGAGGAGCTGGCCAACCGGAACACGAGTTCGCTTCCGGGCATGTTCGAGTCGCTGCTTCCGATTCTGCTCGCCGTCGTGCTGGTCGGCGCGCTGACGTTCGTCAACTCCTTCCGGGACGTGCTCCCGACGCTGGAGGCGATTCGGCCGTACGTCCAATTCATCGGCAACAAGAACGTGGCGCTCACCATCGCGGCGATGGCGGCCGCGCACACGTACTACCGTCACAACGACTTGGACCGCGAGGAGTGGACCGAGGAGCTGACCGAGGCGCTGCGAAGCGGTGGCAACATCGCCGCGATTACCGCCGCGGGTGGCGCGTTCGGCGCGCTGCTGGCGGCGTCCGGCATCGGCGACTACATCACCGGCGTCCTCGCGGGCATCGGCATCCCGCTGATAGTCAGCGCGTGGCTCATCGCCGCCATCGTGCGCATCGCGCAGGGGTCGGCGACGGCGGCGATGCTCACCACCGCCGGCATCATGGCTCCGCAGGTGTCGCAACTGGACGTGCACCCGGCGTTCCTCGTGATGGCCATCGGGGCCGGCGGGAACATCTTCTCGTGGTACAACGACTCCGGGTTCTGGCTGGTCAAGGAGATCGGCGGCCTCACCATCGGCGAGACGCTCCGGACGTGGACCGCCCTCACGACGATTATCTCCCTCACCGGGCTCGTCGTGACGGTGGTGCTGTCGAGCGTCCTTCCGGTGGTGGCGAGAATCCTTCCGTTCCTCTAACCGACGCCGTCACCCTTGAGGCGCCCCGTTCGCGCGTCTCGTCGTCTCCGCCCCGCGGAACGACCGCCGAAACGTGAACGTCTGTCAACTTCCCGTCAATCTTTATGCGCCCGTAGACCCCTTAGGGAAGAGAGGAATCACTCGTGAGTCCGACCGAACCGGCAGACTCCGCGCCGGCGGAGCGGCGACCGATGTCCGTCGAGGAGATTCGGGCGTCGTACGCGGAGTACGCCGACTGGATGGCGCGGATGGACTGGCTCGACCGGTTTCTCACCGGCCGGTACCGCCGGCGGCAGTTCGGCACCGCACAGGGTCGCGTTCTCGACGTGGCCTGCGGCACGGGCGCGAACTTCCGGTACCTGCCGGAGTCCGTCGAGTTGGTGGGCATCGACGTCAGTCCCGAGATGCTGGCGAACGCCCGAGCGAAACTCGACGAACTCGGACGCGACGGAACTCTCCGCGAGATGGACGCGCAGGACCTCGATTTCGACGACGACGAGTTCGACACCGTCGTCTCGTCGCTCTCGACCTGCACGTTCCCCGACCCCGTCGCCGCGCTTCGGGAGATGAGTCGCGTCTGTAAGCCCTCCGGGCGGATTCTGCTCGTCGAACACGGCAAGAGCGACTTCGGGCCGTTCGCGCGCTTCCAAGAGTGGCGCGCCGACGCCCACTACCGGAAGATGGGCTGTCGGTGGACCCAAGAGCCGTTGGAACTCGTCGCGGCGGCGGATCTGCCCGTCGTCCGGTCCGACACCGCCATCTTCGGAATCATCACCACGATAGAGGCGCGCCCGCGGTAGGGGAGAGCCGTCGGCAATCTGCCGAACGCCGGACTGCGCTCGCCGAACGCGGGAGACGGACGGGTCGAGAGCGGTTACGACCCGGCGCGTGACCGGGCAACAGGTTCTTCGGAACTCCGGTCGAATTCCGGAGTATGAACGTGCTCGTCGCAGGGTCGCACGGGCAGGTGGGGCAACATCTGACGAGAGTCCTCGCCGAGAGCGACCACGACGCCTACGGGATGGTCCGCGAGGAGGCGCAGGTCGAAGACATCGAATCGCTCGGCGCCGAACCGGTCGTCGCCGACCTGACCGAGGACGTGACCCACGCCGTCGAAGGGCGCGACGCGGTTATCTTCGCCGCGGGGTCCGGCGGCGACGACGTGTGGGGCGTCGACCGCGACGGCGCGATGAACATCGTCGACGCCGCGGAAGCGGAGGGCGCAGAGCGGTTCGTGATGTTGAGTTCCATCAACGCCGACCAACCCGAGAACAGTCCCGAAGCGCTCCGGGAGTACCTGCGCGCGAAGGCCGAAGCCGACGAGTACCTCCGCGACAGCGACCTGACGTACACTATCGTCCGCCCCGGCCCTCTGACGAACGACGAGGGAACCGGACGGGTCGAAGTCGGGGAGACGATCGACCGCGAGAGCGCGGAGATTCCGCGCGAGGACGTGGCTCGAACGCTCGCCGCGTCGCTCACGGCCGAAAGCACGCACGGGAAGACGTTCGAACTCGGCTCCGGCGACGAACCGATAGCGGAGGCGTTGGAGAATCCGCTAGGGGAGTGAGAAGGAGAACGTCTTAGCGCCTCGTTCGGCGAAGGAGCAGAGGCGCTGCAGGCTCGGGTTCGGCTCCGGAATTTCACAGCAAGCGGTTACCCTTCACCGTCGTGAGCCCCGGGAAGCGTAAACGAGAACGTCGTCCACTCACCGGGTTCGGACTCGACCCAGATGTCACCGCCGTGACGGTCGACGATGCGCTCGCAGATGGCCAGTCCGACGCCACCTGCGCCCGTGTTCCCTTCCTCGCCGTCGGCTTGCTCGAACATCTGGAAAATCCGGTCTTGAGACTCCGGATCGATGCCGACTCCTTCGTCGCGGACCGAGAACCGCCACGCGTCTTCCAGACGTTCCACTCCGATGTGAACTCGCGGGGGCTCATCCCCGCTGTGCCGAAGCGCGTTCGTGAGAAGGTTGCGGAACACCTGCGCGAGTTGGTCCGGATCCGCACGCACTGTCGGCAGGTCGTCGGCCGTAACTCTCGCATCGGTCTCCGCTATCCGCAGTTGGAGGTCGGTGAGGGCGTCGTCGAGAACCGCGTCGGCGTCGGTCTGCTCCAGTGGGTTGCCACGCGTGCTGATACGGGAGTATTCGAGCAGACTGTCGATCATCGACCGCATTCGGTCGGCACCGTCGTCAGCGAAGGCGACGAACTCCCGGGCGTCCTCGTCTAAGTCGTCCGCGTAACGATCCTCAAGCAGCTGGAGGTAGTTGGACACCATACGTAGCGGCTCCCGCAGGTCGTGGGAGAGGACGTACGCGAACTGGTCGAGACGCTCGTTCGACGCTTCGAGTCGGCGGTTTACCTCCTCCAGTTCCCGCTTTGCTCTCCGTGCTTGTCTGGCTTCCAACTCCATTCGGGCTTTGTAATAGCCGGCGGTGAACCCGGCGAGGCTACCCACGTTGGCGGCGATCAGGAGGGTAAACTGGGGTTCGATTACGGTCCGGTCCTCGATCCAGCGGATGAGGAGGGTCAATCCGATCACGGTGACGAAGAGGGCGAGGCCGATGAGACACCACGTAACGACCGTCCGCTGGTTCTCTTCTGTGAGATCCGTCTTCGAGAGCCAGTATCCCGCGTAGACGATGCCGAGTGCGGGGAGACCGTCCACGAGAAGTGCGGCTATCGGACCGACGAATTCGTCGATGCGAAGAATCTCGAACGAGTGGTGGATGACGGCCGAGAGAAACAACAACGCGCCGAGAGCCGCGATGATACGCGACGGCGTCCTCCGCATTCGACTCTCCCCCATAGCTAATTTCACTGTTTTCTATCATTTAGGGATTCGGATGCCGGTCGGTGTGATGTAGTTCGCTCCGTCCTGTAGCGACCGGTGTCGACCGACTGTACACACAGCGCGCACTCAGCGCCGAATTTTTGTCGGATATCGTGTCATGAATAGTACCCGTGACTCGCCGCGGGAGTATCAACCGTCATTTCGGTAACGCACGCACCACCACTCGAGAGTCTCGGGCGACATCGGTTACGCCACGGAACGAGTCGGAGGAATCGATCACTCGAAACATCGGGCTCGATTCTCCACGCCGCGGTAGCTCCGAAGTAGTCGAGTGGGCGGCCCCGAGTTCCGCCGCGACGGCCGACAACGCCGCCCGGCGCGGTACCGAGTACTACCCTATCTCGGTCGGGGGTTTGATCGCCTCGAACTGGCGCTCCGTCAAGCACCCCGTCACCGTCCCTATTCGGCGGTCGTGCCGATTTCTCGAACGTCCACTTCGATGCTCGCGCGTCGCTCAAGCGTGTCGACCAGCTTCGTCTGCGCCTCGTCTCTCCCGACAGCAGTCACGTCGAGCCACCCCTCGGCGCTGTACACGAGGAGAGGAAGAACGACGAGGCTCAGATCGGCGAACGCCCGAAAGAACGCCGTCTCTCACTCGGTGTACTTCTGACAGACGCACGAATAAAACTCGTTCTCCTTGATCGGAGTGAGCTCGCACCACCGGACCGGGTCGACTTCGTCGATACGGCCGCGATAGGCGTCGATATCGCCGTCGACGTAGAACAGGGCGAACTGCACGTCCTCCCGAGATAGATTCTACGCGTACAGTTCTGCTCGGTTCGTTATCTCCGAAGCGGTGAGGAAATTTCACATCGGATGCCGCATCCACGTGGACTGGTTCAGTCTGTCGTACAAGTAACGCACCGCAAGTCGTGCGATATTCCGCTCTGGGTATTTAAACAGGCGAAGTGTATCGGGGAAACCTCTGTTCACTCGGAAGGCCACTATTCTACTATGTCTAATATAGGCTCAGGGTCCAGCGACTCCTCCGAAGGGTCAGCACCGAGAGGCGGCGAAGACCTCCCCTCGAAGACGCCTCCCGGTCCCGACGGCCTCCCGGTGGTCGGCAACGTTCGCTCACTCGTACGGGACCCCAGAGGGTTTTACGACGAGATGAGCGAGTACGGGAACGTCGTCAGCTATCGCCTCCCCGGGATGAAGTTCTGTACGGTCCTCCACCCGGAACTCATCGAACGCGTGTTGATGGTCGACTACGACCGGTACGCCAAGTGGGGTTTCGAGGATTTCGGGGGAGAGTTCGCCCCGGAGGGCCTCGTATTGACCGACGGTGAACAGTGGCGCCGCCAGCGAACGACGATCCAGAACGCCTTCACGGTCGAGCGGATTCGGAGCTACGGCGATACGATGGCACGAGGGGCTACCGAGATGATAAACGAGTGGGACGACGGCGAGGAGATAGCCCTCAACCGAGCGTTCTCGAAGCTCACACTCGACGTGCTGACTCGGTCACTGTTCGATCTAAAACTGAGCGAGGAGACCGGTATCGTGACCGAATTCGCTGAGACGTTCAACGACCGAGGCAGTATCGACGGCGTCTCGACGTTCCTCCCGATGTGGATTCCGACGCCCGAGAACCGGAGGTACAAACGGGTCCTCTCGGAGTTTCGCTCCTTCGTCGAAGGGCTGATCGACGAACGGCGCGGACGGGCAGACGAGTACGACGACCTACTGTCGCTACTGTTGACCGCCGAGGACGACGACGGGAACGTCATGTCCGAGACGGAGATCCGCGACCAGATGGTGACGTTTCTCTTCGCCGGCCACGAGACCACTTCACTGGCACTAACCTACACGTTCCTCGAACTGGCGAAGAACCCGTCAGTGCGTGACCGTCTCGACGCGGAGCACAGTTCCGTCCTCGGCGGGGGAGCGCCCGAACTAGGGGACCTCGATAACCTCTCGTACTCCGAACGAGTGATTCAAGAGTCCCTTCGGTTGTACCCGCCAGCGTTCATTCTCTTACGAAAAGCCACGGAAGACACCGAACTCGGTGGATACAGAATTCCAAAGGGAACGAGGCTCACCCTCCCTCCGTTCTACGTTCACACCGACGAGCGTTGGTACGACGCCCCCGAGAGCTTCGATCCCAGCCGCTGGACCGAAGGATTCGAGGATTCACTGCCGGATTACGCGTACTTCCCGTTCGGCGGCGGACCGCGCCACTGTATCGGGATGCGGTTCGCGATGCTGGAGTTGAAAATAGTTCTCGCAATCGTCGCACAGTCGGTCGAGTTCGAACTCCTGTCCGACCCCGAGCCCGAATTAGACATGGCGACGACGCTGCGGCCCGCTGAGGATATCCGAATGCGAGTCTCCAAATCATAACGAGCCAGAACGGAATCCACCATCGTGCGTATATTCTCGATTCCACGCCGAAGATTCCTGCTCGCTCCGCTGTGCGGGCTTCCCTCGTCAGGGCGCACGCCGTTGGCCCAATTTTGACGCATCACGTCCGTTCCTCGCAGAATGATGAGCGCTTCAGAGTTCGAACCTCGGTCGCTCGCTACCGCTCGCTCCTCGATTCGAATCCGTCGCGGCACATCTTCCGCCCCTCACTTCGTTCGTCGCAGGAAGGCTCCGGTCTCGTATTCGTCTTTTATGACATCTAGTAATCATTTAGTACTATAATGATCTATTCGCCGGTGGATGACGGTAGATCCAACGAACGACGACGACGTAGACAGTGAGACGGACGGAAACGGCGTTTCTCGGCGACAGGTTCTCGCGGCACAATCGATGCTGGTCGCCGGGTCGGCGGTCGGGCTAGGGTCCGGCCTCGTGTCGGCGACGTCAGGGGACGCGGTCGAGAACACGGTGACCGTCGATACCGACGCTCGGTCGGCGGATGCGGTCCCCGATACGTTGTTCGGCCGTCTGAACGAACACTACGGCGACGCGACGATCTATCCGGGCGTCTACTCGCTGCACGTGATGAACCCGACGTTCTGGCGGACGCCCGACGAGTGGTTCGACGCGAACGAGGTCGATACGTTCTACGAGGTCGAGCGTCACGACACGCTCCCGTACCCGTGGGAGCCGGTGGGAGAGACCGGAGTGAGCCTCGAACACCGGACCGACGGCGAGCGCGTCGCAGGCGGGTCGGCCTCCCACGGGGCGGTCGGCTACGAGCGCATCGCCGTCGATGACGGCTCGACCGGCGGTATCAAACAGCGAATCGTCCTGCCGGACTACCGGACGCTGGGCTACGACCTCGGCTTCTCGGTGCGCGGCGACGTAGACGCCGTCGCGGCCTCGATCACGACGCTCGAGGGCGACGTCCTCGCTTCGACGGAGGTGGACGTCACCGGCGAGTGGACGCGCCACGAGCCGACGCTCGAACTCGAGGAGAAGAGCGGCGACGAATACGTGGGCGGCGCCGTCGCCGACGTCGAGACGCCGTACGGCCAGTACGCCGTGGAGTTCACGGCCGAGGGTGAGGGACACTTCGACATCGACTTCATCGAACTCGCCGCCGACGACGCCGTCAACGGCAAGTTCAACCCGCTCACGATCGAACTCCTCGAAGACCAAAACGGCACGTGGCTGAAGTGGCCCGGCGGCAACGTCACCAGCCAGTACAACTGGCGCGACGGGATCGGCCCGCTCGAGGAGCGGACGCCTCGGTTCAATCACGCCTGGCAGGGGATGCAGCCGAACTTCTTCGGGACCGCCGAGTACCTCGAACTCTGCGAGGTGGCCGACCTCGTTCCCGAAATCACGATCGGCTGGCACGACAACGCGCCGGAGTGGGGCCAAGAACGGCAGATCCTCCCCGAGGACGCCGCCGACTGGGTCGAGTACGTCAACGGCTCGACCGACACCGAGCTGGGGGCGTTACGGGCCGAACACGGCTTCACTGACGCCTGGAACGTCGAACACTGGGGCGTCGGAAACGAGGTCTGGGGCGACTGGCAGTTCGGTCATACGTCCGACGCTTCGGAGTACGCCACCGGCTCCGACGAGCGGATCGGCTTCGACGAGTACGCCGCGGCGATGCGCGAGGTCGACGATTCGATCACGATCATCGCGAGCGGCTGGGACCCGGCCGAGGCCGAACACAACGACAACCCGTGGAACGAAACGCTGTTGGACGAACTGTCGCCCGATCAGCTCGACGGGCTGAACATCCACCGCTACCAGTGGGGCTTAGACAGCGCCGAGGACGTCGAAGCGTGGAAAGACGAACACGACGCCGACGACTGGGACTACAGCGAAGTGATCGTGATGGCCGCGACCCAGTTGGGCGAACAACTCGGCGAGCTCGGAGCGCTCGCCGACGAACACGGCTACGGCGACGACTTCTACGTCAACCTCAGCGAAGTCGGAATCTTCCCGACCGTCGCTGACGGCGCGCCGTATCCGGGTCCGGAGACGATGCCCGGCGCCTCCTACGTCGCGGGCGTCCTCAACGCGTGCATTCGGGAGACCGATACCGTCAAGTGGGCCGCACAGACGTGGGTTCCGATCAAGTCGTGGGTTCCGATGAAAACGGTCGATCATCCGCCGGACCCGAATCCCCTCCGTCCCGACGGCTCCGTGACCGGACTGTACTCCGCCGTCTTCGAACTCGACGCCGAGTGGCACGCCGTCGACGTCGCCACGAGCGGCGCTAGCCGTGACCTCCCCGACACCGGACCGCGGGTCGGTCCGATGGACGACGTCTCGTACGTCGACGCCGCCGCGATGCAGAACCGACGCGGAAAGGAACTGGCCGTGTTCCTGACCAACCGCAACCTCCGCGCGTCGAGCGAGGTGACGGTCGAACTGGGCGACCGGTACGCCGACGCGTCGGTCGAAATCGTCCAGCTCAAACCGGCCACCGCGGAACGTCCGCTGCCCCACGAGCTACCGTCCTCGTGGGACGAACCGACGAACCACGCGGTCGAGCACGCGGTCGAAGACGTCGCCGGCGACGGCACGGTGACACTCGAGGTCGGACCGGCGTCGATCGTCCGACTGTTCGTCGACAACGACCGAGGCCGCGCCGATATCGTCGGCGATAACGGCGTCTGGCACGGGCTCGACGGCGAGGAGAACATTCCGATCGAAGACAATAGCACGACCGGCAGGAAGAACGGTCACGACGAGAAGAAGAAGGACAGCGAAGGGGGTTCGTCGGGAACGTAACGGCGGTCGCGGAGGACGGTTCCGTTCGACGTATTTTTGACCGTTCCGGGCCGGACCCGTCCTCGGCCGAGCGCCGAACGTACCGGTAGGTCATCGACGGCGGACCGGGTGCGTTTCCGGCGGTGAGTACCGATGTTGAACCCGTATGCGTCTCACGAGACGTGGGAGCGATGCGTCTCCGCTAGTAGTGGATTCCAATCGAGAAGTGGGCACTGCAGGATTGTGAACTACGCCCGAGAACCTGCGCTTCGCGCAGAACCTCGGTCTCGTTCAAATCCTTCGCGGTACATCATTCGCTCCTCACTTCGTTCGTCGCAGAATGATGGGCGCTGCAGGATTTGAACCCACGGCAACTTGGTCCGAAGCCAAGCACTCTGTCCAGACTGAGCTAAGCGCCCTCGTCTATTTTAGGACATTCACATGCCGTCTGGCAGTTCTCTGTCCTTCGCATCCTAACTCAGTGTACCCACCAATAAAAATCTCTCCATCTACAGCGGGTATCTTACTCTGACTCAACCAACACACATATGAGGCGCATCACGCCGATGGGATTTCCTCATGTGCCTAATGTACTGCACCGCTCCTGGGGAAATCCCCACAAACAGGGTTGAGACCACAAAACGTGCGTTGAATATACAGACCACTCGACTTCAGTCAGTGAATTCTCAGACTCATACTCTATTGGTCATCTTCTTCACCAGTCCTATTCCTCCTATCGTGGATTTGTAGTCCAGTTAATAGTATAGTCACAGTCAGAATACCGAGGGTTTTGTCTATGAAATTGAAAGTTGCAATCCCAACAACTGCCGAGCAGAGATATAATAACCAGAAGTTAGGAACGAAGCTTTTGAGAGCAAGTTCAGAAAGTGATTCCTTGATGATACTGAGGTAGGTTACAGAACGCTGTTTGTCCTCGTTTTGAATATTGTAGTACTCAAGTGAATCTGAATTAGTAATGATTTCTAATTGCGCCTCACGTGGGGTCTTTTTACTTGACACTTCTTCCATAAGCAGACAGAGGAAATCTTCAAAGGTCTTCTCAAGATATTCATCACTATCTTCCTTCTCTAAGTTTTTGAGATACTGTTCTACGTTGGATTCAATAAAAGAGGAAATATGCGTATTTTCTAATTCATCAAATTTAGATAATTGAGAGATTGCTTGTTCGTGGCTACCTTCATGAAATTTAGAGAGCCCTCTTGCAAGAATATTAAGACGATATTTCTTTTGAGTTATATCAGTACCTTTGGCAGTGGACTGAAATTTCAAACCAACCATAACCAATGCGGTAGTGAAAACAAAGCTCACTATGAGAAGGCCACCGAAACGGATAATCTCTGAAAGTGGAGCAGGGGTAGTGTTAATGAATGTTAATATTGAGAATTCACTTGCTAAAAAGTGACGAAGGTAAGATAGAATATTTACCCCCAGTCCTAGTACTCCAAGAGAAAGACCTGCTGCAGCGACCATACCAGGATAGTCGGTATATTTAGCCAGTTTCTTTGATTTTTCATACACAATTACGTCATCGTCGTCCAAAATATAATTCTCATAAGAGTTACTGAAATAATGTTCGTGGTTACTTTTCATTATATGATAGAATATCACCTACTGTCAAAAATTCTCCTATCTTTGGACCCTATGAGAAGTACACGGTTGCAATCCTGTCAATATCGGGCGTGTTCTTGGTAGTATTCTTCATAGTATTTGGTGAAAAAATAAATTATGTTGGAGGATAGTGAACCAGTGTGAGCGATAACTACCCACTCCCCGACAGAGAAGCGAGAAAATCAGAACAAATGGATAAAATTAGATATCTTGTCGATAGGTTACGACCCTGTGTCTATATTATAGAATGCAAGTGCCCCAATAAAATATCTAATATCGAACAGCCACATGAGGGTCCAATGGTCCGAGTTGGCGAAGGTCTAACAAGCAAACGTCTGTTCTACGTAGGTTCATCTATTCGAATAATTGAAAGACTGTATGAGCACAATAGAGGCCTCACAGGAGCAGCAAAGTTTACACAACAATATCGACCGATTGAGTTAGTTGAGCTACGATGGTACAATTCTAAAGAACAGGCGAGAGAACAGGAATCAATCGTAGCAGAGGAATACCGTGAAAATGGCAATGGCTCTTGGCACGTCTACCAGCACCACAATCAGTACCAAGACTTCAACTGGAGAGATTGACTGAGAGAATTCCATTCACGTAGCGGGGAATAATGGACCCCCACCATGCTGGAATAGAGAACCTACTGAATCTGATTTTGATGGGGTACAAATCCCCCCTCTACCTCATAGACACTTTGTTATACAACTTGGCTACGAGCACCGTCTCAGCACACAGTAGTTTATAAACTACCGCCGTCTCGGGGGAATGACCGCCAAAACTATACGTAGATAGTTTGGACAATTTGTGTATGGTCTCTCTCCAAGAAGCTGGTAGTGGGCAAGTGAAGTGTTGGCTCTCACGGGACGAATGTTCGAAGTTAGAACACGCAGCAGGTACTGTGGATTGGAAACGCGAGATAGCTATTCAACTGATGACTCAGTGTGGTTTGCGTTCTGATGAAGTACCGAAAGTAGCGATGGAAGATATACGTTGGTCGGAGGAAGGAGAGTGCTGGTTATTCGAGATAGCGGGGAAGAATACAGATGGCGGGAAACCGAAGAAGCGTGACGCCTGGATGCCAGAGGAGACTGAGCGAAATGTCTCGAAGTACGTCCGTGAGCGAGGCCTGAGCGATGAAGAGCCGCTTGTCTCTGTCTCACCGTCCTCAGTGCGACGGTGGGTCCGTGAAGCGGCTCAGACGATTGCTGAGGAGGCCGAGAACAATCGCTGGAATAATGTCTCCTCTCACGACTTACGCCGCTCTTGGGCTACGTGGCACCTCGTAGAGCGGCCTGACCCAGTAGACGTTAGAACGATGATGGCTGTGGGCGGGTGGTCATCTTATTCGGCTATTGAACCTTACTTAGATGCTCCCACAGAGAAGCGGATTGGTGCTGCTATGCGCTAATCTCTCCTAAGTGAATTTCTGTGACCGTTGAACTTTACGCCATCAACCACCGAAATGTCTCATAGGACAGTGTACTCCGTCTGAACGCTATCAAAATTCTTGTGTTGGAGCTTCATTACCTCAGGAATTCGCCCTAATAGAAATTCTACCTTTCCTAAGGGAATTTGAGCCCTTGTCGGGGGTATCTCCGCAGACCTACGCACGCAAAGCAAGGCTGTGTAGATTGTTTGGTGGTAATTTCAGGTAATATCGGATGGATTGTAATTCATAGTATCCCATTTCGCTTATCAAGTGAGGCAGCCCACTGAGCATCTCCACAGACTCGATTTGTCTACCTGGAGAATTCCACGAGCACCGTATCTCTCACTTTAGTTCGCTTTCCCTCCGCCTCAGCCTCCGCATTCTCGGAGAGATAGACCGCATTACCGCGGACCGTTAGTAGTAGTGGCAGCTCTGTTGAAACCTCAGAACGTGATAGAAATAGCGTGCTGAATACAGAGAATCTATTCAGCAGAAACACGTACTTACATTACCGTCTCTTTATATTCCTTATGTAGTTCTTCGAAATTACTTCTGTGCTCCTCCATAGATGTATTAAACTTCATATCTACAGCCCACTCACCACAAATATCTGCCAAATTCGAATATAGTGACACAACATCTGAATCAAAGTCGAAATCCTCACCAAATATTTCAAGTTTCTGATATACCTTGGCGGCATTGGTTAATTCCCTTTCTAACGTTTTGAGTTCCTCGGGATTCCTCTGAGATTGTCTGTCGATACTTTGGATTTCAATCCCGATTTGATAACCAACCTGCTTCCACTCCTCCTCGCTGATTTCAGACCCTTGGCTTTGCAACCATTCAAGCGCAGTTTTGGAAACCTGGGACGCTACAGCACCCATAATGGCCACTTCTAAACCAGACATGCTTGTATTTGACACCCATAACACAAGAATGTTCGTAGAGATTGGTGGATAAGTTTGTATAGTGGGTTCTAATCCAAATAGTAGCCGTCAGCGACTACAGGCAAAAATCGATAGAAATGAGACGGCCTTAGAATCGCTTAGAGCAATTTTGAGTTTCGCACTCTGACTACTACATTAGTGAGGGAAGTGGTCGCTGGTGACCACACCTCATAGAAAGTAATGAGAAACAAGCGAATTCGATTGTCAGCCGAAGAAAAGGACCTTCTCCGCACCACTCGACAAGAATCATTCGGTGATGAGAATGTACCATATGGCGTTGTTGTGAGAGAAGCATGTCATGCTCTTCTGACGGAAAAATCTTCGAATAATGAAGAGGGGGTGACGTTCTGATGGCAACTGAAGAGTTCGAAATTGACGAGACAGTTGTCGATTGTGGAGAAGAGACTGATGAACAGAGTAGAGAGAAGAATGAGGAGACAGACCGACAGACGTTCAATCGAGGGTACAAAGCGTGACTACCGAATATAATACTGTTAGTAAAACAGTCGAATCTGGCGATATAACTGAATTAGGTGAATTGAAGTGCAAAAATATTGAGCACAATACGGGTAATTCAATTCAGTTGACTGCTATAGAGGGAGGTGAGAAAGAGTCGTATGCTGTTCTTACGGCCAATATAGAGGATAGCAGTACAGTTGAACTACCTACTGGGTCCGTGGTACTCGGAATCGCGGCCCCCGAGTCCTCTTTCGGAGAGCCCAGTCTTTGGTACCTTACTCCGCTTTCCAACTACGGGGGAGGAGAGTGATGTTCGAAGGGATTACTCAAGCTCGGAAGAGGGATGGCAACCCCAGTGAGAACCGACCGAAAGAGGTCGAGGAAGCAATCCCTCCTATCCCTGAATTAGGATACAACCAAGGCCTTCCTCTGGTCGGAGATGATTATGACGACTACCCCCAAGGTGATTCTCTCCTTCAACCTACAGCAGGGGACAAACTCCGAGAATTAGCGGACAATGAGTTAATCAATACAGAAGAGGATTTGGCCGATGAAATTGGGACGAATGCAGACAGGATTGGAAAAGCGGTCAAACTGCATGGAATCCAATTGCCTGACGAGGGGAGTTTTGATATAGAAGTCTCAAGAGAGACCATATCACTGCCCTTTGAAGAAGATATCCCACTTGAGAACCTACGAGAACCAGTATTTGAAGATGCACGTATTCTGCACCATCTATACGTTGATTGCGGAATGGGAACCAACGAGATTGCGGACTATCTCACCAAGGAACTGAAGGCCACTCTTGACGGCCCTAAGAGAGTGTGGAATGTCAAGCCTGCAGAAGTACGTCAGGCACTCATTGAAGTCGGTTTCATTGATGGAGAGCGGTCAAAAGGCACCACGAAAACTGTTGAAGAGGATGACTTGCAATTCGGTGGCCCGACCGTCACTATCGAGGAGCCGAGACGAAAAGCACGGTAGATAGCAAAATCCTGATGTTTTCCTCGTAGTTGGAACTTGCGGGGTTGGGTCCATGTCAACAACAAACACATACAGACATGACTATGAAGTCGGTGAACAGATTGGGAAAACTGCAGACGGACAGCCAGTTGTAGCATCATCAGGCGATGGTAGCGTTGATGAAGCGTTTATCGATGCGACCAGGCCGAAACATCGGTATGACGAGCCTGAAATCAGCGGTCGAACGTCGCAAGGATGGAAGCGCCGTCCAAGCGAGACGACGTTCAATGCAAATCGGAAAGACGCACATGGAAATCCTCTTCCAACAACCGCGATGGATGGAAGAGATTTGAAAGCCCAGAGGAAGCGGATGTGGATGTGGCAGCATGGGTACTACGGAGACGGTGGAAAGAAGAGTGCAATTAAGGATAAGCTGTCACTGACTGAAGCCCTTGGAGATACGCTCAATCTTTCTGATGCTATCGTTAGAGACGCAAAGCGGCTTGTTATGAAGGTCGATGCTCGCGCTTTCAATCGTCTTGGAAATATCAAGGGAAACATAGACGATGACGATAACGAGGAACCGAATTCTGCTCCAATAGCTCTTGCACTTGGTTGTTTAGCAGTTGCTCAGAATCGGATGATAGAGACTCCAGAAGAATATGAGGTACGAATCCAAGTAAGAGAATTTGAGCGGCATGACGGAGACAAGCCGTTGTTCAAAGAAATAGCTGACCGTCATGACGTAGACTGGTACGCAAGTATGAAGCAGGTGAAAGAACAGGTAAACTGATTCAACTACTTCTCTGGAAAGGTGAAGCGGTAAAGGAACTTGATTCCGCACACCTTTCCATATCAACAATAGAGGACGAGTTCAATATTCAGGTGACGTTCCAGATTGGTAGACAGGGAATGACCCCTGCGTATAGTTCATATGTTGGTTTATCTATTTAAATGGCGGAAGGAATCTTAGAGGTGGAATATCTCTATAATTCCGACCATTTCTACTATCCGCTACCGCATCTCGGGGGATAGACAGCATAACGGCACCAGAGATAGCAACAGTCAGAATATTATTCACCTATTTCAGACTCTGTAACCTCGAATCAACGTACTAACTTCTCAAAACACCTTCGAGGTGTAGAACAGGGCTTAAGTTTAATTACTTCTGTTCACTGGGGTTAGATATTCGTTTGTAGACGACCGTCATCCCCCGCCTTGTGTGGGGGTGACAGGAGTCATGAAATCTAATTTTCTTTCAATAATCCCTCTTGTAGAGCCTCTATTAGGACGTTTCGTTACACTAACTCATATGTGCTTTTTACCCTTAAAAATGGGAGAGTGCTAATAGTTAACAGTCAGAGTTTCAATGAACGACACTGTTTACTTACTACAGTTCCATTATTATAATAGGAAACTGTGTTACAGCATACTGTGTCATTACAGCTGTTAACAGTGTACTGTAATAGGGCGGTTGCTGTGCTGTTGCGGTAGTGGTTGCGGTTTAGGCGGAATATCTCCCGAGGATGCGGTGCGGTGCTGTACGGTACTACAGTAAGGTATACTACGACCTGCTAAGGTACTGTATATTGAGAGAGGAACTCAGGAGAAGATTCGGGGGTGATTACCACTTAGATTCCATTCTAAGGCGTCTGGCTGGCGTCACATTCGCTTTGGATTTGTTATGAATGGTTTCCATTATCTCAATCAAAGAATCCAATGTGAAGCAGGCTGTGGCCTTTGAGAGAAGTACAGTTTCAAGTCACAATTCATGAGGTGAGTTGTAAGCGAATAAAAAGAACCCACTGTATGAAAGTCCTTAGACAATCCTTTGCAGTTGTTCAGATGGCATTAGCCTGCAGCATCCGACAGTCGAATATAACTGATTAGAAAATGGAGTGCTCCAATCGTTATAAGAGCGATTGTTACAATAAAGAGATAGAGGAACAGCTCCAGTACTAATGGATACCCCTCTTGTGTAATGCTGTATGCTTGTCCACCGAAGACGCCTCCGAAGACAAGTATCAAAGCTTGCTCTGTCAACTGATACCCGTCTTTTTCCATTTCTTCAACCACCTGGCTGTAGAGGGACTGCTTAGACATCGGCCGCTATCTGCCTCCTATAGCACTGAAGATAGCAAGGCCAATAGCCCCAACAAAGAACACGGCCACCACGACCCTTACTGCTCCCTCAAACAATCCTGTAGCAACTGATGGGTCTACCCCTGCGAAGACAGCCATTAGCATTAGACCAACAAGAAGGACAATTGCTGCTACGAATGATTCAACGATGTCTACCATGAATTATCAATATGACTGAATTACCATCAATATTGGTGTCATCGTTCTTGCGGCTATCTCCCCGAGAAGCGGTGCGGGGATAGAATGTTATCCCATTCGACTAAGGGCGTCTCGACGGTCCTCAACAGGTGCTTGGTCGTACTTCATCGTAGTACGGACCGAATGATGTCGTAATTGAGCTTGAGCGGCTGCAAGACCTTCCTCTCGCGCCATATACGTCCCTACAGAGTGACGAATAGCATACCAACTCAGTTGACGGTCCTCAGTTTCGATTCCTGCTAAGTCAGTAAGCTTCCCGAGTACATATTTGAGAGCGGTACTCTGGTAGGGGTTCCCCTCTCGGGTAAGCCAGAGTCTATCTGTCTCTCCATATTTGTCGTATAGACGCCGCTCTTCCGTCCACCGTTGTAGAATTTCAGCAGTCCGAGATTGTAGACTGACACTCCAATTATCGTGGTTCTTAGCAGAATCGTTGGCAGGTATCCGCAGAACTGCATTATCATAGTCGCACCAACTAACCTTTGCCCTCTCTACTTCGATGGGACGTAATCCTACATCAAGAGAGACCCATACTAACGACGGGACTTTGAATCCATTTGCTCGCTCAAATTCTTCCCGTCCAATATCCTGCATAGGTTTCCTGAACCGTTGAGCCAAGTGGCGTTTCCATTCCTGTCGTTGTTCTGGCGTTAGAGAACAGTAGTGTGGAACGCTTCCGTACTCAAGGGCGGCGTCTCGTAGCCGTTTGCGTTCCTCTTGAGTAAAGTAGTCTCGTGGTTGTGAGGCACTTCCTTGGCCGCTGAATGTGATTTCTGGTTGCCACTCAGAATCGCCAAATTCCCATTTCCGCCACCGAAACAGCATCTTAAGCGTTTTCTGTAGATTCGACTTGTGGGTATCTGAGAGGTCGGAGTATGCTAACTCTCGTGTATACTCATCAGCATACTCGTGAGTAACTGTAGTTGTGTATCCATTGTACTCCTGCCATACCCACCGATAGAACATGTCTGCATTTGTTGCACGCCGCTTCGCCGTTTGACGTGCGTATCCTTCCGCTCTGTCGGGGTTCTTTCCTAACTTCAACATCCACCGTATCAGTCCTTCACGGTGATGACGGTAATCAACCCGCTGACGTTCGTTTAGTAGATTTTGAGATGGCTCAGGAAGTAGCGGAATGCCATCAATGGCCTCAATTTCAGTCATGAGCCTGACACCTCCGCCTAATCGCCAGACAGCGGTACGATACACCGATTAGTTGAACTTGGATAGCCTCGGACATGCTCGTTTGCTCCGTCTGCGAGAACCAGAAAACCGACAGACGGCGGTGGGACAGAGCAGCCACAGAAGGCTACCGCAACTTGGTCCGAAGCCAAGCACTCTGTCCAGACTGAGCTAAGCGCCCTCGATACTACGTAGTGGGGCGATTCCTTTTAAACCCACGGATTCGGACGCGCCGTGGGAATCCGTCCGACTCCGCGCCATTTATCTCCGCGGCATCGGGAGTACGTCGTATGCCACCGGCCGCAGAGTCCGAATCGAGCGTCCGCGAGGCGGAGGCGTCGCCGTCGGAGACGATGCGCGGACTCCTCGAACTCACCCGTCCCGGCAACGTCGCGGCGGCGGGCGTCCTCACGTTCACGGGCGCGTTCGTCGCGGACGGACTCCTCGCGCCGGCCGCCATCGTCGCCGCCGTCGCAGCGACGATGTTCGCCACGGCGGCGGGCAACGCGGTGAACGACTACTTCGACCGCGAAATCGACCGAATCAACCGCCCAGACCGCCCCATTCCCCGCGGCGCGGTGAGCGCACGCGGCGCGCTCTGGTTCAGCGTCGCGCTCTTCGCGGGAGCGGTCGTCTCCGCGGCCGTCCTCCCCGTCACGGCCATCGCCATCGCGGTGGTGAACCTCGTCGCGTTGCTCGCCTACACGGAACTGTTCAAGGGCCTTCCCGGCGTCGGGAACGTCGTCGTCGCGTATCTCACGGGGTCTACGTTCCTGTTCGGTGCCGCCGCGGTGGGCGGCGCGTTCGAGACGACGGTGCTCGTCCTCTTCGCCCTCTCGGCGATGGCGACGTTCACGCGGGAGGTGACGAAGGACGTCGAGGACGTCGCGGGCGACAGAGAGGAGGGCCTGCGGACGCTTCCGATAGTGGTCGGCGAACGGCGGTCGCTCGCACTCGGCGTCGCCGTGTTGGCAGTCGCCGTCGCGGCGAGCGTCGTTCCGTTCGTCGTCGGCGGGTTCGGCGTCGTCTACCTCGCACTCGTGCTCCCCGCAGACGGCGTCATGCTCTGGGGCGCGGCGCGGGCGTTCGCCGACCCGTCGGCCGGACAGACGCGACTGAAACAGGGGATGTTTCTGGCGACGGCGGCGTTCATCGCCGGCCGAATCACCGCGTCCGGCGGAGTCCCCGCGTGAGTCGCAACCCGAACCGGCGGTGCGGTGACCGTCCGACGGAACCCGTCGTTCGACGGAGCGACCGCCAGTTACGGAATCAAAAAGAATATTATCGGTTCACGATATCGTGTTACCATCTAATGACTCCCGGCGAGTCGTCCCGTCAGGCGAACGGTTATCTCCATGCTGACGGTTCAGCCCCGAGGGACTCACATGTATGACCTCGGCCCGGATCTCGACACGGAGGTCCAACCGGGAACGAACATCCTCCTCAGCGGACCGCCGCTCACCGGGAAGCGGTCGTTGGCGCTCGACGTCCTCGCGGAGGGGACCGAACGGGGTGACGGCGCGATAATCGTCACCACGAAGGACGGCGCACAGCGCGTGCTCTCGGACTTCGGCAAGCGCGTCCCCTACGAGGGGAAGCCGGTCGCGGTCGTAGACTGCGTGACGCGCCAGCAGGGTCTCGGCGACATCCGCGACGACGACCGAATCAAGTACACGTCCTCGCCCGTGGACATGACGGGCATCGGAATCAAGCTCTCGGAGTTCCTGCAGGCGTTCTATCAGGACCGCCACATAGAGCAGAACCGCGTCATGCTCCACTCCCTCTCGACGCTCCTGATGTACGCCGACCTGCAGACGGTGTTTCGCTTCCTGCACGTGTTCACCGGGCGCATCCAGAGCGTCGACGGACTGGGCCTGTTCGCCATCGACTCCAGCGCCCACGACGACCAGACGATGAACACGCTGAAGCAACTTTTCGACGGCATCATCACCACCCGCGAGGACGGCGACCCGGAGATTCGCCTCGCCTCCGACTGAGCCCCGTTTCGACTGACTCCCCGCGTCCGACCGACTCTTCCTCTCGGCCGACCGCCGTGCGACGGCGACGCACGCGCGGCCACGATTTTTTGTCTGCGCCCGCCCTCAGTACAGTTATGCCAGTCACCGACGACGCCGGACTGACGGACGTGCTCGACGCCGAAACCATCGCAGTCGTCGGCTGTTCGACCACCTCCGGCAAGGCCGCCCACGAGATTCCCGCGTACCTCAAGCGGCACGGCTACGAGGTGATTCCCGTCAACCCCTTCGCCGACTCGGTTCTCGGGGAGACGGCGTACGACTCGCTGTCCGACGTGCCGGAGGACGCCGAAATCGACGTCGTGGACGTGTTTCGCCCGAGCGAGGAGGTTCCGGAAATCGTCGACGACGTACTCGAACGCCACGAGTCGGTCGGCGACGCCGACGATATCTGGCTCCAACTGGGGATACGGGACGACGAGGCGGCCGCGCGCGCGGAGGACGCCGGGCTACGCGTCGTGCAGGACAAGTGTATGAAGGTAGAGCACGGCCGCCTGCTGTAGGCGCTCTCGCGTCCGCGCCCGTGCGGACGAGTTACCCCTCCCACGACTCGAAGTCGCGGTAGATGCCCTTCGAGAGGTAGCGTTCGCTGGAGTCGGGAAAGATAGTGACGACGGTGTCGTGCGGCGCGTCTATCTCGCCGTCGCGGATGCGTTCGGCGACGTCCCGCGCGGCGAGACTCGCGGCGGCCGAGGAGGAGGCGACGAGGTGTCCCTCCTCGCTTGCGAGTCGTTTGACCTCCGCGTGGGTGTCCCGGTCGGCTATCTGGACGATGTCGTCCACCAACGAGTCGTCGAACAGTTCGTTCGTTTCGAGGTTGTGCGTCCCAATGCCCTCCGTCTTGTAGTCGGCTTCCTCGACGTCCTCGCCTTCGAGTCTGGAGTACAGCGACCCCTCGGGTTCGACGGCGACGACGTAGGTGTTCTCGTCGCGTTCGCGGGCGTACCGCGCGACGCCCATGAGCGTTCCCGCCGTGCCGCACCCGACGACGACGGCGCCCACCTCGCCGTCCAGCGCCTCGTAAATCTCGGGTCCCGTCGTCTCGTAGTGCGCTTCGGCGTTCAGCGGGTTCGAGAACTGCTGGGGGACGACGGCGTCGTCCACGTCGTCGGCGATGTCGTGCGCGCGCCGTATCGCCCCGTCCATCCCCTTCTCGGTCGGCGTGTTGACGACCGTCGCGCCGAGTGCGCGCATCAGTTGCTGTTTCTCGACGCTGAAGCGTTCGGGGACGACGAACACCGCGTCAACGCCGAGTTGGCCGGCGGCGACGGCGATACCGATGCCGGTGTTCCCGGCGGTCGGTTCGACGACGGTGCCGCCCTCGGGGAGCGTCCCGTCTTCCAGCATGCGTTCGAGCATGTACTTCCCGATGCGGTCTTTGACGCTCGCGCCCGGGTTGAACGACTCCACCTTGGCGTAGACGGGCACCTCGTCGGGCGAGGCGTGCACGCGGACCAACGGCGTCCGGCCGATGGTTTCCAACACCGAGGAAAGCGGCTCGCGGTCCGTGGTCATGCGCTGGCAAAAGTTGCCCCCGAACCTGAAGGTTGTCATCCGGCGGCGACGGACGGGGACCGAACTACCGAGGGGTCGGGCGTACGCCGAAGTAAAATCGCGGCGCCGAGAACGAGTTACGCTTCGTCGGCGGGTTCGGGGTCGGCGGTTCCTGCGTCCGTCTCGTCGGCATCCGTCGCGCCTGCGTCAGTCGCGTCGGCGTCAGTCGCGGTTTCGTCCGCCTCGGCCTCTCTGATGTGCGCCGTCGCGGTCACGGTTTCGACGTCGATACCCTGCTCTTCGGCGATGGCTTCGAGGATGGCTCGCTGTTCGGCGGACTCCGTCTCGAGGGAGTCCACGCGGTCTTTCGTCTCGCCGACCGTCTCGCGCATCTCGTGTATCTGGTCGCGCAGGTCGTTGAGTCGCGCGTAGACGTCCTCTGCCATCTCGGCCACTTTCTGGAGCTTCTTCGCGGTTCCTCCGAGTCCCATACCTCGGATACCGTCCTCTTACCTTGAGTGCGTTCCGACTCGGCTGTTCCGCGCGGACGCCTCTCGACTCGCGGACGTGCGCCTGTGGTGCGGTAGCGCGGGTGCTGGTAACTCTTTTAACGTATTACGCGAAAGGAACGCCAGAAATGGGGGAGAAACGGGACTCAGAGAGCGCCGCTCCGATTCGGACCCTCTACATCGACGACGACGAGAGCCTCTTGGAGCTCACGCGGCGGTTCTTGGAGACGGAGACGCCTCGAATCGAAGTCGAGACGGCGTCGTCTCCGCGGCGGGGCCTGGAGTCGATAGAACGTCGCGAGGTGGACGTGGTCGTCTGCGACTACCAGATGCCGGAGATGGACGGCGTCGAAGTGCTCGAAACGGTGCGTCAGACGTTCGACGACGACGTGCCGTTCATCGTGTTCACGGGGGAGGGGAGAAAGGAAGTGGCGATAGAGGCGCTCAACCTCGGCGCGGACCGCTACCTCCGGAAGGGCGGCGACCCCACCTCCCAGTACGGCGTCCTCGCGCGGACCATCGTACAGGAGTACGAACACCACCGCACCCAGCGCCGCCTCCGGAAGCGAGAGGAGAACCTCCGGGTCACCCTCGAATCCATCGGCGACGCCGTCGTCACCACCGACGTCGACGGCCGGGTGACGCGGATGAATCCGGTGGCGGAGGATCTCACCGGCTGGTCGACCGACGAAGCGGTCGGCGAACCGCTTTCGGAGGTGTTCGAGATTATCGACCACGAGACGCGCGAGCCGGAAGCGAACCCCGCCGAACGGGTGTTAGAGACGGGTAGCGCGGTCGGGCTGGCGAACGGAACGGTCCTCGTCGGGAAGGACGGCACCGAGCGGTTCATCGCCGACAGCGCATCGCCGATAGCGGACGAGTGCGGCGAGATGATCGGCGTCGTGCTCGTCTTCCGCGACGTGACCGACGACTACCGCAGTCGGGAGCGTCAGGCGCGGCAGCGACGCACCGTCGTCGAACTCTCGACGGACGAGCGCATCACCGACGGCGACTTCGAGGCCGGCAAGCGGACGATAACAGAGACGGCCGCGGAGACGCTCGACGTGGACCGCGTCGGCATCTGGCTGTTCGAGGACGGCAACAGCGTCCTCCGGAACGCCGACCTGTACGAACGGTCCGCCGACGCGCACACGGAGGGCGAGGAGTTGGCCGCCGACGACTACCCCGCTTACTTCGAGGCGTTGGAGGCGCACCGCTCTCTCGCCGCCGAGGACGCGCGGTCCGACCCGCGAACCGCCGAACTCGCCGCGGAGTACCTCGAACCGTACGGAATCGGCTCGGTCCTCGACGCGACGATTCGCTCCAACGGCGACGTGGTCGGCGTCGTCTGTCACGAACACGTCGGCGAACCGCGCGAGTGGACCGACGACGAACGTCGGTTCGCCGGGGAGATCGCGGACCAAGTGCTCCGCGTGCTCAGCAACCGACGGCAGAGAGAGCGCGAACGGGCGTTGGAGGAACTCCACGGCATCGCAACCGACATCACGACGTTCGACTCGCCGGAGGCGGTCTGTCGGCGGACGATAGACGTCGCCGAGAACATCCTGGAGTTCGACCAGTGCGTGATAAACCTCGAAGACGACGGTATGCTGCCGGTCGTGGCCGTCTCCGAGGTGGTGCCGTCCGACGGCGTCACCGCCATGTCCGTCGACGACGGCATCGTCGGCAAGACGTACCGAACCGGCGAGACGTTCTTGTTCGACGACGTGCGGGACGCCGAGGAGGCGAACCCGCAGGGGCCGTACCGCGGAGCGCTCAGCGTCCCCGTCGGCGACCACGGCGTCTTTCAGGCGGTCAGCGAACGGGCCGGAGCCTTCGACGAGGACGACGTCGAACTGGCGGAACTGCTCGTCTCGCACACGGGGCAGGCGCTCGACCAACTGGAGAGCAAGCGCGAACTCCGCCAGCAGAACGAGCGACTCGACGAGTTCTCGAGCGTCGTCTCTCACGACCTGCGGAACCCGCTGAACGTCGCCCAAGGACGTCTCGAACTCGCCGCCGAGGAGTGCGACAGCGACCACCTTCGGGACGTGGCGAACGCCCACGAACGGATGGCGAGGCTGATAGACGACCTGCTGGAACTCGCACGGGAGGGCGAGACGACGGCGGACACCGAACCGGTGGCCCTCGGGGACGCCGTCGAGTCGGCGTGGCGGAACGTCGAGACGGCGGACGCGACGCTCATCGCCGACGTGGGTCGCGTCGTCCGCGCGGACGAGGGGCGGATGCAGCAACTGCTCGAAAACCTCGTCCGGAACGCCGTGGAACACGGCGGCCCGGCGGTGACCGTCCGCGTCGGCGAATCGCCCCATGGCTTCTACGTCGAGGACGACGGTCCCGGCGTCCCGCCGGACCGGCGAGACGACGTGTTCGAGACGGGCTACTCGACGACGCGCGACGGGACCGGGTTCGGCCTCTCGATAGTGCGGCGCATCGCCGACGCTCACGGGTGGGAGGTGACCGCCGCCGAAGGGCCCGAAGGCGGCGGGCGGTTCGAGATTACCGGCGTCGAGTTCCTCGATTAGAGTTCGTTCGGGTCCACGCCGCCGACGAGATACCGGACCGCGAGGTACGCGCCCGCGCCGAGGACCACGTACGACGCGACGACGGCGGGCGCGAGGGGGTCCGGACTCCCGATTGCGAGGCGGGCGGACGTGTTGATGGGGTTGTGCGGGAACAGCGTGGTGCCGCCGAAGACGAACAGCACGCCGATGGAGTAGAGGAACTGCGCGGCGCGCCGTTCGGGCGAGAGGAGCGCCACCGCCGCCCCGAGCGAGCAGACGAGCGTCGAGAGCGCGGCGACCATCGCCAGAAGCGACAGCGGGTTCGAGACGGGCGTCCCGTTGATTCCGAGGAGGAGAATCCACAGCGCCGACTGGGCGGGCGCGAGCGTCGCCGCCGCGAGCAGTTTCCCGTCCACCACGTCCGACAGCGAAAGCGGTGCGACCCTGAGCAGTTCGAGCGTCCCGCGGTCTATCTCCTCGGTTATCGAGTCGACGGTGATGGAGCCGCTGATGAACACGGGCAGGTAGAGCAGAAGCGGGACGAGCACCGTGTACGTGAAGCCGTAGTACGGGCTCGACTGCGTCTCCGGCGGCAACTCCAGCGTCGAACTCGTCAGGAACGCCGACCGCTCGGCCCGTTCGGTTCGCTCGAACTCCCGGAGGGCGTCGCGGAGTTGGACGACGGTCACGGTGGTCTCGATGTTCGAGTCGGGGGCCGTCGCCGTCACGAACACCCGCCCGTGCAACCGCTCCGCCGAGAGGACGGCGTCCACGTCACCCCGCTCGAAGGCCCGCATCGCGGCGTCGTCCGACTGATACGGTCTGGCGTCGATGCCGCCGACGGAGGACGCCGCCCGAATCAGGTCCGAGGTGGCGTCGCCGGAGACGGCCACGTCCACCTCGTAGTTGCCGACGGAGCCGGGGTCGTACAGCGAGACGAGGCCGACGACGAGGAACGACGAGAACGCCGCCACGAACAGCTGTAAACAGAGCGCCAGCACGATGGTCTTCTCCTTGCGGAGCGACCCGAGTTCGCGCTTTGCGATGGTGGGTCGGGGGTCACCCAAGGGCGTTCACCACCGTTAGGTTGTACGCCGTGTGAAGGAGTACCGCGACGACGAAGGAGGCGGCGTAGGACCGCCCGTCGCGCGACGCCCCGAGGGCGGTCAGGCCCGCGGTGACGACGTGGAGAACGAGCGGTGCGAGGAACAGTCCGACGGCGGAGAGGACGCCGATACCGGAGAACGCACCGACGCCGGACGGCGCGAGCGTCGCCTGCCCGAGGACGAGTTCGGGCAGGGCGACGGCCTGCGCGACGGCGGTGAACTTCTCGCCGACGAAGAAGCCAAGTCCCGAGAGCGCGCCGACTCGGAGCGCCGTCCCGGCCGCACGTTCGAACCGGGACTTCTCGAAGGCGGCGTACACGTGGACGCTCTTTGCGAACTCCTCGACGACGGCGACCAAAAGGAGGAGGACGGGTACCGTCGCCTCGACGGGGAGCGCGAACAACACGGCGATGGCCAGCAGTTCGGCGACGAAGACGAACGGGATAGAGAGCGCCGAGAGGACGGCCACGTCGCGGGGCCGGGAGATGCGCGCGTCGAGGGCGTCTAAGAACTTCAGCGGGACCGGCCGTTGGGTGAACATGTCCTCCTCGCGGTAGACGCCCGCGCCGAGGAGGAACAGCACGCCCGAACAGAGGTAGAACGGTCCCGTCGAGAAGACGTACTCGCCGAGTCCGACGACGCCCGCCGGTTGCAAGTCCCGAACCACGAGCGTCAGCGGCGAGATGAGCGCGATGGGCGTCACGTTCGCGAAGATGGCCGGGACGAACGCGTAGGAGGTGAGAAACACCGACGCGGCGACGGTGACGAAGGTGAGTTCCTTGAACGACCGGGCGAACATCGCGCCGACGAACGTCGCCGCGAGGAAGGTTAAAGCGACGGGGAGGACGGCGGCGACGGAGAGCGCTCCGCCGCCGACGCCGACGGCGATGAGACTCGTGAGTCCGACCATGAGGCCGAAGTACGGGAGCGTCTTGCCCGCGACGATGTCGCCCGGCGAGACGGGCGCGACCAAGAGTAGTTCCCCCCGGCGGTTGATTCGCTCGTTCAGCATCGTGCTCCCGTACGCCTGCACGACGAAGTTCATCGGAACGAGGAAGGCGAAGGCCAGAACCAACGAGGCGAAGGGGAACGGCGGTTGGATGGCCGCGGGGGACCCGGTGGACCCCGACGAGAGGGGGTTCGCGCCGCCCACCTCGGGGACGCGGAGGCGTCCGTCGTCGGACGGAGACCCGGACCCGCCCGCCGCGGACCCGTCGCCGCCGGCGGTTCCCTCGTCCGTCCCGCCGGTCGCGTCGGAGTCGTCGCCTCCGCCGGAACTGCCCTCTCCGCCGCCTCCCGTCCCCGCGCCGCCCGTCGCGCCGCCGGCGTCGCCGCCGGAGGTGAGCGGGGTGCTCCGGTCGAGGTAGCGCAGGGTGACGACGACGGGGAACGCCGCCGTCCGGTTCTCCTCGCGGAGCATCAGGCCGTCGTTGTACCGTTGGACGACCGACCGGGTGGTCGAAAGCGCCGCCCGGCCCTTCTGGGAGTCGGCGGCGTAGAACGTGTCGCCGGCGACGAGGAGGTCGATGTCGCCGTTTTCGAGCGCTCGGGCGTCCGGCGGGCGCGGGTCGAGGGCGGAACTGGCCGCGACCGGTTCGTAGTACGGGTTCTCGGGCGCGACGCCGACGCGGTAGATGCCCCGGTCGATTTCGACGCCGCCGGTCAGCACCCCCGCGCCCGCGACGGACCCCGCGAGCAAGAGAGCGACCAAACCGAGGACGGCCGTGCGGCGGTCTATCGTGCCCGCGGAGCGACTCACCTCCCAGCGAGCGATGCGGGCGACGGCGCGCAGGTGGTCCTGAATGTCGCGCTTCACTTCGCCGGTCCCCCGTGCGTCGCGGTTTCGCCCGCGTTCTCCTCGCCGTCACCTTCGTCGTCTCCGGCCGACGGACGGCGCGAACGCCCCCGGTCGGTCCCCTCCTCGGCGGTCGGCCGCCCGGCGAGGTCCAAGAATATCTCCTCTAAACTCGGCTCTCGGGTGCGGATGTCGTCCACCTCGCCGCCCGCGGACTCGGCGGCGGCGCGGACGGACTCGACGGCGTCCATGTCGTCTACGACGCGCCGGTGTCGCCCGTCGCCGACGGGGTCCGAGTCGGGAACGGAGACGGTCGTAAAGACGTGGTACGTCGTCTCCCCGTGTTCCTCGCGTATCTCGGGGACCGTCCCGCGGGCGATTATCTCGCCGCGGTTCATGATGACCACCCGGTCGCAGACGCTCTCGACGTGGTAGAGGTTGTGCGCGCTGAAGACGATGGTCTTGCCCCGTTCTGCGAGTTCGCGGGTGAACTCAAGCACGTAGTTCGTCGTCAGGGGGTCGAGTCCCGACGCGGGTTCGTCGTAGATGAGCAGGTCGGGGTCGTTCACCAACGACCGGGCGATGGCCACCTTCCGCTTCATCCCCTTCGACATGTCGCCGAGGCGGCGTTCGCGGTGTTCGAGTTCGAGTCGGTCGAACGTCTCCTCCATCCGGCGCGTCGCCTCCGCGTACGGCACGTCGTACAGGTCGGCGAAGAAGCGGAGGTACGACCGCGGCGTCATGTCCTCGTAGAGGGGCGACTCCTCGGGGAGAAAGCCGAGGTGCCGCCGCATCTCCGGGTCGCCGGCGTCGAACTCGCCGACGCGCGCCGCGCCGTCTGTCGGTTCGATGAGTCCGGCGAGCATCTTCAACGTCGTCGTCTTCCCCGCCCCGTTGGGGCCGACGACGCCGAATATCTCGCCGCGGTCCACCTCGAAGGAACTCCCGACGACTGCGGGAAAGCCCTCGTAGGTCTTCCTGAGGTTCTCGACGGTAATCATGCGAACGGCAACGGCGTTCCCCCCGATAAAGCGTTCGCGCAGATGTTCAGTCCTGATACTCAGACTATCATCTCGGTAACCATTTGGGCCGGCGACGAGAAGGGGGTACCGTGCCCGCAGACGACTACCTCGACGCGACGACGGCGGCGTTCGTCGGCGTCTTCGTCGCCGGACTGTTCGGGTTCGCCGCCCTGTTGGCGTACGTCGCCGGGGGCGACGTTCTGCCCGCCGTCAGAGCGCTCTCGGGCGCACTCGCCGGTCTCGGCGCCGTCTTCCTGCTCCTCGCTCTGGTCGCCGCGGCGCTTCTCGCTCGGTGAGAGGCGGACGGACCGCCGACCGGTTCCCGCGCGCGTCGTCGGCGTCGCCGCCCCCCGCCGTCGGCGATACTTTTTCGTGACGAGAGAGTGACCATTCGAGTATGGCACCCGAACTCACGGTTGTTCGCGCGGCGGACGGAGACTGGCATCGAACGGACATCTTGGGGTGTCAGCGCTCGAGCGTCATCGACCCCGCCGAGGAACGGGAGGCCGACCCGGAGGAACTCGACGGCGACCGCTGCGAGTACTGCACGTGGTGAGTCGGCGAGTCAGTCGTACTCGTAGAACCCCGTTCCGGTCTTCTTCCCCAAGTCGCCGGCGGCGACTTTCCGCTTGAGGAGGTAGGCGGGCTTGTAGCGGTCGCCGAGTTCCTCGAACAGGGTCTTCGAGGCGTCGAGACAGATGTCGAGGCCGATGTGGTCCGCGAGTTCGAGGGGGCCCATCGGCGCGTTCGTCCCCAGTTTCATCCCGCGGTCTATGTCCTCCTTCGAGGCGACGCCCTCGTCGTAGGCGCGGATGCCCTCGTTCAGCCACGGCATCAGGATGCGGTTGGTGACGAACCCCGGTTTGTCGTCGGACTCCCACGTCTCCTTGTCGAGTCGGGCCGCGAACTCGTGGGCGAACTCGACGGCGCCCTCGGCCGTCTTCTCGCCGACGACCACCTCGACGCCCTTCATCACCGGCACGGGGTTCATGAAGTGGACGCCGACGACGCGTTCGGGCGCGTCCGTCGCGGCGGCGATGGTCGTCACCGAGAGCGTACTCGTGTTCGTCGCCAACACCGCGTCGTCGGCGACGAGTCCGTCCAACTCGGCGAAGACGTCTCGCTTTACGTCCATGTTCTCGACGGCCGCCTCGACGACCGCGTCGCAGGAGGCGAGGTCCGAGAGGTCCGTCGTCCCTGTGATTCGCTCGCGCGCCGCCTCGGCCTCCTCGGCGGTCAGGCGGTCGCTTCCGACGAGTCGGTCGAGGCTCTCCTCGATGCTGTCGAAGCCGCGTTCGACGTACTCGGGTTCGATATCGCGCATCACGACGTCGTACCCCGCCGTCGCCGCCACCTGTGCGATGCCGTTACCCATCGTGCCCGCGCCGACGACGCCGACCGCCTCCACCTCGGTTACATCACGAACGTCCATGGAGGACGTGCGTCCGGTCGCGTGGTAAACGTGCCGGAGGGGAGGGTTTCGGTCGAGCGGTCGGCCACATTCGTCGGCTGGCGGACGACGTGATTGCAAAGCGACAGGCACGGAAACGCTCAAGTCGGAAACCGTGAAGGTACACCCAACGGGTGACAACGTGACCGAAGGCGGCGACGCCGGAAACGGCGTGAACGAGTACGTCGAAGCGGGACGAGTGAGCGACCGCAACCGCCTGTCGGACGCGGACGGCACCGACGCGGCGGTAGACGAGGAAGAGGAGATTCCGCTTCCGTGGAACAGCACCGACGAGAGCGACGCGTCCGACGACGAGGAGGGCCCCGAGACGTTCGAGGACCTCCGGTTCGTCGGACCGAAGACGGCCGAGGCGCTCGAATCGTCGGAGATAGACCTGTCGGATTTCGTCAGGAAGCGCATCTCGTACCGGGACCTGACCGAAATCGGCGTCAACCCCGGCGTCGCGGCGAAGATACGGCGCGAGCACTCCCTGTCGTGGTCGTTCGACGCGACGGACACGGACCTCTCGCGGCGGTCCACGCAGGTTCGCGGCTTGGACGACGAGGAACGGGCGTGGATAGCCGCGAGTTCGACGGGGTGGGGCGACGGCGACGACGAGAGCGACACGGACGAACGCGAGGGCGACTGGACCGCCGACGGCCGGACGGAGTCCGCCGACGCGGACGCGACTGTGGACGGCCGGCGGTCGACGGACGCCGACGCCGTGGACGAATCGACGTGGCGCGAACGCGCCGCCTCCGCGTCGGCGGACGCCGGAGGGGGGAAGTCGGACGACGACGCCGCGTCGGACGAGGAGACGTGGCGGAGTCGGAGCGTCGGGGGCGACGGGACGGACGCCGCGTCCGACGCCGCGCCCGAAGACGAGGAGGCGGCGTGGCGCGCCGAGTCGACGGGCGGGAGCGAACGCGACTCGAACGTGACGGACGGGGAAGCGGCGTGGCGGAGTCAGAGCGTCGAGAGCGACGACCCGACCCCCTCGGCTCGCACGTCGCAGTCCCGGAACGGGGGAACCTCCTCCGAACGCGAGGAGGCCGAGTGGCGGTCGAACGCGACGGCGGGCGACGCCTCCTCGCCCGCGACGGACGCCGAGGCGGAGTGGCGCGCCGAGAGCCTCCCCACCCCCGTGACGGTCCTCGACGGCGTCGAAGAGGCGGACGCGCGGGAACTCGCCGACGCGGGGATTCGGTCGGTCCGCCGCCTCGCCACCGCCGACCCCGAGAGCGTCGCCGACGCCCTCCAGTTGGACCAGTCCCTCGTCGAGGGGTGGGTCCGCGCCGCCGACGAGCGACTCGACGGCGTCTGAATTACTTTTTACTTTTCGAGTTAATTTACTTAGTTCGGCTATTGTTGGCCATTCGAGGCTGAGGGGCCAAAATTCTCCGTTTGATTCTGCGCTCGCGAGAATGACGACCTACAAAGATTTTATATAGTTTGTTACCCGAAATGGAAGTAATGAAACCCGGAGCCGACTCCGCCATCACTCGGAACGGCAAGTCCATCATCCTCGCGTACGACCACGGGCTGGAGCACGGACCGTCGGACTTCGACCCGGTGCCGGAGACGGCCGACCCCGAAGTCCTGTGGGAGTTGGCGACCCACTCGGCGGTGACGGCGTTCGCCGTCCAGAAGGGCGTCGCGGAGGCGTACTACCCCTCCTACGAGGACGACGTGTCGCTTCTGGCGAAACTGAACGGCACGAGCAACCTCTGGATGGGCGAACCCGACTCCGCCGTCAACTGGACGGTGGAGAACGCGGCCGACCTCGGCGCGGACGCCATCGGGTTCACCCTCTACGGCGGGTCGAACCACGAGGTGGAGATGCAAGAGGAGTTCCGCGACGCCCAAGAGGCCGCCCGGGAGAACGAGATGGGCGTCGTGATGTGGTCCTACCCACGCGGACAGGGCCTGAAGAACGACAAGAAGCCGGGCACCATCGCCTACGCCGCCCGCCTCGCCCTCGAACTCGGCGCGGACATCGCGAAGGTGAAGTACCCCGGTTCCGGCGAGGCGATGGAGCAGGCGGTGCGCGCCGCCGGGCCGACCAGCGTCGTCATGAGCGGCGGGTCGAAGACGTCCGACCGCGACTTCTTGGAGACGGTCGAGTCCGCGATGAACGCCGGCGCGAAGGGACTCGCCGTCGGTCGCAACGTGTTCCAACGCGAGGACCCGGAGGGCATCCTCGACGCCTTAGAGCAGGTGATATTCGAGGAAGCGACCACAGACGAAGCGCTGGAAACGGCGGGGCTCTGAGATGGCGACCGAAGAGAGCTCTCTCCCGACCGAAGCGAGTTCGACCGCCTCGGTAATCGACCAGATACTGGACGTGACGGCGCGGACGGCCCCGGACATCCGGCAGGGCCTCCCCACCCGGCGGAAGTACGTCGAAGGGGAGAACCCCTCGGGGGAACGTCCGATGGAGGCCGACGTGTTCGCCGACGACCTACTGCTCGAACGCATCGGCGACATCGCGGGCGTCGGCGAGTACGCGAGCGAGGAGCGCGAAGACGTCATCGGCGTGGGCGCGGGCCTCTCCGTCTGCGTCGACCCGTTAGACGGCTCCTCGAACCTCAAGCCCAACAACACGATGGGCACCATCGTCTCCGTCTACGACGCGCCGCTTCCGGCGACGGGCGACGATATCGTCGCCGCGGCGTACGTCCTCTACGGGGCGACGACGACGATGATAACGGCCCGCGACGGCACCGTCACGGAGTACGTCGTCCACCCCGACGGCTCCTACGACGCCGTCCGCGAGGACCTGACGCTCCCCGAGGACCCGACGGTGTACGGGTTCGGCGGGCGCGTCCCCGATTGGGTAGACGAGTTCGAGGCGTACGTCCGCGAGATAGAGTCGGACGACTCGATGAAACTCCGGTACGGCGGGTCGATGATAGGCGACGTGAATCAGGTGCTCACCTACGGCGGCGTCTTCGGCTACCCGACGCTGAAGGACACGCCCGAAGGGAAACTCCGCGTCCAGTTCGAGGGGTACCCCGTCGGACACATCGTCGAGACGGCGGGCGGGTACTCCTCGGACGGCCGGAAGTCGCTGATGGACGTCGAGAAGGACGAACTGCACGCGCGGACGCCGGTGTACGTCGGCAACGAGTCGCTCGTCGAACCCATCGAGGCGCACCTCGCCGACCGCTGACCGTCGGCTCATCTCTTACATGGAAAACCATTTGGAATAACGCCGCGGAGTCGAACGCATGAAGGTTCGAATCGGCGGCGACGCCTCCGCGGACGAGGCGTCGGCCATCGCCGGCGCACTCGCCCGCCACCTCGATACGAGCGTCGAAGTGTACGCCGGCGGCGACTCCCCCGCGGCGACCGCAGACCCGCCCGAGACGGCGTACCCCCTCGACGACGAACTCGGTCCGACCGACCGGGAGGCGAAACTCCGCGAGGAGATAGCCGACATCCTCGAAGGCGGCCCGGAGAAGTACCGAAACCGCCTCTCCGAACAGGGCAAACTGTTCGTCCGCGACCGTCTGGACCTGTGGTTCGACGGCGAGAGCGACGGGGATTCGACCGACGGCGCGGCTTCGACCGACGGCGAGGCGTCCGGCGTGCTCTTCGAGGACGGCAAGTTCGCCAACTTCGACTCGTGGCACCCCGACAGTCCCGAAGTCGACGCCGAGGAAGCGACCGACCGCAACCGCCTCCCCGCCGACGGCCTCATCACGGGTGCCGCGGAGTTCGAGGGGCGGAAGGTCCACTTCATGGCGAACGACTTCACCGTCAAAGCGGGGTCGATGGCGCGCCGCGGCGTCGAGAAGTTCCTCCGGATGCAGCAACGCGCCCTGAAGAACGGCAAGCCCGTCCTCTACCTGATGGACTCCTCCGGCGGCCGCATCGACCAGCAGACGGGCTTTTTCGCCAACCGCGAGGGCATCGGGAAGTACTACTACAACCACTCGATGCTCTCGGGGCGGGTCCCGCAGATATGCGTCCTCTACGGGCCGTGCATCGCGGGCGCGGCGTACACGCCCGTCTTCGCGGACTTCACCGTCATGGTCGAGGGGATGTCCGCGATGGCCATCGCCTCCCCGCGGATGGTGGAGATGGTCACCGGCGAGAAGATAGAGATGCAGGACCTCGGCGGCGCGCGCGTGCACGCCGAGGAGTCCGGAAGCGCCGACTTGGTCGCCCGCGACGAGGAACACGCCCGCGAACTCGTCGCCGAACTGATAACGTACCTCCCCGACGTGGCGGGCGAGAAACCGCCGAAATCTGAGACGGTGCCGCCGAAGTACTCCCCCGACGGCATCGACGAACTCATCCCGGAGTCGCCGAACCGCCCGTACGACGTCCACGACCTGTTGGACCGAATCGCCGACGCCGAGTCGGTCTTCGAACTCAAATCCGACTACGGAACGGAGATAGTCACCGCCTTCGCGCGCATCGACGGCCGACCCGTCGGCGTCGTCGCCAACCAACCCGCCCAACGGTCGGGGGCCATCTTCCCCGACGCCGCCGAGAAGGCCGCGGAGTTCATCTGGACGTGCGACGCCTACGAGATTCCGCTCCTCTACCTCTGCGACACGCCGGGGTTCATGGCCGGGTCGCAGGTGGAACGCGACGCAATCTTGGAGAAGGGCAAGAAGTTCATCTACGCCACCTCCTCGGCGACGGTGCCGAAACAGACCGTCGTCGTCCGGAAGGCGTACGGTGCGGGCATCTACGCGATGGGCGGCCCCGCCTACGACCCCGAGAGCATAATCGCCCTACCGTCGGGCGAGATAGGCATCATGGGGCCGGAGGCGGCCATCAACGCCGTCTACGCGAACAAGTTGAACGAGATAGACGACCCCGAGGAACGCCGGAAGCGAGAGGCGGAACTCCGCGAGGAGTACCGCGAGGACATCGACGCCCACCGGATGGCCAGCGAAGTCGTCATCGACGAAATCGTGCCGCCCTCCGACCTCCGGGCGGAACTCGCGGGTCGGTTCGCCTTCTACGAGTCGGTGGAGAAGTCCCTGCCCGAGAAGAAACACGGCACCGTGCTGTAGAACCGAGCGTTCGCCACTCTCTCGAAGGCCGGAGCCTGAATCACTCAGGGGATAGTGCGTCGATACCGTTCCGGGTCCTCGTGGAAGCAGTCCCCGACGACGACGGCGTCGGCACCCGCGTCGAGTATCTCCTCGGTCTGTTCTCGGCTCTCGATGCCGCCCCCGTACAGCAACACGGTGTCGTCGAGGTACGTCGCCGCCGCCGCGACGTCCTCCGGTCCGCCGTACGTTCCGGAGTACTCGACGTAGAATATCGGGAACCCGTAGAACGACTCGGTCGCCAACGCCGCCCCCGCCACCTGTTCGGTGGTGAACGTCGTCTCGACGCCGGAGACGGCCGCCGCCTTCGAGTCGAGATTCTGGACGACGTACCCCTCCGCGAGAATCTTCTCGGAGATCGATTGTATCGCGTCACGACCTCTCGACGCTATCAGGTCGCCGACGAGGGGAAGCCCCGACCCGAGTATCTCCTCGGGTTTGCTGCCGACTTCGGTGAAGAAATCGACGTGCTTCGCGACGAAGTTCTCTCGGTCGCCGTTGTACACCGCCGGGACGGAGAGGAAGTCCGCCGCGCCTATCGTCTCCTCGGAGACGTGACTCGAACTGTACGGCTCCTGAAACAGGGGAACGTCCGGGTGGTGCGCTCGGATCCGTTCGAGCGCGTTCAGGGAGTTCTGCCGGGTGACGCCGTCGGAACCGCCCACGATGACGAGGTCGGTCCCCTCGAGGACGGAGAGGTCCTCGGGCAGGCTTTCTGCGGGGTCCACCTTCGTGACGTGCGAGATTTCTTCCCAATCGGGCGACATGTTCCGTGGAGATGGAACAGCGCGTAATGATTCTACCGTTCGGTCGGCGGATTACGAGGGGGTCTCCGCGTCGACGGCTATCGTCGCCGACAACCGCTCTCCCCGCCGGGCGAGGCTGAACGTCGCCTCCGGGTCCTCGACGTCGTAGTACGCCTTCGACCGGAACCTGTGCGTCCACTCCTTCGTCTCGCCGGCGTCGAGTTCCAGCGAGACGCTCTCGACGGGCGTGTGCGCCACAAGCGGCCCCTGTCGGTTGAGTGCGCCGACGAACGTGCCGGGAGCGTCGCCGACGTTCTCGGCGGTCACCGTCACCGTCGCCTGTTCGCCGCCCGTCACGGAGTCGGGCGCGGAGAGTTCGACGGAGAACTCCGTCGGGGGTCGGTTCAGGGCTTCGAGAGCGCTCTCGCCTAGCGACTCCGACCCGTCGGGCCAGCTGAGTTCCACCGACTCGGCGTCGAGGGGTTTCGGCACCGAGAAGACGAGGACGTTCTCGGGGACGTCCTGGTACTCGCCGTAGTCCCAGATGCCGTTTTCGAAGTTCGTGTTCTCGTCGTCCGCGGCCGGGTCGTACGTCGCCTCTCCGGCCGTCAACGCGAACTCGCCTTTCTCGGGGAACGGTCCGTTATCCGAGAGGGTGATGATGACGAACTGTTCGTCGCGTTCCCCGAACGTACCGATGGAGTCGGGGGAGTTCGGCGAGACGACCGCCGGAGTGACCTCGACGCGTCGAAGCGCGACGTTCGTCTCGGTCGTCGGCGTTTCGTCCGTCGTTGCTTCGTCCGTCGGCGTCTCGGAGGACTTCGATGTGGAGTCCGAGCGAGTCGCACATCCGGCTAACGAAGCGAGCACCGCGCCACAGAGGAGGAGGGCGCCGCGTCTTGAGTGCGTGGAGGGCATTCTGATTCGAGATTCGACAACTTCGGGATAAGTCTTCTGTGCCGACGTGTCTGACCCGTCCGAACCGACCCGTTAGGAACCCGATACGACGCGGCTACCGCCGGGGTAACGTTCTGTTTATCCTGATAGTCCGTTCGTATACGACGACTACTGAGGGTACCTCCCGACGACCCCTCGGACATGGCCGCGCCCAACTCGACGGCGTCCCTCCCGTCGTCCGCCCTCGCCGCCACACTCGACGCGGTGGCCGACTACGAACGAACGCTGTGGGCACTCGTCGGCGTGACGTTCGCCCTCGACGTTCTCCTGACCGCGTACGGACTCGAACTCGGGTACACCGAGGGGAACCCCTTCGCGCGGGCCGTTATCGCGTCGGTCGGTCCGTTGCCCGCGATGGTCGGACTGAAGGCTCTCGTCGTCGCGTTCGCCGCCGTCGCCGCCCGCCTCGTCCCGAATCGAGGGCGGCCGCTCATCCCCCTCGCGGTGGCGACGCCGTGGGGTCTCGCGTCGATTTCGAACTTCGTCCTCGTCGTCGGGCTGTGAGCGTCGCGGACCCGGACTGGCGCGGACCACGACCCGGAATCGCGACGAGCGCTCAGTCACCTCGGAGGGAGGCGAGCAGCACGGACCACGCCAGTCCGGTCAGCCCGATGTCACGGGCGAGGACGTCGCCGAACAGACCGCCTTCGAGGATGAAGACGGCGGCGAGATAGAGACACGTCGCGGAGAGCGACACGGCGGCGACGGCGCTCGCGAGGGCGGTGTACCGGTCCGCGAGAATCGCCGCGCCGAACCCGATTTCTAACGCCCCGTTGACCAGCATGAACGCGACCGGCGAGACGACCAGCCACGGCACCAGCCACTCAACGACGTAGACGGCCCACGCCGCAGGATCCAACAGTTTGTGCACGCCCGCGGCGAACAACATCAGGCCCAGACCGACACGAGCGACCGTCGCCGCGTCGGGTGCGAACGCCGCGGCGTCGCGGACGTCGTCGGCGAACCGTCGCGCGTCCATACGACGTCGTCGCGGCCGCGGCGCAAAAACCGGGTGGTCGGCGTCCGACGCGTCCGGCCTCCGGGTCGCGGTCAGGACTCGTCGGGACGCTTCAACGACAGCACGGTTCGATCGAACGAGCAGACGACGGTATCCTCCTGATTTAGCACGTCGACGCGCATCGTCACGACGCCGCGTTCGCCGTCCGACGTCTCTCGCTTCCCCGTCACGGTCGACCGCGCGCGGAGCGTATCGCCGTGGAAGACGGGTTCGGGGTGCTCCACCTCGTCGTACGAGAGGTTGGCGACGATGGTGCCGTCGGTGGTGTCGGGTATCGTCAGGCTGACGCCGAGAGAGAGCGTGTACAGCCCGTTGACGAGTCGTTCGCCGAACCGCGTCTCCGCCGCGAACTCGGCGTCGAGGTGTAACGGCTGTTGGTTCATCGTCACGTCGCAGAACCGTTGGTTGTCGGCCTCGGAGACGGTCCGGCGCTTCTCGTGTTCGATGGTCTCGCCCACCTCGAACTCCTCGTAGTACCGCCCTGTCATGGGGGCACCTCGCGCGCGAGGAGAAAAATCGTGTCGGTCGTTCCCCCGCCGCACAGTTTGAACACGTCGCCTGGCGTACTCCGGATATGGCCAGACGAAGCCTGCTGTTCTCGCCCGGCGACCGAAAGAAACTGCTGCGAAACGCCCCGGCAACCGACGCGGACATCGTCTGTTTCGACCTCGAAGACGCCGTCGCGCCCGCCCGAAAGGAGGAGGCCCGCGAGGCGGTGCGCGCCGTCCTCGCGGACCCGTCGTTCGACCCGGACGCCGAAGTGGTCGTCCGGGTGAGCGACGCGTTCGAGTCGGATTTCGACGCTCTCTTCGGTTCCGACGGTGCCGACTCGGCGTCGGACGCGAACGCGGACTCGGACCTGCGTCTCGACGCGGTGATGGTACCGAAGGTGGACGCCGCAGGGGACGTGCGGGCCGTCGCCGACGAACTGGCCGCCCGCGGGCGGACGCTCCCCGTCTTCGCACTCGTCGAAAACGCCCGCGGCGCGTTGAACGCCCCGGAGATAGCCGACGCGGAGGCGACGACTGCGCTCGTCTTCGGCGCGGAGGACTTGGCGGCGGACATCGGCGCGACGCGGACGGCGGAGGGGACGGAGGTGTTGTACGCCCGCGAACGGGTCGTCCTCGCGGCGGCGGCGGCGGGCGTAGACGCCATCGACACCGTCTACACGGACTTCGAGGACGAGGCGGGCCTCCGCGAGGCGACGGAGTTCGCCGCGACGCTGGGGTACGACGGCAAGATGGCGATTCACCCCGCGCAGGTGGGTCCGATAAACGAGGCGTTCACCCCCGCGCCCGACAGAGTCGAGTGGGCGAAGCGGGTGCTCGAAGCGCGCGACGACGCCGACGAGGAGGGGCGAGGCGTGTTCCGCGTGGACGGCGAGATGATAGACGCGCCCCTCGTCGCGCAGGCGGAGCGAATCTTGGACCGCGCCGGGTACGATACCGTATAGGTGTCTCTCTGCGCTCTCCGTAGAAGCGGACAAATATTGCGACACGGTAACAGACCCGGCAAACTTAACCTCTCGCTGCCGGGAGGGTGAAATATGTCCGAGGAGGCAAATCCGTTTGAGAGCCTACAGGAGCAGATAGACGACGCCGCCGCCCATCTGGACGTGGGGGACGACGTCGTCGAACGTCTGAAGAACCCCGAACGGGTCCTCGAACTGAACCTCTCCGTAGAGATGGACGACGGGGAGGTAGAACTGTTCGAGGCGTTCCGCTCGCAGTTCAACGGCGACCGGGGGCCGTACAAGGGCGGCATCCGCTATCACCCGGGCGTCTCCCGCGACGAGGTGAAGGCCCTCTCGGGGTGGATGGTGTACAAGTGCGCCGTCGTGGACATCCCCTACGGCGGCGGCAAGGGCGGCATCGTCATCGACCCCAAGCAGTACTCCGAGAGCGAACTCGAACGCATCACGCGGTCGTTCGCCGAGGAACTTCGACCCCTCATCGGCGAGGACAAGGACATCCCCGCGCCCGACGTGAACACGGGCCAACGGGAGATGAACTGGATAAAGGACACCTACGAGACGCTGGAACACAAGACGGAACCCGGCGTCGTCACCGGGAAAGCGCTCTCCTCGGGCGGGTCCGAGGGCCGCGTCGAGGCGACGGGCCGGTCCACCATGATCGCCGCCCGGGAGGCGTTCGACTACCGCGACAAGGAGATGGAGGGCGCGACCGTCGCGGTGCAGGGGTACGGTAACGCCGGGTCCATCGCGGCGTACCTACTCGAAGACCTCGGCGCGAACGTCGTCGCCGTCTCCGACTCCAGCGGTGCCATCTACAAGGAAGACGGACTCGACGCCCGCGAGGTCAGAGACTTCAAGCAGGAGACGGGGTCCGTCGTCGGGTACGACGAAGCGGAGGAGGAACTGACGAACGAGGAACTCCTGACGCTCGACGTGGACCTCCTCGTGCCCGCGGCCTTGGAGAACGCCATCGACGGCGACCTCGCCGAAGATGTACAGGCCGACGTCATCGCCGAGGCGGCGAACGGTCCCCTCACCCCCGAGGCGGACGACGTACTGACGGACCGCGACGTGACCGTCGTCCCGGACATCCTCGCGAACGCCGGCGGCGTCACCGTCTCGTACTTCGAGTGGGTGCAGAACCGCCAGCGCTTCTACTGGACCGAGGAACGGGTCAACGAGGAACTCGAACGCGTCATCACCGACGCCTTCGACAATCTGGTCGAGGCCTACGAGTCGCACGACCTGCCGAACTTCCGTACCGCGGCGTACGTCGTCGCCATCCGACGCGTCGCCGACTCCTACGCCGAGAGCGGTAACTGGCCCTGAACGCGCCGTCTCCGGGCCGACTGACGCGTATCATTTTTCTGTCGGAAAAGAACTATACGGAGCGTTCGTAAGGTACGCCCGTGTCACTCCTCGAACTGGTCGAAGACGTGGAGGCGCGCCGGAAGACGCTCTACGTCGACGCGGACGACCGAAGCGCCGTCGAATCGGTCAGAGAGCGCTTCTCGGACCGGAACGTGACGGTCGTGGCGGCGTCTTCGGAACCCGACCTCCCGGAGTACGCGATGCTTACGGACGGCGACGACGTGCTTGCCGCGACTGCGCTCTCGGAGTTGCGTCCGGCGGACGAGGTGCGAACGCCCGGATTCGAAGCCGAGCCGTACCGCCCGATTCTGGACGAACTCGACGAGACGTTCTTCGCGTCGTACGACACCGAACAGATGCTGGCCGCGTCCCGCGAGATAGAGGACCGGGCGTGGCGTTCGGGGACCGGTCGCCTCTACGCGGGGTTCCAGCGCTACTCGATACTCGAAGAGCAACTCCGCGTCTACGAACAACTGGGGACGAAAGCGGAGTTAGACGTCGCCGCCCTCGCCGCGCCCGACGCTGAGTTGCCGTCACACGAGAGTACCTTCGCCGTCCGTCCCGCCTCCTCGCCCGAGATTCGGCGCGTCTGGTTCGTCGCCTTCGACGGCGGCCCGCGGCCGGACGACGGGTGCGCCCTCATCGCGGAGGAACGCGGTCCGCGGCGGTTCTCCGGCTTTTGGACGTACGACGCCGACACCGTCGAGGGCCTGTTCGAACACGTCACCGACCGGTACCTCGACGCTCGCGGCGGGTCCCCGTCGTCGGCGCGAAGCGACGTGTGAGCGTCGCGGCGGCTTCCACGTTCGGTGAGGACGATGCACGGACGTGTGTATTTCGCACACGTTCGTAACCCGAGTGATTCAAGTCGGTCCACCGCCCCCTACTCAACGATGCGTCAGGACCACCTCATCTCCGCGGCGCAACTGTCGCGGGAGGACATCGAGGCGGTGCTCGACCGGGCGGCCGAAATCGACGCCGACCCGGCGGCGTGGCAACAACGTCGCGCCGGAGAGGTTCTCGGCCTCTGCTTTTTCGAACCCAGCACCCGCACGCGGATGAGCTTCGACACCGCCATGAAGCGGTTGGGCGGTCGCACCGTGGACATGGGCCCCGTCGAGTCCTCCTCGGTCAAGAAAGGCGAGACGCTGGCGGACACCGTCCGCGTCGTCGAGGGGTACGCCGACGCCCTCGTCCTCAGACACCCCTACGAGGGGGCGGCGTCGATGGCGTCGGAGTTCGTGGACGTCCCCCTCGTCAACGCGGGCGACGGCGCGGGACAGCACCCGACCCAGACGCTGTTGGACCTCTACACCATCCGCGAGAACGTCGGACTCGACGGCATCACGGTCGGCATCATGGGCGACCTGAAGTACGGTCGGACGGTCCACTCGCTCGCGGAGGCGTTGACGAACTTCGACGTGCGCCAGCACTTCGTCAGTCCCGAGAGCCTGCAACTGCCCCGGAGCGTCCGCTACGACCTCCACGAGTCGGGCGCGCAGGTCCGCGAGCACACCGAACTCGACGAGGTGCTCCCGGAACTGGACGTCCTGTACGTCACGCGCATCCAGCGCGAACGCTTCCCCGACGAGAACGAGTACCGGAAGGTCGCCGGCGAGTACCAGATAGGCTTGGACGACCTCTCGGCGGCGAAAGACTCCCTGACGGTCATGCACCCGCTTCCGCGCGTGGACGAAATCGCGCCGGAGATAGACGACACGGCCTACGCGAAGTACTTCGAACAGGCGCACAACGGCGTCCCGGTTCGGATGGCGCTTCTGGACATGCTACTGGAGGATAGTCAATGAGCGACTCGAACAAGGAACTCCGCGTCTCGAAGATACGCGACGGCACCGTCATCGACCACGTCTCCGCGGGACAGGCGTTGAACGTCCTCGCCATCCTCGGCATCGACGGGTCGGGCGGCGAGGGCGTCTCCATCGGGATGAACGTCCCCTCCGACCGCCTCGGCAACAAGGACATCGTGAAGGTCGAGGGGCGCGAACTCAGCCAATCGGAGGTGGACGTCCTCTCGGTCATCGCCCCGGAGGCGACCATCAACATCGTCCGCGACTACGAGGTGGTCGACAAGAAGCGAGTCGAACGCCCCGACGTCGTCGCGGGCATCCTCTCGTGTCCCAACCGTAACTGCATCACGACGGCCGACGAACCGGTCGATACGCGGTTCGAGGTGCTCTCCGACGGTCTGCGCTGCGCCTACTGCGGAACCATCGTCCGCGAGGACGAAGTCGGCTCGCACCTCAAGGTGTCCTGACCGACCGTCTCGGCGGTTCGCCCGTTCGCCCGCGTCCCGTCGGCGGCGACGGCGAGTCGTTCTCGCAGAATGTCTCGCGTCGAAATCACTTTGTACCGCGTGGTCGAACTGGAGCGTATGTCCGGAAAAGCGAAACTGGTCCTCGTACTGTCCCTCGTAGCAGCCCTCTACCTCACCCTGTCGGTTGGGTCCGAACCGATAGAGGTCGAAGTCGAACAGTAACGCGAGTCGGCGCTTCTCGAACGGAGCGCCCCGCGAAAGCCTGTTTTCGGTGTCCGTTACGCCGCGACAGATTCGGGTGCGTCGGCGGCGGGAGTCGCCCCCGTCGGTGACCGACAGCGAACGACTCTTCATCGTCGGCGCGAAACGTCGTGGTATGTACGGCGTCGTCACGCGCAACGCGGAGGAAGTCGAGGGGGACGTCTTCGACCGCGGATTCTACGAGGTCAAGGACGTGACCGGACGGGCGTCGTCCCCGTTGCCGAACGCGGTGAACATGGTGTCGTGCTTCGGCGACACCGCCGCCGCGAACTCGGACCCCGAACTCGTCCCCGTGGACGCGGAGGGGAACCTCGCCACCCGCGACCAGACGTACTTCGATTGGGCGTACATCTGCCCGACGAACGAGGAGTACCGAACCGGCCTCTTGGAAATCGTCGAGGACTGCGCCGCCGAGAACGAGGACGTGCGCCTCGACGACGTGGGGTTCCCGCGCGAGGAGTACTGCCGGTGCGACCGGTGCGAACGCCTCTTCGAGGAGAGCGACCACGACGACCGGATGGCGTGGCGCGCCGAGGTGGTAACGGAGTTCGTCGCGGAGGCGGCCGAGCGAATCCCCGGTCGGACGTACCTCACCCTCTATCCCGACCCGTACCCGGGGCACCTCTACCGACGGGCCGGACTTGACGTGGAGGCCCTCGCCGAGTACGTAGACGAGTTCGTCGTCCCCCTCTACGACGTGGACTACGGGACGACATACTGGCTGGAGACCATCGCGAAAGGGTTCGAGACGCTCCTTGCGCCCCTCGATACGCCGTTCTCGATAGAACTGTACGCCGTCGACGTGGACGTGGACGCTCTCATCCACGCGACGGAGGTGGCCTCGGAGTACGGCAAGAGCGTGTTCTTCGGCTACGACGCCTCGAACGCCACCGCCGCGCTCCGACGGATGAACGCCGACTCGCAGTCGGGCGTCACGCACCGCCCCGGCGACGCCGAGTGAGGGGGCGAGGTTACAGATACCCCGAGAGAAAGAGGATGGCGACGACGCCGAGGACGAACACGACGAACGCGAAGACGAACAACCCGTAGAGGAGTCGACGCTGACCCGTCGTCGGTTCTGCCATACCCGACGCATGGGACGCCACGCGTTTATTTCGAGCGGTCGAACGGGCGTTCGGTCCCGGAGGGGGTCCGGCGCTCAGTCGCTCAGGTCTTCGAGGGGGTCGACGTTCTCGTAGGTGGGCGTCGGTCCGTCGCCGGGCGCGGCCCACTCGGCGGCGTTCGCCAGAACGTTGCGCACGTCGTCGCGGTAGTAGATGGGGTACGTCTCGTGGCCCGGCCGGAAGTAGAAGACGCGGCCCGACCCGCGGGCGTAACAGCACCCCGATCGGAACACCTCGCCGCCCTCGAACCAACTCGTGAAGACGAGTTGCTCCGGGGCGGGCACGTCGAAGTGTTCGCCGTACATCTCGGCTTCGGGAATCTCGACGTACTCGTCGAGTCCGTCGGCGATGGGGTGGGAGGGGTCGGTCACCCAGAGACGCTCTTTCTCGCCGGACTCGCGCCACTTCAGCGAGCACCGCGTGCCCATGAGTCGCTTGAACGGCTTGGAGTAGTGCCCCGAGTGGAGGACGAGAAGGCCCATCCCGTCTAAGACGCGTTCGACCACGCGGTCAACCACCTCGTCGTCCACCTCGTCGTGCGCGCGGTGGCCCCACCACGTCAGCACGTCCGTCTCGTCGAGAACCGCCTCGGTCAGGCCGTGTTCGGGGTCGTCTAGCGTCGCCGTTTGCGTCTCGTATCCCCGTTCCTCGTACCCCTCGGCGATGGCCTCGTGGATGCCGTCGGGGTACACCTCGGCGACTTCCTCGTCCTCGCGTTCGTGTCGGTACTCGTTCCAGACGGTGACGCGCACGTCGGACATACTCCCGGCGTCGAACGGCGCGAGTAAGTAGCCACCGCCCGCACCCGACGGGTCCGGCGCGCGTCGTCGGAGAGTTCGAGTCGCTCACAGCACCGTCCGGACGAGGCGCGCTTCCGCCTTCTGGAGGTGCTCCGCCGCCGTGCTTCGCGCGCACCCCAGTTCCGCCGCCACCTCCGCTATCGTCGCCTCCCGCGGCGTCTCGTAGTACCCCACCGCCATCGCGGCAGAGACTGCCTCGCGTTGACGCGAGGTGAGCGCCGATTCGGCCGTCCGCCGCGCGGTGTCGTACTCCCCGACGCGTTCGACGGCGACGCCGATGCCTTCGGGGACGTTCGCCAACGCTTCGCGGAGCGTCTCCGACTCGCCGAGCACCTCGAACGTCACCCCGCCGGACGCCTCGTAGCGGAGGGGCGGGAGGACGATGAGGCTCTCGCGGGTGAACGTCGCGTACAGCGTTCGCTCCACCTCCGTCGTCTCTCCGAGCGTGAAGCAGTAGAACCGATTCTCGTCGATTCGCGTGACGTCGAACGTCTCGATTTCGGGCGTCGAACGCAGTCCGTCCGCGACTTTCGCGGCGTCGCCGACGAGGTAGAAGAAGAGGGCGGGCATCTCGAAGTCGGCGAGGTTCCAGTGCAGCATCCGCACCCGTTCGACGAACGGCCGTTCCGTCATGAGCGTGTGGACCGGGTGAATCTCGCGGCCCGCGGGTTCGACGGTCAGACGAAGGTACTTCACGGCCCTCCGTTCGTCGCCGCAAACATAAAGAGCCGAACATCTCTCGCAGAATCGACCTCCGGCGAGGGGTCCATGCTCCGGTATGCACGCTCCGCTGACAGTCCTCCTCCCCGAAGCGGTCGCTCGGATACTGTTCGGGGGCGACCCGACGCTCCCGGAGCAACTCGCGTCCGCGTTGGTGGCCGCCGTCGTCGTCTGCCTCGTCCCGTTGACCTGCGCGGCCGTCGTCATCTGGGCGAAGCGCAAGGTGACGGCCGCCTTCACCGACCGAGTCGCGGTCAACCGAATCGGGCCGTTCGGCCTCCTCGTCATCGTCGCCGACATCTTCCGCCTCCTCGGCAAGGAACTCATCATCCCCGACGGCGTAGACCGCCCGGCGTACGACATCGGACCGTTGCTGGTCCCGCTCTCGGCCTTCCTCGGGTTCGCCGTCGTCCCGATGGGGTCGGCGTTCGGCGTCAGACTCCAGTTGGCCGACCCGGAGACGGGACTCGTCTACGCCTTCGCCGCCGCCTCGCTATCCACGCTCGGTCTCACGATGTGCGGGTACGCCTCGAACAACAAGTTCTCGCTCCTCGGCGGCCTCCGCGCCGTCGCGGCGAACATCGCCTACGAGATACCCCTCGTCGTGTCCGCCGCCTCGGTGGTGCTGTTCGCCGGAACCCTCCGCACGAGCGGAATCGTCGCCGCCCAGCAGACGCCGCTTCTCACGCTCGGCGGCCTCCAAATCCCGTCGTGGTACGCGTTCGTCAACCCCTTCGCGTTCGTGCTGTTCTTGATCGCGAACCTCGCGGAGGTGGGCCGCAACCCGTTCGACGCCCCCGAAGCGCCGACGGAACTCGTCGCGGGCTATCAGACCGAGTACGGGAGCGTCTACTGGGTGCTCATCTACATGGGCGAGTTCGTCCACCTCTTCTTGGGCGGCGCGTTGGTCGCCACCGTGTTTCTCGGCGGCCCCGCCGGACCGGTCCTGCCGGGCTTCGTCTGGTTCCTCGTCAAAATCTGGGCGGTGTTCCTGTTCACGCAGTGGGCGCGGTCCGCGGTCCCCCGACTCCGCATCGACCAACTCATCGTGGTCGGGTGGAAGGGGCTCCTCGTCCTCTCGTTCGTCAACCTGCTCGTCACCGCCGTCGTCGTCGGCCTGTTAGCTTCGTAGGCGGCAGGGACGCGGCGGTGCGGCGGCGCGGCGGCGCACTCGAACCGCGGGAAATCCACCCGCTAGCGGCCCTCGAACGCCGGGTCGCGCCGTTCGAGGAACGCCTCGACGCCCTCGGCGTGGTCGTCCGTCCCGAACAACGCCCCCTGCGCGGCCGCCTCGTGTTCGATGGCCGTCTCCAAGGACACCTCGAACCCCCGACGGAGCAGGCGCTTCGACGTTCGCAACGCGGCCGTCGGTCCCGCGGCGATGTCGGAGACGAACGCCTCGCTCTCCGCGTCGAAGGAGTCGGCGTCGAAGACCCGGTTCGCCAGTCCCACCTCCGAGGCCCGTTCGGCGTCCAACACTTCGCCGGTGTAGACCAACTCCTTGGCGACGCCCGCGCCGACCTCCCGGGGAAGGAGGTAGGAGACGCCCGAATCGACCGCGAGTCCGAGTTTCTCGAAGCCGAACCCGATGCGGCCGTCGGTCGAAAAGAGGCGCACGTCGCAGGCGAGAGCCAAGGCCGCGCCCGCGCCGATGGCCGGGCCCGCTATCTTCGCCACCGTCGGGAGGGAACAGTCGAAGACGCGCTTTACGACGCCCCCGGTGTCGTCGATGACGTGGCGAACCGCCTCCTCGGTCGTCAGTTCGCCGCCCTGCAGTCGCATCATGGCGTTCACGTCGCCGCCGGCGCAGAAGGCGTCGCCCGCGCCCTCGAAGACGACGCACCGCGCGTCGTCGTCCAGTCCGTCGAGGGCGTCGCGAACGCCCGCCGTCAGGTCAGTCGTCAGCGCGTTCCGCACGTCGGGGCGGTTCAGCCTCACGGTGACGACGCCGTCGGACGAGGAAACGAGGACGGAGTTGTCAGTTTCGTCGCTCATACGAACGGCGACGGCGGCCGCGCAGAAAAGTTCACGGTCGATACAACTGTTCCAGGCCGTCGCCAAGTCCCGGCCCCTCCGGAACCTCGATTCGCCCCTCGGAGACGGGCGCGGGGTCGGGCGCGAGGTCCGAAGCGAGCATCGACCCCGTGGCGAGGCCGCAGGCGGGCACGTCCGGCACCGCGGCGGCGACGTGAACCGCGCCGAGGCGCGCGACGACGGCGTCTATCGTCGTCGTGACGACGCACTCGACGCCCGCCTCCCGCGCGCGCCGAACCGCCGCCAGCGTCCGGTCGGGGCCGCCGAGCGACATCGGTTTGCAGACGAGCACGTCCGCCGCGTCGGCGTCGAGGACGGCCGAAACGCTCGTCGTCGAGAGCGACTCGTCGAGTGCGACGCCGACGCCCCGCCCGCGGAGGGCGGCGTGGTCGGACGCCCTCTCGGCGGGAAGCGGTTGCTCGACGTACGAGAAGTCGAGTTCGGCGGCGACGTCGAGCATCCGTTCGGCCGTCGCCGCGTCCCACGCGCCGTTGGCGTCGGCGCGGAGTTCGGCGGCGTCGCCCGCGGCGTCGCGGGCGGCGCGCAGGCGTTCCTCGTCCGTTTCCGGGGACCGCGCGCCGACTTTCACCTTCACGCAGTCGTACCCCTCCTCGACGGCCGTCCGCACCGCGTCGGCCGTCTCCGCGACGGACCCGTCGCCGACGGTGGCGTTGACGGGGACGGCGTCGGCGGCGGGGTCGGCGAACCCGGCGTCCGCCGCGAGGGTGTCGCAGAGGCGTTCGCCCGACTCGCGCGCCGCGGCGTCCGTGCGGGCCAGAGAGACGCCGTGCCGCGCGGCGGGAGTGGAGTCGTCGGGCGTCCCGCGTTCGAGGGCCGCGCGGCACTCGTCCAGCGATTCGGTCCACCCCGGAAGCGGCGTCGCCTCGCCGAGTCCCCCGTCGGTCCGAACGAGAAACCCCGTCCGCGAGTCGATGGTCCCGGCCGCGGTGTCGAGGGGGCGGGCGAGTTCGACGGAGAAGCGTTCGATTCCCATCAGAACCACGACGGAACTCGGACCGCCAACCCGGCGGCGAACAGGACGGCGTACATCGCGAGCAACTTGCCCGTCCGTTCGAGGGCGGGGTTGAGCGCGTCGCCCGTCGTCTCAGAGAGGACCGTTCGGGCCACGGAGGCGGCGTACGGAAGCGAGAGGAGGGGGAGCAAGACGGTGACGCCGTAGTCGGGGCGGCCGAGGAACCAGAGGGGGACGAGGTAGGCGACTGCCAGCATGGCGAGGAACTCCCCGCGGGAGAACCCGTAGCCGAACCGGACGGCGAGGGTGCGCTTTCCGGTCGTCGCGTCCTCCTCCTTGTCGCGGACGTTGTTGACGACGAGGATGTTCGTCGAGATGGCCGCGACGGGGAGGGAGGCGACGACGGCCGCGAGGGGGAGCGTGTTCGGCGGGACGCCGACGGGGAACGGCGCGGCGAGAACCGACGCCGCCTGCACGTAGTAGGTGCCGGTGACGGCGACGACGCCGAAGAAGACGAAGACGAACAGGTCGCCGAGTCCGTGGTAACCGAGGGGGTAGGGTCCGCCGGTGTAGGCGATGCCGGAGGCGACGGACAGCAGACCGATTACGAGGATGGGGACGCCGCCGACGTAGACGAGGTACGTCCCCACAACGACGGCGGCGGCGAACGTGAGGTACATCGCCCGTTTCACCTCGGCGGGGTCGATGAGGCCGCCCGCGGTGACGCGGGTGAACCCCTCCCTGTCTTCGGTGTCGGCGCCCTGTATCGCGTCGTAGTAGTCGTTGGCGAAGTTGGTCCCGATTTGGATGAGGGCCGCGCCGAGGAACGCCGCCAACGCCGGAAGCGCGGCGAACACGCCGTCGTGAAGCGCCACGCCCGCGCCGACGACGACGGGGGCCGCCGCCGCGGGGAGCGTCTGCGGACGGGCGGCCATGACCCACGCCTTCGTCCGCGAGATGTTCTGCGTACTCATTGCGTTCTCCTCGGGACGGGGTGAGCCTCAAAGTTGGCATCTCGCTCCGCGGGCGGCGAACTCCCCTCCGGGCCTTCCGGCCGTTTCGACCGAACCGTTCGCTCGATTCGACGGGAGGAATAATATTCAAATGCGACTCGACAAATATTAGAATAGTATGACGGAGGAGCCTCGGACGGGGGGCGAACCGGAGACGTTCGGTCGATGCGTCGAGTGTGGGGAGGTGTACCCGGTGCAGGAGTCCGACGACGGGTTACGCCCGGTGGGGACGGGCGGGTCCTGCGCCTGCGGGTGCGAGGCGTTCGAACCGATAGCGGAGTAGTGCCGACCGGGGGTCGGTCACCGTCCGACGCTACGCGCCGTCCATCCACTTCTTCCCCCACTCGTGTATCTCGTCGAACGCCGAGAGGAGTTCCTCGCCCTTCGGCGTCAGCGAGTAGTAGACGGCGACCGGACTCCCTTCCTCGACTCGGCGTTCGACGTAGTCTGTCTCCTCTAAGTCGTCGAGTACCCGCGAGAGGGTCTGGGAGTTCGCGTCCGTCGCGCGCTTGAGTTCGTTGAACCGGAGGTCACCCTCCCGGAGGACGTGGATGACGGTCAGTCGCCAGCGAGAACCGACCTCCTCGAAGGTTTTGATGACGGGGCAGTCGCCGTACTTCTCTTCGAGGTTCGTGTGCGATGACATCGATGTGACTTACTCACGGTAACGTTCGCTGAACTATATCAAGGTCACTCTCCAACAGCAAGTGTGATGATGTGACCGCCACGGCGGGCACTCATCCGCGTACCGCGCGAAACCGACAGACGACCCAACGACACCATGAAGGTACTCCTACTCGGCGCGAGCGGACGAATCGGACGACGAATCGCGAACGAACTCCTCGACCGGGGGCACGAGGTGACCGGCGTCTCCCGGAGCGGGACCGTCGAGGGAATCGACGACCCCGACTTCGAGGCCGTCGCGGGCGACGCGACCGACGCCGACGACGTGGCGGAACTGGCCGAAGGGTACGACGCCGTCGCCTCCGCGCTCGGACCCTCCGGAGACGAAGACGTCGAAGTCCTCCCCGAGATGGCCGAGGCCGTCGTCGCGGGACTCCGGGAGGCAGGAGTCGACCGCCTCGTCTGGACGGGCGGCGCGGGCGGTCTGAACGTCGGACCGGACACGCTACTGGTCGAAACCGACGAGTTCCCCGACGAGATAGAACCCCTCGCCCGGTCGGCAATCGACGCGTTGGAGGTTCTCCGCGACGCCGACGACCTGCGCTGGACCTACGTCGCGCCGGCCGCGATAATCGAACCCGGCGAGCGAACGGGTGAGTTCCGGACGGCCGAGGGCGAACTCGTCGCCGACGAGGACGGCGAGAGTTACATCACGATGGAGGACTTCGCCATCGCGTTCGTCGACGAACTGGAAAACGGCGAGGCGGTTCACTCCCGTCTCGGCGTCGGGTACTGACGCCGCGGCGACGGCGCGGGCGACGCTAGTAGTACCACGGATACTGGCGGAAGTCCGGTTCTCGCTTCTCCAAGAACGCGTCGCGACCCTCTTGGGCCTCCTCGGTCATGTAGGCCAGACGGGTCGCCTCGCCCGCGAACACCTGTTGGCCGACCATGCCGTCGTCGGCCATGTTGAACGCGTACTTGAGCATCCGCATCGCCGTCGGCGACTTCTTCGTCATCTCGTCGGCCCACTCCAAGGCCACGTCCTCTAACTCCTCGTGCGGAATCACCTCGTTGACCATGCCCATCTGTTCGGCCTCCTCGGCGGAGTAGGTCTTCCCGCGGAAGAACACCTCGCGGGCCTTCTTCTGGCCGATCTGTTTGGCGAGGTACGCCGACCCGAACCCGCCGTCGAAGGAGGCCACGTCGGGGTCGGTCTGGAGGAACTTCGCGTGTTCCGCCGACGCGAGCGTCAGGTCGCAGACGACGTGAAGCGAGTGACCGCCGCCGACGGCCCACCCGGGGACGACGGCGACGACGGGTTTCGGCACGAACCGGATGAGACGCTGGACTTCGAGGACGTGGAGGCGTCCGGCCTTCGCCTCGCGGACGAGTTCGTCGTCGGACTCGTCGACGTCGTCGCCCTCGCGGTACTCGTAGCCCGACCCGCCGCGGACCGACTGGTCGCCGCCGGCGCAGAACGCCCACCCGCCGTCCTTCGGCGAGGGGCCGTTGCCGGTGAGGAGGATACAGCCCACGTCGGCCTGCTTTCGGGCGTGATCGAGTGCGGCGTACAGTTCGTCCACCGTCCCCGGGCGGAACGCGTTGCGGACCTCCGGGCGGTCGAACGCGATGCGCACGGCGGGGACGTCCTCCGCGCGGTGGTAGGTGATGTCGTCGAACTCGTCTGCACCCTCCACCTGACGCCACCGCTCTGCGTCGAAGATATCCGAAACCATGCCGGAGAGGGGGACGGCGCGCGCAAAAAGATTCGCTTCCGGCGCGCCGTCGGTCGAAATTCTCAGATCCGGCGGAGCGATGCGAGGGCCGACGCGACGGACGAAAGCGAGAGGACGCCGAGTGCGGCGACGCCGCCGCCGACGAACCCGGCGACGACGAGTTCCGACGGCGCGATCGGGCTGTTCGCCGCCGCCGCGCCGGCGAAGATGGCCGCGACGAGGGAGAGGTTGTACCAGACGAAGCGGAGGACGACGAACGCGGCGTCCATCGGCGGCCACTCCGGGCCGACGGCGAGGCGGCCGTTCCGGTAGGCGGCGATGCCGCACGAGAGGACGACCGTAGCACCCATCGCCGCGGAGGAGGCGACGATGTCGCCCGCGAAGACGGAGAACAGAAGCGCCGGAAGACCCAAGACGAGGCCCTCCGCCGTCCCGTCGAACAGGTCTTCGAGCCACCGACCGAGGGGGTCGTTCTTGGACTCCTCGCGCGGTCTGAGTCGGCGTTCCTCGGTCGCTCGGTCCGTACCTCGTTGGGACATGGCCCGTAGTTCGACCAGAACCGTCAAAAACGTACTGCGACGGCGCGGTTCGACGCCCGGCGTCTCCGGGACGGCGAGGCGGTCAGCCGTCCTCGGCCAGTCGCTCCACGACGCGTTCGTGGAGTCGTTCGCGGGCGCGGTGGCTCTCCTCTGCGTCGGTGACGACTTCGACGACGTGGGACCCCTCGGCGGCCGTCGCCTCGGCGTACGCCTCGCGGAACCCCTCCCGGTCGTCGCCCGCGACTCGCGCGTACGACAGGTCGTAGAGGTCCGCCGTCGGTTCGAAATCGAGGCCGTGCGGCGTCTTGAACTGCGAGGTGAAGGGCGGGTCGTACTCCTCGATGGGGAGCATGTGGAAGATGCCGCCGCCGTCGTTGTTTATCAGGACCACCGTCGCGTCCGCGTCGCACCGGGCGAGTGCCAACAGGCCGTTCATGTCGTGATAGTAGGCGATGTCGCCCGTCACGAGCGTCAACTCGTCCGTCGTCGCGCTTCCCGCGCCGAGGGCGGTGGAGACGATGCCGTCGATGCCGGACGCGCCGCGGTTGCCGAGGACCGTCCGCGCCTTCGTCGTCGGGCGGGCGAAGCGGTCGGCGTCGCGGACGGGCATCGAGTTCGAGACGAACAGGGTGGAGGGTTGCGGCGCGAGTTCCGCCACGTCCGCGAGGACGCGCCCCTCGGGAGGGACCGCCGTCTCGGCGTCGGCGGCGTCCGCACTCGCGTCGAACGCCTCCCAGTGGGCCGCTTCGGCCGCCTCGAACCGCCGCCGCCACTCGGCGCTTCCGGGGCCCGCGAGCAGACGGGAGAGGCGCGTCAGGAGGCGCGAGGGGTCGGCGACGACGAGGTCCGTCGCCGTGAACTCCGCTTCGCGCCACTCGCCCGCGGGGTCGATTACGAGTTGCTCGGCGTCCGTGCGGGCGAGATAGTTCCGGAGCGTCTTCGAGGTGGGCGAGGCGCCGAAGCGAAGCACCACGTCCGGGTCGGGCCACTCGGCGGTGACGCGCGGGTCGAGGTAGGAGTCGTACCCGCCGAGGGTGGGCGTGACGCGGACGTGCCCGCCGAAGCGGACGCCCGAGAGCGGGTCCGCGAGGACCGGAAAGCCCGACGCGTGGGCGAACGCGGCGACCGCTTCGCCGTCCACGCCGGGGGCGTCCGCCGGACCGGCGACGACGAGTCCGCGCGGTTCCGAGATGCGCTCGGCCAGCGAGCGCAGTTCGTCGTCTCCGAGTTCGGGGACGCCCGGCGTCGTCTTCACGAACGCGCCGTCGCGCCCCGACGCCGCGAGTTCCGGCAGGTCGTCGGGCACGTCGCCCTCGACGGGCGTCGGTTCCAGCGGTTTGCGGAACGGGACGTTGAGGTGGACGGGACCCGACGGCGTCCCCGTCGCCTCCGAGAGAGCGCGCGCCGCAGTCGTCCGGAGCGAGCGGAGTTTTCTGGGTTCCGCTTCGGGTTCGGGGAGGTCCTTGTACCAGCGCACCGCGTCGCCGTACAGTTTCTCTTGGTCGATAGTCTGGTTCGCGCCGGAGTCGCGGAGTTCCGGCGGCCGGTCCGCCGTCAGGAGGAGGAGCGGAACCCGCGACTGGTACGCCTCGATGACCGCGGGGTGGAAGTTCGCCGCCGCGGTGCCGGAGGTACAGACCAGTGGCGTCACGTCGCCCGTCCGCCGGGCGCGCCCGAGTGCGAAGTACGCCGAGGAGCGTTCGTCGAGGTGCGAGAAGACGTGGACGTCCTCGTGTCTGTCGAACGCCTCCGTCAGCGGCGTCGAACGGCTACCGGGCGTGATGCAGACGGCGGAGACGCCGCCCTCGGCCAGTTCGTCTACGAACGCGCGCGCCCAGAGGGCGTTGCGGTTAGGTGCGGTCATGATAGGAGAGTCGTCAGGAGCGTTCCAGCTCGTCGAGTATCGGGCGGTACTTCAGTTGCACTTCGTCCCACTCGCGGTCCGGGTCGGAGTCTTCGACGACGCCGACGCCCGCAAAGAGGGTCGCCGAGTCCTCGCGGGAGACGGCCGACCGGAGGGCGACGGCGAACGACCCGTACCCCGCGGCGTCCACCCACCCGACCGGGGCGGCGTACCACCCGCGGTCGAACGGTTCGGTGTCGCGGATGGTCGAGAGCGCCCGGTCCGGCGGCAGGCCGCCGACGGCCGGCGTCGGGTGGAGCGCCTCTACCAAAGAGAGGACGTGTTCGTCCGTCGCCAGTTCGGCCGTTATCGGCGTCCAGAGGTGCTGGACGGTGGCGAGGCGCTTCACGCGGCGCGCCCCGGCGTTCACCGAGGAGGCGAAGGGGGCCAGTTGGTCCCGAATCGTCTCGGCGACGAGTTCGTGTTCGTGGACGTTCTTCTCGTCGGCCAGCAGTTCGTTCGCCAGCCACTCGTCCTCGGCGGGCGTCTCGCCGCGACCGGTCGTCCCCGCGAGGGCGTCCGTCTCGACGGTTCGCCCCCGGAGGCCGACGAGTCGTTCCGGCGTCGCGCCGAAGAACGACGCCTGCGGTCCGTCGTCGCCGACGGGTTCGACGAGGAAGCGGTAGCAGTCGGGGTACGCCTCGCCGAGTCGCCAGAGCACGTCCGGCACCGACAGGTCGTCCCCCAAATCCACGTCGAGGGCCTGCGCGAGGACGACTTTCTCCAAGTCGCCCGCGCGGATGCGTTCGACGGCGGCGTTCACGCTCGAACGCCAGTCTCCCTTGGCGGTCGTTCGCCGCCGTCCGACGACGCCGGGCGGGTCGGCCGGCGGGCCGGGGTCGGGGAGCGACCGGAGGCGCTCTCGGTGGCGGTCGAGTTCCCGTTCGACCGTCCGGGGGTCGGCGTCCGGGCCGACGGCGGTGACCGTCAGCCACGTTCCGTTGTCCGCGTACGTCACCTGCACGCGCGGGAGGACGAAGCGCGCGCCGGGGAACTGCTCCCACGGGGGGCCGGCGACGCTGTCTGCGTGGAACGCGAACCCGCCGAACAGTCGGGGGCGGGCCGCCTCGGTTCCGGCGTGGACGTCGCCCGACGAGAAGAGGGCTTCCGCGGCCTCGCGGATGCGTTCGAACCGGTTCGGTCCGTCGGCGGTCACCGTCGCCGCCGCACCGCTTCCGACCACCGTCGCCTCGTCGGGCGCGGACCAGACGGTCCGCGGCGCGTCGGCGGCGCGGAGGACGGCCCGGAACTGCGGCTTCGATATCCTGACGGACCTGCTGACGGGGCGTGCGCCCGCCTCGTCGCTCCCCAGCGATTCCATCGACGGGAGATGAGGACGCCACGCTCTTTTACCTGACTATCCCCGATCGGAGAGAAATTCGCCGGTTCGGCCGGCCGAGAACCGTGTTCGCCTCGTCGTCGACGCGCCTCTCTAGCTGTACCGCTCTTCGTTCCACGGGTTCGCCGTGTTCGAGTACCCGCGCTTCTCCCAGTACCCGCGTTCGGGTTCGGTGAGGAACTCGACGCCCGACACCCACTTCGCGCCCTTGTATGCGTACTTGTGGGGCGTCACGACGCGGAGGGGGCCGCCGTGGTCCGCGGGTAGGGGTTCGCCGTCGTACTCGTAGACGAACATGACCTCCTGCCTCCGACACTCCTCCAAGGAGAGGTTCGTCGTGTACCCGTCGAGGGCGTGGAACATGACGTGGACCGCGTCGTCCTCGACGCCCGCCCGTTCCGCCAGCGTCGGGAACGTGACGCCGGTGAACTCGCAGTCGAACTTGCTCCACCCGGTGACGCAGTGGAAGTCCTGAATCTGCGTCTCGGAGGGGAGCGACGTGAACTCGTCGTACGAGAGCGATAGTTCGTCTTCGACCGCACCCCACACCTCGAACTGCCACGAGTCTCGGTCCCACGAGGGAGTTCCGCTCTTCGAGAGGACCGGAAACCGCGACGTCTCTCGTTGTCCCGGCGGGAGTCGCTCGTCGCCGAACTCCTCGTACAAGCCCGTGACGTCTTTCGCCATGTGAGAGGGTTCGCGGCGACGTACGTAACGCTGACGACTGCTCCCGCCGTCGAATACGGGAATCGAGAACTCAGTTTCGGCCGTCGAAAAAGAATCTCTACGAAACGCCGGAGTTCGTTCCGCTAACGACAACGCGGGGCGTAGGAATTAAATAAGCCGGCTCCAAACCCCCGGACGTTCAGATGCCCAAAGTCAATATAAACGTACCAGAGCACCTCGAGATGCAGATCGCACAGCTGGTCGAACAGGGCGAGTTCGTCAGCCGAGAGGAAGCCATCTCCGAACTCCTCTCGACGGGTATCCGCGCGTTCAAGACGAGCGGGCCCATCGACGACGACGACAGAGGCTTCGAGGACGACGGGATGATGGGTCACGAAGACGAGTACGTCTTCTAACCCCCCGTGGGACGAACAGCCAAAAACCCTTAAAGCGGCATCTCGCCTAACTCCGGACATGCACAAGGACGAACTGCTCGAACTCCACGAACAGATGCTCATCATCAAGAACAACTTCGCGGCGCGCGAGGACGTCGACGAGGAGATATTCGAACCCTACGAGCAACTCGGGGTCGACCCCTCCCACGTCCACAAATCCAAGAGCGAGCACAAACACGCCGTCTTCGTCCTCGGTAACGCCCTCGCGACGGCGATGAGCGAGGACGAGTTCTCCAACGCGGGCCGCGTCGGAAAGCGAATGAAGGAACTCGCAGACGATGCAGAGTCGAAACTCTGAGTCGGACACGCCGACTCCCACCGACTCCGGACGGCGGGACGGTAGCCCGGCGTCCGAGCGGTGACGCGATATTCTTGGCCGTCGTGCGCATCGACACGGGTATCAAGGACGACCGAATAGTGTGTGGTATCGCACCGCACGCTACCGACGCCCGCCCGCGGGCGCGGCGAGAAGTTGATAACGGGTCCGTGTAAGTCATAGGCATGATTGACATTCCGGGATGGGTGCCGATACAACAGGGGGCGATGCTCGTCGCGTTCCTCCTCGCCGGAATCGCGGTCTACGCAGTCGACCGACCGGGGGGTCGGTGGGGGGCCGCGCTTCGCCGGCGATTCTTGTTCGGGATTCCGTGGGGGACCGTCGTCACCGTCGCGTTCGTCGTCGCCGTCTACCTGTTCGTCCAAGACGGGCTTCGTCACTGGTACTCGCCGGTGACGCTTCCGTTCCGAGCGTGGTCGTACTTCTACCCGTTGGGTATCGTCACCGCGCCGTTCTCGCACAACGGTGCAGGGCACCTGCTGGGGAACCTCGCGGCGACGCTGACGCTCGCACCGTTGGCCGAGTACGCGTGGGGTCACTACCCGCGCGAACGAGGGTCGGCGTCGATGTCGTCGCGGCGGACGAACCCGTACGTGCGCGCGTTCGTCGTGTTCCCCGCCGCCGTCCTCGTCGTGGGTCTCGCCACGTCCGTCTTCGCGCTCGGACCCATCATCGGTTTCTCCGGCGTCGTCTTCGCGTTCGCGGGGTTCGCCCTCGTCAACTACCCGCTGAAGACGGTGGTGGCGTTGGCCGCCGGACGAGCGCTCCGCCTCGTCTACAACGCGATGCAGGAACCGACGGTCACCGCGAGCGGCCACCCCACGTACGTCACGCCGTGGTGGGCCGACATCGCCATTCAGGGCCACGCGCTCGGCCTGTTCATCGGCGTCATCTTGGGTCTGTACGTCGTCCGCATGCGCCCGTCTGTCGAGCGCCCGTCGGCGCTGAAACTGTGGACCGGATCGGTGCTGTTCGCCGTCTCGCAGTCGATGTGGGCCATCTACTGGTACCGCGGCGGCGAGACGTACGTCCTCTATCGCGCCGTCGGCGTCGCCCTCGTCGCGGTGTTGGCGTTGCTCGTCGTCTTCGCCGCCGTCGCCTCCGACCGGCCCGCCCTGACGGGCGTCTTCGGCGGCCAGTTCTCCTTCCGCCGGTGGCAGGCGGGTGCGGCCTGCCTCGTCGTCGTCGCCGCCGCCGTCTCCGGTCCGGCGGTGCCGTACAACCTCTACACCACCGACGGCGGCGAGTTACCCGGCGAACCCGTGCGGGTCGAAGACTACGAGGTGACGTACGCCGAGGGCGTCCAGAACGGGATGGTGTCTGCGTACCAAGTGGACGCGTTCGGCGAGACGACGAACGTGAAGACGTCGGGCGTGATAGTCAAAAGCGAGTCCCGCGGCATCTGGACGACGGCGGCGAGCAAAGGTCGGTTGGCGTTCGCGGGCAAGGTGCCGATAACGCTCGGCGGCCTCGGGTGGCGCGAGACGGTGTACGCCGAACGCGACGGGTGGAACGCCGTCGACGGCGGGACGGCCTACCGCGTCCACCTGCGGGACGACGGCGAGTCGCGCGTCGTCTACGTCTCCGACGCGGCGACGGCGGGTCCGGTCGTCGGCGGGCGGAACATCTCCGTCGTCCCCACCGCCGACGGCTACTACGTCGAAGTCGAGCGCCGAGACGAGACGGTGAGCGCTCCCCTCCCGAACGAGGGCGAGTCGGTCACCGTGAACCAGATTACGTTCACCCGCGAGAAAAACAGGGTGTACGCGGAGTTCGGCGGGACGCGCGTGCGGGTGCTGAAGAAAGAGCGGTACCGCGGAAGCTGACGGGACTCCCCTCGGGCCGAAGAGACACTCGCCGTCGGAAGACTTCCGAGCGGTCTCGGGTCGAAGAGACACTCTCGGGCCGACGGGACGCCCTCGGGGGTCCGAACGTCGCGGCTCGCCGAGTTACGTATCCCACTCGATTCTGTACAGTTCCGTCTCGATGTCCTTCGATTCGGCGTCGTGGAAGTCGAACTGCCTGTCGAGCGTGAACGTCGCGCGGAAGGCGTGGGTCACCTCGCCGCCCTCGTCCTCGGTGAACGCCTCGACGAACTCGCGAGACCCGGCGTTGTGGATGGAGTAAGAGACGTCCGCCACTTCGGCGGCGGTGGAGAGAAACGCCCGGTCGGCGTGTTCGTGGCCGCGTTGCGCCCCGAACGGCGGATTCATAAGCACCGTCGTCGGCCCGCCCGTCCGGAGTGGCGGCCGCGTCGCGTCCGCGCGTACCCAGTCGATGTCCGTCGTCGTCCCGACGCGGACGCGGTTCTCGGCCGCCGTCTCCAACGCGTCGCGGTCGATGTCGAGGCCGACGACGCGGTCCGGGCCGCGGAGTGCCGCGCCGAGTGCGAGCATCCCCGTCCCGGTGCCGAGGTCGACGACCGTCCTGTTCTCGATGTCGCCGTTGAGGTCCGCGACGTGGACGACGTGGGCCGCGAGGTCCGGCGGCGTCGGGTACTGTTCGAGTTCCGCCCGCGGCGCGTCGAACCCCGCCACGACCGCCAACTGCGTCTCCAAGGCGGATTTCGTCGGCATCAGCAGGAGACGCAGCCGGAGATATCGACCGCGACGCCCTCTCTGCGACCGCGTTCCTCGACGGCGCGAAGGGCGTCCCGCGCGACGTCTTCGTCGGCGACGTCCGTGACGGTCACTTCGACCCGCGCCGCGCCGAGGAACGCCGCCGCGCGGACGAACCCGCGAACCTCGTCGGCGACCGACTGACTGGCGAGGCGACAGTCCTCGTCGAAACAGGTCTCGACGGTCAACACGGCGGGCTGACGCCCCTCGGACGCGAGTCGGGACTTCAGGTCGCGCAGGTACGACGGCGACGTGGAGGACAACGCACTCGCTTCGATTCGGACCGGCGTCACGTCCGCGACTGCGTCGGTGTCGATAGTTTCGGCTTCCTCCGCGCTCCCGTTCGGGGCGTTCGTCGTACTCATGTTGCTCCCCGATAGTCACCGGTTATACAAAAGCCTTTGTGAAATGCACAATGGTAATATTACGGGCGCATTATCGGCATACGACGCCGGGACGGTGGGCGGGGTAAAACGACCACTGGTACTCAAGGAGCATGAACGAGGAATGATACCGGGAAGCACGCTCCGCTTCCCCCTCCCCCTTAGAACCGACGTTCGACGACGAGCGCTCCGTTCGGGTCGCGGACGAGTATCGCGTCGCCGTCGTTGTTCCACACCGGCCGACCCTTCCCCCAGTAGCGCGCGCCGTCGCCGTCGGTTCCCGACCCGGTGTAGAGCGTCAGTTCCCCGCCGGGCGGGAGCGTCGTCCCCTCGGGAACGACGTACCTCGCGCCCGCCTCGTCGGACACCGTCCACCCCGAGAGGTTCAGCGTCTCCCCGCCCCCGTTCCGGAAGACGACGTACTCGTCGTTCAGATTCTCCCCGTCGCGGCCCTCGGCGTCGGCGTGCACCCGAACCACCGCGAGCGTCGTGTTCGACGCGGCGTCGTCGCCGCCGGCGGGCGTCGCACAGGCCCACAGGCCGCGCCCCTCCTCGCGGGCGCGACGTTCCGCCGCCACGTACCGTTCACGTTCGGTAAATGTTCCGTCGTACAGACGGGCGTGTCCGGAGGCGAGCAACTCCCGGTTGAACGACTCGCCGCCGACGCGGACGTACGCCAAGAGACGGCCGTAGTAGTCCCGTCTGTCCGTCACCTCGTCGAAGACGATGCGCACCTCTTCCCCGGCGAGTCGCTCTCTCGCGTACGACGACGCCGTCTCGCCGGCGTCTGCGAGACACGCTCTCCCGGCCGCCGTGTCGGGAACGCCCTCGAACTCCCCGGGCGAGTTCGCCCCGCGCACCTCGGGCGTATCGACGCCGAGGAGGCGGACGGTGTCCCCCGACCCGTTCGAAAACCTGACGTTCACGGTGTCTCCGTCCACGACGCGCGTCACCGTCGCGCGGACGCCGGCGTCGGGTTCGCGTACCGTCGCGGCGTCCGGTCCCCTCTGGCCGTCTGGCGTCGGCGCGACGCCGAATCCGCCGAGGCAGGCGGCGAGAGAGACGACGAGGAGGACGCAGAGCGGATATCGACGTCGCATACGCACGCCGCTTTACGGCACCGCCACATAACGTAATCGCCCGCCGCGAGTCGCGTTCGACGGCCGGCGAAACGGTCGGGATTCCGTCACTTTGGTACAAAGGTTTAAATTTGCGCTCCACCACAAACCTTATAATGGAACGTCCGAGCCGCCAGCGCCAGCGAGAGAAGGAGACGGAGACTGAAACAGAGGCCGACGAACTCATCGCGTGCCCGGAGTGTGAGTCCACCAACATCGTCACCGACGCCGACCAAGGGGAACTGGTCTGTGACGACTGCGGACTCGTTTTAGACGAACGACAGATAGACCGCGGCCCGGAGTGGCGGGCGTTCAACCACTCCGAGCGTCAGTCGAAGTCGCGCGTCGGCGCGCCGATAACGGAGACGATGCACGACCGGGGACTGACGACGACCATCGACTGGAAGGACAAGGACGCCTACGGTCGGTCGCTCTCCTCCGAGAAGCGGTCGCAGATGCACCGCCTCCGCAAGTGGCAGGAGCGAATCCGGACGAAGGACGCGGGCGAGCGCAACCTGCAGTTCGCGCTCTCCGAGATAGACCGCATGGCCTCGGCGCTCGGCGTTCCGCGGTCGGTGCGGGAAGTCGCCTCCGTCATCTATCGGCGCGCGCTGAACGAGGACCTGATTCGCGGCCGTTCCATCGAGGGCGTCGCCACCTCCGCGCTCTACGCCGCCTGCCGACAGGAGGGCATCCCCCGGTCGCTCGACGAAGTCGCGGAGGTGTCGCGCGTGCCGCAGAAGGAAATCGGTCGGACGTACCGCTACATCTCGCAGGAACTCGGCCTCGAACTGAAGCCCGTAGACCCCAAGCAGTTCGTCCCGCGCTTCGCCTCCGCCCTGGGCCTCTCGGAGGAAGTGCAGGCGAAAGCGACCGAGATAATCGACGTCTCCGCCGAGCAGGGCCTGCTCTCGGGCAAGTCGCCCACCGGGTTCGCCGCCGCGGCCATCTACGCCGCGTCGCTCCTCTGCAACGAGAAGAAGACCCAACGCGAAGTCGCCGACGTGGCGCAGGTCACGGAAGTGACCATCCGCAACCGCTACCAAGAGCAGATCGAAGCGATGGGCTTCCGCTGAGTCGGCGCGAACCTCGTCGGCTCGGACGCTCGAACCGTTCTTTCCATCTTTCCGCCGTCTCAGTTCCGCTCTAGCTCTCGCTTTTCTCGCTCGCTCCTCCGACGCGCTCTCCCCCGAATCTCGGAGCTTCGGCGTTTCCCGCCTCTCACTCCGACTGCGCGACGAAGACGACGACGTCCCGGCCCCACAGGCCGAGTCGGTACGACCGCGCCTCGTAGTCGTCGCCGAGCCTCTCTTCGACCTGTTCGCGGAGGGCCGGAGTCGTCACGACCACCGGCGGAATCGGCTCCCCGCGGTCCGCGCGTTCGTCGAACGTCGTCACGTTCTCCGTGCTCGCCTCGTCCAACCCGGCGCGCTCGAAGTACCACGGAAGCGGGAGCCTGTTACCCCACGAGTCTACCACCGGCGGGAACTCGTTTCCGGGGTCCCACCCCGTCGCGTAGTCGGACCCGACGTACAGCACCTCGGGCGTCGATCTGTCGCCGTCCGCGAACCCCGAGACGTTCGCCACCAACGGTTCGACGTCGTCGCTCGGTTGCCCGTACTGCGCGAGGTGGTTGTTCCGGTCGGAGGGGCCGTACACGCCCGCGGCGGTCACCGCGCCCGCCTGCGCGACGACGGCGACGACGACGAGGACCACCGCGGCCACCGTCGCCGCGTCCGCCGAGGCGAGTCCGCCGCCGAACGGCGCGCCGTCGGCGTTCGTCGCTCTCGCCGCCGCGAGGGCGCGGGTCAACAGGGCGGCGATACCGACCGCGCCGGGGAGCGACAGGGGCAGGAGGACGTGGACGGCGACCCACGGCGCGGACACCTCGGTGACGACGGGGAAGACGAACGCCGCCGCCGCGCCCCAGTAGGCGAACCCCGCGACGAGGGGGCGTCGGTCCCCACGGGCGTACCGCGTCCAGAGGAACGCCGCGACGGCCGCGAGCAGTATCGGCAGACTCGTCCGGGCGAGCGTATCGAGCGTGTCGGAGACGAACGGGAGTATCGCGTGGACGCCGTCGGGGTAGCGGTGCACCACCCGGACGCCGACGAACGTCCACAGGGCGCCGCCGGTCGCCTCCCAGAGGACGAGGTGCCACGTCGTCGGCTTCCAGAGGCCGGCCTCGACGGTCGGCCCGGCGCGGGGGGCGAAGCAGTAGACGGTCACCCCGAGAGAGAGGAGGAACGCGCGCGCGGCGACGTTCCACCGGCCCGCGACACGGGCGTAGACGTCTGCGACGGTCGCTTTGGCGGACGCGCCGCGGTCGACGACGGCGCTCGGTTGGTCGACGAGGAGGACGCCCGCGGCGACCCAACAGAGGACGTACCCCGCGGCGAATCCCGAAGACGCGGCCGCGAGGGGGACCATCGCCGCGGCGGCGTACGCGTCGCGCCGACTCCGGCGGTCGTACGCCCGCACCGCGAACCCGACGGACGCCAAGGCGAAGAACGCAAGCGGAACGTCGCCGCGGAGGAACCGCGAGTAGTAGACCAAGAGCGGGTTGAACGCCAAGATAGCGGCGAAGACGAACGTCTCGACGTCGTCGAGTCGGTCCCGAAAGAGCAGGGCGCAGAGCGGAAGGAGGCCCCCGAGGACGGCGACGGGGAGTCGCGCCGTCGCGTCGGACGCGCCGAGGAGGGCGAACACGTGGCGGTCCACGAGGTACAGGAGCGGTCCGCCCGCGACGGGGCGGTACTCGAACGCGCCGCTTTCGAGGTATCTGAGCGTCCAGTAGCCGACGCGGGCCTCGTCCCAGTGGAACGGTCGCGCGCCGAGGCCGACGAGGCGCGCGAGGAGGGCCGCCGCGGCGAGAACGGCGACGGCGTAGACGAGCGAACTCCGACGGTGTCCGGGGCGTCGTTCGGACGCCGCCGTCTCCCCGCCTCCGGGGGCAACACCGGACGTAGCCCGGTGGCCCGACGAGTCACCCTCGTCGGTGTTGCGAGACATGCGCGACTCTCAGCCGTGACCGAGTAGAAACTTTTTGGTGCGCGCCCGCCGCCGCGTCGCGGTTCGCAAGGCACAAGCCCCGGCGCGGCCGACGCGACGACATGTCACTCCTGGAGTCGCTTCCGCCGCGGCCGCTATCGCCGAAGGAACTCACCGGTCTCAACACCGCCGACGCGTTCGAGTTAGCCGTCTCCGTCGAGAGCGACGGGGACGCGCGGAGTCTCCTCCTCGCCACCGACGCGTGGGTGAAGGGCCTCGCGTTCGACGAGCAGAGCGAAGCGTGGACGGTCGTCGAGACGGTGTCGCTGGACGACCGGCCGCGAATCGAGGGACTGCAGGTCTGCGAGGAGGCGGTGTGGGCGTTCCGCGACGAGACGGACGCCGAAGGTGCCGACGCCGACGACACCGTGGGTGCCGACGAGGCAGACACCGACGCCGAAGTCGCGACCGACGACGACGCCGACTCGGCGTGAGGCGGGGCCGAAGCGAGGGACGACGGGGGGTCGCCGTCGAATCCGGGCCTAGTTTCTAACCGTCGCTGTTCGTACGTCCACGTATGTACGATCGAATACTCGTGCCGACGGACGGAAGCGAGGCGGCGAGGGGAGCGATTCGGAACGCGATAGACATCGCGTCGCAGTACGACGCCACCATCCACGCGCTGTACGTCGTGGATTCGAGCGTCTACGCCTCCGTCGAGACGGGAGCCGACCTCGTCGTCGAGTCCTTAGAGGAGGAGGGGAAGAAGGCGATAGCGGAGGTGACCGACCGGGCGCGCGCCGAGGGCGTCTCCTCGGAGTCGGCCGTCGTCTCGGGGTCCACCCACCAGAGCATCCTCGACTACGCCGACGACCACGACATCGACCTCATCGTGATGGGGACGCACGGCCGGACCGGAATCAACCGCTACCTGCTGGGGAGCGTCACCGAGAAGATCGTCAGAAGCTCCGACGTGCCGGTCCTGACGGTCCGGATGAACGGCGAGTCGGCCGAATCGGAAGACGAGACCGTCGCCTGAGGCGGCGTATCGGACCTTTTTTCGAGGACGGAATCGCTCCATAAAGAGTTTAGGCGCGGTCCCTCGTACCGGAATTCATGACTGAGTACACCGTCGAGTTCGTCGGGACGGACGAGACCATCGAAGTGTCCGACAAACAGACCATCCTCAAGGCCTGCATCGACGAGGGTATCGCACAGGAGTACTCCTGCCGCGTCGGGATGTGTCTGGCCTGTTCCGCCGAAATCCTCGAAGGCGAGGTGACCCAACCCGCCGCCCGCGGTCTGACCGACGAGGAGGCGGAGCGCTTCGCCCTGACGTGCATGGCGCGCCCCCAGAGCGACCTGAAACTCGACCGCGGCGTCTACCCCCCGAGCATCGAGGACGACGCCGCCGCATCGGCCCCCGCGGCCGACGACGACTGACCGGAGCGTCGACGGAGACGACGAGTCAGTTCCGCTGGTAACCTCGTTTTTCGCCGCCACCGACGACGAGAGCCACTGCACGGACCGACGTGTGAGAACACTTCGCACAGTTCGTCGCGCGGAGAGAACGCGTCTCGTCGGCCGATCCGTCCCGCGTTCGTGTCATAGGTTCGAGAGTTATTCTCCGCGACGGGAAGAGGCGACTCGTTCGGGCGCGAATCGACTCGTATGTCACCGGACGAGAGCGACGACGGGGGAGAACGGGTTCACGAACGAGTAGACGCCGCCGTGGAGGAACGCGACGACTGGGCGAGGCGACGGCGCAAGGGGATTCCGACGGACGAGCGACTGCTCGTCGTCGCGTGTATGGACGAACGCATCCCCGTAGAGGCGGCGTTGGGGCTCGAACTCGGCGACGCGCAGGTGTACCGCAACGCCGGCGGGAAGGTGACCGACGACGTGATTCGGAGCGCTGCGCTGACGACGAACTTCTTCGAGACGGAGGAGATAATCGTCGTGAACCACACCGACTGCGGGATGATGAGCGCGCCCGACGACGCCGTGGTCGAAGGACTCGAAGCGCAGGTCGGGGGGTCGTTAGCGGACGTGCACCTCGACCCGTCGCTGCCGGAACTCGACATCGGCGACGCGTCGATAGCCGATTGGGTCCGCATGACGGACGACATCGACGAAGCGTGCGCGGCGCAGGTGGCGTACCTCGAGGACCACGAGTTGATTCCGGAGGACGTCACCGTGAGGGGGTACGTGTACGAAGTCGAGAGCGGGGAACTTCGACGCCCCGGCGAACGCGTCGCGGCGCAGGTGAACGAGAGAGTCGAGGAGTAGATTCGCCGCTACGCCGCCGTCGCCGCGCAGTTGTTCGGTCCGAGTTCCAACTCGAACGCCTCCTCGTCGGCCAACGCCTCCCGTCCGATGTTCGTCTCCACTATCTCCTCGTAGTTCGCGGGCCGCGGCGGCATATCCCCGAGGACGTACTCGACGAACGCCGCCTCGTCCATCGACAGCGCCGAAAGCCGGTCGCGGAGTTCCCCGAGCGTCGCCGTGTACGTCCCGTTCGCCGCGGGTTCGGTCGCCTCTCCGTAGTGGCCGGGCGCAACTGTTACGTCGTCTTCGAACGCCTCGAACGTCTCCGTCAGGGTGCGGTGGAGTCGCCGCGCGGCGTCCGGTGCGCCCTCGTCGCCCTCCGCTAAGTCCGGGCGGGCGACGCTCTCGACGAACAGGCTGTCGCCCGCAAAGAGCAGGTCCGAGAGGCGGAACGCCGTCATCTCCGGAGTGTGTCCGGGTGCGTCCACCGCCGTGAGCGTCGCGTCCCCGACGCGGAGTTCGTCTCCGCCGCCGACGAACCGAACGTCGTACTCCTCGGCGTCGGCGTAGGCGAGTCCCCGGTTCGCGGCTCCCGTCGGGAGGACGATCTCCGCGCCGGTCAGGTCGGCCACGTCGCGGACGCCGCTGACGTGGTCGGCGTGGACGTGCGTATCGACGGCGTACCGGAGTTCAGCGCCGCGTTCGCGGGCGTCCGCGACGTACCGGTCGGCGAAGGCGCGCAGGGGGTCGACGACGGCCGCCTCCTCGCCGGAGACGACGAGGTACGCGAGGCATCCGCTGGAGGGGCGGCGGTACTGGAGCACCGTCGCCTCCGCGTCGGCGGGCACCTCGCGGGCGTCGTACACTCGCGCCCACCCGCGCATCCCGCGTTCGAGGTTCTCGGCGTCGTACCCCGCCTCGCGGAGGAGTTCGGCCACGTAGTCGCTGGCCTCGCCCCGCCCGCAGACGACCACCACGTTCTCGTCCTCGGAGATGCCGTTTTCGGCGGCGAGTTCGCCCACGGTGCCCTGCACCTCGGCCGCCATGAACCGGGAGTAGGGAACGACAGTCGAATCGACCGTCTCGCCGGAGATGCGCCACGCCTCGTACTCGTCTCGGTTCCGAACGTCGAGGAGGCGAACGTCGTCGCCGGACTGCGTCTGGCGGGCAGCCGAACTCTGTTCGGCTACGTCGCCGCGCGCTATCGCGCGGTGGAGTTCCTCGGGAGTCATGCGGAGAGATACGGCGGCGAGGGGGAAGAACGCTCCGCGGACGCGACGGGCCGAAGTTTCAGGGCGCGCGGGCGCGTCTCTCGACGCATGGACGGGAAGCGACTGCGGACCGAAATCGAGGAGTCGAAGGCGACGGAGTTGAACCGACTCGGCTCCCAACAGTTGCTCGTCGCGTTGACCGACGCGCAACTGACGGCCGAACGCGTCCTCGACGTGGCGGCGGCGAGCGAACACGCCGCGCGGGAGACGTTCCGGGGGTGGGCGGACGACGAAGAGGACGACGACGCCCGGGAGGCGTTCGCCGCCGTCGCCGAACAGGAGGACGACCACCTCCGCCGGGTGACCGACGAACTCGACGGGGAGTGGGAGGCCGACGGCGAACCGGGGCCGATGCACGCCTACCTCCGGGGGCGCGAAGCGACAGTGGAGCGAATCGGCGGCGGCATGGTCGGGCGGCCGTTGGTGAGCCTTCGGACGCACAACCAACTCGTCGGCTTCTTCGTCAACGAGGCGGACGAACGCCGCGCGGACGTGATACGCGGGTTGAAGGCCGAGACGGAGGAGGTGTTGGACGACGGCCTCGGCCTCTTGGAGCGAACGTGCGAGACGGACGACGACTGGCAGGCCGCACAGATGGTCGCGGAGTACACCGTCCAACTCGCCTACGACGACTACGCCGACGCCCTCAGAAACCTCGGGTTCGACCCGCGGTCGGTGTGCTGATGACGGACGCTCGTACGGACGGACGCGGCCGCGTCGAGGCGATATGGACGAGTCCGGAGGAGGGCGAACCGATGGAGTCCACCGAGTCGGTGGAGGCCGTCGAGGGCGGACTCCACGGCGACCGGTATCTCCTCGGAACGGGCTACTACTCGCCGTACGACGTCTGTCAGGTGACGTTCGTCTCGGCGTCGGCCATCGAGGAGATACGCGAAGAGACGGGCATCGACCTCTCCGACGGCCGCCACCGGCGGAACGTCGTCGTCTCCGTCTCGGACCTCCGCGCCCTCTTGGAGACGACGTTCCGAATCGGCGAGGCGGCGTTCCGCGGGACGCGCCCGCGCCCGCCCTGCGCGCACGTCGAACGCGTCGCCGGCGAGGAGGGCGTCGCCCGCGCACTCGGCGACGGCCGCGGCGGCATCTGCGCCGACGTGGTGACGCCGGGGACGGTTCGCGTCGGCGACGAACTCGAAGTCGTCGAGGCCGACCCGCGGACGGAGGGGCGGTCGATAATCGACCGCCTGCGCGGCGATGGTGACGACGGTTCGCAGTAGCGAGGAGTCAGGGGAAGATGCTCTCGGGGAGAAACGCCGTCACCGTCCAGTTGGGCGCGTCCACGACCTGACTTATCTTGAGGTCCACCGCGGCCGAACAGAGGATGTACGCCTCCCCGCGCGTCAGGTCCCGTTCGGCTTCGAGGTGGTTTATCATGTGCCGTATCGCCTTCTTCGTCGCCGCCATCAGGTCGTCGGCGATGCCGGTCGTCGCGTACATCGGTTCGTCCGCGCCCGTCGGCGTGAACGGTCCCGTCGTCTCCACCTCCGGTTGCTCGATGGACTTCTCCGTCAGTACGTCGAACCGCGCGGTGACGAACATCGGCGCTTCGACGCCCGTGACGGACACCTCGCCGTCGCCCTGCGCGGCGTGGCAGTCGCCCGTCGAGAACAACGCGCCCTCGACTTCCACCGGGAGGTACACCGTCGAACCGGCGGTCATCTGCTTTACGTCTACGTTGCCGCCGACGTCGCGCGGCGGGAGGGTGTCGTGTTCGCCCTCCGCGCCGGGCGCGACGCCGATGATGCCGGGGAACGGGTCCAGCGGAATCTCGATGCCGTTTACGAACTCCGCGGTGTCGCCGTCGAACTCCCAGACGTGCAGGCCGCCCTCCTCGAACTCCTCCGGAAGGAGGCCGAGGCCCATCTCGCCGGGCAGAAAGCCGGTGAACCCCCACCCTTTGTGTTCGAAGTCGAGGAGTTCGACGGCCAACACGTCGCCCGGTTCCGCGCCCTCGACGCGCACGGGGCCGGTGAGGGGGTGGACGGGGTCGAGGTCGACGTTCACGAGGTCCTCCACCGTCCCGTCGGGGCCGACCTGCCCGTTCAACGCGTCGCGACACTCGAAGCGGACCACGTCGCCGGGTTCGACCGTCACCGCCGGGTCGATGCCGTCGTCCCAGACGTGGTGGACGTTCTCGTCTTGGTCGCTCAGTTCGTAGTCGACGGTGTGGTCGTCGGGGGGCACGGTACCGACCCACGCGCCCGGAGACTATCAAGATGTAGTTGCCGAAAAGATACGAGAGACGTCGCCGCGACGCCTGTCGGTCGGGACTCGACGGAGTTATTCTTCGTCGAACTCCGTGACGCTGTTCGTCACGTGCTCGATGTCGGCTTACGCCTCGTCGAACAGCGCGAATCAGAGATTCGCTGGCTCGACGAAGTTATTCTTCGTCGAAGAGAGTCTCGCCTGCGACCATGTGCTCTTCCACCGTGTCCATGTCGAGCGTCAGACCGAGGCCGGGCTTTTCGGGAATCTCGATGTAGCCGTCTTCGATGACCGTCTCCTCCACGAGGTCGTCCCACCAACCGAGTTCGTAGGAGTGGTACTCGACGGCCAGCGAGTTCGGAATGGCCGTGCCGACGTGCGCGGAGGCCATCGTGGCGATAGGCGAAGAGACGTTGTGCATCGCCACGGGGATGTAGTACTGGTTCGCAACGTCCGCGATTTTCCGCGTCTCGCGCATGCCGCCGACTTTCGGCAGGTCCGGCGCGATGATGTCCACTGCTTGGTTCTCGATGAGGCGGCGTTCCTCGGTGACGCGGTAGCGGTTCTCGCCCACCGTAATCGGCGTCGTCGTGGACTTGGTGACCTCTTCCTGCACTTCGAGGTTCTCCGGCGGGACGGGGTCTTCTAGCCACCAGACGTCGTAGTCTTCGATGGCGGCCGCGAGGCGTTGCGCGGAGTTGGCGGAGAACGTCCAGTGGCAGTCGAAGGCGACGTCAGCGCGGTCTTTGACTCGCTCGGTGACTTTCTCGACGATTTCGGCCTTGTGGCGAACCTCGCCGGGGCGGAGGTGGCGATTCGCGCGGTCCTTCTCGAAGCCCGAGGGCACGTCTAGGTCGAATTTTAGGGCGTCGTAGCCGAGTTCTTCGACGACTCGTTCCGCCTCGTCGGCGCAGGCTTCGGGGTCGGCCTCTTCTTCGGTGTGACAGTCGCAGTAGACGCGGACCTTGTCGCGGTACTTCCCGCCGAGCAGTTGGTAGGCGGGAACGTCGAGAATCTTGCCCGCGAGGTCGTGAAGCGCAATCTCGATGCCGGAGATGGCGGTGACGGTGACGCCCTCGACGGAGCCCTCGCCGGACATCTTCTGGACGAGATGCTCGAACAGTCGGTCGATGTCGAGGGGATTCTCGCCGACGACGAACGGCTTCATCCGTTCGATGAGTTCGGGGACGCCCGCGCCCCAGTAGGCTTCGCCGGTGCCGACGACGCCCGCGTCGGTGTAGATGCGGACGAGCGTCCACGGGAAGTTCCCGTCTATCATCGTCGTCTGGACGTCGGTGATTTCGACGTCGCGGCCGCCACCCCTTTTTGCGGTGGCACCCATCGTCTCTGCGGACAGCTCTCGCATCGTGTACTCCGCGTTCGGGTCGTGGAGTTCCGAGTAGTCTTTGCTCATAGTTCCGAGTTTACTCGATAAAGTGTAAATCTTTGCACTCCGACGGGCGGCGTCGGAAGCGACCCCGGCGAGTCGGCGGACGGCGAGGGGATCAGAGTTCGTCGAGGACGTTCAGCACGTACGCGATGCGGAGCATCGAGGCGGCGTCGCCCCGGTCGTAGACGAGTTCGTCGGTGCTTCGGACGTGGTCGAGGACGTCCTCGGAGGCGTGTTCCGGCGCGGCCGCGATTCCGGCCGACTCCTCCTCCGCCCACCGCATCACGCGAAGGTCGGACTTGCTGTCGCCCATCACGAGGACGAACGGGTCCGAGACGTCGAGAACGTCGAGGGCGGCCTTCACGCCCTCGGTCTTGTTGAGTTCGAGCGAGCCGATTTCCGCCGCGTCGGCGTGGTAGTACGCCACGTCGATGCGTTCGAAGAGCGACCGAATCGGGTCCGGAACGTCCTCGGGGACACACTCCGGCGCGGCGTCTTCGGCGTCGAGAACCGTCGTAATCTCGGGGTCGGCCTCGGCGTAGTACGCCCGCGCCCACCCCTCGGGGTCTGCGTCCTCGGCGGCGACGTCCGGAACGTCCGCGGCGTTGTACACCGCGCGGCCGAGGAGGTCCACGAGGTAGACCAGACCGCGGTCGATGACGGCCTCGGCCCTGTCGCTGCCGATGTCGAAGTTCGGCTTCAGCGTGACGTTGAACTCGTTGCCCTGCAGGTGGACCGACTCGCGCAGGTCGTCGGGGGCCTGCGGGAGGACGCGCGAGCGAACCTCGTCGAACACCTCGCGGACCTCCGAGTCCAACCCGTCGTAGAGGAGTTTCTTCGTCTGCGACCCGTGTCCGGGCGTGAACACGCCGGTTCCGGCCTCGTAGACGATGCTGAAGTCGCCCGAGTGGACGAGTTCGTTGCCGAGACCCTGAATCATGAACCCCTTGACGTTTTCGAGCGTCTGCCCGGTGCAGATGACGATGGGGACGCCCGCCTCGTGGAACTGCGTCAGGAGGTGCAGGGTCTGGCGCGGAATCTCGTTGTCGGTCCGGCCCGCAGACCGGAGCGTCTCGTCCACGTCGAGGACTAACGCGTTCACCCCGCGGTCGTACTTCGAGTGGAGGTCCAACGCGGTGAACGCTTGGTCTCGGGAGGCGCGGGCGGCCATCTCGGCGAACTCGTCGCCGGCGGCGAACGCCTCGCGTATCTCGTCTTTCCGTTCTTCCAGTTCGTCGCTCGCGTCCTGCCAGTAGTCCAAGGCCGTCCGGGAGTCCACCGGGGGAAACACGTCGAGGAAGTCCTGTACGTCGCGAAGTCCCTCCGCGTCGAAGTCGGCGTAGAGACGGAATATGAGGTCGTACCGCTCCATACTGACTCCCTGCACTCCGGGGTGAAAAAGGGTGCACGCTCGGCGACGTCTGCCGCGGGCGGCGGTTCCGATGGGGAAACCCTCAAACGGTTGCTATCCGTACGCCGTGGCATGTCTGACTGGACCGACACCATCGTCGGCGACCGGATGACGGTCGACAGGGAGTTCAACGACCGAGTCACCGCCTCGGAGTTCACCCGACAGGAGTGGGGACTCATCATGACGGCGACGGAGTTCGAGATCGCGAACGCCTCCGACCCCGAGGAGGCGCGCATCGTCGCCGACACGGAGAAACTGCCGCAGATAATGCCCGAACTGGAGAACGTCCGCTCGCAGATGGCGCAGATGGGCGGGTCGCCCGGCGACGGCGGGAGTTCGGGCGGCGGACTGTTCGACTCGATAAAGGGCGCACTCGGACTCGGCGGCGGTAGCGGCGTCGACCAACAGCGACTGGACGCGGCGGAGCGACTGGTGCAGGAGTACGCAGACGAGCTACAGAACCACCTCGAAAATCGCGGCAAGTGGGAACAGGTTCGTATCGCGTATCAGGAGTGACGCGAGGACGCCGACGGTCCGCCGCCGACTCCCGCAACGCGCCGTCCCCTCGACGCGAACTCGACTCCCGGCCGATTAGATTTCGTCGCCGCCGTGGAACAGCGTCATCTCCTCGGCCTCGTAGATGTTGATGAGTTCGGTTATTATCTCGTCGTAGTCCTCGTCTTCCACCCGCAGGCTGTCGAGGCGTGACACCGTCTCTTCGTCGAGGGTAATCTGCGGCATAGGTGAGAAATCGGCTGCGAGAGACTTAAGCACCGGGGAGGATGTCACAATTCGATAACGTCTGGGCGGAAATACGTCGAGAGCGTCGGCGCGACTCCGACCCACGACGCCTCACTTGTAGAGGCTCTGGCCCGCGCTTCCGGCCACCTCCGCCAAGTCGGCGTGGACGTCCGCGATTCGGGCGCGGATGTCCCGGCCGACGACGCGGGGGTCGAACACGTCCTTGTTCGGCGACCACTCGGTGTCGTTGAAGAACGTATCTCGGTCGTCCTCGACGCCCTCCGGCGGCACGATGGCCTCGGGGGTCTCCCGGTAGAGGTCGTACGCCGTCCGCGTGTACTCGTACTGGTACCGGGTGTCCTTGTTCACCTTGCAGATGCCGTGCTGGAGCATCTGCCGGAGTTGGTCCGGTTGGACGCCCGAGGACCCGTGCAGGACGAGGGGCGTGTCGAGGCCGTGGTCGCGCAGGGCCTCCCGGATGTCCGCCGCGAGGTCCGGGCGCAGTTCGAGGTCCTTCCCCTTGGCGACGCCGTGTTGCGTCCCGACCGAAATCGCCAGCAGGTCGCATCCTGTCCGGTCGACGAACTCGACGGCCTGTTCGGGGTCCGTGTAGAACGCCTCCTCGGACTCGATTTCGTCCTCGACGCCCTTTATCTGGCCGAGTTCCGCCTCGACGAGGACGTCGGCGCCCTTCTCGTCGGCCATCTCGACGACGCGGCGACTCCGTTCGACGTTCTCCTCGAACGGTTCGTGGGAGGCGTCTATCATTATCGAGGAGGGGACGTCGAGTTCCATCTGCGTCTCGATGAACTCCATGTCCGTCTGGTGGTCCATGTTGAGGAAGACGCCGACGTCGTGTCTGTCGGCCATCACCTCGATGTAGTTCCCCATCGCCTTCAGGCCGGCCACGGGGTCGCCGTCGCCCGCGAACGAGCACGCGCCGCCGCTCATCTGCAGGAGGAGGTCCGAGTCCGCGCGGTCCGCGCCCTCCATCAGCCCCATCATGACGTTCGGTTCGGCCACGTTGCTTGCGACGAGGCCGAACCCCGATTCGAGGGCCTCGTCGTACACCTGTGCGAGTTTATCTCCGCCGTAGAACGGCAATCTGTGTCACCTCGTTCGAATTCTCACGAGGGAGCGTAATAACGTATGCGAAGGCGTACTGTTTCTGCTCGTTTGTTCGATTCCGCGCGAGACGCCGATAAAATAGACCGAGAGCGTTCATCGCGTTCGTTCGACCGGCCGAGATAACGCCCGAACCGACCGTGGTTCGTGACTGTCCGTGACCGCTCTAACTCGATTGTGTTTGTTGTCCGTCCGGACGCGCGGAAATCCGCACCGGAGCGACTCGCGGCGGCCGAAAAGAGCGACCCGCGAAAAGGGAGGTTACGAGAAGAGCTTCTTCAGGCGGGCGAACAAGCCTTTCTCCCTGTCGCCGCCGCGACGCTGTTGCTGCGGCGCGGGGTCGGCCGCGGGTTCGCCCGCCGAGTCGGCATCGCCGTCGGCGGCGTCGCCGAGTTCGACCGTTCCCGACTCTCCGCTCTCGACCAGTTCGGCGGCCTGTTCGATGAGGCCCTCGGGGTCGTTGACGCCGTCTTTGACGGTCCCTTTGACGAGGGGCTTGCCCTCGAATCGGTCCCGGGAGACGGAGGTGTCGGAGGCGACGATGACCGCATCCGCGCCGGCGATGTCGTCGCCGCTGAGTTCGTTCTCCGCGCCCATCGCGCCTTGGACCTCGACTTTGATGTCGTGGCCGAGTCTGTCGGCGGTCTGTTCGAGGTTCTCCGCTGCCATCTGACTGTGTGCGATACCGGTGGGACAGGACGTGACTGCGACTAGTTTCATTGTTGGATGTTATTTGTTAACACGCGCTGTACTTCATCTTTTGTGCCGGCTTCGAGGGCGTCCTCGGCGAGAGCCCGAGCGTCCGAGAGGGTCGTCTCGGTCACCGCCTCCTTGACCTGCGGGACGGTGACCGCGCTCATGCTGAGTTCGTCGAGTCCGAGGCCCAAGAGCAACGTCGTCAGGTCGGGGTCGCCGGCCATCTCGCCGCACATGCCGACCCAGGCGTCGGTGCCCTCCGTCGCTTCGACCGTCGCGCGGATGGCCCGCAGGACCGCGGGCTGACGGTAGTCGCCGAGTTCGGAGACGCGTTCGTTGCCTCGTTCGGCGGCCATCACGTACTGCGCGAGGTCGTTCGTGCCGATGCTGAAGAACTCGACGTGTTCGACGAGTTCGTCCGCGACGAACGCCGCCGCGGGCGTCTCGACCATCACGCCGAACTCGGGGCGGGCGTACTCGACGCCCTCGTCGTCTAAGTCGGCGGCCACCTCGTCCATCGTCTCGCGGGCGGCCCGAACCTCCTCGACGGTGGCGACGAGGGGAAGCATGACGGCCAATCCCTCGCCGTTCTCGGACCCCGCGGCGCGCAGGAGTGCGCGGAGTTGCGTCTCGAAGAGGTCCGAGTCGGGGCCGAGGGAGCGACGGATGCCGCGTTCGCCGAGGAACGGGTTCTCCTCCTCGGGCAAATCGAGGTAGTCGATGGGCTTGTCGCCGCCCACGTCGAGCGTTCGGACGACGACGCGCCCCTCGGGGAACGCGTCGAGTGCTTCGACGTACGCCTCGTACTGTTCCTCTTCGTCCGGCGGCGACTCCCTGTCGAGGAAGAGGAACTCGGTGCGGTAGAGGCCGATGCCGTCCGCGCCGCGTTCCGTCGCCGGGCCGAGATCCTTTCGCGTCCCGACGTTGGCGGCGACTTCTATCTCCGTGCCGTCGGCCGTCGAGACGGGTTCGTCGCGGATGTCCGCGTCGTCGCCGCCCGCGGCGGCCTCCCGCGTCTCCTCGTCGGGGTCGAAGGTGACGACGCCGTCGGTGCCGTTCACCACCACGTCGGTGCCGTCTTCGACTTCGTGCAGTTCGTCGCCGACGCCGACGACGGCCGGAAGCGCCAGCGACCGGGCGAAGATGGCCGCGTGCGACGTGCGGCCGCCCGCGACGGTGACGAAGCCGGCCACCTTCGAGGGGTCCAGTTGCGCCGTGTCGCTGGGCGTCAGTCGCTCCGCGAGGACGACGCTTCCCTCCGGCAGGTCGCCGAGGTTCACGCGTTCGCCGCCCGAGAGGACGCGAACGAGTCTGTCGCGTACGTCGCGCAGGTCGTCGGCGCGTTCGGCCATCCGGCCCTCCATCCCCTCGAACTGCTCGATGAACTCCGCGAACGTCTCGGAAACGGCGTGTTCGGCCGGGAGTCCGCCCTCGATGCGGTCGCTCACGCCGTCGGTTATCTGCGGGTCGTCGAGGAACTGGACGTGCGCGTCGAACACCGCCGCCTCGTCCTCGCCGACGCGTTCCGCCGTTCGCTCGCGTTCGGCTTTCAGTTCCTCTCGGGCGGTCGTCCGGGCGTCCTCGAACCGGGCCGTCTCGGCCTCCGTATCGACCGAGTCGGGCTCCGGCGGGTCGTCGAGTTCCGCGTCCGGCGAGTACCAGACGACCGTCCCGACCCCCGAGAGGGGCGTCACGCCGATGCCGTCGATTCGTCGTTCGGTCATGGCTTACAGTTCGTCCTCGGGCGTGGTAAGTATCTCCTCCAGAGCGTCGAGCGCCGCCTCCGCGTCGTCGCCCTCCGCGACGAGGCGAACTTCGTCGCCCGCGGCGACGCCGAGACCGGTGACCGAGAGCATGCTCGACGCGTTCACGAGGTCGCCGTCGGCGGGGCCGACTTCGACCGTCGCGTCGTACTCGTTCGCCCGTTCGACGAACAGCGACGCCGGACGGGCGTGCAGGCCGTCCTCGGGGACGACGGTGACGACGCGTTCGGGCATCACTCGACCGCCTCCCGGACGGTGTTCTGGACGGTGTCTTTGCTGTCGGCCTCCAGCAGTTTCTCGCGGACGTCCTCGTGCATGAGCGCACGCGAGAGCGAACTGAGAATCTGGAGGTGCTCCTCGCCGCCCTCCGCGGGGACGAGAATCATGAACAGCAGTTTCGCGGGCTCGTCGTCCATCGCGTCGAAGTCGATTCCCTCGGTGGAGCGAGCGAACGCGACGGACGGCTCCTCGACGGCCTCGGTCTTCGCGTGCGGGATGCCGATACCCATGCCGACGCCGGTGGTCGCCTCCTTCTCGCGTTCGTGCAGGGCTTCGAGCGCCGTCTCGCGGTCGGTCACCCGACCGTTCTCGGCGATGAGGTCGAGGAGATACTCGATGGCCGCCTCCTTCGACGCCGGAGGCTCTTCGAGCGAGACGTGCGCTTTCGGCAACAGTCGGTCGATGTCATCTTCGAGCATTTTCGTTCGAATATGGGAACGGGAGTTGTAAGGTAGTTGCGTTCGGCCTCAGTCGCTTGACGTTGCGGTCTCCGTCTCTCCTTCGGTGGCGATGCGGTCCTCAAAGTCGGGCTTGATGACCGTGGCGATGACCGCGGTGACGAGCGATCCGATGACGATGGCCGCGAGGAACATCAGCGGCTTGTTCGAGAGGGGGACGACGAAGATGCCGCCGTGCGGGGCGGGCATCGTGACGCTCATCGACATCGATATCGCGCCGCCGACGGCGCTTCCGGCGACGATGGAGGGGATGACCCGCAGGGGGTCCGCGGAGGCGTACGGAATCGCACCCTCCGTGATGAACGAGAGGCCGAGGACGATGCCGGACTTGGCGTTCTCGTACATCTCGGCGGCGTACTTGTGCGGCGCGATGAAGTTCGAGATGGCCAGTCCGATGGGCGGAATCATCCCCCCGATCATCACGGCGGCCATGGGCGCGTAGACGCCCTCGCCGATGAGGCCGACGGCGAAGAGGTACGCCACCTTGTTCACCGGACCGCCCATGTCGACGGCCATCATCCCGCCGAGGATGGCACCGACGAGGACGGCCTGTCCGCCCTGCAGACCCTGCAGGTAGGAGTTCAACGCGGCGTTCGCGGTCGCAACCGGAACGCCCACGACGAACAGGAGAACCGGCGCGAGAATCGCGACCGTAAGCACCGGCACGATGAGCACCGGCATCATCGGCTGGACGAACCCGGGGACGTCGCGGTTCTTTATCCAGCGAGCGACGTACCCCGCGAGGAGGCCCGCGACGAGTGCGCCGAGGTAACCGGCCCCGGCCTCGCCGCCCTGCAGTCCGACGGCGTTACCCGCCGACTGCAGGACGACCCCCTGCTGGAGTATCCACGAGAGGACGAACCCCGGCGCGAGGCCCGGACGGTCGGCGATAGCGTACGCGATGTACGCGCCGAGTGCCGGGACCATGAGGGTGAGGCCGGCGTCCCCGATCTGCGCGAGGAACCACCCGACCGTCCCCGTCGCGTCGAACACGTTCTCGACGCCCGTGCCGGAGACCCCCGCCACGGCGTAGCCGAGAGCGAGGAAGATTCCGCCGATGGTGACGAACGGAATCATGTACGATACGCCGGTCATCAGGTCCTCCTTGACCGAGGTCAGGTAGGACCTGTACGCGTTCTCAGCTGACTTCTTGGACATGATTTGCTCCTTCACGATAGTTACTAAATGAATTCAAAAACCCTTTCGGATACGAACGTTTTTGAGCGTTTTGGCGCGTGCGAGCGCACGAACGAACACGCCGGTCAGGTCGGAGAGACGGACACGCCGCTTCGGACGTCGAACACGCCGTCGAAATCGGGCACGCGAGTGCCGGAGACGGCGACGACGCGCGCGGCGACGGTCACGCCGGTCTGTAGCGCGACGGTTTCGGATTCGCCGCGGGCCAGTCCCGCGAGGAAGCCCGAGAGGAGGGCGTCGCCCGCGCCGACCGTATCGACCACGTCCGCCTCGGCCGCGGGCGCGTGAACCGACTCCGACTCGGAGACGAGGACCGCACCGTCCGGTCCGAGCGACGCGACGACGTAGCGGAAGCCCCGCTTTCGGAGTTCGTCGGCGGCGGCGGCGCACTCCTCGATTGAGTCGACCGAGCGACCGGTCGCCGCGCGCAGTTCCTCGCGGTTCGGTTTACAGACGAGGTACTCCGCGTCGAGTTCCGTGAGGAGCGACCCGCTCGTATCGACGGCCGTGTCCCACTCGCCCGCGCGGGCGAGTCTGTCCACGGCGTCCGTCGTGACGCCGGGCGGGAGGCTCCCGGCGACGACGACGGTGTCGGGGTCGTGCGTTCCGACCCGTTCGACGAGGTCCGAGACGGCGTCCTCGCCGACCGTCGGGCCGTCGTGGTTTATCTTGTACTCGGCGTCCGGGCTCAGGACGGTCGTGTTCAGTCGCGTCGGGTCGGGAATCTCCACGAAGTCGTTCGGAACGCCGTCGTCGTCCAGTTGCGTCCGAATCATCCGGCCGAAGGGACCGCCGAGAAAGCCCGTCGCCGGCGCGGAGACGTCGAGTGCAGTGAGGTACTTCGAGACGTTGATCCCCTTGCCGCCGGCGTCGAACTGGACGTCGTCCGTCCGCGCGACGGCCCCGGAGGTCAGCGGTTCGTCGATTCGGAGCGTGTGGTCCACCGCGGGGTTCATCGTGACCGTCAGCACGTCGTCGGTCACTCCGGAGTCACCTCGCGGACCGTCATTCCCTCGTTTTCGAACGCGTCGCGCTCTCTCGTCGGGAGGTCACCGTCGGTGATGAACAGGTCGACGTCCGACAGGTCCGCGAACTGGACGAAACTCCGCTTTCCGACCTTCGTCGTGTCCGCGACGAGGACGACGCGCGAGGCCTTCTCGACCATCAACTGCTTCATCCGCGCCTCGTCCTCGTTCGGCGTCGTCAGGCCGCCGTCGGGGTCGATGGCGTTCGTGCCGAGAAACAGGAGGTCGAAGTTCGTTCGCTCCATGAACGACTCCGCCGTCGGCCCGACGAGGGCGCGCGTCCGGCGGCGGAGGGTGCCGCCGGTCAGCTTCACGTCGTTGTCCTCCTTGCCGAGTTCGACGGCCAGACGCGGCGAGTTCGTCACCGCGAGGATGGACCCGTCCTTCGGGGCCTTCCGGGCTACCTGCATCGTCGTCGTCCCGGAGTCGAAGAAGACGACCTGTCCGTCCGAAATCTCCGAGACCGCTCTGTCTGCTATCGCTCGCTTCCCGTCGAGGTTCTGTACCTCCTTCTGTCCGTAGGTCTGTTCGCGTCCGACGGTGGTGACGGGGACTGCGCCTCCGTGGGACCGTTCGATGAGGCCGCGGTCCTCTAACTCCCGAAGGTCGCGCCTGATAGTCGCCTTCGAGTAGTCGAGTTCCTCCGAGAGGCCTTCGACGGACCGTCCGTCGTCCGCCGAAACGAGCTCCACGATTCGCCGTTTTCGCTCTGCGGGTAACATGGGCGTCGGTCGTGTACGCGGATTACCGCCGTTCGTTGTTAATTGTTTGTGTTCGGGAATCGCCCGTCTCTGTTCGATTCGTGCGAAAACCGAATACGAACGAACACACCGCTCCGACGTGGTGCGGTCTGCACTACGCGGACGCTGCGGCCGGGAACGGACGTATCCGAGCGTCCGACCGAGAAACGAACGGAGACAGAAACGAAAACCGCGCTCGGCGGTCAGTCGAGTCGTTCGAGGACGGCGTTCGTCACGTCCTCCGTGGAGGCGTCGCCGCCTAAGTCGGGCGTGCGCGGCCCGTCGGCGAGGACGCCCTCGACTGCGTCGCGAACCTGCTCGCCCTCCTCGTCGTAGCCGAGGTACTCGAGGAGCATCGCGGCGGAGACGATGGTCGCAGAGGGGTTCGCGACGCCCTCGCCCGCGATGTCGGGCGCGGTGCCGTGGACGGGTTCGAAGAGGGCGCGTTCGGGCCCGATGTTCGCCGACGGCAGGAGGCCGAGGCCCCCGACCAGACCGGCGGCGAGGTCCGAGAGCACGTCGCCCGCGAGGTTCGGGCAGACGACCACGTCGAACTGCGTCGGGTCGAGACAGACGCGGGTGGCGAACGCGTCCATCAGCACCTCGTCCGTCTCGACGCCGCGGTCCTCCGCGACGGAGACGACGGCGTCGCGGAAGCGACCGTCCGTCTCCCGCATCACGTTCGCCTTGTGCGCGACGGAGAACCCGTCGTACTCGCGGTCCTCGACGTAGTCGCAGGCGAACTCGGCGAGTCGCTCCGAGGCGGAGGTGGTCACGACGCGCGTCAGCGTCGAGAGGTCCTCGGAGAGTCGGTCCTCGTGGCCCGAGTAGACGCCCTCGGTGTTCTCTCGAAGGAACACGAGGTCCGTCTCCGGGCGAAGGGCGTCCACGCCGGGGTACGCCTTCGCCGGGCGGACGTTGACGAACGAGTCCACCGCGGTGCGGAGGGGTAGGATGACGTCGGCGGCCGTCTCGCCCGCCGCGCCGAACAGGGTGGCGTCGGCGGAGGCGGCCAACTCGTACGTCTCCTCGGGGAGTGCCTCGCCCGTCTCCTCCTTCACGGCGTCGCCGGCCTCGGCCTCGACGAACTCGAAGTCGCCGACCGCTTCGAGGACGGACACCGCCGCCGGGACGACTTCCTTGCCGATGCCGTCGCCGGGGACGACGACTATCTCCTCAGTCATCGACGTATGGGAGGGAAGCGGCCTTCTGTGCGACCGCGTCGGCGTTGGACTTCATCAGCGCCGTCGTGTCCCAGACGCCCTCGGTGAGGGCGCGTCGCTGTGCGTCGTCCACCGTCGCCTCGACGGTCGTCTCGCCGTAGGTGACCGTCTCGTTCTCCACGTCGACGTCTATCTCCTCGTCGGGGTGTTCCTCGACCCACTCTTGGAGTTCGGAGATAGTCTCGTGGTCGGCAGTGACCGTCGGGATGCCGAGTGCGAGGCAGTTGCCCGCGAAGATTTCGGCGAACGACTCGCCGACGATGGCGTCGATGCCCCACCGCATCAGCGCTTGGGGGGCGTGTTCGCGGGAAGACCCGCAGCCGAAGTTGGCGTTGACGACCATCACCGAAGCGTCTTGGAACTGCTGTTCGTTGAACGGGTGGTCTTTCTGGTCGTCGTTCTCGTCGAATCGCTGGTCGAAGAACGCGAACTCGCCGAGGCCGTCGAACGTGACCACCTTCATGAACCGCGCCGGGATTATCTGGTCGGTGTCGATGTCGTTCCCGCGGACGGGGACGCCCGACCCCGAGACGGAGTCGATTTCGGGTATCTCGTCGGTCATACGGTGGTCACCTCCTTCAGGTCGCGCACGTCAGTCACTTTCCCTTCGATGGCCGCGGCGGCGACCATCCGGGGGTTCATCAGCACGGTGCGGCCGTCTTTCGACCCCTGCCGGCCGATGAAGTTGCGGTTCGAGGAGGAGGCGCACGCCTCGTCGCCCTCCAGTTGGTCCTCGTTCATGCCGAGACACATCGAGCATCCGGCCTCGCGCCACTCGAAGCCGGCCTCCTTGAATATCTCGTCTAATCCTTCCTCCTCGGCGGCGGCCTTCACGCGTTGACTGCCGGGGACGACCATCGCGCGGACGTCCTCGTGGACCTGCCGCCCCTCGACGACCCGCGCCGCGCGGCGCAGGTCGGGGAGGCGAGCGTTCGTGCACGACCCGAGGAAGGCCACGTCTATCTGGTAGCCCTCCATCGTGTCGCCCGGTTCGACGCGCATGTGCTCTTGGGCGCGTCGCGCGGTGTCCTGCTTGTCCTCGGGGAGGTCCTCCGGGGCCGGAATCGGGTCGGTGATGCCGATGCCCTGCCCGGGGGTCGTCCCCCACGTGACGACGGGTTCGAGTTCGGAGCCGTCGATGGTGACCACGTCGTCGTAGACGGCGTCGTCGTCCGAGCGGATGGACTCCCAGTAGGGCTTCAGTTCGTCGAACTTCTCGGGGTTCTCCCGGAAGTAGTCGGTCTCCTTCAGCCACTCGTAGGTGGTCTCGTCGGGGTTGACGTACCCCGCGCGAGCGCCGCCCTCGATGGACATGTTACAGATGCTCATCCGACCCTCCATGTCCAGGTTCTCGATGGCCTCGCCGGCGTACTCGTACACGTAGCCGACGCCGCCTTCGGTCCCGAGACGGCGGATGACTTCGAGGATGACGTCCTTCGCCTCGACGCCGTCGCCGAGTTCGCCGGTGACCTCTATCTTCCGGACGTCCTTCTTCTCCATCGCGACGGTCTGGGTCGCCAGCACGTCGCGAATCTGGCTCGTCCCGATACCGAACGCGAGTGCGCCGAACGCGCCGTGCGTCGAGGTGTGGGAGTCGCCGCAGACGATGGTCTTGCCGGGTTGGGTGAGTCCCTGTTCGGGCCCGATGACGTGGACGATGCCCTGTTCGCCCGACGTGGGGTCGGAGAAGTCGATGCCCGCGTCGCGGACGTTCTGTTCGAGTTCGGACATCATCTCCTCGGCGGCGTCGTCGCGGAACGGCCGCGATTGGTCCGCCGTCGGGACGATGTGGTCGACGGTGGCGTGGGTGAGTTCCGGGTACGCGACCTCTAAGTCGCGTTCCTGCAGCATGCCGAACGCCTGCGGACTCGTCACCTCGTGGATGAGGTGGAGGCCGACGAACAGTTGCGTCTGGCCGGTCGGCAGTTCGGAGACGGTGTGTTCCTCCCACACTTTGTCGTACAGCGTTCCCTCACTCATCTACATCACCGTCGCCGCGCTTCCATACCTCGTTCGCCCCCTCGCCGTCGCGGGGGGTGTGGTCCACGTCGGACATCTCGTCCGCCGCGTCGTCTCGGTTCTCGCCACCGTCGGCGACGGCCGGCCCGCGCCGGTACACGTCGTAGCCGAACGTCTCGCCCGTCTCCGGGTGCGCGTGGCTTATCTCCTTCATCGGTTTTCGGTCTGTCATCGTCGTGTTCAGTCGTCCGCGGGCGCTTCCGCCGTCTCTTCTTCTTCGTCGTCGGACCACGCGAACAGGTCTCGCAGGGGCCGACCGACGTCCTCGATGTGGTGGTTCTCTTCTGCGTCCTTCAGTTGGGTGTAGGAGGGACGGCCCGCCTGATTCTCCGCGATCCACTCGCGGGCGAACGTGCCGTTCTGGACCTCTTCGAGAATCTCCTCCATGTTCTCGCGGGCGTGGTCGTCCACGACGCGGTCACCGCGCGTGAGACCGCCGTACTCTGCGGTGTCGGAGACGGAGTTCCACATCTCCTCGAGTCCGCCCTCGTACATCAGGTCCACGATGAGTTTGAGCTCGTTCAGGCACTCGAAGTAGGCCATCTCGGGGGAGTAGCCCGCGTCCACGAGCGTCTCGTAGCCCTGCTTCACCAGCGAGGTGACGCCGCCGCAGAGGACGACCTGTTCGCCGAAGAGGTCGGTCTCGACTTCCTCTTGGAACGTCGTCTCGATGACGCCCGCGCGGGTGCAGCCGATGGCGTGCGAGTACGCCAGCGCCTCCTCCTTTGCGTCGCCCGTCACGTCCTGATAGACGGCGATGAGGCCGGGCGTCCCCTCGTCGTTCTCGTAGTTGCGGCGGACGAGGTGCCCCGGCGACTTCGGGGCGACCATCGTCACGTCCACGTCCTCGGGGGGCTGAATCTGGTTGTAGTGGATGTTGAACCCGTGGGCGAACTGGAGCGTGTCGCCCTCGTCTAAGCTGTCCCGAATCTGCTCGAACACCGCCGGCTGGACGGTGTCGGGGACGAGAACGGAGACGATGTCGCCTTCGGCGGCCGCCTCGACGGGCGTCTTCACGCGGAGACCGTCCGCTTCGGCGGCGGAGCGAGAGGAAGAGCCCTCTCGCAGGCCGACGACCACGTCGACCCCGCTCTCGGCGAGGTTCTGCGCGTGGGCGTGGCCCTGACTGCCGTAGCCGAGGATGGCCACGGTCTTGTCGTCGATCTGCGAGCGGTCCGCGTCGTCGTCGTAGTATACCTTCGTGTTGAGTTCCGTCATTTGTGTGTATGGGTCGGTTTGGTCGGTTCGCCGGAGGTCGCGGGTTTCTCTCCGGGGACTGTCGCTTGGTCGCCGCGCGCAAGCGCCGTCTGGCCCGTCCGGGCTATCTCAATGATGCCGAACTGGCGGAACGCGTCGATGGCGTCGTCTATCTTCTGCTCGTCGCCGGTGAGTTGGACCGTGATGGTCCGCGGCCCGGCGTCGAGCGTCTTGCCCTCGTACATCTCGGTGACGGCGTGCACCTTGTCGGGTTCGTCGCCCTCGACTTTCAGGAGGACGAGTTCCGTGCGCACGGCGTCGTCGTCGAGTTCGCCGGCGTTGATGACCGGCTTCAGCTTCGAGAGCTGTTTCTTTATCTGGTCGATGCCCGGGTCGGGCTCCTCGACGACCATCGTGATTCGGGCGTGACCGTCGACCGTCGTCGGGCCGACGGTGAGGCTCTCGATGTTGAACTGCCGCCGCGAGACGAGTCCCGCGATGCGCGACAGCACGCCCGGTTCGTTCTCGACCAACGCCGAGATGACCGCCCGACGGGGGTCGTGTTCCGCCTCGACTTCCGGGTCGATGCGGATTCCTTGGGAGTTGCGCCGCCCGTCCGGGTGCGGTCGTTCCTCCGGCGCGGGTCCTTTCAGCCCGTGCTTCGGGGGGGAGTCGTCCGAGTCAGCGTCTTCCGAACTCATAGTTGGTCCTCCGTCAGAGCGAACTTTCCGTTCGGTGCGCCCGAGGCGACCATCGGGTAGACGTTCTCCGCGGGGTCGATGTGGAAGTCGACGACCGACGGGCCGTCGTAGTCGAGTGCGGCCTCGATGGTCTCTGCGACTTCGTCGTACTCGTCCACGCGGAACCCGCGCGCGCCGAACGCTTCCGCGAGTTTGTCGAACTCGGGGCACCAGCCGTAGTCGGCCGCCATGCGGCGACGCTCGAAGAAGGCGTCCTGCCACTGGCGGACCATCCCGATGTACTCGTTGTTGAGGACGGCGACGGTGATGTCGAGTTCCTCGCGGACCGCGACGGACAGTTCCTGAATCGTCATCAGGAACGACCCGTCGCCGTCGATGCAGACGACGTCTCGGTCGTCGTCCGCCGCGAGTCGTGCGCCGATTGCGGCCGGGAGGCCGTAGCCCATCGTCCCGAGGCCGTGCGAGGAGACCCACGTCCGGGGCTCCGTGAACGTCCAGTACTGCGCGGCCCACATCTGGTGTTGGCCGACGCCCGTCGTGACGACGGTGTCGTCGTCTGTGGCCTCGTCGAGGCACTCGACGACGAACTGCGGTTTCACCGGTTCGTCCTCGGGCGTCGCGTAGTCCATCGGGTACTCGGACTTCCACGTCCGACACTGGTCGCGCCACTCCGCGATGTCCGGACTGCGCTCCATCGCGTCGTCTATCTGCTCTATGACGCGGCCCGCGTCGCCCACGAGGGGGTAGTCCGCGTGGATGTTCTTCGATATCTCGGCGGGGTCGATGTCGACGTGGACGACCTCCGCCTCCGGCGCGAACGTGTCGATGCCGCCGGTGAGGCGGTCGTCGAAGCGCGTCCCGACCGCGATCAGCAGGTCGGTGTGCGTGATGGCCATGTTCGCGTAGCCGGTGCCGTGCATCCCGGCCCACGACAGACAGAGGTCGTGGTCCTCGGGGAACGACCCGATGCCGGGCATCGTCGTCACCACGGGGATGCCGCGGTCGATTGCGAACGACCGGGCCTCCTCGGAGGCGTCGCCCTTGATGACGCCGCCGCCGAACAGGAGCACCGGCTTCTCGGCGGCCTCGATGGCCTTCGCGGCCGTCTCCACGTCGTCGGGGTCGGCCTCCATCTGAGGCGCCGTCGTCTCCGGCGTCTCCGCCGGGCCGGGTTCGCGGTCCGTCTCGCCGAGGGTCACGTCCTTCGGCAGGTCGACGAGGGTCGGACCCGGACGGCCCTGCCCGGCGAGGGCGAACGCCTCGCCGACGGTGTCGCCGACGCTGTCGGCGTCGCCCGCGAAGTAGTTGTGCTTCGTTATCGGTGCGGTGACGCCCGTGGTGTCGGTCTCTTGGAACGCGTCCGACCCGACCATGTCCGAGGGAACCTGCCCCGTCAGGGCTAGCATCGCGTCGGAGTCCATGTTGGCGTCGGCGATGCCGGTGACGAGGTTCGTCGCGCCCGGACCGGACGTTGCCAGACAGAGGCCGGGTTCGCCGCGGACGACGCCGTAGGCGTCGGCGGCGTGGGCGGCACCCTGCTCGTGGGCCATCGTCACGTGCCGGATGTCGGAACTGTAGAGGGCGTCGTAGACTGGCATGATGGCCCCGCCTTGGACGCCGAAGGCGGCTTCGATGCCGACGTTTTCGAGGGCGCGGACGACGGAGGACGCGCCGGTGGTGACCGGCGTTCGGTCGGCCGCTTCCCCGGACGCAGCGTCGTCGTCGTCCTGCGAGGGGGGTGCGTGTTCGCTCATGTCGCGGCCTCCCGTCGGGAGTGGCTGGTCGGTCGTCGATACGTCCGCCGTCGGTCGCGTGCGTGGGGTTGCTGGTGCTCCATTACTGGGTACTCGTGGTTGTCGGGTGTTGTGAACGCGGTGCGCAGTCCGTCGATAGAAGTGAGGTGAGGGGCTAGGCAGCCCCTACAATAATGAGCGACCGGACAGCGGCCACGTCGTCCGTCGCCGCCACTACGGACTGGGCGGCGGGGGCGGACGAACCGAGTACGGCCTGCTGTCGCATCGTACTGATTCGATTCGTCCGGTCGCATATCAACGTTTCGCGCGGCGCAACGATTGCAGGGGACGGCCCGGCCGTCGCGCACCCGCGGCTCACGGACGTGAGCGAACGGGGCGCGCGGCATCAGGCGCGAACCTCCTCCTCTTCGTCGTCGCGCTCGACGCCCACCTCGCGGGCGAATCGTGTGAGCACGTCCACCGTCACGCGCTCTTTCTCCGCGCCGTAGTCTTTGACCAGACGCGTCACCTCGCGGACTTCGTCGTCCGTCGGGACGAAGCCGGAGTCCTCCAGTCGCTTGCGGACGGAGTGTGCGCCGGTGTGCTTGCCGAGGACGAACTCGCGCGATGCGCCCACCATCTCGGGAGTCATCACGCCCGGCTCGAACGTGTCCGAGTTCTCGATGACGCCCGCGGCGTGGATACCGCTCTCGTGGGAGAAGGCGTTGCGCCCGACGACCGGCTTGTTCGCCGGCACCGGGATGTCGCTGGCCTCCTCGACCATGCGAGAGAGTTCCGTGATGCGCGTGGTGTCGATGCCGCTGTCCACGTCGTACAAAGACTCCGCGGCCATGACGACTTCCTCGTAGGCGGCGTTGCCGGCGCGTTCGCCGATGCCGTTGACGGACACCTGCGCCTGCGAGGCGCCCGCCTCGAAGCCGGCCATCGCGTTGGCGGTGGCCAGCCCGAAGTCGTCGTGGGCGTGGACGTCTATCTTCGCCGACGTGTGCTCTCGGACCGTCCGAATCAGGTCCGCGAAGCGCGTCGGCGTCGCGACGCCGCACGTGTCCGGGATGTTGACCCAGTCAGTCCCGGCGTCGTCCGTCGCCTCCAGTATCTCGGCGAGGAACTCCACGTCCGTTCGCGTGGCGTCCATCGGCGAGAACATGACTTCGACGCCGGCTTCCTTCGCACGCTCGACACTGGCGACTGCGCGCTCGACGGCCTCCTCCTTCGAGGCGTGCATCGAGTCCGCCAGTTGCACGTCGCTGGTGCTGACGAAGACGTGGACCATCTCCACCCCCGAATCGAGGGCGGCCTCCACGTCCTTGTCGACGACGCGCGCCAGACCGCAAACGGTCGTGTCGGTGGCGGCGGCGATGTCGCTCACGGCCTCGAACTCGGCGTCCGAGTTGACCGGGAAGCCCGCCTCGATGACGTGCGTCCCCATCTCGTCGAGGGTGGCCGCGATGTCCCGCTTCTCCTCGTAACTGAACGAGGTGCGTGGCGACTGCTCGCCGTCGCGCAGCGTGGTGTCGAAAATCCGTACGTTCTGAATTTCGGGTTCAGTAATTTGGGCTAGTGTGCCCTGGAAGAACTCGACCCGCCGGGGAATCCGACGAAGCCTCCTTGTCGTGAGACATTGTATCAGTCCCGTACCTACAGCGGTATATAAGCGTTTCCGTGAGACAGTGACACGGCTGGTACTCGCTCCCTCGGTACATCCGCCTCGATGGAGCTAATCGCACGACGTAAACGGGATTGGTGAATCCAAGGTGTTGGTATCACCTTATATTCCGACGGCGGCCGAACCGGTCGGATTTCCGAATGGTCGGTAAATTCCGACGCGAAATTTGAGAAACTATCTCTCGGCGTCCTCGCGCGCGGTCCGATGTGGACGAACGTGGAGCGTCCGGGGACCGAAATCGGGGTCCCTCCGGGGGCGACGCCGCCGCACGCGCCGGCCCGAGGGGGCGACGCGACCGGTCCGGGTCCCGTCAGTTCCCAGTCAGGAGACCGTCGAGACGACCGAACGCTTTTCGTGTTGGTCTCCAATCCGAACCGATATGGGCGACTTCAAACTCAATCTCGCCTCCGCCGAGGAGCATCTCGACGAGGAGGACGTAGAGGGGGACGTGGTGTTAGCGGCCCTCGACGGAACGACCGACCCCGACGAGTGGATACGGAGCGTCGAGAACGGGAACGTCCTGTTTCTCGCCATCGAGGGGGACCTGAACGAACTGGCGACGGGGTTCGCGCGCGAAATCAAGGATATGGGCGGCAACCTGATGCACTTCCGGAACTTCCTCGTCGTCACGCCGCCGGGGACGAACATCAACACCGACCGTCTCTGAACGTCAGGACGTGGCCGTTGGCGTCGCGGACGCGCAGGCCGCCGTCTACGTCTTCCGGACCGTCGGCCCACGGCGCGCCCGCGTCGACCGCCTCGCGGGCGTCCGCCGCGGCGAACGTCAGATCGACGTGGACGCCCCCGCGCGCGTCGGCGATTCCCAACTGCGGTTCCCACAGTTCGATATCGACCGGTCCGGAGAGGCGCACCCGCCGCCTCTCTGCGCCCTCGTCTACGACTTCGAAGCCGAGAGCCCGGTAGCGTTCCTCGGCGCGGTCTACGTCGGCCACCTCCAACACCACCTCGAAGATGCCGGTGAGTGGGCCGGCGCCGTCCGGGCCGACGGCCCCGCCCGCGTCCGCCGAGTCGGCCGACTCCGTGCCGCCGACTTCGACGCAGTTCCCGTCGGGGTCGTAGACGTACACCGACCGCGACGACCCGAAGGAGAACTCTACGGGGTCTAACTCCGAGAACCGTTCGACCCACCCCTCGTACGCCTCCCGGGTGGTGGAGAACGCGTAGTGGGTGTGGATACCGCCGCGGGGGACGGCGGTCGGTCGCCGGAGGACCAGCGTCGTCTCTCCCACGTCGTATGCGACTTCCGTGTCTGACTCGTCTGCGGGGACCAACCCGAGTCGAGTCTCGTAGAACTCGCGGGCGGACCCGACGTACTTCACTTCGAGTGCGAGGCGGCAGAGGCGAGTGAGCATGGCGGCCCTACGCGCGCCGGCCCGAAATATATCCCTCCGACCCGCGAGGCCCTCTCGGACCGCGAGAACCGTCGCTCGGCGGACGTGTCACGGCGGGAGGGTTTAAGCGCGTTCCGGCCCTCTGTTCGGGCATGCCGATGAAGGGGAGCGGTTCGACGGAGTACCGCGAAATCGACCGCTGGGACGGCGGGGTCGGGTGGATAGCGTACCCGGACGAGGAGATGCAACGGGCCAGTCACGCCGTCGTCGGTGACGACGGGGGCGTCTGGGTGTTCGACCCGGTAGACACGCCGGAGTTAGACGAGTTACTGGCCGAGTTCGGGGACGTCGCGGGCGTCGTCGTCGGACTCGACCGGCACAAGCGCGACGCCGCGGAGATAGCGACCCGCCACGGCGTCTCGGTGTACGTCCCCGACTGGATGGCGGGCGTCGCAGACGAGATCGACGCGCCCGTCGAACGGTTCGGCCGCCGCCTCGGCGACTCGGGGTTCGAGTCGTTCGTCGTCGTCGATTCCTCGCTTCCGCCGTGGCAGGAGGCGGGGTTCGTCCGCCGGTCGGACGGGACGATGGTCGTCCCCGAGTCGGTGGGCACCGCGTCGTTCTTCCGCGCGCCGGGCGAGACGCTGGGCGTCCACCCGATGCGCCGACCGTTCCCGCCGCGGGCGAACCTCTCGGGGTACGACCCCGAACGGGTCCTCGTCGGCCACGGCGAGGGCGTACTCGCCGGGGCGGGCCGCGCACTCGAACGGGCGTTGGACGACGCGCGGCGGAACATGCCGGGCGCGTACGGCCGCGTGCTCAGAGAGATGGTCTCCTGATCCCGACGCCACGTCATCGCCGCGCGAGAGCGGCCGAGCGGCCTCGAATTCGACTACGCTTTTATCCGCTCCTCCCGTAGTTCGGTCGTGGTCCACATCACTCGCGGCTTGCTCGACGTGCTCCTCGACATGGCCGAGGAGAGCGAACCCGAGCGAGTCAGCGTCGTCCTCGCGGCGACGCCCGCCGGCGACTTCGACGGAGACGTCGGATTAGAACCCGAAACGCCCGTACTGACGACGTTCTACCTCCCCGAGGCCGGCAGTTCCGTCAACGCCGTCTTCGGCGTGAACCTCGGGACGCCCGCCGGGAGCGGACGCGCGAGATTCGTCTCCCACCCGCAGGGGCCGCCCCGACCGACGCGGGAGGACGACTTCGCCGCGGCCGTCATCGTCGCCGTCCCGCCGTGGGACGACGAGTCGGTCAAGGCGTTCGACCGGAGCGGACGCGAGTTCGGACTCGACGTCGTGGACGCCCACCCGCCGAACGAGTCGCTCGCCTCCGAGTAACCGCCCCTTACCTGTCGAGATACCCCAGATCGGAGAGTTGGTCCGTTATCTCCTCGAACTGCGCCTCCGTGAGCTGTCCCTCCTTCTGGTGTTGGATGACGATACTCCGCAGGAGGAACCGCACGAGGTCGCTCGTGCTGGAGAAACTCGTCCCCTCGATGGTCTCTTCGACGCGGTCCGCGAGGTCCTTCGGAATGGACACTGTGGTGTAGTCCGTCATCGTCGTTCTCGTCGGTGACGACGTTCCGTGTAAGTATAATGCATGCGCTCGCCTCCGAGGGCCGCCGACGGCGACGGGGGAGCGATTCGACGGGGCGGAATCGGACGACCGCGAGGGGGGTCGGACGGCGACGCCGAGGGCGGATTTTCGGCGTCTGGCCCGCCAGCGCGTCAGTCGGGGGTTTTTCCAACGATGAACACGTACCGGACCGTAATGGCGGTCAGACCACCACAGCAGGGAGGGGACGAACCGGACACGCTCGAGTTCGGCATCGCGGCGCTCGACGCTCGACTGTCCGAAGCCGAGCTTCAGTTCCCGGCCACCGACGACGAAGTGGTCCGCGCCCTCGACAACGCGAAGATACCGTACGACGCCGCGGGCAACGGCGTCGCAATCGAGGAAGCGCTCTCGTCGGTCCCGTCCTCGGAGTTCGACACCGAGACGGAACTGCTGAACCAACTTCACCCGGTGTTCGAGGAGTACCGCTCCTCGGCGTCCGGCGGATTCTTACAGCAACTGCGGAGCCTCCTGCCGTTCTAAGCCGTCCGTTCTCCCGCGCCGTCCGTCGCGTCTCGAACGCGAACGCGTCCCCGCTTCACCGCCGGTTGGTCCGTTCGACCGTCTCCCCGTCGGGGGAGGGGGCGTCCTCGGCGGGGGCCGCCGTCTCACCGGCGTCCGCCGCCTCGCCGGCGTCGGCCGACTCGAACTCGTCGTCTATCTTCCGGAGCGTGTCGCGGTGCAGCGTCAGGATGAGGTCCGAGAGGACGCCGAACATCAGAAGTTGGACGCCGAACAGGATGCCGAACGCCGCGACGACGGCGATGACCTCGTGGGAGATGCCGCGGGTGACCCACTCGACGCCGACGTACGCCGCGAGTGCGACGCCCGCGAGGGTGGAGACGCCGCCGACGCTCCCGAAGTAAAACAGCGGGTTGTTCGTCTTCGCGCGGCGGTACAGTTCCAGAAAGATGATGCCGCCGTCGCGGATGGGCCGTAAGTTCGTGTCCGACCCGGAGGGACGGGGGAGGTACGTGATGGGGACGACGGCCGTCTCGATGTTCCGCTTGACGCACTCGACGGCCATCTCCGTCTCGACGCCGAACCCGTCCGCCGTGAGGGTCATCCGCGAGAACGATTCGCGCGTGAACGCGCGGTAGCCCGAGAGGATGTCCTCGAAGTTCTGGCCGTGGATGGCCGCGAAGGCGTCGTTGACGATGCCGTTGCCTATCTGGTTGAACTTCGTCATCGCCCCATCGCGCATGTCGGCGAACCGGTCGCCGATGACGTGTTCGTACCCCTCGTCTAAGGGTTCGAGCATCGCCTGTGCGTCCTCCGCGCGGTACGTCGCGTCGCCGTCGAGCATCAGGATGTACGGCGCGTCGATGTGGTACTCGACGGCCTCGCGGATGGCCTGTCCCTTCCCCGACCCCGACTGCATGGCGACCCGCGCGCCGCGTTCCTCCGCGACGTCTACGGTGCCGTCTTCGGACCCGCCGTCGATGACGAGGATGTTATCGAAGCCCTCGCGGCGGAAGTCGTCCACGACGCGACCGATGGTCTCGGCCTCGTTGTAGGTCGGGATGAGAACGCAGACGGAGTCGAGCGGGGGCATTGGCCGCATTTCTTCGTGGGGTATCTAAAAGGATTGCTGTCTCTGTCGGCGGCGTTCGGTCGACGGCGCAGCAGATGCGTCTCGACACAGCGCGTGCGTCTCCGCGTGGGGTATATACTCACAGGCGGAGAAAAGCGAGGCATGCAAGCGGTTGTTCTCGCGGCGGGCAAAGGAACTCGACTCCGACCGCTCACGGACGACAAACCGAAGGGGATGGTCGAAATCGACGGCGAACCGATCATCACCCACTGTCTCGACCAACTCCGGGACCTCGGTGCCGAGGAGTTCGTCCTCGTGGTCGGGTACCAGAAAGAGCAGATCATCAGCCACTACGGCGACGAGTACGAGGGCATCCCGATAACGTACACCCACCAACGCGAACAGAAGGGGCTCGCGCACGCGCTTTTGACCGTCGAAGACCAGATAGACGACGACTTCATGCTGATGCTCGGGGACAACGTCTTCCAAGCGAACCTGCGCGACGTCGTCCGACGCCAACGCGAGGACCGCGCCGACGCCGCCTTCCTCGTCGAGGAGGTGCCGTGGGAGGAAGCGAGTCGGTACGGCGTCTGCGACACCAACAAGTACGGCGAGATAACCGACGTGGTCGAGAAGCCCGATGACCCGCCGTCGAACCTCGTCATGACGGGGTTCTACACCTTCTCCCCGGCGATATTCCACGCGTGTCGCCTCGTGCAACCGTCGAACCGCGGCGAGTACGAGATATCCGACGCCGTGGACCTGTTGATAGAGAGCGGACGCACCATCGACGCGTTGCGCCTCGAAGGGTGGCGTATCGACGTCGGCTACCCGGAGGACCGAGACGAGGCGGAGCGTCGGTTGCAGGAAGAACGCGGGGAGGCGGAGAAAGCGAACGTCGAGGGCGAAGCGGAGTAACGGCGGCGTCCTCACCGAGAGCGGGCCCACTCGCGACGAGTGCGGACGGCGGTTCAGACCGCGGGGATTTTTATCTCGGTGGCTGAAGGACGGGTATGCGAACGTTCGTCCGCCGCCTCGGCGCGGCAGTCGCGGGGTTACTGTCGCTGACGGGGTTACCTTACGTGCTGTATCTTCTGCTGTACAAGGTGTGGAACCCGACGGGGTCGCCCGCGAAGAAGGAACGGGCCGAACCGACGGTCAGCGTCGTCCTCCCGACGTACAACGAGGAGCGCATCATCGAGAACAAACTCCGAGACATCGTCTCGCTGGACTACCCCATGGAGAAAGTCGAAGTCGTCGTCGTCGACTCCAGCGACGACGACACGCGCGACATCGTCCGGAACTTCTTCGCCGAACGCGAACACCCGACGCTGACCCTCCTCGAAGAGGACGAACGGCGGGGACTCGCGCCGGCACTCAACGACGCCTACGCCGCCGCGGAAAAGGAGATGGTCGTAAAGACGGACTGCGACTCGAAAGTCGCCGCCGACGCCCTCCGCGAGGCCGCCGCGAATCTCGCGGATCCCGACGTGGGCGCGGTCACCGGGCGCAACGTCGAGGTTCTCGGCGGGAGCGAAGTCGAAGAGGGGTACCGCGGCGTCCAAGCGATGATTCAGACGCTCGAAAGCCACATCGACTCGACGCTCATCTTCCACGGGCCGTTCTCCGCGTTCGAGAACGACGAAATCGTCCCCATCGACCCGAACTCCATCGCCGACGACACCGAACTCGCCCTGAAGATTCGGCGCAACGGCAAGCGCGTCGTCTTCGACCCCGACGTTCGCTACATGGAGGCGTCTCACTCCGAGTTCGGGAAGCGACGGACGCAGAAGGACCGCCGGGCGATGGGGCTGATTCGGCTGTTGGTCCAACACCGCGACGCGATCGGACGGCACGGCCTCTACGGCGGAGTCGTCCTCCCCTTCAACTGGTGGTTCATGGTCGTCTCGCCGTGGTTGCTCGCCGGTGCGGTGACGGCGACGACCCTCGCGGGCCTCCTCGTCGCGGGGCCGTTCGGCCTCGCCGTCCCGTCCGCACTCGGGGCGTTCACCCTCCTCGGCTCTCGGGACCGGTTGGGGAGCCTGCAACCCCTCTACGCCGTGTTCGACACGCAGGTGTCGCTGTTCTTCGCCGCGGTGAAACTGCTGCGGGGCGAGGGGTCCGCCATCTGGGACGTCGACGAGGAACTCCGAGACGTGTACGAATGAAGGTGCTACAGGTGACGCCGCGGTACCCGCCCCAGTCGGGCGGCGTCGAGACGCACGTTCGGGAGATCTCCGAGCGACTGGTCGAACGCGGCCACGACGTGACGGTCGTCACCGCGGACGCCGGAGACGGCGGCTTCCGGCGGGAACGACGCAACGGCGTCAGGGTGCGGCGGTACCGGAGCGTCGCCCCCGGCGGCGCGATGCACGTCTGCCCGCAGGTGACCGCCGCCGTTCGACGGAGCGACGCGGACGTCGTCCACGCGCACAACTACCACTCGTTTCCCCTCTTCTTCGCCGCACTCGGGGTCGGCGACCGACGGTTCGTCGTCACGCCGCACTACCACGGCGGGAGCGCGGACTCCCTCAGAGACCGGTTGCTCTCGCTGTACCGACCACTCGGTCGGCGGGCCGTCCGACGCGCAGACGCCGTCGTCGCCGTCAGCGACTGGGAGCGAGAGCGGTTGGCCGACGACTTCGGCGTCGACGCCACGGTGATTCCGAACGGACTCGACGTAGACCGGTTCGCGGACGCCGACCCGGTCGTCCGGGACCGGCCGTACCTCCTGACCGTCGGGCGGTTAGAGGAGTACAAGGGCGTCCAGCACGCGATTCGGGCGTTGACCGAACTCCCGGAGTACGACCTGTTGGTCGCCGGGAGCGGTCCCTACCGCGAGGAGCTGGCGCGAACCGCCCGCGAGGAGGGCGTGGCGGGGCGCGTCGAGTTCCTCGGGTACGTAGACGGCGAGGAGTTGCCCGGCCTCTACGCCGGCGCCGAGGCGTACCTGACCCTGAGCGAGTTCGAAGCGTACGGGATGACCGTCGCTGAGGCGTTGGCCGCCGGGACGCCGTGCGTGGTGCGAGAGTCGGGGGCGCTCGTCGATTGGACGTCCGAGGAGGGGGTCGTCGGCGTCTCCGAGACGGGACGCGAGACAGTTGCGAACGGGGTGGTCGAGGCGGTAGCGAGGACCGTACTCAGCGAACCGGTACTGTCTTGGACGGACGTCGCCGATACGCTCGAAAGGGTCTATCAGGATGTCCTCGGATAAGGGTTTAGCCGACGCGAGCGTCGGCATACTGACTCCCCGCTATCCGCCGACGATGCACGGCGGCGGAGAAGTGAGCGTCCGACTCTTAGCGGAGCATCTGGCCGACTCCGACAGGGTCGGTCCCGTCACCGTCTACTCCTTCGACGGACGCGGCCGCGAGGTGCGCAGCGGCGTCGAAATCAAGCGTCTGGGATACGTCCCGACGGGAATCCACGAGCTATCGAACGCGTTCGGCGCGGTTCGGTCACTGCGTCACGTAGACGAAATTGCGGCGCACGACGTCCTCCACTCGTACAACGTCGAGTTGAATCCGCTCGCGGGATATCTTTCGAAAGCTCACGGTGTTCCGACCGTCGCGACGTTAAACTCGTACGACGTGTTGCCGAAGAGCGCTATCGGGGTATCGCCGAAACCGTCCCGTCGGGCGTACGAGCGGATTGCGATGCCGACGACGGGTCGCCTCGTGCGGCGATGCATGAAGGAGATAGACGTGTTCGTCACCCTCAGCGAAGCGTCGAAAGAGGTGTACGTACGGAACGGATTCGACGACCACCCGTACGAAGTCGTCCCGAACATGAGGGACCCCGACTTCGAACCGCAGGCGCGCGACGAACCGCCGGGGAGCGGTCGGTCGGTGACGCTTCTCTACGTCGGGAGTTTGATCAAAGAGAAAGGTGTCGACACCCTGGTCCGGAGCCTGAGACACCTCGACGAGGAGTACCGACTCGACATCGTGGGGTCGGGACCGGAAGCGTCCGCGCTCCGCACTCTGGCGGCGGATATCGGCGTGGAGGACCGCATCGACTTTCGAGGGCGGGTACCCTACGAAGAAGTCGTAACCAGTTACGCGTCGTCCGACGTGTTCGTACATCCGGGTCGCTGGCCCGAACCGTTCGGTCGGACGATTCTGGAGGCGATGGAGAGCGGGTTACCGGTCGTCGTCACCGACATCGGCGGACCGACAGAGATAATCACCGACGACGAACTCAAATGCAGCGTAGACGACAGTCGAGAGATGGCGGACGCGATACGATACGCCCGCGACGATGCGGCGTCTATCGGGTCGCAGAACAAAAATCGAGTTCGCGACGAGTTTTCGCCCGCGAGAGTGACCGACCGAATGCTCACCGTCTACGAGAGATTGTTAGATTGAACTGATATGTCTCGCGAAAACCCCGACTCGGAGACGTCCTCACCGGGGACGGTGGCGTCGATTCTTTCGAGGTTGAAGCCGACCGGCGAGTTGACCGACCAAATAATCAAGGGTGGGCTGTGGGCAACCGCGCTGAACGTAAGCGACAGAGCGCTCGTACTCGTCGAACTCGTCATCTTAGGTCGAGTGCTGGGGCCCTCCCAGTACGGGTTGATCAGTATGTGTATCCTCACGATAATCGCCCTCCGTCGCTTTACGCATTTAGGGTTCGACGAAGCGATAATACAGAAACCGAGCGAGAACGTCGACGATTACTTCGACACGATTTGGACGATCAGAGTACTGCGGGGCGTTCTCGTCGCGGGTGTGATGTTCGCCGTCGGCCCCCTCATCGCGTCACTCTGGGGAGAGCCTCGGGTGAGCGAGTTCCTTCGGCTCACCGGCCTGGTGCTGTTTTTCGTCGGACTCCAGAACCCCGCCGTGGTCTATCTACGGAAGGATCTAGAGTTCGACAAGGAACTCGTATTCAAACTGAGCGGAACGGTCGTGGAGTTCGTGATCGCGATCGTCCTCGTGTACCGATACCAGACCGTGTGGGCGTTCGTGATCGGGAGGATAGCCGCAGAGGCGATGAGGGCCGTAGTGTCGTTCAAACTCACTAGCTACAGCCCGCGCTTCGACGTGGACGTACAGCAGACGAAACACCTCCTCGGGTACGGACAGTGGATATTTTCGGCGGGGCTAATCGGATTTCTGATAGGAGAAGGGGACGACGTGTTCGTCGGTTGGTTACTCGGGTCGGGGGCGCTGGCGATATACCAGATGTCGTACAAGATATCCAACACTCCCGCGACGGAGATATCGCAAGTACTGACCTCGGTGATGTTTCCCGCGTTCTCGAAGCTGCAAAACGATATCGACGCCCTCCGAGAAACGTACAAACGGACCGTACAGATATCGTCGTTGTTCTCGTTCCCCGCCGCGTTCGGAATCGCTCTCGTCGCCCCCGAGTTCGTCCACCTCGCCTTCGGAGAGGAGTGGCAGTCGGCAATCGTCGTGATACAGATCCTTGCCGGGTGGGGGCTTCTGCGCTCCGTCGGTCACACGTCCGGTCCCCTACTGAACGCGGTCGGGCGGCCGAAGACGGTCACGAAGATCCAGATCGTGAAACTGTCGCTCATCGCCGTCCTGATCTACCCCGTAACCGAGGCTTGGGGAATCGTCGGAACGGGACTCCTGATAACCGGTAACGCGTTCGTCGTTCTTCCGTGGAGCCTGTTCATCGTCGCGCGGGAACTGGAGACGACGATACACGACTTACTCCGCCCGACGTTCATACCGTTCGGCGCATCTGTGGCGATGAGTCTCGTCGTTCTCGCGACTGCAAACGCCCTCCCAACTCTCCCCGCTCTCGCGGCTCTCTGCGTGAAGGTACTTCTCGGCGTCCTCGCCTACGTACTCGCTTTGGCCGTGATGCTCAGATTCGTCGACAATAGCGTCGCGGAGTTGGTAGAGACAGTTCTGCAGTCATTTTCAAATTAAAGTATTATACGCCTCCGAACCGCACTCCGCGTAATGACCGTCGACGCGTGGGTGAACAAAACCGCCCGAGATGTCCGTAATCTAGGTCTGTGGCGAGGACTCCATCGAGGAGTTCAAGAGGCGTGTGTGGGTGCGATGAGGCGCCTCGGGTACGAGGACAGAGGCGAGTACATCTGGGAGCGCGATTGGGACGTTCTCGTCCTCCTGGACGCCTGTCGTCCGGACACGCTCTCTGCGGTCTGCTCGGAGTACGAGTTCGTGCCGAGCGACGTTCCGACCTTCTACTCGAAAGCCAGCAGTTCGCGGATATGGATGGAGAAGAACTTCTCCGAGGAGTTCGCCGCGGAGATGTCCGCCACGAGGTACGTCTGCGGAAATCCGTACAGCGGCAAACACCTCGACTCGCGGGATTTCGGCCAACTCGACGAGGTTTGGCGGTACGGGTGGGACGAAGAGCAGGGCGGAATGCCCGCGAGGCCGATAACGGACCGAGCGGTCGAGACCCGGCGCCGAAACCCGACCGACCGCCTGATCGTCCACTACATGCAACCTCACTTCCCGAGTTTCCCGGACCCCTTGGGTTCGCAACTCAAACTGGAGACGTTCGACGACTCCGAGGAGTGGGACTCCGTGTGGGACCGTCTGGAAGGCGGCCAGATATCCACGGAGCGAGTACGGAGGTCCTACCGAGAGAACCTCCGGTACGTTCTCGACGACGTGGAGGTCCTGCTACGGAGCATCGACGCCGACCGCGTAGTCATCTCGGCCGATCACGCGAACGCCTTCGGCGAGTGGGGACAGTTCGGGCATCCGTACAACTCGCCTATCGCCGCTATCAGGCGCGTTCCGTGGGTCACGGTGTCGGCGAGCGATAGCGGCGAGTACGAACCGACGACGGAGTACGAGGCGCCGTCCGAGGAGACGACTACCGACGTCGACGAGCGTCTCAGTAACTTAGGGTACCTATGAACATGGATCTCGCATCCGCGAACTACGACTCGCTGCGCGACCACGTGAATCAGATCCGTTTCCGACTCGGTGAACTCTCTCCGTGGCACGGCCACGAGAACGTCCCGGGGGAGAACGTCTTCGAGTTCGTCGCCCCGGAGACCGAACTCCGGATTCACGGCTCGGGGTTGGGCGACCTCATGATAATACGCCAGTTCGGAAACGCGTTCAACAGGTACGTCCAGCAGTACGGCGACCCCGAACTGGGAACCGTCGTCGTAGCGACGGGGGGGTGGGGGCCCGCGCTCCATCCGACCGAGGGCGACGTCAACCTCTACTGGTGGTGGTCTGTCGGGAGTCACGAGAACGAACCCGCCCAGTACCTCGAAAATTACCACCGCGAGGTCACGGTCAGGCCGGACGTGGTTCTCTGTCTCTCGGAGAAGTGTCAGCGCGAAGCCGAACAGTTGGGGTACGATACGCTCTACTTCCCGTTAGGCACGCGAGCGTTCGAACCGCTGGACGTCCGAAGGTCTGGCGTCGGATACGCCGGGTCGAAGGGACACAAAGAGACCCAATCCGAGCGAGTCGTCGTAAATCCGGTGAAGGACCGAGAGGACTTCGAGTGGGTATCGAACTACGTGATGCCGTCGCAACTCAATCTGTGGTACAACACGAAGGAGGTCACTCTCGGGATGACCAAGGGAGGCCAGAAATGGTGGGGGATGGTCAACAACCGCGTCTTCGAGACGCTCGCGTCCGCAACTCCGCTCGTCCTCGGGAAGCATCCGAACGTCGAAGACGTCCTCGGATTCGAGTACCCCTACCAGACGGAAAACGCCGAGGAGACGAAAACGCACGTCGAGAGTGTGATGGCGAACCGAGACGAGACACGCGAGGAGTTTCGGGAGATGTCCAGAAAGGTCCGAGAGAACCACAGTTACGACGAGCGAGTCGATACGTTGGTCGCGGCGCTGAGCTGAGACTTACCCCTCACCGAGTCGATAGACGACTAACTGCCTGTCTTCGAGGTAGTATCTGAACTTGGACTCCGTAGAGATAACTCGCCCGGGGAGAGACATCGTCGTGAACTCGTACTCGCTCGTCTCCGCGACGACCGAAGCGTCGTCGGTCGGGAGCGGTTCCCACGTCGGTTTGGGATAGACTAGATACACCGGCCCCGAACTGTTTCGCCGGATGCGGTCCAGTTTCTCCGTGGTCATATCGTCGGGGTGGAACGAACGGACCCGAGTGATATCGGTTTCGGAACGGAGGTACCAACGAACCGGCGGATGGTACTCGTTCGTGACGAGTATCGTGGCGTTAGACGGAAGCGACGCTAGCTCGGCGGAGACTTCGGGGGCGAGTCGTTCGCCCGACCCCTCGACGGCGGAGTACTCGCCGGAGAGTTCGAACAGGACCACGCTCGAGCACACCGTCGAAAGGACGAGGGCCGCGACGACGGCGCGGCGATACCCGACGTCCCGAGGGACGACCGACCGGAGAACACGCCGAAGGAGGGGACGGGCCCGCAGTATCCCGTCTGCGGTCAAGAGAGCTATCGGAGGGAGCAGTCCGGTAACGTAGTACTGGTGTCCGCGAGGCGTCCGGTAGAGAACGAACGCGCCGTATATCGCGACCCAGAGGACGAGTACGAGATAACCGTCGAACCGACTCCGCCGTAGACGGTCCTTCCACCATCCGACGAGCGACCCGCCGGCCAAGGCCAAGGGGACGGGGGTCACCCCCAACAACAGGCCGATGGCGACGACGAGGTGGACGTTGGCGAACGGTTCGGTGCGCGCGAACAGTTCGTGTTCCCACGTACGGACGAACTCGGCGGGGAACATGCTGTAGTTCACGTAGAACCACGCGATGAGCGGAACGAGCGCTACCGCGCTCGATAGCACGAGGACGGCGGTTTTTCGAAGCACCTCGTAGTCGAATCGCCTCCTGACGAGGAGCCACAAAACGACGGTGAGAGGGAGCAGTACTGCCGGCTGTTTCGCGGCGAACGCGAGTGCGAAGGTGATCCCGCCCAAGACGAGAGACCGGTAGCCGCCGTCCTCCGATACGTACCCCTCGGTGATCAACGCCAGAGACCACGTGTAAAGCGCGACGAACGTGATGTCGGTCTGCGCCCGTCCGGCGTACAGTTGGAACAGCGGAAACAGCGAGAGGACCGCCCCCGCGATGAGACCGCGGCGTTCGTCGAACACGACTCGGCCGAGGTAGAACGTCCCGGCGATGGTCGCCGCACCGAACAGTATGCTCGGAACCCGTGCGAGGAAGTCGGATTGGCCGAAGAGGGCGAACAGCGCCGTGACGAGATACGGGTAGAGGGGAGGAACGTTGTACACGTAGTTCGTCCCGTACCGAGGGACGAGCGGATGGTCGAGGAACCCGCGCGCGATGAGCGCGTAGTGTCCCTCGTTCCAGCCGTGGTGGAAGCCGAACGACGACTGCGTGGCGAGCAACGCACGGAATCCGACGAAGGCCACAACGAGTGCCCCCAAGACGAGTAGGGGTCGGTCGAACAGCCGATCTGTTCGCGTCATCGTCTGTTCTCCGAGACTCCCGCGGACATCGTCGCCTCGTCTGCGGCGCGCGAGCGGTCGCGGAAGTAGGCCCGCGAGCGGAATCCGATGTGGACGGTGCTGATGGCGCCGACCACGTAGATGACCGCCACGCGCATGAAGTGATCGAGGAGGCCGAGACTCGTCGCGACCACGGGCTCGACGCCGAACAGCGAGAGGATGGCCGTGATCGTCGCCTCGTACGTCCCGATGCCGGCGGGCGTGACGGGCACCGCCTGCGCGACGAACGCGCCGACTGCGGTCGTCACCGTCGCGACGCCCGTCAGCGAGAGGCCGACCGCGCGCGCGCTAAAGTAGATCGTACTCGCCTCCAGCACCCACACCGGAACGGACAGAAACGCTGAGAGCGCCAACGCGAAGGGGTTCGTCCCCACTTTCGCGACCATCTCTCGGAGGTTCACGAGGCCGGATCCCAGTCGGGGGAACCGCTCGCTCACCCGGTCGGACAGTTTGTCGCCGCCGACGGAGACGGCGACGAGGCCGGCGACGAGGGCGGCCGCGATGCCGAACGCCGCGAAGGCGAGATACCCCGCCCTCGGAACGTCGACGAACAGCAGCGAGACGGCGACCATCGCCGTTCCGAGCACGGCCATGTCGAAGGCGCGTTCGACCACGATGAGGCCGCCGCCGACGCTCACCGGCACGTCCTCCGTCGATTTCAGCGCGAACGCGCGGACCGCGTCGCCGGCGCGGGCGGGGAGGATGAAGTTGACGAACCAGCCGGTGGTGATGGACCGGAACACGCCGCCCCGGGTGGCGATGCTGTCTGCCGCCCTGAGGAGGACGCGGTACCGCCACGTCCGAAACCCGAACGAGAGGAGGTAGGCGACGGCGGCGACCGTGAGCCATCCGCCGTTCGCCGAGGAGAGCACGTCGAAGACGCCGTCGAATCCGCTCAGGGAGAAGAGCGCAACGAGGATGAGGACGCCGAACAGGGCGGCGCCGAACACCTTCGCGAGACTCCCGCTGACGACCGACTCGAAGAGGTCCTTCAGACCGACGGCGTTCCCGACGACGAACATCTGCGCGAGGCGTTTCAGGTAGAGCGGCCCCTTTCGCGTGGCGTTGAGTTTGCTCACGCCCTCGTCGCGACTCCGCCACGAGACGGGGACCTCCGTGCTACGGAATCCGAGGATGTGCGCCCGAAGCGGCAGTTCCGCCGTCAGGTCGAAGCTCTCGGAGTCGAGCGAGTCCACGTCTATCTCCTCGATGACCTCTCGCCGGTACGCGGTGAAGGCGTTCGTCACGTCGCGGGCGCGGATGCCGAACGAGAGGCGGATGAGGTTGTTGAACGAGCGGTTGTAGAAGAGCTTCAACGGCGGGTAGCCGTCGACTGATCCCCCGTCGGCGAACCGAGAGCCGTACGCCACGTCGTAGCCGTCCTCGATGGCCTCGATCATCTTCGGCACGTCGCGGGGGTCGTCCGAGAGGTCGCCCATGAACGGGACGAGCACGTCGCCGGACGCCGCTTTCAGCCCTGCCTTTATCGCGTTCCCGAAGCCGCCGTTCTCGTACCGGTGGACGACGGTGACGCACGGGTACTCGTCGGCGAGTCCGTCGACGAGACTCGGCGTCGAGTCGGTGCTGTTGTCGTCGACTAACACGATTTCCAGAGCGTGGTCGAAATCTGGAGGGGAAAGGACCGCCGTGATGCGTTCCACGAGGCGGCGTAAATTGCCTTCCTCGTTGTGTGCAGGAACCACAAGCGAGACTTCCATCAGATTTCCGGTTCCGACGAGCGTACAAAAGAGTTGTTGTCACGCTTCGTCTCGGATGGTCGACATGCGGAGGCTTTTTCAACCGACGAGGGGACCACTCGTCCATGAAGGCCATCATCCCCGCCGCAGGACAGGGGACTCGCCTCTACCCGCAGACGCACACGAAGCCGAAGGCGATGGTACGCCTCGCCGGAAAGCCGATACTCGGACACATCCTCGACAGCATCGGAGAGACGCGAATCGACGAGGTGGTCATCGTCGTCGGCGGCCCGATGAAAGAGCAGATTATCGAGTACGTGAACCGAGCGTACGGCGACCGCTTCGAGTTCGAGTTCGTCGAACAGGAGAACGCCGAGGGCCTCGGTCACAGCATCTACCAGACGGAGTCGGTGGCTCGCGGCGACGAACTCCTCATCGCTCTCGGCGACATGCTGTTCGAAAACGGGTTCGACCACTTCCTCTCGGACCACGACGAACTGCCGGCCACGGACGGGAGCATCGGCGTCAAACGCGTCGACGAACCGCAACACTACGGCGTGGTCGAGACGCGGAACGGCGGCGAGGTCACCCGACTCGTCGAGAAGCCGTCGGACCCGCCCTCCGAGTACGCCATAAGCGGCGTGTACATCATCGAAAACTCCGACGCCCTCTTCGACGCGTTGGACTACCTCGTCGAGAACGACGTCCGGGGCGCGGGCGACGAGTACCAACTGACCGACGCCCTCCAGCGGATGATAGAACAGGGACGGACGCTCTACCCGTTCGAGGTCGAAGACTGGTACGACTGCGGCCGCCCGGACACGCTGTTGGAAGCGAACCGCGTCCTCCTCTCGCGGACGGAGACGGCAGACCCCGAGAGCATCGACAGCGCCGTCATCATCCCGCCGGTGGACCTCGGGAACGATATCGAGATCGAAGAGAGCGTCGTCGGACCGTACGTCAGCGTCGACGACGGGGCGAAGATATCGAAGAGCATCGTCGACGACAGCATCGTCGGTCAGAAGGCCGTCCTCGACGGCGTCAACATCGAGGAGAGCATCGTCGGGAGCAACACCGAAGTTCACGGCGAAGCGAACCACCTCAACGTCGGCGACAACAGCAGCATCCACCTCTAACCTGCGCTTTCCGAGTACGTTCGCCGTGCGCAGTTCGGGATTTTCTGTGAAGACGCGAAGCACGCGCGAACGGGTCCGTCCTCCGGTCGGCCGGAGCGTCACCTCCGACCGCGCCGAGCGATACCGATAGAACGAAACGCCGGAGCGTGCGACCCCGTTAGTATGAAGCACGCAGTAGTGACGGGTGGAGCGGGATTCTTAGGAAGTCACCTCGTCGACGATCTCCTCGAGAGCGGATACCGCGTCACCGTCCTCGACAACTACGGAAGCGGGCGACCGGAGAACCTGAGCCACCTCGAAGACGAGAACCTCGACCTCCGCGAACACGACGTTCGAGACCCGTTCCCCGAGTTCGACGGCGTCGATACGGTGTACCACATGGCGTCGCGAGCGAGTCCGCGCGACTTCGAGTCTCACGCCGTCGAAATCGCGCTCACGAACAGCCAAGGGACGAAGAACGCGCTTGAATGCGCCCGGAGATACGACGCAAAGACCGTCATCGCCTCGACGAGCGAGGTGTACGGCAACCCCGAGGAACATCCGCAGAAGGAGAGCTACAACGGGAACGTGAACATCCGCGGCCCGCGCGCACCGTACGACGAGTCGAAGCGCTTCTCCGAGGCGCTCTCTATCGCCTACGACCAATCGTACGACATGGACATCCGGACCGTGAGGATATTCAACACGTACGGTCCCCGGATGCGACACGACGACGGACGGGTCATCCCGAACTTCCTCTCGCAGGCGCTCTCCGGCGACGACATAACCGTCTACGGCGACGGGAGCCAGACGCGGAGCTTCTGCTACGTGACCGACCTCATCGGCGGCATCCGGAAGCTCGCCGAAGCGCCCGCGTCGGACGTCTCCGGCGAAGTCGTCAACGTCGGAAACACCCACGAGATCACCATCGAACGGCTGGCGGAAATCGTCCTCGACGCCGTGGACACCGACTCGGAGATCACCTACCTGCCGTTGCCCAAAGACGACCCGGAGGTTCGATGCCCCGACATCTCGAAGGCGAGGCGCCTGCTCGGGTGGGAACCCGAGGTGCCCCTCGAAGAGGGCCTCGACCGGACCATCGAACAGTTTCACGTCGCCAACCGAGCGTAAGGGCCGAATCTTCGCCCACGCGGTCGTTCCGGGGCGGTGGAGGAATCCCGCCTCGGCCGCCGGCGTGATGGACCGAAGAGGTGCATTTTTGTCGGGCGGTCTTGCAGGTTAGGTCATGACCCACGTGCTTGTCACCGGCGGTGCAGGTTTCATCGGAAGCCACATCGTGGACGAACTGATAGACGAGGGGTACGACGTGACGGTCGTCGACAACCTGACCGAACAGGTCCACGACAGCGAGCCCGACTACCTGAACGAAGAGGCCGACTACGTGTGGGGCGACGTCCGCGACAGAGAGTTGATGACGGAACTGCTGGAGGAGGCGGACGTTCTCAACCACCAAGCCAGCGCCGTCGGCGTGGGGCAGTCGATGTACGAGATAGAGAAGTACGTCGAAGTGAACACGCTGGCGACCGCTCGCATCCTCGATATCATCGTCAACGAGGAGATAGACCTCGAGAAGGTGGTCGTGGCGTCCTCGATGTCCTCCTACGGCGAGGGCGCGTACCGGTGCCCCGAGGAGGACGAGGTGCGACACCCGCCCCTGCGCGGCGAGGAGCAGATGAAAGACGGCCAGTGGGAGCATCTCTGCTCGGAGTGCGGGGCGGAACTGGAGCCGATTCCGACGCCCGAGTCCAAGCCCCGCGAGAGCACGAGCGTCTACGCCATCTCGAAGAAGGACCAAGAGGAACTGACGCTGTCGGTCTGCCGCGCCTACGATATCCCCGCCGTCGCGCTCCGCTACTTCAACATCTACGGGAGCCGGCAGTCGCTCAACAACCCGTACACGGGCGTCTGCGCCATCTTCTCCAGCCGCATCAAGAACGACAATCCGCCGCTCATCTTCGAGGACGGCGAGCAGACCCGCGACTTCATCCACGTGAGCGACGTCGCCCGCGCGAACCGCCTCGCGATGGAGTCCGAGGCCGACGACGTGGCGGTCAACATCGGTACCGGGTCGCCGGTGAGCATCCGCGAGATAGCGCAGACGCTCATCGAACTGTACGGTAAGGAGGACGCGCTCGAACCGGAAATCGCGAACGACTTCCGTCAGGGCGACATCCGCCACTGCTACGCCGACAACGACCTCGCGGCCGAGGAACTCGGCTTCGAACCGGAAGTCGACTTCGAGGACGGGATGCGCGAACTGGTCGAGTGGGGCCGCGACGCCGAGGCCGAAGACCGGTTCGAGGAGGCGCACGCCGAACTCGAAGAGAAGGGTCTGGTCGGCGAGGACTGACCGGTCGCCGCGTCTCTCCCCGAAATCCGTCCGCGGACGCTTTTCCGCCGAGACCGTTCGACGACTTCGCCGAGAAGAAAACGACTTAACACTCTGCTTTGAACCTCCGGTCATGGAAGGACCAGACCGTGTGCTCGTTACCGGCGGTGCGGGGTTCGTCGGGAGCCACGCAGTCGAATACTACGCGAACCGCGACGCCGAGGTGACCGCGCTCGACAACCTCAGCAGAATCGAGACGCTCGAGACGGCCGACGAGAGCCGTAACACGGCGGCGTACAACTGGAACTACATCGAGGAGAACTACCCCGAAGTCGAACTCGTCGAGGCGGACATCCGCGACTACGAGACGCTCGCGGAGATCGTCGAAGGGCACGACGCCGTCGTCCACACCGCCGGACAGGTCGCGGTCACGGCGTCGCTCACCGACCCCCGGAACGACTTCGAGGTCAACGCCGAGGGCAGTTTCAACGTGCTCGAAGCGGCGCGAAACGCCGACAGCGACCCCGCGGTGGTCCTCGCGTCGACGAACAAGGTGTACGGCAACAACGTCAACGACATCCCCGTCCGAGAGGAGGGCGACCGCTACTGGTACGACGACGAGGAGTTCGAGCAGGGAGTCCCGGAATCGCTCTCCATCGACGGGTGCGAACACACGCCCTACGGCGTCTCGAAACTCGCAGCCGACCTCTACGTACAGGACTACGCCGAGCGAAACGCGGTGCAGGCCGCCGCGTTCCGGATGAGCTGTATCTACGGCACCCGCCAGTTCGGAAACGAAGACCAAGGGTGGGTCGCTCACTTCGCGATAAGCACGCTCAACGACGAACCGCTGACCATCTTCGGCGACGGAAAGCAGGTCCGCGACGTGCTGTACGTCAAAGACCTCATCCGCGCGTACGACGCGTTCCTCTCGGACCCCGAGGGGAAGCCGGCGGTGTACAACGTCGGCGGCGGCGCGGAGAACACGACGAGCCTCCTCGAGTTCCTCGACCTCCTCGAGGAGAAGACCGGAAAGCGCACCGACATCTCCTTCGACGAGTGGCGAGAGGGCGACCAGAAGGTGTACGTCTCGGACATCTCCCGCGCCCGCGAAGAGTTAGAGTGGGAACCGGAGGTCAGCTTCGAGGACGGCGTCGAGCGGTTCGTCGAGTGGTATCAGAACCGTTAGGTGACCGCGTAACGTCCCGCTTAGGGGTTGAAGGCCGTCTCAGGGGTAGTTCACGCTCGTCCCGAAATTCCCCCGAGCGGGCATCATAAGGCTTATGCGCAGTTTCGCACTCCGTCCAAGCGATGAGCGTAGACAACGAGCGTCGCGAGGACTACGAATCACCGTCGGTCCTCGAACGCTTCGCAGACTGGTACCACGTCCCCGCCCTCCTCGTGGTGATGGCCGCGATGCTGGCCATCCGACTCCAGTCGTACGGTAGATTCATACGAGACGGAGAAGTGTTCTTCTCCGGAAACGACGCATGGTATCACCTCCGAGAGGTGAGCTACACCGTCAGGAACTGGCCGTTCACGATGCCGTTCGACCCGTGGACGAACTTCCCCTACGGGACGAGTGTCGGCCAGTTCGGGACGCTGTACGACCAGATTATCGCGACGGCCGCCTTGATAGTCGGGCTCGGAAGCCCGAGCGAGGCGCTCGTCGGGAAGGTACTCCTCGTCGCACCGGCCGTCTTCGGCGCGCTCGCGGCGATTCCGGCGTACCTCATCGGGAAGCGCCTCGCCGGTCGCGGACCGGCGCTGTTCGGCGCTCTCCTCCTCGGTCTGATGCCGGGAACGTTCCTCCAGCGCACCCTCGTCGGGTTCGCGGACCACAACGCCGCCGAGCCGTTCTTCATGTCGATGGCCGTCGCCGCGTTGATGGTCGCCTTGGGCGTCGCCGAGCGCGAGATGCCCGTCTGGGAACTCGTCGCCGACCGCGACGTAGACGCCATCCGGTCGCCCCTCGTGTGGTCGGCTCTCGCGGGCGTCGCAACCGCGCTGTACATGTGGGTCTGGCCGCCGGGGGTTCTCCTCGTCGCCATCGTGGGCACGTTCGTCGTCCTGAAGATGTCGAGCGACGTCGTCAACGGCCGTTCGCCCGAGGCGACGGCGTTCGTCGCCGCGGTGTCGATGAGCGTCACCGGCGTGTTGATGCTGATCCAGATAGACGAGTTCGGATTCTCGTCGACGCAGTTCTCCCTCATTCAACCGGGATTCTCGTTCGCCGTCGCCGCGGGGGCGGCCTTCCTCGCGTGGCTCGCCCGCGAGTGGGAGGCGCGTGACATCGACGCGAACGGCTACCCCGTCGCGGTGTTCGGACTGATCGTCGTCTCCCTCGGCGTCGTCGCCCTCGTCCTTCCGAGAGTGTGGGGCATTCTGGTCTACAACTTCCTGAACACGCTCGGGTTCGGCGCGAACGCCACGACTCGAACCATCGGCGAGGCCCAACCGTACCTCGCACAGAGTACGCTCAATCAGCTCCAACTGACGGCCGTCAATCGGATCGTCTCCGACTACGGCTTCACGTTCTTCACCGCCGTCGCGGCGGTCGTGTGGATGCTCGCGAAACCGCTCGTGAAGAGCCGAGAGAGCCGCGATATCGGCTACGTCGTCGGCGGTCTCGCCGTCGTCGGTCTCCTCTTTCTCGTGCCGGCGATTCCGATCGGAATCGGGAACGTCGTCGGTCTCGACGGCCAACTCGTCTCGCTCGGAATCGTCAGCGCCATCATCGTCGGCGCCGCGCTTCTCACCTACCGCGACCCCGAACGGTTGCTCGTCGTCGTCTGGGCGGCGTTCATCACGTCGGCGGCGTTCACGCAGGTTCGCTTCAACTACTACCTCGCCGTCGTCGTCGTGGTGCTGAACGCGTACTTCCTCGTGGAGGTGCTCCGGTTGCTGAACGTGAGGGCGGCGACCACGAAAGCCACCGACCTCGAGACGTACCAGATAGCGGCCATCGGGGCGGTCCTCCTCCTCGTCGCCGCGCCGGTTCTCGTCGTCCCACTCGACGTGCGGAACACCGGCAACCCCGCCGCCGACAAGACGAACACGGCGTGGCAGGCGAGCCAAGGTAGCAGTCCCGGCGAAATCGTCCAGTGGGAGGGCAACCTCGAGTGGATGAAGAGCAACACGCCCGCCGAGGGAGAGTTCGGCGGGTCGTCGGGCGCGATGGAGTACTACGGAAAGTACGAGAAGACCGACGACTACCAGTACGGCGACGGCGCTTACGGCGTGATGTCGTGGTGGGACTACGGTCACTTCATCACCGTCGAAGGCGAGCGAATCCCGAACGCCAACCCGTTCCAGCAGGGCGCGACCGACGCGGCGAACTTCCTGCTCGCACCCAACGAGACGCAGGCGCAGAACGTCCTCGCCTCCCAGAGCACCGAGGGCAACCAGACCCGGTACGTGATGGTCGACTGGAAGATGGCGACCCCGGGCTCGAAGTTCGGCGCGCCGACGGTGTTCTACGACGCGGGCAACATCTCGCAGAACCAGTTCTACGAGCCGATATACCGGTTCAATCAGGAGGGCCAGTATCAGGGTAACTACCTCGTCCGTCACCAGCGCTACTACGAGAGCCTGATGACGCGCCTCTACCTCTACCACGGGAGCGCCCACGAGCCGAGTCCGGTCGTCGTGGACTGGGAGCCCCAGAGCGTCAGTACCGGCTCCGGCCAGACGACGGTGAAGGCGGTCCCGCAAGGGAACGAGACCACCGTCAAGACGTTCGACAACATGAGCGCCGCGCGGCAGTACGTCCAACAGGACGGCACCTCGCAGATAGGCGGCATCGGGTCGTACCCCTCCGAGCGCGTCCCCGCGCTGGAGCATTACCGCCTCGTGAAGGTGTCGAACTCCTCGGCGACGCAGTCGAACGACTTCCTCCGGCAGATGTACAGCGACGGTCAGATGGCGGGAGTCAACCCGCAGGCCACGCTCCCCAGTAACCCGGCGTGGGTGAAGTCCTTCGAGCGCGTGCCCGGCGCGACGGTGCAGGGAAGCGGCGCACCGGCCAACTCCACCGTCACCGCGAGCGTCGAGATGAACGTGCCGGCGACGAACTCCACGTTCACCTACACGCAGCAAGCGCAGGCCGACGAGAACGGCGAGTTCACCATGACGCTGCCGTACGCCACGACGGGCTACGACGAGTACGGCCCCGAGAACGGCTACACGAACGTCAGCGTCCGCGCGAACGGTTCGTACACCATCTCCGCGGGCACGTCGCTCAACGAGAGCGGCTACGTCGTCAGCCAGCGCGCGAACCTCTCCGTCGAGGAGGGGCAGGTCAACGGCGCGGAGGACGGTAACCTCTCCGTCGAACTGCAGCGCAGCGCACAGCAGTTACAGATCGGTTCCGGCTCCTCGGACTCCGGCGGTGACTCGAACGGCGGGTCCTCCGACTCCGGGTCGAGCGAACAGTCGTCGCTCGCGGCGTCCGACGCCGACGTGACGGCGCAGACGGCCGCGGCCCGCGCCGCGTAACCGCCGCTTCGACTCCGACGCTCGGTTTCTTCCTCTCCGTTCGGGCGGTTTCGATTTCGGCTGCGACAGTTCCGGCATCGACGCTTCTCGTAGCGACTACTTCGACGTACGATCCGGCGAGAAGAAGAGGAGACGAAACTGCGGCCGCGCGCTCCGAACGCGGCGTCAGACCAGCGACTCGTAGACGATGCCGTCGCGACGGGAGACGATGCGGCGGCCGTCCACGACGACGGCGTCGGTCATGGCGTCGAACTCGTCGTCCAAGGCGGCGAACTCGTCCCAGTCGGTGACGACGAGTGCGGCGTCGGCGTCGGCCAACGCCTCGGCCGCGGAGTCGGCGTAGTCGATGTCCGGGAAGTGGTCGCGCATGTTCTCCGTCGCCACGGGGTCGTAGCCCACCACGTCCGCGCCCGCGTCGAGGAGAGCGTCGATGAGCGGAATCGCGCGGGAGTTGCGCACATCGTCGGTGCCGGGTTTGAACGCCAGTCCCAACACGGCGACGCGGGCCCCCGAGGGGTCGACGTGGTCGCGGAGGATGTCGAGCATCCGGACGGGCTGTCTGTCGTTGACCTCGACCGCGGCTTCGAGCATCTTGGCCTCGTAGCCCACGTCCCGCGCCGCGGCGACGATGGCGGCGACGTCCTTCGGGAAGCAACTGCCGCCCCACCCGACGCCCGCGCCGAGGAACGCCGACCCGATGCGGGAGTCCAGACCCACGGCGTCTAACACCTCCTCGGAGTCGATGTCGTACTCCTTGCAGATGTTCGCGAGGTCGTTCGCGAGCGATATCTTCGAGGCGAGGAAGGCGTTGTTGGCGTACTTTATCATCTCCGCCTCTCGGACGCCAGTCTCGATGACCGGCGGCGAGTCCGCCTGTTCGACGAGGGGGTCGAACACGTCCCGGAGGACCGTCGCCGCGCGGTCGGTCTGAGAGCCGAGGACGACCTTGTCGGGGTCGAGGAAGTCGGCGACGGCGCTCCCCTCGCGGAGGAACTCGGGGTTCATGCCGACGTCGAAGTCGCTCCCGAGTTCGAGGCCCGACTCCTCTTCGAGGATGGGCGCGATGACCTCCTCCGTCGTCGTCGGGACGACGGTGCTCTTGGTGACGACGACGTGGTAGCCCTCCTTGTCGGCGAGCGTTCGGCCGACGGACCGCGCGCCCGCCTCCATGATGGAGAGGTCGATGTGGCCGTCGTCCTCCGAGGGGGTCGGAAGCGCGAGGAACGTCGCGTCCGTCTCTAAGATGGCGTCGTAGTCGGTCGTCGCCCGCAGTCGGTCGCCCGCGTGTTTCTCGACGAGTTCGTCGAGTCCGGGTTCGTGGATGGGCGCTTCGCCGTCGTTCAGCGACGTCACGATGTCCTCGTCGATATCGACGTTCACGACGTCGTGTCCCACCTCCGCGAAGCACGCGGCTATCGTCGTGCCGACGTACCCGCTACCGATGATGCTTATCTCCATTGTGCGAGTAGTCTTCGTCAGTCGTTTTCAACGTTCTCCTTACTCCCAGTCGGCGAAGCGACCGACCCAGAACGCGTTCGAGTTCGAACGCGTGCGAGAAGCGAAACACCGGAGTAGAGGGGTGTCGAAGGGAGTCGCATGTCCCACGACCCCGACGAGTCGCGCGGCGGCCTCACCGCGTGGCTCGTGGTCTATCTGAAAGGCCTCTGCATGGGAACCGCCGACGCCGTCCCAGGCGTCTCCGGCGGGACCATCGCCCTCCTGACCGGCATCTACGAGCGACTCATCGACGCCGTGACGAACGTCTCTCCCGGCCGGATACGCGACGTACTCGGCGGCGTCCTCCCCGGCCGCCGCAAGCGGGCCGTCGAAGCGCTTCGTGCGGTGGACGCCCCGTTCCTCGTCGTCCTCGGCGCGGGCATCATGACCGCCGTCGTCACCGTGACCCGACTCGTCCACACCGGCATCACGGAGTTTCCCGTCCCGACGTTCGGCTTCTTCTTCGGCCTCATCGCCGCCTCGGCGTGGGTGCTCCTGAGCGAACTGTCGCTCGACACGCCCGGACGCGTCGGCGCCGCAGTCGCCGGGTTCGCCGTCGCGTTCGTCGTCTCCGGCACCGCCGAAACGGCCCTCGGATCCGGCCCCCTCGTGACGTTCGTCGCGGGTGCGATAGCCGTCAGCGCGATGATACTGCCGGGGCTATCGGGGTCGTTGCTCCTCATCCTCCTCGGACAGTACGAGTTCATGACCGGGGCGCTGAAGGAGTTCGTCAACGGCCTGTTGGGGTTCGTCCTCGGCGGGAGTCTCGCACCCGTCGTAGAGAACGGCGCAATCGTCGTCGCGTTCGTCCTCGGCGCGTTCGTCGGACTGTTCACCGTCGCCCACGCCGTCCGGTGGGCGCTCGAACACCACCGAAAGCCGACGCTGGCGTTCCTCGTCGCACTCATCGTCGGCGCACTCAGAGCGCCCGTCGAGAGCGCCGGGAGCCAACTCGCGGAGATGGGCCGGGCGTGGAACGCCGAACTCGTCGGCGTGTTCGTCGTCGCCGCCGTCGTCGGTGCCGTCGCGGTCGTCGCCGTGGACCGCTACGCCGGCCTCGGCGACTTCGAGGACGAACCGCCGCACGGGGCGGACGAACGCGACGAGGCCGCCGCGGGGGGCGGCCTCGACTGACGAAAACGCGATGTCGTTCGGAGGAGGCTGTACCGCTCGGGACCGAGCAGTTACTCTCGCGGGACGGAGATGTTCCGCACGTCGTCGCTCCCGCAGTTCGCGCAGGCGACGGCGGAGTCGTCGGTGAACCGCGTTCCGCACCCGCGACACTCGTAGTATTCTTCCGTCGGGGAGTACGGGTCTATCGTGCTATTGTATATCACGACATCGTGTGCCGATCGGAGTATATTAACGATTGTCCTGAAACGCCCCTCAGGTGTGTAAACACCTAGAATACTCGTCCGAATGTATTCTACATTTCGTATTTTACTGTCATATTTTGAAAATCTTCGTTTATTACCTCGGTAGACGGACGGCGACTGGAAATTCGTCCAGAGAGACGGGTTCGCGGGGTCACTCCTCGCTGCGGGCGGCGGCGAACGCCTGGAATCCCACGGTCGGACGACTCGCGCGAGCCTCACGTACGCACCTCGACGCGGGAGTCGGGGACGGCGAGTCGGTGGTCACCGCTGCCGCGGGAGTCAACGTTAACTCGTTGCACGCCTCCCCCTTCGAGTAAGGACAATGTCCGACGGACAACTGCGCACGCCGACGAAACGGACCTGCGAACGGTGCGGGCGAATCGAACGATGGGACCGAAGCGAGGAGACGTGGCGCGTCGTCAGAGAGGAGGGGACCCCGCGCGTCGGGAACCCCTACTGCATCCACGAGTGGGACATAAACGGCGCGTTCGCCCCGTTCGGCGACGACACCGACGCCGCCGAGGCCTGAGAGGTCGGTCGAAACGAGGAAGCACTCGGCGCGACGAGGGGAGGTATGCCGACAGTGTTCGTCACGGCACCCTCCGACGCCGCGCCGGAACTCGCGCGAACCCTCGTCGAGGAACGACTCGCCGCCTGCGTGAACCGCCTCGACTGTGAGTCCGTCTATCGCTGGGAGGGGACGGTGTACGACGAGTCCGAGGAGATTCTTCTGGCGAAGACGAGCGAGGACGGGTACGCCGCCCTGCGCGACAGAATCGAGGAACTCCACCCTTACGACGTGCCGTGCGTCGAACGGTTCGACCGGGTGGACGCGCTTCCCGCGTACGCCTCGTGGGTCGAGGAATCGACCGGACCCGAGGCCGCAGACGGCGGCGACGCGGACGATTCGGATGATGCGGACGACGGAGACCACTCGAACGACGCGGACGACGCGGACGCCTGACGACTACTCCCGGAGCGAATCGAGCACCGAGAGCGTCCCGTCCATGTAGGACTCCTCCAGAACCTCGTCGGCGGCGGCCTTCGCCACGTCGTCGGCGTTGGCGACGGCGTAGGACCGCCCGGCGACTTCGAACGTCGAGGCGTCGTTCTCGCTGTCGCCGATTGCGACGAACTCCGCGGGGTCGAGGTCAAGCGTCTCGCAGATCGCGCGCAGGCCGTCGCCCTTCTCGATGCCCGGCGTCTTGACGTGGTAGGCGTAGCCCGTATCGAGCACTTCGAGGTCGTACTCGGCGGCCACCTCGCGCAACAGGTCCTCGTCGGCCGAGAGGTTCACCGCCACCTCCGTCTCGCGCCACTTGTTGACGGGGTCGAACTCGCCCCACCCGACGTCGCCGCCGCGGGCCTCGAACTCCTCGGCGGCGGCCTGCGCGGCGTCCCTGTCCGCGTTGTACGACACCTCGCCCGCGGCGAGGACGACGCCGCCGTTCTCCGCGACGACGGTCTGTTCGATGCCGATGTAGTGACAGAGGCTCACCGGGTAGGGGAACGCCTTCCCCGTCGCGAGGACGACTGGCGCGTCCCACGTCGGAAGCACGTCGAACACGCGCGGGTCGAGTCGTCCCGGGGCGTCCGTCAACGTCCCGTCGATGTCCAACACGATGGGCGGAACCGCGGTTTCCATGGAGACGCATCGGGGACCGCAAGGAAAGATGCTCCGCTCTCGGGCGTCGGAGCGGAGGGAGCGACCGGCGTCGGGACAGAGAGGAACGACCGGCGTCGCCGCGGCGTCGGCGTCTCCGCCTCAGCGCTCGGGGTCGGCGAGTCGTTCGAACACCCGCATCGGGAAGTTCGGTTCGGGTCTGCTCGGCGGTCGGCCGGGGCCGCAGTCGCCCTCTGCGTCCCCCGCGACGCGGCGAACCACGCCGAGTTCCGACAGTTCGTAGAGGAGGCGCTTGACGGTGGCCGCAGAGAGTTCCACGGTCGGCGAGTCGGCGATGGCGGCGGCGGCGCGGGTGACGGACGCCCGGTCGTCGCCCTCCAGTGCGACGAGTTCGCGGAGGACGCGGCGGCGACTGGCCGAGAGCGACCCGACGCGCCCGAGCGAACAGCAGTCGGCGGGGACGCCCGCCATCCCGGCCTCGACGTGGCGGGGTTCGATCCTGTCCGTCGCCGCGTCGGCCGCCTCGACGGCCGCCCCGTAGAGTGCGGCGAGTGCGTCGTGGGCGTCGCCGTCGGCCCACGCCGCCACGTCGCTGACGGCGTCGTGGCCGAGGGCGTGGCGGGCGAGTCCGTCCGACGTTCGACTCGTGAGTACGTCCGCGAGGGCGTGTCGCTCGTACGGCGGTACCTCGACCGTCGCGAGGTCCGAGCGCTCGGGGGCGGCCCGGCCGACGGCGACGTAGGAGAGCGACTCCGAGACGGGGGCGAACACGTCGGCGAGGCGTTCGACGGGGAGCGTCTCGGGTTCGCCCACGTGGTCCACGGCGACGACGACGCGGCGGGCGCGCCCGAGTACGTCGCCGAGTCGGTCTCTCACCGCGGCGGTGCCGACGCCGCCGGAGGGGACGGACTCCTCGACGACGGCGTCGAGGACGGCGCGAAGCAGGGCGAACTCGCTGGTCGCGGCCCGCCCGTCCACGTAGGCGAACTCCACCGCCGGCGGCGACGACGCGCGGGTGGTCGTGTGGATGACCCGCGGGCGGTTCCGCGCGGTTTCGGCGAGGCGGTCGAACAGGGCGGTGACGAGGGCCGACTTCCCGGCTCCCTTCGGACCGTACACGTAGGTGTCGTCCGGCAGTTCGCCCGCGAACGCCGGGTCGAGGCGGTCGAGCAGTCGTTCGAGCGTCGGCCCCCGCCCGGTCGGTTCGTCGGGGTGGGCGGTCGGGTCCAACGCCGAGATGTCCCGAACCAGCCGGTTCGCCCCGCTCTCGCGTCGCCTCCGCCGTTCGATTCGCTCGTCTAATCGCATGCGCGAGTCCTCGGTCGTTCCCCCGGTTCACCTCCCGGGAATAAAAATTGAGGGTGTCCCGCGGTCTCGCCCGAAACGAGCGGTTCACTCCTCGAACCGGTATTTTCTTCGGTAAGGCGCGACGGCGGTCGGCGTCGAACGATTCGAATCGAGTGACCGTTCGTAACTATTGCAATCGTTCAGTTACGAATAGGCGAGCGGCGCGTCTATACTCCGTCTAAGCGGCGAGAAAACGGGCTCGATACCCCGCCCAGACGCAAATCGAGTCGCCGAGACGGAATCTCGCGGATAATTTACGGATTGGTCGGCGCGAGAGGTAAAATAAAGTAGGGCGCGACCAACCATCCGGAAGTGAGATGACCGAAACGCCGAGCGTCCTCGTCATCGGCGGGGGTTCGACCGGGTGCGGCATCGCGCGGGACTTAGCGATGCGCGGACTCGACGTCACCCTCGTCGAGAAGGGGAACCTGACCCACGGGACGACGGGTCGGATGCACGGCCTGCTCCACAGCGGCGGTCGGTACGCCGTCTCGGACCAGGCGTCAGCGAAGGAGTGCATCGAGGAGAACCGCGTCCTGCGCCGTATCGCGAGCCACTGCGTCGAGATGACCGGGGGGCTGTTCGTCCAGCGACCGGAGGACGACGACGAGTACTTCCAGAAGAAACTGGACGGTTGCCGCGAGTGCGGGATTCCCGCGGAGGTGCTCTCCGCCGAGGAGGCCCGCGAGATGGAACCGTACCTCGCAGACGACATCAAGCGGGCCATCCGCGTCCCCGACGGGGCGGTGGACCCGTTCCGCCTCTGCGTCGCCAACGCGGCAAGCGCCGTCGAACACGGCGCGCGCATCGAGACGCACGCCGAAGTCACCGACGTCCTCGTCGAGGGCGGCGAAGTCGTCGGCGTCGAAGTGGAACACCAGTCCGGGGAGGGCGTGCACGTCCACGGCCAACCCGGAACGACCGAGGAGATTCGCGCCGACTACGTCGTGAACGCGACGGGCGCGTGGGCCGGCCAAATCGGCGACATGGCCGGCGTGGACGTGGAAGTCCGCCCCTCGAAGGGCGTCATGACCATCATGAACGTCCGGCAGGTGGACACCGTCGTCAACCGGTGCCGACCGAAGGGCGACGCAGACATCGTCGTCCCCCACGAGACGACGTGCATCCTCGGGACGACCGACGAGGAAGTCGAGGACCCCGAGGACTACCCCGAGGAGGGGTGGGAGGTCGACCTGATGATAGACACCCTCTCGGAGTTGGTACCCATCCTCTCGGAGGCGCGCACCATCCGGTCGTTCTGGGGCGTCCGCCCCCTGTACGAACCGCCGGGGACGGGAACGACCGACTCGACGGACATCACGCGCGATTTCTTCCTGTTGGACCACGACGACAGGGACGACCTGCCGGGGATGTCCTCCATCGTCGGCGGGAAGTTCACCACCTACCGCATGATGGCAGAGCAGATTTCCGACCACGTCTGCGGCAAACTCGGCGTGGAAGCGGAGTGCCGCACCGCGGAAGTTCCGCTTCCGGGGTCCGAGGACTTCACCGTCCTGCGGGACTACATGGAGGAGTTCGGCATCCGGTCGCCCATCGGGCGGCGGAGCGCCCAACGCCTCGGGTCGCGCGCCGACGAGGTACTCGGCGGATGGGAGGGACCCAACCCCGTCGTCTGCGACTGCGAGGCCGTCACCCGCGCGGAGATGCAGGACGCCATCGACTCCTCGGGGACCGACCTCAACGCCGTCCGCATCCGCACCCGCGCCTCGATGGGCAACTGTCAGGGCGCGATGTGCTGTCACCGCATGGCGAACGAACTGTTCCCGCAGTACGACGAACTCGTCGTCCGCGACTCGCTGGACGAACTGTACCAGGAGCGCTGGAAGGGCGAACGCCACGCCCTCTGGGGCGAGCAGTTGTCGCAGGCGATGCTGAAGCACATGCTCCACGCGACGACGATGAACCGCGACGGCGACCCGGCGACCCGAGACGAGAGCGTCGATTTCGGCGCGTTCGACGCCGGACCGGACGCCGCCTCGGACGCGGCGGGGACGGGAGCGGACAGGGCGGCGACCGACGGCGGTTCCGCGTCGAACGACGCGGAAGCACGTCGAACGGAGTTCGACGGCGGACAGAGAGGAGGTTCCGATGCCGATTCGTGAGGACGTGGTGGTCGTCGGCGGCGGACTCGCCGGGAGCATCGCGGCACTCGCCGCCGCGGAGTCCGGCGCGAGCGTCAGACTCGTCTCCCACAAGAAGAGCACGCTCCGGCAGGCCAGCGGCCTGATAGACGTGCTCGGCTACGTGGACGGCGAGGGGCCGCGCGCCGACCCGTTCGCGGCGATGGGCGAACTGCCCGACGACCACCCCTACAGCGTCGTCGGCGAGGAGGCCGTCCGCGAGGGTCTGCGCCTCTTCGACGAGGCGGTGGGCGACGCCTACCGCGGCGGCCACACCGACGCGAACGCCCTCGTGCCGACCCACGGCGGGACGGTGAAACCGACGGCTCGCTACCCCGAGTCCGTCGCGCCGGGCCTCGCCAGCGTCGAGGAGGACGCGCTTCTGGTCGGCTTCGAGACGCTCACCGACTTCGAGGCACCCCTCGCGGCGGAGCACATCGAGGCGTCGGGCGTCCCCTTCGACGTTCGGGGCGCGACGCTCCGCTTCCCGATGGAGTTCCGCGCCGACGCGAAGGTGACGCGGTACGCGCAGGCGTTAGACCAGAACGAACGCCTCGACGACGGAACGGAGGTGCGCCGCGCCGTCGCGGACGCCGTCGCGGATGAACTCGACGGCGAGGCGCGCGTCGGGTTCCCGGCGATGCTCGGCGACGACAACGCCGAGGCGGTGCGCCGGGACCTGTCCGAGCGCATCGGCGCGACGGTGTTCGAGGTGCCGACGGGCCCGCCGAGTCTGCTCGGCCTCAGCCTCGAGGACCTGCTGTTCGACGCCCTCGACGAGGCGGGCGTCCGCATGTCGGTGGGCAACCCCGTCGTGGACTACGAGGCCGAAGACGGCCGAATCGAGGTCGTCTACGTCGACCAGAAGCACAAGCGCGTCCCCTACCACGCCGAGGAGTTCGTCCTCGCGACGGGCGGACTCGTCGGCAAGGGCGTCCGGTCGAACCGCGAACGGGTCGAGGAACCGATCTTCGGGCTCCGCGTGCCGCACCCGGAGGACCGCTACGAGTGGTCCGAGTCGGAGGCGTTCGGCGACCACGCGTTCGCGCGGTTCGGCGTCGTCCCCGACGAGGAGATGCGACCCACGACGGCGGCAGGCGAACCGCAGTTCGAGAATCTCCGCGCGGCCGGCGGCGTCGTCGGCGGGGCGAACGTGGCCCGCGAGAACTCCGCGAGCGGCGTCTCCCTCGCGACGGCGGCCGTCGCCGGCACTCGCGCGGGCGAGGAGGTACGTAGATGAGCGACGCAGAATCACCAATAGACGCAGACTTCGGAACGACGGAACAGGACGACTTCGAACCGGTGCAGGTGTTCGACGACGGGACGGGGATGGACCTCCGCCCGGGCGCGGACAACTGCTACAAGTGCACCTCGTGTGACACCTCCTGCCCGGTGGCGGAGGTGGACGACGATTTCCCGGGGCCGAAGTTCCAAGGCCCCGAGCAGTGGCGTCTGAAGCGCAAGGAGGACACAGACATCGACGACTCCGTCATGACGTGTTCGAACTGCATGCGCTGTGACGACGCCTGTCCCTCGGGCGTCCCCCTCAGCCAGATGCACAACACCGCCCGCGGGGAGTACGTCGAAGAGCAGATGGACAAACTCTCCGCGGAGTACATCCGCAACCGCATCCTCTCGAACTACCGCACGTCGGCGGAGTTAGCGTCGAAGGTGCCGCGACTGGCGAACTTCGCGATGAACTTCGGTCCCGGGCGGTGGCTGATGGAGAAGGTGCTCGGCGTCACCGCAGAACGGGAGTTCCCCGAGTTCGCCCGGCAGACGTTCCGCGAGTGGTGGGAGGAACGCGGCGGCCCGCAGGTTCGCTCCGAGGAGAAGCGCGTCGCCTACTTCCACGGCTGTTACTCGAACTACAACACGCCGGAAGTCGGCAAGGCGATGGTCCGCGTCTTCGAGGAGTTCGGCTACGAAGTCGTCGTCCCCCAACAGCGCTGTTCGGGCACGCCCATGTTCGCAAACGGGATGCTCGACGACGCGAAGCGCGCGGCGGGCATCAACGTCGACAACTTCGCCGGCCTCATCCCCGAGGGGTACGACATCATCGCCTCCTGTACCTCCTGTTCGCTGTCGCTCAAGCAGGAGTACCCCGAACTGTTCGACATCGACGGCATCCAGGACCTCTCGTCGCACACCTACGAGGCGATGGAGTACCTCCGCATCCACGAGGACGTCGAGGGCGCACTCGCGGACGCTTCCGTCTCCGAACAGGCGTTCGCCTACCACGCGCCGTGCCACGCCCGGAATCAGGGGCTCAACCGGCAGTCCGTCGAACTGTTCCGCGAGTTAGACGGCGTCACCATCGAGGACGTCGGCGACTCCTGTTCCGGCATCTCCGGCACGTACGGCTGGAAGGAGGAGAAGTACGAGACGTCGATGAAGATAGGCGAGGAGATGTTCGACCACATGGAACACGCCGAGGGGAACGTCGGCATGACCGAGTGTCCCACCTGCTCGATGCAGATGGAGCACGGCACCGGCTACGACATCAAACACCCCCTCCAACTGCTCGAAGAAGCGCTGGTCTGAGCGTCCTCGGACCCGCGCGTCGCGGTTCTCTCTTCAGTCCGCTCCGTGCACCGACGGGCTGAGAACGTCCTCGTCGCTCGGCGACCGGGCGTCGAACGCCTCCACGAACGTGTCGAGTCGTTCGGGGTCGTCGGCCCCCGGCAGGGGGCGTTCGTCCGTGAGGCACGGTTCGTCCACGCCGAGTCGGTCGGCGACGAAGTCGGACATCTGCTCGGCCATCACGCGGTACGTCGTCAGTTTCCCGCCGACGATGCTGGCGAAGTTCTCGACGTTCTCGCCGGGCGACGCCGACCGGCCCGTCGCGGCTTCGTCGTCGGGGTCCGCGGCGTGATCGACGACGAAGAACCCCCGCGAGATGCCGCGGCCGCCGCGACTCGCCTCGTCGGGCGCGTAGAGGGGGCGTACCCCCCACCACCGTCGGGACACCTCGGCGTCGGCGACGGGCGGGAGCATCTTCGAGCACTCCTCGAACATCGCCTCCACCTCCCACTCTTCCTCCTCGAAGTCGTCGGGGTCGTCCACCTCGACGCTCGTCGTCCCGAGGACCACCTCGGTGTCGTGCGGGACGATGATGTCGCCGTCGGCGGGCGGGCGACACCGGTTCAACACGGGGTCGAGGCCGTCGTAGTAGACGGAGATCATCACGCCCTTCGTCGGCCGCATCTCCAACTCGACGCCCGCCATCGCGGCGACTTGACCCGCCCACGTCCCGGCGGCGTTGACGACGAAGTCGGGTTCGACGTCCGCCGCGCCGCCGAGTTCGACGCGGACGATGCACCCGCCTTCGACCGTCATCCCCTCCGCGGGGGCGTGAGTGAGTATCGTCGCCCCGTTGTCGCGGGCGTCGGCGGCGTTGGCGGCGGCGAGACGGGAGGGGTAGACGACGCCGTCCGGGACGACCATCGCGCGAACCGCGTCCTCGGAGAGGTCGGGGACGCGGCGCCGCGCCTCGTCGCCGTCTATCACCTCCGCCGGAATGCCCCGTTCCTCGCAGGCCTCGTACTTCTCCTCGAAGTACGCCGGGTCGTCGGCTTCGAGTTGGACGAACAGGCCGCCGCTCTCGCCGATACACTCGCCCGCGATGCGGCGCAGAATCCGGTTCTCCTCGATGCACTCCTCCGCGCCGACCGGGTCGGCCTCGGCGTAGCGCGCACCGCTGTGAAGTAGGCTGTGCGACCGGCCCGACGTTCCGCCCGCGAGTCCGCGTCGCTCAGCGAGGGTGACGTCGACACCGCGGAGTGCGAGGTCGCGGGCGATGCCCGTCCCGGTCGCCCCGCCGCCGACGACGAGAACCTCGGTCGTATTCACCATTGGAACACGTTGGGCGCTGCGCGGTTTGGAACTGACGGCGGACCGGTCACTGTTGATGAACTTCACCTAATTTCGCCATATAATTCCAGATTCTTCGGTATTTCACCTCATTTCCCGTGGAAACATTTAATGGAACTCCTAGTTATTTGTTAGCACGTTCGGCGTCTATCCTGACGTCGGCGACGGGTTCGGCCCGTCGCGGTACGGAGTTGGTGACACAATGGCACAAGACACCTACATAGGGGCAGTCGATCAGGGAACGACGGGAACGAGGTTCATGGTGTTCGACCACAGCGGAAAGGTGGTCGCGAACGCCTACCAGAAACACGAACAGAAATACCCGGAACCGGGATGGGTCGAACACGACCCCGAGGAGATCTGGGAGAACACCCAAGAGGTAATCCAGCAAGCGTTGGGGAACGCCGATCTGAGCGCCGAGCAGTTGGACGCCATCGGCATCACGAACCAACGCGAGACGACGCTCATCTGGGACCGAGAGAGCGGGCGACCCATCCAGAACGCCATCGTCTGGCAGGACCGACGCACCACGGACCGCGTCGAACAACTCCAAGACGAGGGCAAAGAGGGGTGGATTCGGGAGAAGACCGGTCTCGAACCGGACGCGTACTTCTCGGCGACGAAAGCCGAGTGGATGCTCGACAACGCAGACCAGATAAAGCTCCAGCGGATGCGACCGGACGACGTCCGCGACAGGGCCGAACAGGGCGAGTTGATGTTCGGCACCATCGACTCGTGGCTCATCTACAAGCTGACGGGGAACCACATCACGGACGTGACGAACGCCTCGCGGACGATGCTTTTCAACATCCACGAGATGGACTGGGACGAAGAACTCTTAGAGGAGTTCGGCATCCCCGAGGCGATACTCCCCGAAGTACGTCCCTCCTCCGACGAGGAGTACTACGGGACGACGGACGGCGACGGCTTCCTCGGCGAGGAGGTTCCGGTCGCCGGCGCACTCGGCGACCAGCAGGCGGCGCTGTTCGGCCAGACCTGCTTCGACAGAGGCGACGCGAAGAACACCTACGGGACGGGGTCGTTCATGCTGATGAACACCGGCAACGAAGCCGTCGAGAGCGAACACGGCCTGCTCACCACGGTGGGCTTCCAGCGCTCCGGCGAACCCGTCCAGTACGCCCTCGAAGGGGCGATTTTCATCACGGGCGCGGCGATCGAGTGGCTCGAAGACATGACGCTCATCGACGACGCCGCCGAGACGGAGAACCTCGCGCGCTCCGTGGACTCGACGGACGGCGTCTACTTCGTGCCCGCGTTCACCGGCCTCGGCGCGCCCCACTGGGACCAACGCGCTCGCGGCACCATCGTCGGCATGACGCGCGGCACCCGCCGCGAACACGTCGTTCGCGCGGCGTTGGAGTCCATCGCGTTCCAGACGCGCGACGTTGCGGAGGCGATGGAGTCGGACTCGGGCATCGAACTCACCGACCTCCGCGTGGACGGCGGCGCGGTGAAGAACAACTTCCTCTGTCAACTGCAGGCCAACATCGTCGGCACCGACATCGTCCGCCCCGTGGTGGACGAGACGACGGCGCTGGGGTCGGCGTACGCCGCCGGACTGGCCGTCGACTACTGGGAGACGGTGGACGAACTCCGCGATAACTGGCAGGTAGACCGGGAGTTCGGTCCGGAGGACCCCCAGAACGTCGAACAGCGCTACGGTCGCTGGAAGGACGCCGTCGAGCGATCGCTCGACTGGGCGCGCGACGGAGGTGAGTGAGCGTGGCGCTCGCGGACCTGTGGGCCATCGACGTGATAATCGCCGCCTTCGCGGGCGGGGCGTTCGGGGCCGCACTCGGCGCGCTTCCGGCCTTCGTCTTCACCGGCTTCATGGTCATCGCCGGTGAGGCGGCGACGGTAGCCAACGCGGACGCCGGGGCCATTACAGGTTCCGTCGCGTTCGGCGCGCCGTTCTCGCCCGCCATCAGTTTCGCGGGCGGCGCGGCCGCCGCGGCGTACGCCGCGAAACGCGGCTACATGCAGTCGGGCTTCGACTACCACAACGCCAAGGACATCACGTTCGCACTCGGGACGAAACCCGACGTGCTCGCGGTCGGCGGCGTGTTCGGCATCATCGGCTACTGGTTGACGGTGCTTTCGAGCACGTTCGCCCTCCCGTACGACCCCATCGCGATGGGCGTCGTCCTCTCGGCGCTCCTCCACCGAATCGCGTTCGGTTACCCGATAATCGGGAAGGTTCGCGGCGACGGCATCCTCGATATGTCGCCGTTCGAACGGGAGGAGCTCCGCTCCGTCGGCGACCAGTCGGCGGCGGCGACGGAGGAGAGTCGGACGGCGACGGACGGGGGGCAGAACGCCCGTCTGGCGGTCGAACCGTGGCTCCCCCACCAGTACGAGTGGGGGAACGTCGCCGCGGTCAGCCTCGTCTCGGGACTCCTCGGCGGGTACATCGCGATGGCGACCGGGAGCGCGTTCCTCGCGTTCGGTATCAGCGCGGCGTCGCTCCTGTTCTTGAACCTCGGCGTCGAGCGGATTCCCGTCACCCACCACATGACCATCACGGGAAGCGCCGCGGCCCTCGGGGCCACCGGCGGCGGCGACGGGGGGTCGCTCCTCGTCGCTCTCCTGTGGGCGGGGGCGGTAGGCACGGTCTCGGGACTGTTCGGGGAGCTGTTCCAGCGCATCTTCTACGCGCACGGCGACACCCACTGGGACCCGCCCGCGGCGGCCATCGTCTTCGGGTCGTTCCTCGTGTTCGTGTTGTACGCCGTCGGTCTCTTCCCGAGTGCGTCGTACGTCCCGACGTTCGGGCTCTGAGCCCGGTTCCCATATTTTTGATCGCATCGGTAACCGTTTAGTCGCAGGCTCGGAACGGAGAGTATGGAACGAACGGTCACCATCGTCCCGGAGGCGGGCCTGCACGCGCGCCCGGCCTCGAAGTTCGTGGAGACGGCAAACGAGTTCGACGCGGACGTGACGGTCGGTCCCCCGGACGGCGACAGAGTGGACGCCCGGAGCATGCTCGCCGTCACCGGACTCGGCGCGGGGCACGGCGACGAGGTGATCCTCACCGCCGAGGGGGAGGACGCCGAGGCGGCGCTCGACGCCCTCGAAGAAGTGCTCACGACGCCCGAAGACGGCGAGTAAGACGAACGCTCAGTCGGTCTTTCGGTAGTCGCGCGCGTCCTCCGCCGAGGAGACGACCGAATCGAGCGTCGCCTTCTTGCTCGTGGACTCGACGGCCGCGTTGAGCGCACCTTCGAGCACGGGCGCGTCGGCTATCCTCGCCTCAACGTCGGTCATCTCGAACGCGAGTTCGGTGTTCATCACGGCGCTCCCCAAATCGACGAGGACGACGACGCCGTCGCCGTCGTCGGCCGCCTCGATTGCCTCCCCGATTGCGTTCGGGTCCGTTCCGATGCCGCCGTCCACGTCGCCGCCCGCGACTTCGATGCGTGCCTTTCCGCCGCCCATCTGCCCGGCGATATCGCGGATTCCCTCCGCCGCCTTCGAACTGTGGGAGACGACGACCAACCCTATCATTCGCCGTCACCCGGCGTCTCGTCCGGAACGGTCTCGGCGACGGCTTCCGCGTCGGTGTCGCCGTCGAGGTACTCTTCGGCCGTCTTCAGAATCTCCTCCATGATGATGTACGTGCTCGTCGCGCCGGGGTCTTGGTGGCCGACGGACCGCCAATCGAGGAAGGAGGCCCGCCCCTTCAGCGCCTTGATGGGGACGGTGAACTCGACGCCGCGTTCGGCGGCGTCGACGGCCTTGGCGAACGCCGTCAACGGCGCGAGGTCGTCCTGTTCGACGGACTTCTTGTACGTGTGGACCGCGGGGGTGAGCGCGTCCACCATCGTCTTCGCGCCGACCGGCGCGTCGCCTCGGTCCTTCACCTTGTCGAGGTACGCCTCCGCGAACGCCACGGACGTCTCGGCGGTGATGCCGTCGTCGAGTTCCTGACTCGCGGTCATGAGCGACCCGCCGTACAGCGGTCCCGCCGCGCCGCCGACGTTGCCGATGATGGTCGTCCCCACCGTCTTCACGATGTCTCCGGGCGACATCCCCTCGAAGTCGTCGGTCTTCTCGGCGACGGCCTGAAACCCGCGGTGCATGTTGTTCCCGTGGTCGGCGTCGCCGATGGCGGAGTCCAGTTCCGTGAGGTACGACTTCTCCTCCTCGATGCGCGCCGCGACGTTCTCGATAGCCGCGATGAGCGCCTCCCGTTGGACAGATTCGTCAGCCATAGCCCGCTAGAGGGACGCCGACGGCTTGAAACTACGCCGTCCGCCGATATTCGAAAAAGTCAGCGAGTCGCGACGAATCGACTCAGCGCTTCAGGGCGGGCGTATCGACGCTCGCGTCCAGCAGTTCTTTCAGTTCGTCGTCCACGCGGAGGACGGTCACCGAACAGCCCTCCATGTCGAGGGAGGTCATGTAGTCGCCGACCCACGTGTCCCACACGTCGAGTCCGCGCTCTGCGACGACGTCCTGCACCGTCCGGTTGACGATGAACAGTTCGGAGAGGGGCGTCCCGCCCATCCCGTTGACCATGACGACGACTTCCTCGCCGTCTTCGACCTCCAAGTCGTCGAGGACGTTCGTCGTGAGGTGTTCGGCCACCGCCTCGGCGCTCATCTGTTCCGTGCGTTCGGTGCCGGGTTCGCCGTGGATGCCGATGCCGAGTTCTATCTCGTCCTCGCCGAGGTCGAACGTCTCCTCACCCTTCTCGGGGGTGATACACGACGTGAGCGCCATCCCCATCGTCCGCACGTTGTCGATGGCTTTCTCCGCGACTTCCTTCACCTCCGCCAAACTGCCGCCGTCGGCGGCTTTCGCGCCCGCGACCTTGTGGACGAAGATGGTGCCCGCGACGCCGCGGCGACCGGAGGTGTACAGGGAGTCCTCGACGGCCACGTCGTCGTTGACGACCACCTGTTCGACCTCGACGCCCTCCATGTCGGCCATCTCGGCGGCGGTGTCGAAGTTCATCACGTCGCCCTCGTAGTTCTTCACGACGCAGAGGACGCCTTCGCCGGCGTCCGCGGCCTGTACCATCTCGTCGAGTTCGTTCGCCGTCGGGGAGGTGAACACCTCGCCGGACGCCGCCCCGTCGAGCATCCCGTCGCCGATGTAGCCCGCGTGCGTCGGTTCGTGACCGCTCCCGCCGCCGGAGACGACGGCCACCTTCCCCTCGACGGGGCCGTCGGCGCGTACCAGCACCTTGGTTCCCTCCAGTCGCCGGACTCTGTCGGGGTACGCCGCCACCATACCGTCCAACATCTCGTCCACGTAGTCGGACGGGTCGTTGATGAGTTTCTTCATAGTGCATCATGATAGATGCCCGAAGACGGCAAAAGTGTTCGTGAGGGGACCATCGGCGTCGGCCGCGAAAGTCGGGGACCGCTTCGCGTCGGACGGACGCGCGGCGGCGAATCGCTCGGTCGAACTGACCGGACGCCGATCGAACGCGGAACGCCGGTCGAACGCCGACGGAGGCGGGAGCGTTACTGCGCGGTCGGTTCGGTTTCGAGTCGTTCGATGCCGATGGTGACGGTGACGCCTTCGACGTCCCACTCCTCGACGAGGTCCATGTCGGCGTCCTCCTCGACGTACTCGGCGGTTCGCGTCTCCTCGGCGATGAACTCGCGGTGGCGGTCGACGAGTTCGGCGATTCGGTCGTCGGCCACGTCGATGCTCGCGTGGATTTCCTCCTCGACGTCTAAGTCGAGTTGCTTGCGCATCTCTTGGACGCGGCGGATGACGTCGCGGGCGTACCCCTCGGCTTCGATGTCGTCGGTGAGGGAGGTGTCGACGTACACCGCTCCGTTCTCGAACTCGGCCTCGGAGATGTTCTCCGGCGGTTCGGCGACGTACTCGACCATCTCGTCTGTGAGGTCGTACGTCTCGCCGTCCACCTCGACGCCGGCTTCGACGTCCTCGCGGGTGCGACCCTTCACGGCCTCCATCACCTTCTGGGCGTCGGCGCCGAACTCGGGGCCGATGACGCCCATCTGCGGTTCGGCGCGTTCGACCAGTTCGTCGAACGTCTCGACGACCCGCAGTTCGCGGGCGTTCACCCGTTCCGCGAGGAGGTCCGAGAGGGCCTCGACGGCCTCCGCCACCTCGTCGTCCTCGGTGGCGACGACGACGCGCGGGACGGGCCACCGAAGTTTCCGACCGCCCTGTTGGCGGGCGTTGGCGGCGGCCTCCTCGACGCTCCGGAGGACGGCCATGTGGCGTTCGAGTTCCTCGTCGCGCCACTCCTCGTCCACCGTCGGGTAGTCGAGGGCGTGAACGGTCGTCTCGGTGCCGTCGAGTATCTGATACATCCGCTCTGCGACGTACGGGGTGAAGGGCGCGAGGAGGCGCACCGTCTCCCGTAACACCGTCGAGAGCGTCGCGTACGCGCCGCGCTTCGAATCGGAGTCTTCCTCCTCCCACATCCGTTCGCGGATGGCCTTCACGTAGAAGCGCGAGACGTCCTGCGTCACGAACTCGAGGACTGCGTTGAGGGCGTCGTGGACCTCGTAGTCGTCCCACGCCTCCGCGACGTCCGCTTTCACGGTCTGCAGGCGCGAGAGCACCCACTCGTCGACGACGGAGAGTTCGCCCGCAGAGAGGTCCGCCTCCGCGGGGTCGTAGCCGTCTAAGTCCATGTACGGAAGCGGGAAGCGGAAGACGTTCCAGAAGATGTTGAGCGAGGACTGCATGTCCGCGAGGCCGTCCCACTCGAACGAGAGGTCCGTCCCCTGTTGGTCGTGGCTGAGGAGGTACGCGCGGAGGGGGTCGCGCCCGGCGCGTTCGATGGCCTCCTCGGGCGTGACGATGTTGCCGAGGGATTTCGACATCTTCCGGCCGTTCTCGTCGTTGGCGAAGCCGTGCATGACGACTTCGTCGTACGGACTCTCGCCCGTCGCGGCGGTGGACATGCCGAGTTGCGACCAGAACCACCCGCGGGTTTGGTCGTGCGCCTCGACGATGAGGTCCGCGGGCCACAGTTCCTCGTACGCCTCCTCCTCGCTGGGGTAATCGAGGGTGCCCCACGTGGCGACGGAGGAGTCTATCCACACGTCGAACACGTCGGGGACGCGTTCGTACGTCTTGCCGTCCTCGGTGATGGTGATGGGGTCCACCGAGGGGCGGTGTAAGTCGAGTTCCTCGGGGTCTACGTCCTGGTCCGCGCGTTCGGCGAGTTCCTCGCGCGTCCCCACGACGACGAAGTCGCCGTCGTCTGCCTGCCAGATGGGAAGCGGGATGCCCCAGTAGCGCTGCCGGGAGATGTTCCAGTCGGGCGCGTCGGAGACGAAGTCGCGGAAGCGGTTGTCGCGCGCCCACTGCGGGTGCCACTCCGACTCTTCGATGTTGTCGAGGAGTTCGTCTTTGATGTCGGTGACCGTGATGAACCACTGGTCGGTGGCGAGGTAGATGATGTCCGTGTCACAGCGCCAACAGTGGCCGTAGCGGTGTTCGTGTTCGCCGGAGTGCAGTAGATACCCGGCGTCCTCCAGGTCCTCGATGATGTCGGGGTTCGCGTCGCGGACGAACTCGCCGGCGTACGCGCCGGCCGCCTCGGTGAACTCGCCGCGTTGGTCCACGGGGACGAACACGTCGAGTCCGAGTTCCTGCCCGCGGGCGAAGTCCTCCTGCCCGTGGCCGGGCGCGGAGTGGACGAGGCCCGTCCGGTCGGCTTCGACGTACTCGGCGGTGTACACCTGCCGCGCGCCCTCGAAGTCGGCGTGCTCGTTCAGTTCGTCGGCGAGGGGGTTGTCGTACGCCCAGCCCACCATCTCCTCGCCGGAGAGTTCCTCGAGGACCTCGTAGTCCTCGTAGCGGCCCTTCTTCAGGACGTCTTCGACGCACGGTTCCGCGACGTACAGCACCTCGCTCTCTCCGTCCTTCTCGGCGCGGACCGCTCGGTAGGTCATCTCGCCGTCGACGGCGACGAACGTGTTCGCCGGGAGGGTCCACGGCGTCGTCGTCCAGATGACGAGGCTCCCCTCGCGGTCGGCGAGGGGGAACTTCACGTAGATGGACGGCGACTCTATCTGGTCGTACTCCACCTCGTTTGCGGCGATGGCGGTCTGACACCGCGGGCAGTAGTTGACCGACCGCTTGCCCTGTTCGACGAGTCCGCGTTCGTTCACCTGCTGGAACGCCCACCACGCCGCCTCCATGTACTCCGGCGAGAGCGTCTGGTAGGGGTTCTCCCAGTCCATCCACACGCCGATGGACTGGAAGTCGTCGTCCATCGCCTCGCGGTTGCGGACGGCGAACTCCTTACAGCGGTCGATGAACGGCTCCATCCCGTACTCCTCGATGTCCCGCTTGGTCTCGAAGCCGAGTTCCTCCTCGACTTTGACCTCGATGGGGAGGCCGTGCATGTCGTACCCCGGGCGGTCCGTGACCCGGTGGCCCGTCATGCGCTTGTACCGGATGATGGCGTCTTTCAGCGTCTTGTTCCACGCCGTCCCGAGGTGCATCTGCCCCGACGTGTACGGCGGGCCGTCGACGAAGAAGAAGGCCGGGTCGTCGGCGTGGGCCTCCTTCGTCGCCTCGTAGGCGTCGTTCTCGTCCCAGTACTCCCCGACCGTGGACTCGACGTCCTCGGGCGCGTACTGGTCTTCGACTTCGTCCATACAGGAACTGAACCGCGAACGTATATCAAATCCGTGGAACCGCGCCTCAGGCCGACGACCACGGAGTCGCGGTCGCACCCCCGCCGCGCCGGTTTCCGGCCTCGTCGTAGAGGGTCACCTCGGCGCGCGAGGGCGCGCGGTCCGCCTCGTAGTAGGCGACGGAGATGGCGACGAGTTCCTCGGCCTCGCGTTCGTCCTCGTCGAGTTCCGACTCCTCGTACCGGGACATCGTCATCGGGAGCGTCGCCGAGGTCCATCCGGTCCACCCCGCTTCCGCGAGGAGATGCGAACGCGGAAGCGGGACGAACGCCTCCTCGGACGCCATCTTCACCTCGTACAGCAGGGTGAAGCCGTTCTCGTAGTCCTCGTTCAGTATCTCGTTGTCGAACGACTGCTCCGTCCGGGGGTAGGCGTCGGTGAACAGGTCGGCGTCCCGCGGCGGAGATTCGGGAAACAGGACGGCGCGGGCGTACTCGTTCGTCTCGGCCGACAGACCGCCGACGACCCACTGCTCCTCGGCGGGTCGGAGCGTCGCACTCGCGTGGTGGGCGAGTATCTGCCCGCTCAGTTGCCGGCGGGCGTCCCCGAGGCATCCCGAGAGGGCGGCGGTGCTTGCGGCGACGGCGGTTGCGGAGAGGAGGGCTCTGCGGCGCATCGTCGGTACTGGCGGCCGCACGGTCTTAACTACGTAGGAACGGCGGAGAGTCGGTCGAAGCGACAGGACGACCGAAGCCGACAGTCACTCGCGTCGGTCGTTCCGGACTCCGGCGACGACACTTGAGTGCGGCGGGGGCCAACGACGGGGCGTAATGCTCGAACTGTATCAGGCGGAGGGCTGTCCGTACAGCGAGGACGTGCGGAGCAAACTCACCGACTTGGGCGTCTCGTACGTGATTCACAACCCGCGACTGCCGGGCCACGAGGGCGGCGACGTGAAGAACGAACAGACCCACCGCGAACTAACCGAGATAGGCGGCGAGGACCAAATTCCGTTCCTCCTCGACAGAGAACGCGAGGAGGCGGTGTACGAGGCCGACGAAATCGTCGGCTACCTCGAACTCCACTACGGGTGAGCGTCGGCGGACGGGCGCGGCAGTCGGGCTATCGGACGCCGACGGTCAGAAGTCGGGCAGGTCGTCCGGCGCTTCGTACTCCGACTCCCACGTGATGTACTCCTCTTTCAGCACCTCGCAGACGAGTTGCCCGAACTCCGTGAGACCGGCGTTGATGCTCGACACCTCCTTCCACGAGGAGAGTTCGGGGTGGACCTCCCGTTCCTTCCAGTCCTCGGGGATGCCCGGCGCGTGGTAGCCCACCCGGTCCGCGAAGTCGTCCCAGAAGAAGTCGAACCGCGAGACCAAATCGAGGTCCGTGACGATGTCCCACTCCTCTTCGGTCATCGACGCGTCGGCGGCCCACTCCTCGAAGGCGTCCTCCCACGCGCCCTCCCGGAGGAGGGTCGAGAGTTGGTCCCGTCGGTAGTCGTCGTCGGCCGAGACGGTCGTATCGTCGTACTCGTTGGGGTCCACCGCGGACTTCAGCATCGGCGGTGTGGGCGTCTCCACGTCGAGCGTCATGCGCGGGTGTTGGTCGTCGCGAGGTATAAGCCCCGGCGCAGTCACCGCCCCCCGATTTTTCGCCGTCCGGTCCGAACGGCGGGTATGCAACGAGACGGTGGTGGCGGGCGAAGCCCGTCGGCCGACCAGACGCAGTCCGATGACGGCGAGGTGGGAACGGAACGCGGAACCGGACCGACGAGACGCGCGGTTCTCGCCGGGGCGACGGCGCTCGTGGCGGGGTGTTCGGCGTCCCCGTTGGACGGCGACGCGGAGACGCCCGGCACCGCCGCCGGAAGCGCCACCGGGACGGACGAGGGCGGTCGGACGGCGACGACGTCCGAAGGGACCGCCGCGCCGGACGGGATTCGAGAGCGTGGCGACCCCTACGTGGCCGTCTACGAGGAGACCATCCCCTCGGTGGCGTTCGTCCGCGTCTCGACCGCCCGGGGCCAATCGCAGGGGTCGGGGTGGGTGTACGACGGCGGCTACGTCGTCACGAACGCCCACGTCGTCTCGGAGGCGAACACCGTCACGGTGGAGTTCCGCCAGGGAGACTGGTCGCGCGCCGAGGTGGTCGGGAGCGACGCTCGAAGCGACCTCGCGGTGCTCAGCGTCGATAGCGCCCCCGCCTACGCGGAGCCGTTGTCGCTCGCCGACGAACCGCCGGTCGGAACCGAAGTGATGGCCCTCGGCGCGCCCTTCTCGCTGTCGGGGTCCGCCTCCGTCGGCATCGTGAGCGGTCTGGACCGTTCGATACGGATTCGCAACGGCTTCCTCGTCGCCGACGGCATCCAGACGGACGCCGCGGTGAACCCCGGAAACTCCGGCGGACCGCTGGTGAACCTCGACGGGAACGTCGTCGGCGTCGTCAACTCCGGCGGCGGCGACAACGTGGCGTTCGCCGTCTCGGCGTCTGTCGTGGAGGACGTCGTGCCGTCGCTCGTCGAGAACGGGCGGTACCGCGCGCCGTACATCGGCGTCCAAGTACGGTCCGTGACGCCGGCCGTCGCGTCCGTGTACGGGTTCGAGGAGGCCCGCGGCGTCCTCGTCGCGGGCGTCGTCTCCGGGAGTCCGGCCGACGGCGTCCTCCGCGGTGCGACCGGCAGGGAGACGAAGTTCGGGGAGACGGTTCCGACGGGCGGGGACGTCGTCCGCGCTATCGGCGGAACCCGCATCGAGACGGAGGACGACCTCTCGTCGTACCTCGCGGCCGAGGCGAGTCCCGGCGAGACGGCGACGTTCAGAGTGTGGCGCGACGGCGAAACCGTCGAGGAGGAACTGACGTTCGGGGCCGCCCCCGAGCGGTGACTCCGCGCCGCCGACGGACGCTCCCTCTCGCTTCGGTCGGACGGGCAGTACGCTCATCCCTCCGGGGCGAGAAGCCGCGCCCATGACGGACCTGATGGACACCTACATCGAGAACCGCCAGTTGGTCCAGCCGAACCACACCAACAACTACGACATGGCCCACGGCGGCAACGTGATGAAGTGGATGGACATCGTCGGCGCGCTCTCGGCGATGCGCTTTGCGGGCGAGACGTGCGTCACCGCCCGGATGAATCAGGTCGACTTCGTCCAGCCGATTCCCCGCGGCGACACGGCGCTGATTCAGTCGTACGTCTACGACGCCGGGCGGACGAGCGTCAAGGTGCGACTGAAGACGTTCCGCGAGGACCCCCAGACCGGCGAACGCGAACCGACCACGGAGTCGTACTTCGTCTACGTCGCCATAGACGACGTGCGGGACCCGACGCCGGTGCCCGAACTCACCGTCAACTCCGAGAAGGGAGAGCGCCTCCGAGACGAAGCGCTCGCGGGCGAGAAGGGCCGAGAGGCGGCCGAGACGAACTAACTTAGAACTCGAAGTCGTCGTCGCCGGGCGACTCGCCGAGGTCGAACCGTTCCGGCGGTTGTCCCGCGTCGTCCATCACCTCGTCGGAGACGAGGATGGGACAGTCCACGCGCACCGCCAGCGCCACCGCATCGCTGGGTCGGGCGTCGAAGACGAACTTCCGCGGTTCCCCGTCCTCGTAGCGTTCGGCGTCTATCTTCGCGTAGAACGTCCCGTCCGAGAGGTCGTCGATCCGGATGGTGTCTATCGCGCCGCCGAACTCCGTTATCATCTCCACGAGCAGGTCGTGCGTCAACGGTCGCTCGAACGGTTCGCCCGACAGCGACAGTTGGATGGCCTGCGCTTGGTCGGTGGTGATGATGATGGGGAGGTACTCGTCGCGCGCCCGCAGGATGACCGCCGGGACGTTTCCACCCTCGGAGTCCATTCCGACGCCGATACCTTTCACCTCGGCCCGGTGATTCATGGTCCAACGTTGGTCGTCCGGGTATGAATACCTACCCCAGCAGCGAGGAGACGAGGCCGAACGCGCCGCGGTTACTCGGTTCTGACGTACCAGATTCCGTACAGGACGAGCAGGACGGTCAGGCCGCCGAGGAAGAACAACAGTCCCGGCGGCAGGCCGGAGGCGGCGGCGGACTCGGCGGCCGCCCGCGTCGCCTCGACTGCCGCGCCGTCGCCTCCGCCGCGGTCGGACGCGATTTGCGCGCCGCCCGCGGTCGTTCCGGCGGTAGCGACCCACTGAACCACCAGACTCGCCAGTCCGACGAGTCCGACGGCCGCAAGCAGGCGGCGAAGCGACGCGACGAGTCCGGTCGTCTCCTCGCTATCTGCGGCGACGACGACGAGGGGTTTATCGGAGGGGGCGTACACCTTCATCTCCCTGCCCTTCTCGGAGTAGACGGTGTCTACGACTTCGACCGCGCCGGCGTCGGCCAACCGGCCGAGGTGGTACTGGACGTTCTGGAGGGAGGTGTCCACCTCGTCGGCGAGGGCCGCGGCGTTCGCGGGGTCTTCGTGCAGTGTCGCGAGGATGCGACGCGCCGTCGCGGAGGAGAGCACCGACAGAATCTCGTCGGCGTCGTCGTCGTCCAAGCCGATGACGCGGGGACCGGCGTCCACCTCGGTGTCCGATGCGGTGCGCAACAGGGGGGCCATGACAACGACTACGACGTACCGGGATACAAACTTGTTGCCACGTCCGCCGTCACAATTTCTCGGTGCCGTTACCCTCAGTCGTCCGCGGCGTGGCCCGCCTCGCCCCCGACGACGACCACCCGCAGGTCGTTGACGTTCGTCCCCGTCGGGCCCGTCCGAATCAGCGTCCCCCTCTCGCGGAGGTACGGGAGGGCGTCGTTCTCGGCGAGTGCCGCCGCCGCCTCGTCCTCGGATTCGACCGTCCCCTCGTCCACTACCGCGCCCGCGACGGTCGTGCCGCCGTCCTCGCCGTCGCTATCGACGGCGGCGACGACGGCGCGGGTGTCCAACTCGCGGGCCGAAGAGAGGCAGAACTCCAAGTTGGGGCCCCCCTCGCCGTCGCCGCGGACGGTGACGGTGCACTCGCCGCCGGAGAGGACGACGGCGGGCGGCGAGAGGGGGTCGCCCGTCGCCGCCGCCTCCTCGGCGACGGCGGCGTGCGTCTTCGCCGCCTCGCGCGCCTCGCCGCGGACGCGCGAGGAGAGGACGAGCGCGTCGTACCCTCGTTCGCGGGCGGCCTCGCGGGCCGCCGAGAGCGCCGTGTGCCCGTCCGCGAGAACGTGGTTGTGCACCCGTTCGAAGACGGCGTCCCCGCGGGTGGGCGTCTCGTCGAGTTCGCCGGCGGCCCCGCGTTCGAGTCTGTCGCGCACCGACTCGGGCACCGAGAGGTCGTAGCGGTCGAGCACCGACAGGGCGTCGTCGTACGTCGTCTCGTCGGGCGCAGTCGGTCCGGAGGCGATGACGCCCAAGTCGTTGCCCACCACGTCGCTGAGCATCAGTCCGACCACCGTCGCGGGCGCGGCGCGTTCGGCGAGTCCCCCGCCTTTGAGCGTCGAGAGGTGCTTGCGGACGGCGTTGAGTTCCGAGATGTCCGCGCCCGACCGGAGGAGTTCGTCGGTGGTCGTCCGCAGGTCCGAAAGCGAGACGCCCTCGGCGGGCGTCGGAATCACGGCGCTGCCGCCGCCGGTTATCGCCGCGAGGACGAGCGTCCGTTCGTCCGCGCCGTCGAGAACCTCCAGGAGACGGCGCGAACTCTCGACGCCGCGTTCGGAGGGGACGGGATGGTCGCCCGGTAACCGTTCGATTCGGCCGCCGTCGCTCGACCCCGCCGACCCGTTCGACGCGTCCGATTCGTCGGGGTTCGGCGTGACGACGGCCCCCGCGTCGATTCTGTCGCCGAGGACGGTTTCGAGGGCGTCCGCGACGCCGTTTGCGGCCTTCCCGCCTCCGACGACGACGATTCGGTCGAAGTCGCCGAGGTCGTACGACTCCTCTGCGACCCGGAGCGTCTCGCCGTCGAGCGACACGGAGTCGCGGACGACGCGGTACGGGAGAACCGCCTCGATGGCGTCTCGCAGGCAGGCCAACGCAGTCTCGTGCGCCGACGTGGGCGCGTCGGCGTCTAACGTGACATCGCGCATACGTGCGAGACGCTCCGACAAGGGTAAAAACCGTGCCCCGAAAGCGGAGTACAATGAGTGAGGAAGCGACCGGAGAGGGTCGCGTCCGGGTCGTGGGCACCGCGCACGTCTCCGCCGACAGCATCCGCGAAGTCGAAGACGCGATAGAAGAGGACCGCCCCGACGTGGTCGCCGTCGAACTCGACGAGGGCCGCTATCGGTCGATGAAGGGCGGCACCCCCGACGATATCGAACCCGGAGACCTGCTCCGCGGAAACACCGTCTTCCAGTTCATCGCCTACTGGATGCTCTCGTACGTCCAAGCGCAGTTGGGCGAACGGTTCGACGTCGAACCCGGCGCGGACATGCTCGCCGCCGTCGAGACGGCCGAGGAACTCGGCATCGACGTCGCCCTCGTGGACCGCGACATCCAAGAGACGATGCAGCGCTTCTGGTCGCGGATGAGCCTGCTGGAGAAACTGCGGATGGTCGGGGGCCTCGCCTTCGGACTCGGCGACGTGCGGGGCGTCGGCGTCGTCCTCGGCCTGTTCTCCGGTGTCTTCATCGGGGCGTTGATCGCCATCGTCGGCGGGAGCCTCGGCATCGGGATGTCGATTCTCGCCCGCGCCACCGGCGGTGCCGTCGTCGCCGTCGCCGCGGGCGCTCTCGTCTGGATTCTCGGCGCGGCGGCGTTGGACGCCGAGGACCGCGCCCTCGCCGCAGTCGGCGTCGGCGTCGCCCTCGGCGGCGTCGCCGGGTTCGGACTCGGCGTCGCGGACCCACTCGTTTCGTCGCTGGGCCCGTTCTTCGTCCGCATCGTCGGCAGCATGTCGCTCGGACTCCTGACCGGCGTGACCCTCGGTGCGGCCACCGGCGTCGTCGTCGGCGCGTTCGGGGGCGGCGCGGGCGACGACGTCGAGGAGTTCGACATGTCGAAGATGACCGACACGGACGTCGTGAGCGCGATGATGGAGGAGTTCCGCGCGTTCTCGCCCGGCGGCGCGGAGGCCCTCATCGACGAACGCGACGCCTACATCGCCCACCAACTCGTCGGCCTCCGGCAGTCGGGCGCGAACGTCGTCGCCGTCGTCGGCGCGGGCCACCGCGAGGGCATCGAACACTACCTCCGATTCCCCCAGGACCTGCCGCCGATGTCGTCGATAACGGGGACGACGTCGGGACGCTTTCCGTGGGGGAAGATAGTCGGGACGCTCATCTCGCTCGTCGCCGTGGCGTCGTTCGTCCTGCTCGCGCTCTCGACGGTGGGCAACAGCGCGCTGATTCGGCTGTTCCTCGCGTGGTTCCTCATCAACGGCGTCTTCGCGGCCGGACTCGCGAAGGCCGCCGGGTCGCGGTGGCTCTCGGCCCTCGTCGGCGGCGCAGTCGCGTGGATGACGTCCATCAACCCGCTTCTGGCCCCGGGCTGGTTCACGGGCTACATGGAGCTTCGCCACACGCCGGTGAACGTCAGCGACATCGGTACGCTCAACGAACTGATGGACGACGAGGAGAAACCGCTCGACGAGCTCGTCTCGGAGATGTTCGACGTGCCGCTGTTCCGCCTCATCATGGTCGTCGCGGCGACGAACGTCGGCAGCGTCGTCGCCTCCCTGCTGTTCGTCGCGTACGTCCTGCCGCTGTTCGCGCTCGATTTAGGCGGCGCCGACGGCGTCACGCGACTGATGCTCGAAGGCGCGCGGAACGGGTGGGACATCGTCTGGGGCGCGCTGACCGGCGGTTCCTAACCCGCAAGGCCCAATTCCCTCCCCCTCGAACGCTTCACGAGACACCACACTCATGAGTACGAACTCGACACTCAGATTCAGCTCCCGCGAACTCCGCGACCTGTTGGTCGCGTGGATGGCGCTCGGTCTGGCGTTCGCCATCTTCTTCGCCGGGGGCGGTCAGCGAGCGCTGGCGAACGTCCTGGGCGGGGGCGTCGCCGGCCCGTTCCTCGTCAGTCTGCTCACCGCGGGCGTGGGCTTTCTGCTCCACGAACTCGCGCACAAAGTCGTCGCCGTCCGGTTCGGCCAAATCGCGGAGTTCCGCGCCGACTACGGAATGCTGTTTCTGGCGATAATGAGCGCGATGGTCGGCTTCATCTTCGCCGCGCCGGGCGCGGTGTACCACCGCGGGAGACTGACGGACCGTCAGCACGGCCTCATCGCCCTCGCCGGGCCGGTGACGAACCTACTTTTGGCCGCCGTCTTCGTCCCCGTCTTCGTCGGCGGCGTCACCCTCGGGTCGTCGTTCCTCTCGCTTCTCGGCAGTCGCGGAGTCCTCATCAACCTCTTTCTGGCGGCGTTCAACATGCTCCCGTTCGGCTCCCTCGACGGGAAGACGGTGTTCGGCTGGAGCAAACTCGCCTTCCTCGCCGTCTTCGTCACCTCGGTGCTCTTGACCGCCGGGGCGTTCCTCTCCGGACTCGGCTTCTGAGGGCCCGAGTCCGTCCCGTTCGCACTCGGCGCCGATACGGAGTTCCCACGCGGAGCGAAGCGGAGAAGAGAGGGGGTAGAGAGCGAAAGAGCGACGGAGAGCGAGAGAGCGAAAGAGCAGAGCGGAGAAGAGGCGAAGGAGAGCAGGAGACGACAGAGAGCGGAGGGCGAACGGAGACGCCGAAGCGGTTCGGGTCGGGGGCACCTGGAGGGCGCGGAGGGCCGCCGTCAGCGGGTCCGAGAGCGTCCTCAGCGGCCGTGGTCGTGACCGACGACGAGGGCGAACACGTTCGCCGCCAACAGCGCGGCGAACACGAGCTGTTCGCTCTCGCCGAGGCCGCCGAAGAGGAGGGGGAGATAGGCGAAAGGGAGCAGGACTGCCGCCCAGAAGGTGACGGCCTCCATCGAGCGGAGACCCATCTTGGCGGCGGTGCTTGCGACGCCGATGCTTCGGCGAAGGGGGGTTTCGTTGTGGTGGGAAGAGACGCTTGACATAGTTGGGAACCGTCGTACACTCCTACAGGTCGGGGGAACATATAGGGGTACGAGCCTTGGCGTGAATTTCCAACCGTTCACCCGAACACGACGTTTCACTAACCGTTCACGAACTGACGAGAGACGTTTAGAAGTTTCACGGAGGATTCTGAGGCCGTAGAACCGTTCACACTATCGGTAGGTCTCGGTGGGCAGTAAATCACTCCCTAGCGAGTGTCACGGGCCGGCGTAGGTGGGGCCGAACCGAACGCGGACCGGAACGAACCGAAGATGGACCGAGCATCTTTTGCTCCGCCACCGCGCGGATTCGCACATGACTGGCACCGGCGCGGGTGGAGACCCCGTCGAAGACGAGGAGCGAGAGGAACTGACCTACGCCGACGCGGGTGTCGATATCGACGCGAGCGAGGCGGCGACGGCGGCCCTCATCGGTGCCGTCGGCGAGAGCGAGGGCGACTACGCCGGACTGCTCGACATCGGCGACCGGTATCTGGCCTTGGCGACGGACGGCGTCGGGACGAAACTCATCGTCGCGGAGGCTCTCTCCGATTACTCGACGGTCGGCATCGACTGCATCGCCATGAACGTCAACGACCTCGTGGCCGCGGGCGTCCGCCCCGTCGCGTTCGTGGACTACCTCGCCGTGGACCGGCCCGACGAGGAGTTCGCCCAGCAGGTCGGCGAGGGACTCTCCGCCGGTGCCGAGGAGGCCGACATGGAACTGATCGGCGGCGAGACGGCGGTGATGCCCGAGGTCATCAAGGGACTGGACCTCGCGGGCACCTGCGCCGGCCTCGCGCGAAAGGACGCCGTCTTCCCCGGCGAGGCGGAGGCGGGCGACGCCCTCGTCGGATTCCGGTCGTCGGGCATTCACTCGAACGGCCTCACCCTCGCGCGGAAGGCGGCGACGCGGAACCACGAGTACACCGACCCCTGTCCGTTCGAGGGGTACGAGACGGTCGGCGAAGCCCTGCTGGAACCGACGCGCATCTACGCGCACCTCTTGGACCCGATGCGCGAACACGGCGTCAACGCCGCCGCGCACGTCACCGGCGGCGGGTGGACGAACCTCGAACGAATGGGCGAGTTCCGCTACGTCGTCGAGGACGCGTTCGACCCACACCCGGTGTTCGAGTTCGTCCAGTCGGAGGGCAACGTCACGGACGAGGAGATGTACCGCACGTTCAACATGGGGACCGGGTTCGTCGCCGCCCTCCCGCCGGAGGACGCCGAAGCCCTCGCCGCCGAGACGGACGGCCGCGTCATCGGACGTATCGAGGAGGGCGAAGGCGTCTCCGTCCGCGGTCTGGACCTGTAACGCCGAACCGACGCTCTCCTCGGCCGGGTCGCCTGACTCCGACGCCGCCATCTATCACCGAGCCAAGGTTTCTTATCCGATAGCGGGGTACCGACACCCGTGACCGACCGCAGACCGCCCGCGCCCGACGGCCTCCCCGTCCTCGGCAACGCCGTCGCGTTCGTCCGCGACCCCTTCGGGTTCATCGCCGCCGCCGTGGCCGAACACGGCGACGTGTTCCGTCTCTCGCTCCCCGGCGAGGACAAGTACGTCCTCGCGCACCCCGAGTACCTCGAACGGGCGTTAGTGACGGAGCCGGACGCCTTCGCGAAGACCGACGACTTCCGCCTCGCTTTCGGCGAGAGCGTCCTCGCCGTCGAGGGCGAGGCGTGGCGGGAACAGCGAGAGTTGCTGGACCCGTTCTTCTTCTTCCGCCGAATCCGCTCGTACGCGCCGCAGATGCGCGCGCAAGCGACGCGGCGGGTCGAATCGTGGACGCCCGGCGAGACGTACTCGATGGTCGAGGAGATGAAGGGACTCACGTTCGACGTGCTCGGGTCGACGCTCCTCGGCCGCGACCCGACCGGAGACGGCGGGAGCGACGCGGAACTTCGCGCGGCCGCCGACAACCTCAACGCGCGCTTTTCGCCCGAGTCGTGGGCGCTCCCGGAGTGGGTGCCGACCCGCAACCGCCGACGCTTCGACGACGCCGTCTCGACGCTTCGGGCGGAAGTTCGGCGACTCCTTCGGGAGGCGAACGCGAACACGGGGACGAACGCGGATTCCGACGCCGACGCGGAAGAGCCCGACCTGCTCTCTGTTCTCGCGGGGGCGCGCGAGGGTGACGGCTACCCCCGAACCGACGCGGCGGTGTCGGACCAACTCGTCGGCATGGTGTTCGCCGGCCACGAAACCACCGCCTTGGCGCTGACGTTCGTCTGGTACCTCCTCGCGCGCAACCCCGACGCGCGGGCCCGACTCCACGAGGAGGTTGACGCCGTCGTCGGCGACGACCCGGTGGAGATGTCGCAGTTGGCGGACCTGACGTACACCGAACGGGTGTTCGAGGAGGCGCTTCGGCTCTACCCGCCCATCCACACGCTCCCCCGCGAGACGACGCGCGAGGTAGCGGCGGGCGACTACCGGATTCCGGCGGGGTCGGAGGTGCTCCTGTCGGTGGTGAACGTCCACCGCGACGGACGATTCTACGACGACCCGGCGGCGTTCGACCCGGACCGGTGGACCGACGAACGCGCCGCCGCGCGGCCGGACTACGCCTACGCGCCGTTCGGGGCGGGTCCGCGGCGATGCATGGGTCGGGCGTTCGCCACCGTCGAGGCGAAACTGGTAATCGCGGAGGTGACGCGTCGCTACCGGCTGGAGTGGGCGGGCGACGGCGACCTGTCGGTCCGCCCGCAGATGACGACCCAACCGGTCGGCGGCGTACCGATGCGGGTGGAAGAGCGCTGACGGCCGGGACGGAGAACAGAGACGCTACCGGCGCAACCCCGCGACTCGTCGCGTTACAGGTGGGCGGCCACGTCCGCCTCGGTGACGATGCCGACGGTCTGGCCCCCCTCGACGACGAGGATGGCGGCGTTGTGGTCGAGGTAGGCGTCTATCTCTTCGAGCGTCGCGGTCGGTTCGACCGTCGTGTACGACTCCCGCATCACCTCCGCGACGGGGAGTTCGCCGACGTTCTCCTCTTGGACGTGCCGGATGTCGCTGTTGGAGATGATGCCGACCGGCGACCCGTCGCGGATGACCGGCAGTTGGGAGAACCCCTCGTCGAGCATCCTGTCTCGGGCGTGGCGAACCGAGTCGTCCGGCGAGATGCTGACGACGGACTCGTTCATCAGGTCCCGCGCGCGGACGACGCTCCCCTCCGCCTCGTCTAAGGCGTTGACGATGCGACGGAGCGTCGATAGCCGCGGGTCCACGTCGCCGCCCTCGATGCGGGCGATGAGCGGTTGGGACACCCCGGCCATCTCGGCGAGACTGCTCTGCGTCAGGTCGAGCGACTTCCGTCGTTCGCGTAAGTCCTGCGGGGTCGGAAGTTCCATATCACCCGATTACCAGAGGTTATACGAAAAGGTTTCGGGGACCGCGGCGCCTCACTCGGCGGAGTCGTCTTCCTCCGTCTCCACCACGTCGATGATGGAGAGGGGAACGTCGCGGAGTGCGCCGCCGACTTCGCTCTTTGCGATGCGGGAGGCGTGCTTCTCGCCGTCGGCGTTGAACACGTCGATTTCGAGGAGGAGACCGACGAGCGCCGTGTTGGCGGCGATGAACGCGGAGTCGAACGGTTCGCCGCAGGCGGGGCACGGCGTCGCGCCGACTTCCACCTCGACGTACTCTTTGTCCTTGTCGTTCAGACGCTTCCCCGCCTCGCTGACGGCGACGCCGATGGCGTCGTCGACACCCTCGACGTCACGGACGAGCCACGCGGCTTCCATCGCTACGAGATAATTGCTCATACTACGTTCTCACGCCGCGGGGTTTCGTGTCTTGTGGTTCGTCTGTCCGGCAGTCGTGCCTTCACGTCCCACGCCCGGCGGGGCGGGGCGACCGGATGTGAACGCGGACCGAGATAGCGATAACCACGCCGAGGGCGCCCGAGAACGCGGATGCGACCGGACCCATCGCTATAACTTATGCGGATGTACCGTGCGGCTAATGGAGTCCCTACCGAGTGAGGCCGCCGAAAGTCAGTCGAGTTGTTCGTGAGACAAGCGCGCTTGAATCGGCGTACGGCGTCGGGGTGGAGCCGACGGCCGACGGGGAAGATTTATATGGTGCCGTCGCCGCTCGCTCGATAGTGCGATGTTAAACGCAATGCGCAGGGGCGTCACGTTCGTCCTATACCAGCTCACCCTAATGCTCGGAATCCTCATGATGCCCGTCGCGCTGTTCGCGCGGCGACTCGGCGTCAGCCTCCCGGTCGGCCGACTCGTCGAAGCCGCGGGGACGGCGTACGAGCGTGCGAAGTCCCGGAAGCACGCGCGGGTGAACTGAACGCCGCACCGTTCTGCGAAGCGACACTCGAACACGGCGAGCGGCCGCACTGTCGGCGGCCCGCCCGTCTCCCGTTTTCGGACCGTCAGACGATACGGGCAACAGAGGTTGTAAGGGTTGCATTTATCAGCGCAGGGCTGTAAGGTCGGGTAATGCGAACTCCGAGCGACGACATCTCTGGCCGCCTCGACCCGCTGAACGGCGACCACTCCAACGTGTTCGCGCCGGAACTCGGCGAGTTCCCCAACGCGAGCGAACGAGCGAATCAGATGGGCGACAAAGAGACGAAGACCGGGACGACCACCGTCGGTCTGAAGACGGAGGACGGCGTCGTCCTCGCGACCGACATGCGTGCGAGCCTCGGTCACATGGTCTCCTCGAAGGACGTCCAGAAGGTCGAGGAGATTCACCCGAGGGGCGCTCTGACCATCGCCGGGTCCGTCTCGGCGGCGCAGTCGCTCATCCGGTCCATCCGCGCGGAGGTGCGCCTCTACGAGTCGCGCCGCGGCGAGGACATGAGCATGCAGGCGCTCTCGACGCTCCTCGGTAACTTCCTGCGCTCCGGGGCGTTCTACATCGTCCAGCCCATCCTCGGCGGCATCGACGACGAGGGCGCGCACATCTACAGCATCGATCCCGCTGGTTCCATCCTCGAAGAGGAGTACACCGTCACCGGGTCGGGCAGTCAGTACGCCCTCGGTGTGCTCGAACAGGAGTACAGCGACGACCTGAGCGTCGACGAGGCGAAGACGGTCGCCGCCCGCGCCATCCAGAGCGCCGTCGAACGCGACCTCGCCTCCGGCAACGGCATCAACGTCGCCGTCGTCACCGAGGAAGGCGTCGACATCACGCGGCACAAGGACTTCGCGGACCTCCTGTAAGTCGGCCCGCCGCGAGTCGCAGTCGCTCTCTTTTACAACCAGTCCGCGAACGACCCGTCGACGAGCGTCTCGCTTTGCCGTCGGATGTATTCCCGTTGCATCGACGTGACGGCGTCCTCGAACGACGCGCCGTCGGCGAGTTCCTCCCGAACTCGGGTCACCTTCCAGTTCGCGGGCGTACATCCCGCATCGAGGCGCGCACGGAGCGGTTCGAGGTAGTAGTCCGCCTCCTCCTCGGAACACCCCGCAGAGCGGAGTCCGTCGGCGGCGTGGGCCAACAGGTCGTCGTAGACGCTCGCTCTGTCCATCGTCTCCTCGCCGGCGTTCGTTATCCAGCGTTGGCCGCTCTCTAGGCCGTCGCGCATCGCCGAGTAGAAGTTCTCCCGCGCGGTGGCCCAGTTCTGGTCGATGACCGGGTGTTGACGCGTCGGCAGGCTCTCCATCAACCCCGCGAAGGCCGCCTGGAACGCGATGGAGTCGCGCACCGTCGGTTGCGCCGCGACGGGGCGGAACTCGATGCGGGCGTTGGCGGAGGACCGCGTCGCGCCCTCGAACACCGGACGAACCCACCGCCAGAACGTGCCGTGTTTCCGGCGCAGGGTGGCGAACTCGTCGTCGAACCGGTCGCCGCGGGGGACTGGCATCGGCACCGTCGTCGCGTCCTGCGCCACCCTATCGACCGCCTCCTCGATGTCCGTGAGGTCCTTCGGGAAGCGCACCTTCTCGGTGTCGCCGGTGTTGAGGACGGACTCGAAGACGACGATTCGGTTCTCCATGTGGCCGTCTTCGAGAATCTTCTGTGCGCCCGCGTCGTCGTAGAGGTCCGGCGGGAAGAACGGCGAGTTCACGCCGAGGGCCAAGAGCGGTCCGGCGATTCGGAGCGCGTAGTTGAAGTACGTCGGTAAGTCGGCGGCGTGGGCCACCTGATAGTGAGGTTGGATGGAGGTGATGAGCGACTCGGGCATCACCGTGTCCGCTTCGAGGTGGACGTGCGGCGCGTCGACGCTCATGGTGTCCGGCACGTTCGGCCCGTTGGCCATGGCGTGGTACCGCACGGAGTCGCTCATGTTCGTCGCGATGCGCACGTCCTCGAAACTGACGCTGTCGGTGAGGTACTCGCGGGCCGTCTCCCCCGCCGGAGGGATGGTCCAGAGTCCGTCGCTGACGAGGCGTATCCCCTCCGAGTGGGTGCAGTCGAGCGCCGCCGAGAGGCGGGAGCGAACCTCCGCCTCCTGGGCGCGGAGTCCGTGGGGGTTGAGCGGTTGCGGACTCGTCGTCATCTCGGCGTTGTGGAGACCCAACTCCTTTTCGAACCCCATGAGTTCGAGGAGACGCCGCGGGACGCGCATGAGGGCGTGGACCCCGTCGTCGTCCTCGCCGCTCGCGGACCACCGACCGTCGGCGACGGCGTAGAACTCGTACTCGAACCCGACGATGGACTGGTGGTTGTCGAACGTCCCGTCCGCCAGTTCCGACTTCACCACGTCCGCGTCCGCCCGCGCCTGCGCCTCGTACTCCTCGGGGTCCACCGTGAGTGCGTCCTCTACGCGCGCCGCGAGGTCGTCGCTCATATACCCACCTCTCTGAAGTGGAGTCGTATGAATCCCGTGGCTGCGCGATACGGTGGCAACGACGCTCACGCCGTGCGGCGGTTCGGGCCCTACACCGCCCCGTGCGACGGTCGGAGCGAGTCGGCGGACTTTTTCACCCCTGCCGGCTACACCCGGGCGATGGAGTTCGCCGAGTTCGCCGCCCGCGCGTCGGAGATGGAACGAGAGCCCGCAGACTTAGCCACCGTTGCGCTGGTCCGCGACCTGTTCCTCGACGCCGGTGAGGACCTCCCCGTCGTCGTCAGGTTCGTGCAGGGCCGGGTGTTCCCGGCGTGGGATTCGACCACGCTCGACGTCGGCCCGCGCCTCCTCCACGAGGCCATCGCCCGCGCGGCGGGGACGAACGTGACCGCCGACGACGTGGAAGACAAACTCGCCGACATCGGCGAAATCGGTGCCGTCGCGGAGAGCTACGAGTTCGGCGGCCAGCAGGGTCTGGCCGCGTTCGCCGGCGGGACGGACGGCCTCACCGTCGCCGAGGTGGACGAGACGCTCCGGGAGGTGGCCGCCGCCGACGGCGAGGGAAGCGAGGACCGCAAGCTGAGTACGCTGTTCGGCCTGTTCAACCGGTGCTCGCCCGAGGAGGCGAAGTTCATCGCCCGACTCGTCCTCTCGGAGATGCGCATCGGCGTCGGCGAGGGGACGGTCAGAGACGCCATCGCCGAGGCGTTCCTCGCCGACGCGGAACCCGCGGACGCGGAACCTGCGGACGACGGGGAGACGACCGACGGGGCCAGAACCGACCTCTCGGCGTTCGCCGCGGATTCGGACCCCGAGGCGGGCGACGGGGAAGCAAAAGAGGACGAAAGCGAGGGTGACGACGACGAGGGCGAGGAAGCGGACGAGAGCGACGACGAAGACGAGGGACCGACGATGCGGGCGACGGACGACGAACTCGCCGCCGTCGAACGCGCCCTGCAGGTGTCGAACGACTACGGGATGGTGGCGACGGTGGCGCGCGAGGAGGGCGAGTCCGGCCTCGCCGAGGTGCGCCTCGAAGTCGGCCGACCGGTGCAGGCGATGCTTGCGCAGGCGGGCACCGTCACGGACGCCTTAGCGGAGTGGGAGTCCGCCGCCGTCGAGACGAAGTTCGACGGCGCGCGCGTACAGGTCCACTACGACGAGGCGGAAGAGGAGGTGTCGCTGTACTCCCGGAACATGGACGACGTGACCGACCCCCTACCGGAAGTCGTCGAGTTCGTGGAGGCCAACGTCGGTGAGTCGGTCATCTTGGACGGGGAAGTCGTCGCCATCGACGAGGACGGCGACCCCCTACCGTTTCAGGAGATTCTCCGCCGGTTCCGCCGCAAGCACGACGTGAGTCGGATGCGCGAGGAGGTTCGCGTCGAACTGCGGGCGTTCGACTGCCTCCACGCCGACGGCGAGGACCTGTTGGACGCGCCGTTGACCGTCCGACACGAACGACTGACCGACGTTCTCGGTGGGACCGGCGCGGTGTCCGAACTGCTCGTCTCCGCGGACGCAGAGGAGATTGCCGCCTTCGAGGAGCGAGCGTTGGAGGCGGGCCACGAGGGGATCATGCTGAAGAACCCCGACTCGACGTACTCGCCCGGAAACAGGGGGAGAAACTGGCTGAAGCGAAAGCCCGACGTGGAGACGTTGGACCTCGTGGTCACCGGCGCCGAGTGGGGAGAGGGGCGGCGCGCGAAGTTCCTCGGCACGTTCCTCCTCTCGGCGCGCACGGACGACGGGTACGAGACCATCGGGAAGGTTGCGACGGGCATCACCGACGAGAAACTCGCGGAACTGACGGAACTACTCGAACCGGAGATACAGGCCGAAGAGGGCCAAGAGGTGGACCTCCGGCCCGCCGTCGTCTTCGAGGTGGGCTACGAGGAGATACAGCGCTCGCCGACGTACACCTCGGGGTACGCCCTCCGGTTCCCGCGGTTCGTCTCCGTCCGCGAGGACAAAGACCCAGAGGACGCCGATTCGCTCGAACGCGTCGAACGCCTCGCCGACGGGCAGTAGCGAGGCGGCCCCGGGGTGACCCCTCTCTGACGCTTCCACAACGGGTTACTACCCGGGGTCTGTAGAGGGAGGTATGACCGTTCGACACCGCGACCTCTCGGTTTCGTGGCTCGGGTACGCCACCGTCCGCATCGAGACGCCCGACGGCTTCGTCGCCTACCTCGACCCCGGCCGGTACGGCGTTCTCGACGACTACTACGCCCGCGACGGCGACTTGGTCTGCATCACGCACGACCACCACTACGACTCCGACGCCGTCGAACAGGTGGCCGACGAGGACGCCACCGTCGTCGCGTTCGAGGCCGTAGACGCCGCGAACATCGACCGCGACGTGACGCCCGTCGAAGAACTCCCCTACGAGGTGGTGCGCGTCACCGACGAGGACCACCTCGCGGTCGGTCCGGCGGACGTCTGGAGCGTCCCGGCGTACAACGAACCCGACGGCCCGCACGTCAACGACGACGGGAGCGTCAACCACCCCGAAGGGTTCGGATGCGGGTTCCGCCTCGCGGTGGACGGCACCTCCTTCTTCTGGCCCGGCGACTCCGACGCCCTCGACGGCTTCGAACGCCTCTCCGTGGACGTGTTCCTCGCGAACATCGGCGGGACCGTCGTGATGGACCGCCACGAGGCCGCCGACTTGGCGGAGGCGCTGGATCCCGAACTCGTCCTTCCGATTCACTACAACACCATCGACCTCCTGACCGCGGACCCGAAGGCGTTCGCGGCGGACGTCGCCTCCCGCGGCGTCCCCGTCGTCATCGACGACCCCGAGGAGCGGCCGGTCTGAGCCGCCCCGGCCCGAATCGAGCGCCGACGAGTCCCTCCCCGCGACTGCGAACCGCGGAAAGGACTTTGCTCCGCCGGACCGTCGTGACGGATAGATGATACAACCGGCGACCGCACCAACCGACCACGGGTGGCTGGACGGGCGTCTCCCCTACTACCGCGTCGGCGACGGCCCGGAGACGTTCGTCTTCGTCCCCGGACTGAACGACGCGTTCGACGGCACTCCGAACTGGCGCACCGCGCAGGTGTTGGGACAGGCGTACCGCGAGTTCACCGACGAGTACACCGTCTGGACGGTCGGTCGGCCGCGCGGCCTCGCCCCCGGCACGACGACGCGGGACCTCGCGGGGTCGTACGCGACTGTCCTCGACGAACTCGGCGGCGCGCACGTCGTCGGCTACTCGATGGGCGGGTTCATCGCCCAACACCTCGCGGCGGACTACCCCGCACTCGTGGACCGACTCGTCGTCGGCGCGTCGGCGGACAGACTGGGCGAGAGGGGAGTGTCGCTCGTCGAACGCTGGCGCGAGTTGGCCGAACGCGGCGAGTGGGGCCGCCTCTACGAGTCCATCACCGGAGAGACGTACGTGGGGTGGCGAAAGCGCGTCTATTCGCCCGTGGTGCGCGCCCTCGGCGGGTCGTTCGCGCCGTCGAACCCCGCCGACGTGGTCGTCTCTTGCGACGCGTGCCTCGAACACGACACCGGCGAGCGACTGGGAGAGATCGACGTACCGACGCTCGTCGTCGGCGGGACAGAAGACCCCCTGTTCCCGGAGTCCCGCCTCAGGGCGACGAAGGAGGGGATTCCCGGCGCGACGCTCGCACTCCTCCGAGGGGCGGGTCACGCCGCGATGGACGAGAACCACGACCAGTTCACCGGCGTCGTGCGGCGGTTCCTGCGGGACGAATCGCTGTGACTAGCCGGGAAAGCCTAAGTTCGACCGCCGGACAGTCAGACGTATGGCACGAGAGGTGCGTCACGAGGCGACCGGACCGCTGAAACTCGACGAGGACGACATCGACGAGGAGAAGGGCGACGTCGCCGTCTGTCTGTGCGGACTCTCGGCGAACCGACCGTTCTGCGACGGGTCCCACCGGGCGACCCGCGACGAAAGCGAGGGGACGGTGTACAAGTACGAGGGCGACGACGACGAGAGCCCGCGGCACGAGATAGCCGAGATAGTGTACGCCGACGAGCGACGTTCGGAGAGCGACCGGGGTTCATCCGGCGGCGACGCGGAGAGGGAGTGATCCGCGGGGGAGACGACCATGAGCGAACGCGCAGGCGCGAGGGCGAACGCGGAACCGGAGCGACGAACGGAGACGACGGCGTCGGACGGTCGAACCGTCGCGTACGCCGAGTTCGGCGACCCGAACGGCGACGCCGCCCTGTTCTTCCACGGGACGCCCGGGTCGCGGGTCCTCGGGGGCCTCCTCGCCGAGGCGGCCCGCGAACGCGGCGTCCGCCTCCTCTGTCCCGACCGGCCGGGTATCGGGGGGACGGACCCCCTCCCGGAGGGGTCGCTGGCGGAGCGGGCGGCGGACGCGCTCGCCGTCGCGGACGACGTTGGCGTCGGTGCGGCCCCCGTAATCGGGTTCTCCGGCGGCGCGCCGCACGCCCTCGCCCTCGCGGCGACGCGTCCGGGGCGCGTCGCGGAACTGTCGCTCGTCTGTCCGCCGTCGCCGCCGTCGGGGGCGACGGGCGACGCCGCCGCGGCGCTCCGCGTCCTCTCCGTTCTCGGCCGGTACGCGCCCGTTCTCTTACGACCGCTGTTGACCGTACAGGCTCGGACGCTCGGCGACGCCCCGCCGGAGAAAGTAGCGTCGCTGTACGGCGACCCCGACGGCGTCAGAGAAGTCGTTTCGGACCCCGAGGGCGTCTTCGAGACCCTCGAAGCCGACGTCGAGGCGGCGTTCCGGCGAGGGGCGGCGGGCGTCGCCCGCGAGATGCGTCTGTTCGAGCGTCCGTGGGGGTTCGACGTAGGCGAGGTGACCGTCGAGACGGCGGTTCGCTACGGGCGCGAAGACAGGAACGCGACGCCGGCGGCGGCGCGGTGGCTAACCGAGCGGATTCCGGGTGCGAAAAGCGACGCGTACGACGGCGACCACCTGACGGCGTTCCTCCGCGCGAGAGAGGACGTGCTGTCGGCGCTGTCGTGACCGCTCAGAGGACGCCCATCTCGTCGAGTCGAGTGGGCAGGTACTCGTCGGTCACGAAGTCAAGCCCCCGAGAGGCCAGCGCCTGCTGTTCGGCCTTCTTCTCGATGTCGAGTTGGAGCTCTATCTGCTCGGTCCAGTAGTCGGACTGGAAGCGCGGGTCGTCGAGTTCCGACTGGAGCGCGTTCACGTCCGAGTCCGAGAGGGGGTCCGTCGGCAGGTCGTACTCCACGATGTCCTCGGGTTGGATGCCGATGAACTGCGCCTCGGGCGTCGCGAGGTACTCGGAGAGGTGCGCCGACTTGATGGACCCGTAGGCGACGGACCCGTAGATGCGGTACGACCACGGGTCGCCGTCGGTGAAGACCACCACGGGCAGGTCGAGTTCGTCGTGGAGGCGCTTGGTGATGCGGCGCGTCGCGCGGGCGGGTTGCCCCTTCAGGTGGACGACGAGACAGTTGTACTGGTCGTCGAAGCCGTTCTCGATGAGCCGGTCGCGCATCCCGCCGGTCTCCACGCAGAGGATGAAGTCGATGTCGTGGTCGAGGAACTCGATGGTGTCGGGGTTGTTCGGAATCTGGTAGCCCCCCTCGCCGACGTCAAGTTGGCAGTGAATCTCGCGTTCGCCGCGGCGGGTCTGCTCGCGGAGTTCGAGCGGACCCATGAGCGTCGCCCCGGACTCCTCGGGGCGCATGTGGAAGTCCTCGCGGGTGACCTTCGAGACGATTTCGAGGTCCTCTATCAGCTGATTCGACTCGTCTTGGTCGTTGAAGTGCGCCTCCTCTGCGTCCCACGACTCGGAGAGGTAGTAGAGTTCACGCAGGGTCGAAGAGCGGTCCTCTTCGAGTTGGCGGACGAGGAACTCGATGGCGTACGTCGCCTTCAGCAACTTCCGCGCCCCGCGAACGCTGTTCGCAGAGCGCGTCGATTTGCGGTCGCCGTACACCCACACCTTCGAGTCCTCGTCGAAGACGATGTTGCTCTTCGTCCGCGTGGGGATGTCCATGTGGGGGATGTCCCCCTCCTCGAACTGGTCGTAGAACTCCACCGCGAGGTCGATGAGACGTTCGCGCGCGAGTTCGTCGTCTGATTTCGTGCTCATTGTCTTACGTGTTAACGGTCAGTTTCTCCGTCTCGACGCCGTCGACGTTGATGTCGAACGACGCGTCCGATGCGACGGTGTAGGTGAGTTCGACCGTCTCCCCGGCGGGGACGGAGGGGTTCCACTTGACGAACCACTCGCCGTCTAAGTCCACGACGGTTGCCTCGTCGGGCACGTCCGCCGGTTCCGCGGAGACGATTTCGGTGATGTCCGGTTCCTCCGTGCGGTCGGAGTGGTTCTCGACGCTCAGGGTGACGGTGTCGTCGGAGACGACGCGTTCGACGCCGACGTTGTTCATGATGCGCGCCAACGCGCCGTCGATGTTCGGCCGTTCCCGGCCCGTCACCTCCGAGAGCTTGTCGGCCATCTCGGGCAGAATCTTCCCGAGGACGTCCTGTTTCTTCCGGCGCTTCTGCATCGACCGCCGCTTGTTGAGGTAGGACTTCAGGTCGCGGGCGGCCTCCCGGATGGCGAGCTCTATCTCGTCTTCTATCTCCGGGATGTTCGCGAGTGCGTCCTTCGATTCGCTCGTGAACGGGACGTTCGTGGAGGCGACGTGGACCATGATGACCGCCGGGCCGTTCGGCATCCCGGACCCGCCGGGTTGGTCGAGGCCGTAGTTCCGCCAGCCGATGCGCTTTACCACGTCCGTCGTGGCGCAGGCCCCTCGCTGGTAGACGAGGGGGACGCGGTTCGCGAAGCGGAGCAGGTCCACCGACCCGCCGTCCTCCAGTTCGCCCCCGTAGGCGATGCCCGCCTCGACGATGAACGGGTCGCCGCCGTGGACTTCCGCGTCGCGGGTCGCCGCGGCGTAGAAGTCGGCGTCGTACTCCTTCCGGAGGCCGGCCTCGACGAGTTCGGCGGTGATGGGCGACAGGCAGTTCGTCGGCGGCGCGAGGATGTCCGTCTCGCGCATCGCCTCCAGCAGTTCGGAGGCGGTGTCCCTGCTTTCGGCCACCTCGGATATCTTCGGCACCTCGTCGGGGACGGTGCGCATCACCTTCCAGACGGCCTCCGCGACGTTTTCGCGGGCCGTCTCGCCGATGGTGATGTCGTCGTTCGCGGAGACGAGCACGTCCGCCGACCGGTCGACGTACTCGCGGACCTGCGTCCGCGTCGCGCGGTGTCGGGCGGGGCCGTCCGTGAACTTCTCGCCGAGGCGCGTCGCGAGGCCCTCGACCGTCCGGTCGTCCTTCCGGGTGCTCGTCGCGTCGTCGACGAGGCCGTAGAGGTCGGGCGTCACGTCGGCGGTGAGAACCTCCCACGCCGCGTCGACGGCGTTCTCCTGCACCGTCTCGCCGAAGGTGACGCCGTGTTTCTCGCCGATATCGTCCGCGACGGTGGAGACGATGGATTCGAGCTCGAAGTACGCCGTCCGGTCGCGGTTTCGGAGGGTGTCGGCGACGCGGCCGGCGAACGCTGAGGTGGCCGCCGCGCCCTTGTTGGCGACGGCGTCCTCGATTGCGGTTTCGAGGTCGGTCTCGAGTTCGGCTCCCGGTTCGGGCGCGCCCCACGCCATCTCCCGGCCGAAGTGCCGGTCGCGGAAGCTATCGAGCACCTTCCCGGCGGTCTTCGCGCCGACGCGGGTGAACTCCTCCTGCAGGAAGCCCGAGACGGAGTACGACTCCGTCGCGCCGAGCATCTTGATGAGCGTCCCGAGTTCGACCCCGTGGGGGTGGGGTCGAATCTCCTCGGTTTCGGCGGGGAGGCTCGCGCCCTCGACGCGTTCGTACTGTCGGGGTTCGTCGAGTCCCGGTTCGTCGAGGACGAGTCGCGCGTGAGGGTTGACGACCGCCGTGTTCTTCACGTAGTTGTGGAGCTGCTGGCGGGCGCGCATGTTCGCCTCCATCTCGACTTCGATTCGCGTGCCGTGGGTCGGCGAGAGGTCAGATTCGGCGGGAGAGAGCTCCTTTTCGACCTGAATCTCGGGTTCGTTCGTGTCCGTGTCGATGATGAGCTCGAAGTACTGCGCCGTCTCGGCACCCTGCGTCCGACTCGTGATCTTTGCGGGTTTGCCGGAGGTGAGCTGGGCGTAGAGGACCGCCGCGGAGATACCGATACCCTGCTGTCCGCGTGACTGTTCGCGCGCGTGGAAGCGAGAGCCGTAGAGGAGCTTCCCGAAGACCTTCGGAATCTGCTCTCTCGTGATCCCCGGCCCGTTGTCTTCGACGACGAGCGTGTAGTAGTCGCCCGACTCGCGTATCTCGATCGAGATGTCGGGCATGATTCCGGCTTCTTCGGTCGCGTCGAGGGCGTTGTCCACCGCTTCCTTGACGGCGGTGACCATCCCCCGAGCGCCCGAGTCGAAGCCGAGCATGTGCTTGTTCTTCTCGAAGAACTCGGCGATGGAGATGGCCCGCTGGCTCTCCGCCAGCTCCTCGGCGATCCCCGACTCCTCGCCGAGCGTCGACTGGAACGAGGTCATTCTGTGCCGAGAAGTTCCGGATGGACGGTTAAAACGTGTTCGGGAGCGGAGTGAAAGTGAACCCGGGACCGGCCGACGGAGGAACGGCGGCGGGGGCGCGGTCCGAGGACGCAATCGCGTCCCCCCGGCGATTCACCGCATCCTGAACGTGGTGTTATTGTTCTCCCACGCGGGCGCGCGTACGAGGGGTTTAAGGGAGGAGCTAGCCTAGGCGGTAACAGGTTCTATGTCACGAGAAAGCGAGTACGGGGCCGGGCAAATTCAGGTCCTCGAAGGCCTAGAAGCCGTCCGAAAACGTCCGGCGATGTACATCGGGTCCACGGACTCACGGGGTCTCCACCACCTCGTGTACGAAGTCGTGGACAACTCCATCGACGAGGCCCTCGCGGGATACTGCGACGAGATCGAAGTCGCAGTGAACGACGACGGGTCCGTCTCTGTCACAGACAACGGCCGCGGCATTCCGGTCGATACGCACGAACAGTACGACCGGCCCGCGGTCGAAGTCATCATGACCGTCCTCCACGCGGGCGGGAAGTTCGACAACAAGTCGTACCAAGTATCCGGCGGCCTCCACGGCGTCGGCGTCTCCGTCGTCAACGCCCTCTCTCAGCGGTTGGAGGTCGAGATAAAGCGAGACGGCGCGGTCTGGACGCACGAGTTCGACCACGGCGAACCCGTGGCCGACGCCTTCGAACGCGTCCGCGACCTCGAACCCGACGAGGACACCGGGACGACGATTCGGTTCTGGCCCGACGACGACATCTTCGAGACGACTGACTTCGACTTCTCGACGCTGGAGAACCGCCTCCGGGAACTGGCGTTTCTCAACTCCGGCGTCCGAATCGCTCTCCGGGACGAAGTGGCCGACGAGGCGAGCAGTTTCCGATACGACGGCGGCATCCGGGAGTTCGTCGGCTACCTCAACGAGACGAAGACCCTTCTCCACGACGACGTCATCTACTACGACGACGAGGAGCAGAACATCGAAGTCGAGGTGGCGATGCAGGCGACCGAGGAACTGCAGGGCTCCATCCACGCCTTCGCCAACAACATCAACACCCGCGAGGGAGGCACCCACCTCACGGGCTTCAAGACGGCGCTCACCCGCGTCGTCAACGACTACGCGAAGAAGAACAACCTGCTCGACGACCTCGACTCCCTGAAGGGCGAGGACGTCCGCGAGGGTCTGACCGCGGTCATCTCCGTAAAGCACCCCGACCCGCAGTTCGAGGGGCAGACGAAGACGAAGCTCGGCAACAGCGAAGTCCGAGGCATCGTCGAGTCCGTCACCCACGAACAGCTCGGGACGTACTTCGAGGAGAATCCGGGCACGGCCCAAGCTATCGTCATGAAGGCCGTCGAGGCGGCGAAGGCGCGCAAGGCCGCAAAGAAGGCCGAGGAGCTGACGCGCCGGAAGTCCGCGCTCGAATCGACGGCGCTGCCGGGCAAACTCGCCGACTGCCAGTCTCGGGACCCCGAGGAGTCCGAACTCGTCATCGTCGAGGGTGACTCCGCGGGCGGGTCCGCGAAACAGGGCCGCGACCGGCGGTTCCAAGCCATCCTCCCCCTGAAGGGGAAGATTCTGAACGTCGAGAAACACCGACTCGACCGGGTGCTGGAGAACAACGAGGTGCGCTCTCTCATCACCGCCATCGGGGCGGGCGTCGGCGAGGAGTTCGACATCGAGGACGCGCGGTACCACCGCATCATCCTGATGACGGACGCCGACGTCGACGGCGCGCACATCCGGACGCTTCTGTTGACCCTCCTCTATCGTCACATGCGGCCGCTTCTGGAAGCGGGCTACGTCTACGCGGCGAAACCGCCGCTCTACCGGGTTCGCTACCGCGGCGAGACGTACGACGCGATGACCGAGGCCGAACGCGACCGGATAATCGAAGAGAAGTGCGACGGCAACCCGACGCAGGTCCAGCGGTTCAAAGGTCTCGGCGAGATGAACCCCGACCAGCTGTGGGACACGACGATGAACCCCGAAAACAGGGTTCTCAAGCAGATAAGCATCGAAGACGCCGCCGCCGCAGACCGGATGTTCAACATCCTGATGGGCGACGCCGTCGAACCGCGAAAGCAGTTCATCAAAGAGCACGCCACCGACGCCGAGTGGGTGGACATCTAACCTAACTCAGCCACGAAAATCACCATGAGTTCCGACGCACCAGACAAATTTGAACCGGGCGCGGGCATCGCCGCCGACGTGGAGACGGCCCGCATCGAACAGGAGATGGAACAGTCGTACATCGACTACGCGATGTCCGTCATCGCGGGGCGGGCGCTACCGGACGTCCGCGACGGCCTCAAGCCCGTCCACCGACGCATCCTCTATGCGATGCACGAGGCGGGCATCACCTCCCGGTCCTCGCACCGGAAGTCCTCGTCCATCGTGGGCGAGACGATGGGTGACTACCACCCCCACGGCGACTCCGCCATCTACGACGCCCTCGCGCGCATGGCGCAGGACTTCTCGATGCGCTACCCCCTCGTGGACGGGCAGGGGAACTTCGGCTCCGTGGACGGTGACCCGCCGGCCGCCATGCGGTACACGGAGGCGCGGATGGCCTCCATCACGGAGGAACTGCTCGCGGACATCGACAAGGACACCGTCGACTTCCAAGCGAACTACGACGACCGCAAACAGGAACCGGCGGTGCTCCCTTCGGCGTTCCCGAACCTGCTCGTCAACGGTTCGTCCGGCATCGCCGTCGGGATGTCCACGAACATCCCGCCGCACAACCTCGGGGAGGTCATCGACGCGACGGTCCACCTCATCGAGAACCCCGACTGTACGGTCGAGGACCTGATGGAGCACGTCAAAGGCCCCGACTTCCCGACAGGCGCGAACATCGTCGGCCGAAACGCCGTCCACAAGGCGTACAAGACCGGCCGCGGGCGCATCCGCGTCCGCGCCGAGTTCGAAGTCGAGGACGACGACCGCATCGTCATCACGGAGCTACCGTATCAGGCGAACAAGGCGCGCCTCATCGAACGCATCGCCGACGACGTAAACGAGGGCAAGATAGAGGGCATCCGCGACCTGCGCGACGAGTCCGACCGCGACGGCATCCGCGTCGTCGTCGAACTCAAGCGCGGCGCGAACGCCGAAGTGGTGAAGAACCAACTGTTGGAACACCACCTCGAATCCACGTTCGGCGTCATCAACCTCGCCCTCGTGGACGGTCAACCCCGGGTTCTCACGCTGAAAGAGACCTTAGAGGAGTACCTCGACCACCGGCGAGAGGTCGTGCGTCGGCGCTCGCAGTACGAACTCGACGAGGCCGAGGACAGAGCGCACATCCTCGAAGGCCGACTGACCGCGCTCGACAACATCGACGCGGTGGTCGAGACCATCCGCAACTCCGAGAGCCGCGACGACGCGAAGGCCGCACTCCGCGGCGAACAGACCGTCGAAGTCGACGGCGAGGAACTGCCGTCGTTCGACTTCTCCGAGGACCAAGCGACCCACATCGTCTCGATGCAGCTCGGTTCGCTCACCTCGATGGAAGCCGAGGAGATTCGCTCCGAGTACGAGGAGGTCCAAGAGCGCATCGACCGCCTGAACCAGATTCTCTCGGACGCGTCGGAGCTCGACGCGGTCATCGAGGAGGAACTCCTCGACATCAGAGAGGAGTACGCCGACGAGCGTCGCACCTCGTTCATCGAGGACACCGGCAGCGTCACCCACGAGGACCTCATCGCCGAGGAGGACGTCGTCGTCGTCGTCACCGAGGAGGACTACATCAAGCGGATGTCCCTCGACAGCTTCCGCGCGCAACGCCGCGGCGGGAAGGGCATCATCGGCACCGAACTGAAGGAGGGCGACCGGGTGTCGTCGGTGTTCGTCGCGAGCACCCACGACTACCTGCTGTACTTCACGAACCACGGGCAGGTGTACCAGCTGAAGACGTACCAGATACCCGAGATGGGCCGGACCGCCCGCGGGAAGTCCGCGGTGAACCTGCTCGACTTGGACGACGGCGAGCAGATTACCGCCGTCGTCAACTGCGCCGACATCGAAGACGAGACGGACAAGTACCTCACGATGGTCACCCGCGAGGGGTACATCAAGCGGACGCACGTCGAGAACTTCCAGAACATCCTCTCGACGGGCATCATCGCCACCACGTTGGACGACGGCGACGAACTCGCCGACGTGGAGGTGACCGACGGCGAACGCGACATCGTCATCGCCACCCGCGGGGGGATGTCCATCCGCTTCCACGAGGACGAGGTTCGCCCGATGGGTCGGTCCGCCCGCGGCGTCCGGGGCATCAACCTCGAAGGCGAAGACAAGGTGGCGGGCGTCGCCGCCGTGGACGAGGACATCCACAACTGGGTGCTCACCGTCACCGAGAACGGGTACGGGAAGCGGACGGACATCGAGAACTACCGGCCGCAGTCCCGCAACGGGAAGGGCCTGATAGACATCAAGACGAACGAGCGGAACGGCCCCGTCTGCGCGATGGAGACCGTCGGCGACGGCGACCACCTGTTCGTCATGAGTTCCGAGGGCCAAATCGTCCGGACGCCCGTCGAGGACGTCTCCACCGTCGGGCGGAACACGATGGGCGTCATCGTGATGGACTTAGCCGAGGGCGACGCCGTCGCGTCCGTCGACGTGTACAACGAGGCGCGTTCGACCGCCGTGGACGCCGACGCGGACGCCGACGCCGAGGCGGACGAGTCCGCCCCCGACGCGGCGACGGACGGCGAACTCGCCGCCGAGGAACTCCGCGAGGCGGACGACGGCGAACTCGCCGCCGAGGCTCTCGAAGACGGCGAACCCGACTCCGAGTAACGCCGACCGACGCCGACTTTTCTTTTCGCCGCACCGCCGATTCCGGGAGCGACGCCGCCCGAGAACCCGTCAGTTCACCGGAAACGAGGTGTGGGGCCGTCTCGCGGAGGCGCGTCGGACGAGCGTCGGAAGAAAGGAGCGATACCCGTTACAGGATGCGCTTTCCGAGTGCGCTGGCGGCGAGTTCGGTCGCAAGCGACGCCGTCTCGTTCTGTTCGTCGAGGATGGGGTTCACCTCGACGAGTTCCAGAGAGCGGAGCGCGTCCGTCTCGGCGACGGTTTCCAACGCGGAGTGGGCCTCGCGGTAGTTGACGCCGCCGCGGACGGGCGTCCCGACGCCCGGCGCCTCCCGGGGGTCGAGCCAGTCCAAATCGAGGCTGACGTGGATGCCGTCGGTGCCCGCCGTGGCGACGTCGAGAGCCTCATCGACGACGTCGGTGATTCCCTCCTCGTCGATGTCGGACATCGTGAAGGCGGTCACCTCGCTCTGTCGAATCGCCTTCCGTTCGGCCTCGTCCACGGAGCGAAGGCCGACGATGGCGACGTTCTCCTCGCGGAGGCCGTCGGCGTTGGCCCACTCGACGCCCGCGAACTCGCCGATTCCGAGGAGGGCGGCCAACGGCATCCCGTGGACGTTCCCCGACGGCGACGTGGTGGGTGTGTTGAAGTCGCCGTGGGCGTCGAACCAGACGAGGCCGACGTCGGCGTTCCGGGCGCTTCCGGTGACGGACCCGATGGCGATGGAGTGGTCGCCGCCGAGGACGAGGGGTAGTTCGTCGTCGGCGAGCGTCTCGGCCACGCGGTCCGACAGCGCCGTACACACCGCCTTCGTCTCGCGGAGGAACTTCGCCCGGCCTTCGCTCGGTTTCTCGGCCTCCGGGTCGCGTTCCTCGGCGCGGGGCGCGGCGACGTCCCCGTCGTCGGCGACGGCCGCGCCGGCGTCCTCAAGTTGCGCCGCGAGGCCGCCGTAGCGGATGGCCGACGGGCCCATGTCCACGCCGCGTCGATTCGCCCCGTAGTCGATGGGCGCGCCGATGATTCGGGTTGGTCGCGTCATGGTCGTATCTGCACCGCTCGCGCGCTTATGGTCATCGAAACGAGACGAGAGACTCACGGCCTCGGGAAGGCTCTCGCCCCCTGCGACCCGGGAGAGTCGCTTTCCGCGCAGCCCCACTCTCGACAGTCGATGCGACTGCTGCAGGTGTTGGTCGAAACGGAACACCTCGACGACGTGTTGGACGCACTCCGCGAGGAGGACATCGACCCGGTGGTGTTCTCCGTAGAGGACGGGGGCGACTTCGTCCGAGACGTCGGGAGCGACGGTGACGCCGGAGAGACCGGCCCCGGTCAGAAGATGGTCCAGTTCCCGGTGCCGACGGAGGCGGTAGACCGCGTCCGCGACGCGATGACGGACATCGGAATCGAGGAGGAGTACCTCGTCATCGTCAACGCGGAGACGGCCTCGACGCCGCACTACTCGACGCTCGTCGACCGGTACATGGACGGCACCGAGGAGGAAGAACGCATCTCGAACGAGGAGATTCGGACGAAGGTGCGCAACCTCAACCCGCGGCCGGTGACGTACTACAGCATGACCGTCCTGAGCGCGTTCGTCGCCACGGCGGGGTTGCTGTTGGACTCGCCCGCACTCGTCGTCGGGTCGATGGTCATCGCCCCGCAGATCGGGGCCGCACTCACCGCGAGTGTCGGCACGGCCCTCGACGAACGGTCGCTGTTCGTGGAGGGCATCAAGTCCACGTTCGCCGGCCTCGCCGTCGCCGTCGTCGCCGCCGCCGCCCTCGGGTGGGGACTGAAGACGGCGCAGTTCGTCGCACCCTCTCTCAGCGTGACGACCGTCCAGCAGATAGCGAGTCGAACGTCTCCGGGCCTGTTGACGCTCATCGTCGCCCTCTGTGCGGGGTCGGCCGGCGGGTTCGGTCTCGCGACCGAACTCCCCGTCTCCATCGTCGGCGTCGCCGTCGCCGCCGCCATCCTCCCCGCCGCCGCGGCGGTCGGCATCGGCGTCGCGTGGGGGATTCCGACGGTGGCGCTCGGCGCGTTCGTCCTCCTCGCGGTCAACGTCACCGGCATCGTGCTGGCGGGGGCGGCGACGCTCTGGTACCTCGGGTACCGACCCCAGCAGTGGTCGGAAGCCGCGAGTGCGGCGGCGAAGGTCCGCACCGTGCTGGGGCGCCCGACGACGTACGTCGTCCTCGGCCTGTTCGTGACGACGGCCATCGGTCCGGGGGTGCTCCTCGCCCAGCAGATAGCCTTCGAGAATCAGGCGACGACCGCAGTACAGGACGTAATCGAGGGGCCGGGCTACGAGAAACTCGAACTGACCGCCGTCCAAATCGAGTTCTCGGACCTCGGCGTCTCCGAGGACAGAAGGGAGGTGACCGTCACCGTCAGGAGACCGGTGGACCGGTCGTACCCGTCGTTGTCGGGGGTGTTGCGTCAGGCCATCGCCACCGAGACGGGCGAGCGAGTGACCGTCACCGTCGAGTTCGTCGAACAGCAGCGCGATTCGCCGTAGTCGGGCGGCCGAAGTCGGTACGGCGCGTCCGCGGCGTCCGCCGCCCGCCGTCCCCGGTTACTCCTCGCGGTACGGCGCGCAGACACGTGCGACGCCCTCCTCGAAGGAAATCTGCGGTTCCCACCCGGTGGCCTCCCGCATCTTCGTCGGGTCGGCCTTCGTGTCGTGGACGTACACGTCGAGGGGGTTCTCGACGTACTTCGGTTCGACGTCCGTCCCCAACTCCTCGTTTATCATCTCGACCATCGTGTTGAAGTCGTAGCTCTCGCCGGTGCCGAGGTTGTAGATGCCCTGCAACTCGTGGTCGGCGGCGAGTTCGATGCCGCGGACGATATCCTCGACGTGGGTGAAATCGCGGGTCTGAGAGCCGTCGCCGAACAGTTCCGGCCGTTCGCCGTTCGCAATCTTGTGGGCGAACTGGGCGACGGTGTTGGCGTACTCGCCTTTGTGCTCCTCGGCCCCGCCGTACCCCTGATAGACGGAGAAAAATCGGAGGCCCGCGAGCGTCATGTCGTAGTGGTGATGGAAGTACTCGCCGTACTGTTCGCGGGCGAGTTTCGACGCCTCGTAGCAGGTCCGCGCCTCGACGGGCATGTCCTCGGGGGACGGGTCGGTGCGCGACCCGTAGATGGAGGAGGTGGTCGCGTAGACGACGGTGTCGCACCCGTCCTCACGCGCCTGTTCGACCGCGTTGACGAACCCTTCGACGTTCACGCGCGTCGCCTCGCGCTTGTTCTCCTCGGCCATCGTGTACGAGGAGTACGCCGCGAGGTGGAACAGAACGTCCACGCCCTCGGTGGGCAAGTCGTCGTCGAGGACGCTCGCGTCTACGAACTCGACGCCCTCGTCGAGATTCTCCGGCGTTCCGAGGTGGAGATCGTCGACGGCGATAACGTCGTTATCGGCCGCGAGATGGTTCGCAAGGTTCGATCCGATGAATCCGGCACCCCCAGTGACGAGGGCCCGTTTCTCGTTCATGCGTTGGAAACTACGACCGGTGTGTAAATTACTACCGGCACGGGACTCCGCGGTCGAAATACGGGCTTCGTTTGTGAAAATAGCACACGTATTTACCCGAAAATTGTCAGACGGCACCGGGTTTCTCCCGTTCATCCATCGCATTTAAGGACGTATGCTTCGAACGAATCACCATGTCATCAATCGAGCTGACGTCGAGTCAGAAAACCATCCTCACGGCGCTGATAAACCTCTATCGGCAGAGTGAGGACGCCGTGAAAGGTGAGGACATCGCAGAAGAGGTAAACCGGAATCCGGGAACGATTCGCAACCAGATGCAGAGTCTGAAGGCCCTGCAGTTGGTCGAGGGCGTTCCGGGGCCGAAGGGCGGCTACAAGCCGACGGCGAACGCGTACGAAGCGCTCGACGTCGACCAGATGGACGAACCCGCCTCCGTCCCCCTCCAGCACAACGGGGAGACGGTCACCGGCGTGAACGTCGACGGTATCGACCTCTCGTCGGTTCACCACCCGGAACTGTGCCGCGCCGAGATTCACGTCCAAGGCTCCGTCCGAGACTTCCACGAGGGCGACGAAGTGAAAGTCGGCCCGACGCCGCTTTCGAAGCTCGTCGTCGAGGGCATCGTCGACGGGAAGGACGACACCAGCAACATTCTCATCCTCCGTATCGACGACATGCGCGCGCCAGTCGGCGAGCCGAATCACTGAGGCTCTCTGCAGAGATGCCGAGGCCGACGCTCGGTCGGCCGCTTTTCTTCTCTGTCGTCGTCGAGTAGCGACGGCAGTCGGGGCGAGGGGACGTACCCCGACGGCGTCGCTCCGCGTCGTCCGTCGCTCCGAAAAAGAGGTCGGGTTCCGTGCGGGTTCGTTCGCCGTCTACATGTCCTCCCACGCCTCTAACGCGCGGCGCGGGGAGGTGATGTCCGCAATCCACCGAGTGGCGACGCTCTTCTTCAGCGTTCGCGCGGCGGGGCCGCCGAACACGTTGACGGGGACCTTCCCGAACATCGGCAGTTTCACGCCGTGGGCGACGGCGTCGTCGCCGATGGAGATGAGCGTCCCCTTGTCCTCGTGGCTCCACGTCTTCAGCGGTTGCCCCTTGACGGCGCGGGCGACGTTCTCGCCCGCGACGTCCGCGGCCTGCCACGCGGCCTGCGCGGTGGGCGGCGCGACGGAGTCCTGTCCCTGTTCGACGAGGGCGGAGTCGCCGAGGGCGAACACCCGGTCGTCGCTCGTCTGGAAGTCCGCGTCCGCGTAGATGCGGTTCGAACGCTCGTCTTTGTCCACGTCGGCGTCGGCGACCTCTTCTTGGCCCGTGATGCCGCCGGTCCAGATGAGGACGTCGTACTCCAAGGTGTCGGGTTCCTCGTCCTCGCCGCCGCCGAGGTAGACGTTCTCCTCGTCGACCTTCGAGATGAAGTCGCCGGTGAGGATTTCGACGTCCTTCTCGACGAGGCGCTTGCGGAGCGCACCCTGCAGTTCGGGGTCGTTACCGGGGAACACCTCGTCGAGACCCTCGACGATGGTGATGTCGATGGGCGCGCGGTGGATGTCGCGGTACTCCGCTATCTCGCCCGCCGACTGGATGCCGGAGAGGCCCGCGCCGCCGACGATGACCTGCGCGGGGTCGTCCCGCGAGGCGTCCTCTGCGGCCGACTTGATGGCGCTGTGAATCTCTCGGGCGTCGTCGAGACCCTTGAGTTCGTGGGAGTACTCTTCGAGACCCTCGATGCCGTAGAACGCGGTGGCGGAGCCGAGACAGACGAGGAGGTAGTCGTATTCGACTTCGTCGTCGCCGTCGAGTTCGACGAGGCGGTCCTCGACGTCGATGTTCTCGACGCGGCCCTTCACGAACTTCGTCTCGGGGGACTTGATGTCGTCTACGGGGAGCGCAATCTTCGACTCGACGCTCGGGTCGCGGATGCAGCGGTGCGCCTCGTGGAGGACGAGGTGGTAGTCGTTCTCCGAGACCCACGTCAGTTCAGCGTCCGAGCCGAGTTCATCTTCGAGGCGTTTGACGGCACCGGTACCCGCGTACCCGGAGCCCAGGACGACGACCTGCGTGCTCATAGACGGCCCGTCGTAGGCATTAGATAAAGGACCTTTGAAACGAACAAGCGCGAGACCGCCGGAGAGCGGCGGTGATTGCTATCGGGTTTCAGTGAGTGAGATACTGGGGCAAAAATTTCGCAGAAAGCGAAAGTCAGTCGAGCGAGAGGCCAGCGTGCCAGCGGTCGACGCCCGCCGCGCGCTTGACCTCGTCCATGCGCGCGAGGAGGTGGACGGCGAGACTCGCCGTCTTCGCCGCGCGCGACTCGCCCTCCGTCCGGAACTCCCCGGTGACGCGGTTCGCGTAGACGGTACAGACCGCGCCCGCGCGAAGGCCGTACACGTTCGCGACGGTCAGAAGCGTCGCCGCCTCCATCTCGATGTTCTTCACGTTCGCCTCCCGCAAGTCCTCGACCAACGACTCCGACCCCGCCGCCTCGAACCCCTCGAACCCGGGGCGGCCCTGCCCCGCGTAGAAGGAGTCTGCGCTCATCGTCAGTCCGACGTGGTAGTCGTAGTCGAGGCGTTCGGCGGCCGCGACGAGGGCGCAGACGACTTCGTGGTCCGCGGTGGCCGGGTAGTCCTCGCGGACGTACTCCTTGGAGGTGCCCTCCTGTCTGACGGCCCCCGAGGTGATGACCAAGTCGCCGACGTCCATCTCGGGTTGGATAGCGCCGCAGGACCCGACGCGGACGAACGTGTCCGCGCCGATTCGGGCGAGTTCCTCGGCGGCGATGGCCGCGGAGGGGCCGCCGATGCCCGTCGAGGTGACGGAGATGGGCGTTCCCTCGTACGTGCCCGTCGCGGTGCGGTACTCGCGGTGGGAACCGCGTTCCTCGAACTCGTCCCAGAGGGCGGTTATCTTGTCCACTCGCTCGGGGTTCCCGGGCAGGAGGACGGTGTCCGCGACGTCTTCGGGGCCGACTTCGATGTGGTACTGGACCTCGTCGTTCGGGTCCTCGCTGTCGCTCATGACGGGTGTGCGGTCCCCCGACAAAAATAAGCACTCCTTCCGCCCGGGGAGACGCCGGTGCTCACCGCCGTCGCGACGTCCACTCGTCGTCGGGCGACCGACCCTCGCCGTCGAACGGGTCCGGGAGGTCGCTCCGGGAGTCGGGCGCGAACAGCATCCCGAGGCCGTACCCGAGGTACAGGTCGACGTGCCTCGTCTCGCGGGTCACCACCGCGACCCGCCCTTCGACGTACCACTCGGGACTGCCGTCCTCGTCGGGGTCCACGAACCGATAGCTCCACGACGTGCCGCGCCCGTCCTCCGTCGCGAGGGGTCGGTCGGGGAACGTCACGAGGACGTCCGCGGCCGACCGGTTCCGCACCGTCGTCACGGTGACGTTCGACGGGAGGTAGCCGTCGGCGCCGCCGTCGTAGTAGTCGACCGCGTGCGCGACTTCCGCCTCGTACGTCCCGCGTTCGTCGTCGGAGACGTTCGAGTAGTCCACGTACAGCGTGAGGTTCGAGTCGCGCCACGGAATCGGACGGTCGGTGGCGTTCGGCTTCGGCGTGAGGACGGTGTCGATGCTCGCGTTCATGAACGCGAGTTCCTCACCCGCCTCGTGCGTCAGTCCGAGGGTGTGTCCGAACTCGTGTTTCAGTATCGAGAACGTCGTCTCGTCGGTGTACCCGCGCTCTATCGATACGGTGGACGTGCCGAACGGAGTCGAGTCGGCGTCGAGGACGGGCGCGCACCCGACCGTGTGCCGGTCGTAGTCGTCGCAGTACGCCAGTTCGTGGGCGAACTCGACGACGATGTCGGGATCCGAGGCGTTCGGACGGACGGCGTAGTTCGCCTCGTACCCGTACGCGGACCCGTTCGTCTCCCAGTACGCCGTCGCCTCGCGCACGAGTTCGACGTACTCGGAGTCGTTCTCGGCGTCGGCGACGCCGACGACTATCGGGTCCGCGCGCCACGGGTTCTGCGGCGGTACGGGCGTCGCCGTCGGCGCTTCCGTCGCCTCCGGAGTGGGCGTCTCCGTCGCGGAGAGTTCGGACGCGTCGGTTCCGGCGGTGGCGTCGCCCGCGGGGGTTCCGGAACACCCCGCGAGGAGGAGCAACGCGGCGAGGACGACTGCGCGGCGTTTCATACCGCGACGAGACTGTCCGGATACCTAACTGTTTATACGTCCTCGCGGGACTCCGCCGCCGCGTTCAGCGTGTCCAAGGAGATGGTGTCGGGCAGGAGTTCGCCGAGGGTGTACTCCGTCGTCTCCTCGCCCCCCTCGTCGCAGACGACGACGAGGCTCTCGTCGGCGAACTCCGCGAGGGTCTGGCGACACATCCCGCAGGGGGTGACGCCGTCCTTCGCGCCCGAGGTGACGGCGATTCGCTCGAACGCCGTGTGGCCGTTCTTCACCGCCTCCGCGACGGCGACTTCCTCGGCGTGGAGGCTGTTCGAGTAGTTCGCGTTCTCGATGTTGCACCCGACGTACACCTCGCCGTCGGCGGTTCGAAGCGCGGCCCCGACCGAGTACTCCGAGTAGGGGACGTAGGCGTCGTCGAGGGCGTCGCGGGCGCGGGTGAGGAGTTCCTCTGGCATCGCCTCTCGGTTCCCGAGGGAGCGGTTTGTACTTTGCCGTCCCGGGAGTCGCCGCGGCGGGCGAGTGGACGACGAAGGGCAAGTGCCAAACGGGCGGCCGCCCTAGTCCGCGGCGTGTCAGCAGAATCCGATTCGACGAACCGCGGCGAACCGGCGTCGGGGACGCCGGGACTCGGCCGGCGCATCTTGCTGGGGGTGGGGGCTACCGTCGTCGTCCTCGCCGGGGTGGTCGGCTTCTTCATCGGGAGCAACGGGGCCGAAACCGCCCCGCGGGTCGCTGTTCTCGGCGGTCTGGTCACCATCCCGACGACGCCGCTGTCTATGTCTCTGTACGCCGCCCTCGTCGCGGCGGGCGTGCTCACCGTCCTGTTCGGCCTCGTCGCCGTCGCCTCGCGGTACGAGGACGCGAACTGACGGACCCGAGCGGTCGGGGGTCGAGAGACGGGGGCGCAGGCGCGGCGTTTTTGGCGCTGGGCGTCCCCAGTTTCGGTATGGCCACCTCCTCTACGTCCGCCGACGACGAGTCGGAGGCGGACGCCGGCGCGGGCGCGGACGCGACCCCCGACGAGTTCGAGGAACCGCTTCAGCCCGAAACCGGCGGCAAGAACCGACGGCGGGCGGCCCTCGCGGTGCTGCCGTTCCTCTTCATCGGCCTCGGCAACGTCGTCCTCATCGTCGGCATGGGGACCGAACCGCTGTGGGGGTTCGCCATCCTCCCGCCCGTCCTCTTCTGTACGGTGCTCGCGTACATCGTCTTCAGCACCGACTTCCTCGACGACCGGACGTGACCCCGCCCGCGACGCCGGCGTCGGAGCCCGCTACCCCGTATCGTACTTGTAGGTGACCTCGTCGGGGTCGATACCGAAGTCCTCGGCCGTCTCCTCGACTGTCACCTCGCCGTCGTCGTCGCCGGGCGTGGCCTCCTTGAATCGCTCTCTGAGTCGCGGCGGCATCTCGAACTCCTCGACGGCGATTCGGACGGCGATGGCGTCGTCGCCGCGTTCCTCGCGGACGGCGTCGAGTCGGTCTTCGAGGGTCGGGGGAAGTTGCTCTCCGTCCACGGGCGAGAAGCCGAACTGGAGGACGTACTCGGGTTGCGCCGTGAACCCGTACACGTCGTCGAACCCCTCGTCGCCCGCCTTCGTCAGCAGTCGTTCGACCACGTGCGCGCCGACGCCCTGCCTCCGCCAGCGTTCGAGCGTCGCCACGAGGGCGAGTTCGCAGAACTCCGCGCCGTCCTCGTCGTCGCCGTCCCGGTGGACGCGGATGCGACCGAACCCGGCCCGTTCGGTCGTCTCCTCGTCTAAGGCGATGACGTAGTCGCGAGAGCGGAACGCGGGGTCTGTGAGGCCCATCTCCTCGATTCGGTCGAGCAACCAGACCTCGTCTCGGTTCTTGGCGTCCCGAACGTACATGCGCCCACGTAGGACCCGCGCGCGAAAAAGGATTCCTGCGAGGCGGAACCCGTCGGCGCGAGCGACATACACTATCGTTCGGGCAAGTTACTTCGTGGGCGCGGAGAAAGGGACGGACGATATGCAGGTACCCGACACCGACGAGGTGGTCCACCGGCCCTCCCCGGAGTTCGCGGAGGCGACGAACGTCCGGGCGTTCATGCGGGAGTACGGCATCGAGGACTACGACGAGTTGATAGACCGAACCTGTTCGGACGTGGAGTGGTTCTGGGACGAACTGGTCGAGTACCTCGGAATCGAGTTCTACGAGGGGTACGACTCGGTGCGCGACGATTCCGACGGGCCCCAGTTCGCGGAGTGGTACCCCGGCGGGAAGATAAACATCGCCCACAACGTCCTCGACAGGCACGCCGCAATCGATAGCCCCGACCGGAACCGAGTGGCGTGCATCTGGGAGGGCGAACCCGGCGACGTGCGGCGGGTGACGTACCACGACGTGCACCGCGAGGCGAACCAAGTGGCCAATCTGCTGGAGTCGTACGGCGTCGAGACGGGCGATACGGTCGGTCTCTACATGCCGATGGTGCCCGAGGTCATCTCCATCCTCTACGGCTGTTTCAAAGTCGGCGCGATAGCGGTGCCCATCTTCTCGGGGTTCGGCGTGGACGCGACGGCGACGCGAATCGAAGACTCGGGGTGTTCGGTGCTGTTCACGGCGGACGGGTTCTACCGACGGGGCGGCGAAGTCACCCTGAAGGACGCCGCCGACGAGGCCATCGAGGAGGCCGGAACCGTCGAACACACCGTCGTCTACGACCGTCTGGGACTCGCCGACAGGGAGGACGCGACCATCACGTGGACCGCCCGCGACGAGTGGTGGCACCGGGCGGTCGAATCGCGGTCCCCGGAGTACGAGACGAAGGAACTGGACGCGAATCAGGAGTCGATGCTGCTGTACTCCTCGGGGACGACGGGGAAGCCGAAGGGCATCGTCCACACCCACGCGGGCATCCAGATGCAGACGGCCAAGGAGATCTACTTCGGCTTCGACCACAAGCCGGAGGACCGCTTCTTCTGGGTGTCGGACATCGGGTGGATGATGGGGCCGTGGACGCTCGTGGGGAACCACACGTTCGGCGGCACCGTCTTCATGTACGAGGGCGCGCCGGACCACCCCGAACCCGACCGCTTCTGGGAGATGATAGACCGCCACGGCCTGACGGTGTTCGGCATCTCGCCGACGGCCATCAGAGCGCTCCGGAAGCACGGCGACGAGTGGGTCGAGAAGCACGACCTCTCGTCGCTCCGTCTGCTGGGTTCGACGGGCGAACCGTGGGACCCCGAGTCGTGGATGTGGTTCTACGACCGAATCGGGAACCGCGAGGCGCCCATCATGAACATCTCCGGCGGCACCGAAATCTGCGGCTGTTTCCTCATGCCGATGCCGGACCAACCGCTGAAACCGTGCAGTCTGGGCGGCCCCGGACTCGGGATGGATATCGACATCGTGGACGCCGAGGGCGAGAGCATCGCAGACGACCACGAACGCGGCTACCTCGTCGCTCGGGACTCCTGTCCGTCGATGACGAAGTCGCTGTGGTCGGGCGACGACCGCTACCTCGACGCCTACTGGAGTCGCTTCGAGGACCCGCCGCTTTGGAACCACGGCGACTGGGCCCAGAAGGACGAGGACGGCTTCTGGTTCCTCCACGGGCGCGCCGACGACGCCCTCAACGTCGCCGGACGGAAGGTCGGCCCCGCCGAGATAGAGGGCGTCCTCATCGAACACGACGCCGTCAATCAGGCCGCGGCCGTCGGCGTCGACGACGAGACGACGGGGACGGCAGTCGTCGCGTACGTCGTCCTCGAAGACGGGTACGACCCCTCGGAGCAACTCCGCGAGGAACTCCGCGAACTCGTCGGCGAGGAACAGGGCAAGCCGTTCCGCCCGCGGGAACTGCTGTTCGTCTCGGAGTTCCCGAAGACGCAGTCGGGGAAGATAATCCGGCGCGCCATCTCGGCGGTCCACCAAGGCGACGAACTCGGAGACATGAGCAGCATCGAGAACCCCGGCGCCCTCGACGAACTGCGCGAGGCGCGGTAGACGGCCGGCCTCAGTCGTCGCCGAACACCGAGTCGGGGTCGATAGCCCGACGCTCGGGTCCCCCGCCGACCCGAACGTCGCCGGACGGTCCCTCGCCCTCGGCGTCCCCGTCGGGGAACAGTATCGTCGCGCCGACGAGGACGGGCGCGACGAGGCCCGCGGCGACGACGCCGGGGTGGGAGAGCGACCCCCGGACCGCGACGTCCTCGCCCGGTCGCAGGTCGGCGTCCTCGGCGGCGGCCGCCGCCGCGGAGAGAACCTCGGCGTGGGAGTACGTCCGGTCCGCCGCCAGCAAGGGGTCCTCGGCCGCCACCGACGCGGGGTGGACCGCCGGGTTCTCGCTCCAGACCTCCTTCTCCCAGTGGGTCGTCGTGGGACGCTCTGGGGGGCCGCCGTAGACGGCGAGTTTGCTCCCCGGTTCGGTGGCGAACTCGGATTCCCGTTCGACGGGGACGACGGCGGCGCGCGGCGGGTCCGACGCGTCGGGGTCGGGGTCGAACGAGACGACGGCACCCAACTGCGCCGCGCCGTAGAACGTCAACACCGGTTCGGGGAGGCGGTCGGGTTCGACGTCCACCCGGTCGCCCTCGCGGACGCCCAGATACCGGAGGACGTTCCCCGCCTTGTACGAGGTGGTGACGAAGTCGTAGTAACTGTACGACCGCCCCGGCGCGTCCGCCCGAAGTGCGGTCGCCGGCGCGCGCCGGTCGCGCGACACCGCGTCGCCGAGGACGGCGGGGTCGGTCACCGGTTCCGGTCCGTCTCCTGCGGTCATACGGTGGACGAGACCCCCCGCCGTCAAAACGCCGTCGTCGTCGCTCTGGGCCGAGAAGAGGCAATTTCTTCCGGGACGTGGCGGCTGTGAAAACGCCGGCGTAAATTGCGAACAGTACCGGCGACAGTCTCTCTTGTGTTTAAAATGATATATTTGCCGACCGCCCTCAGCAATGCGTGGAGGTAACAAGTACCACAATGCGCGCAGTAGTGTACCAGGGGCCGAAGGACGTGTCCATCGAGGACGTGGACGAACCGGAGATTCAACACCCGAGCGACGTGGTCATCGATATCACGACGACGGCCATCTGCGGGTCCGACCTGCACATGTACGAGGGGCGGACGGACGCGGACCCGGGCCTGGTGTTCGGCCACGAGAACATGGGCGTTATCACCGAAGTGGGCGAGGGGGTCAGCACCCTCGAAGAGGGCGACAGGGTCGTCGCGCCGTTCAACGTGGCCTGCGGCTTCTGTCGGAACTGCGAGAACGGCTACACGGGGTTCTGTACCAACGTCAACCCCGGATTCGCCGGCGGGGCGTACGGGTACGTGGCGATGGGACCGTACCAGGGCGGACAGGCCGAACAACTCCGCATCCCGTACGCGGACTTCAACGCGCTGAAACTCCCCGAGGGCGACGAACACGAGGACGCCTTCGCGATGCTCGCGGACATCTTCCCGACGGGGTGGCACGGCACCGAACTGGCGAACCTCCAACCCGGAGAGTCCATCGCCATCTACGGGGCCGGACCGGTCGGAATGATGGCCGCCTACAGCGCCGACATCAAGGGCGCTTCGGAGATATACGTCGTGGACCGCGTGGAGAGTCGCCTCGACATGGTGGAGGAACACACCGACGCGCAGGGGATAAACTTCCAAGAGAGCGATCCGGTGGAGCAGATACTCGACGCGCACGGCGACCAAGTCGACAAAGGCGTCGACGCCGTCGGTTATCAGGCCATAGACCCCGAGGAGGTGCGCGATAACCCGGACGAACCGTACGACCCGGCGAAGGAGAACCCGGCTATCGTCCTCAACCAACTCGTCCGGACGGTCCGACCGACCGGTCAGATAGGCGTCGTGGGTCTGTACCTCCCCGTCGATCCCGGTGCGCCCGACGAGATGTCCGCGCAGGGCCGCATCGGCATCGACTTCGGGAAACTGTTCGAGAAGGGCCACAAGTTCGGGACGGGGCAGGCCAACGTGAAACAGTACAACCGACAACTGCGCGACCTCATCATCGAGGGACGTGCCGACCCGAGTTGGGTCGTCTCCCACCGCGTCGGCCTCGACGAAGCCCCGGAGATGTACGAGAAGTTCGACAACCGCGAAGAAGGCGTGACGAAGGTCGTCCTCGAACCGTAACGGAGACGACCCGTCTCAGGACCGCATCCACGCCTTCGGGTGTTCCGCCCGGAGGTGGTCCTGATACATCTTCACCATCTCCGTGTACGACGTAGAGAGCGCTTCCCACTCGCAGTGGTCGCAGCGCCCGGAGACGGTTGCTCGGTACCCTGACATCATCTTTCTTACCATCGCTACCGCCTTAGACCCGTTGACTATATTCTTTCTGAACTGTATGTGATCCGCGCGAAACGACTATGCGACTGCACCGACAGGATTCCGTATCCATGTGCATCTACTGCAGCATACGCGAGTCGGGGTGGGAGCAACTGTTGGAGTACGACGACGTGTACCAGACCGCTCTCGCGGAGACGGAGGCCGAACGGTCGAACTACGGGTTCGACGAGTCGTGGGACGAGTTGAAAGAGCAGGTCACTCCGGCGGAGACGGGAACGGGTCGCTGAGTCCCTCCGCGTCTTCGAGTTCCGCGTCCGTCGCCAGACAGTCGTCGAGTGCGCTCCGGACCGACGCCTCGGGCACGTCGGTGCCGATGAAGACGAGTCGCGTCCGCCTGTCGTCGTCCTCGTTCCACCGACCGATGGGACCGGCGGTGACCGACGGCCCCGCCCGGTTCAGCCCCATCACCGTCTCGGGACGGGTGGCGAGGCGGAAGAACCCCTTCGCCCTGACGACGCCGTCGGGCCACGCTTCGAGGTAGTCGTCGAGGCGTTCGGGGTGGAACGGGCGGTCCGACTCGTAGAGGAACGAGGTGACGCCGTGGGCGGCGGCGTGGTCGTGTTCGCCGTCGGCGTGGTCGTGTTCCTCGTGGCCGTCGTGTCTCTCCTCGTCGCCGCCACCTCCCCGCCGGCCGTCGCCCTCTCTCATCCGACGCTTCCACCCGGCGGCCCGACTCACCTCCTCGTAGTCGAAGAGGCCGGTTCCGAGGACCGCCTCCGGACTCACGTCGGCGTACGTCTCCCGATAGACGGTCGCCCGCGGTTGGAGTTCGCGGACGACTCGCTCCACCTCGTCGAGTTCCTCGTCGGGGACCAAGTCGCACTTGTTCAGCACCAACACGTCGCAGAACTCCACTTGGTCCACGAGCACGTCCGCGAGCGTCCGGCCCGGCGCGTCCGACCCGTCGGGACGTTCGGCTTCGGGGTCGAACTCCTTCCAGAAGCCGTAGGCGTCCACGACGCTGACGACCGTATCCAACCGGTAGTAATCGGTCGGGTCCTCCTCGCCCTCCGTCTCGCCGAGGAACGTCCGCGCGACGGGGACGGGGTCGCTGATTCCCGACGCCTCCACGAGGAGGTAGTCGAACGACCGCTCTCTCGCCAAGCGGTTCACCGCCGCGACCAAATCGCCCTGCAACTGACAGCAGATACAGCCGTTCGTGAGGTCTATCACGTCGTCGTCGGCCGACCCGGCGATGAGTTCGGCGTCGATGTTCACCTCGCCCATGTCGTTGACGAGGACCGCCACGTCGTGCGCTCCGGCGTTCCGGAGGACGTTGTTCACGAGCGTCGTCTTCCCGGCGCCGAGCGTTCCGCCGACGAGCGTCACCGGGATTCGGTCGTCCTCCATCCGTGCCATCAATTCACGTACTCGCCCGCGGACGATAATAGCTGTGAGCCGTTAGATTTCCCGAACGTCTCGCGCGGTCGGCGACGCCCGGCGGTCAGGGCGCGCCGGCGAGGACGAACGTGCTCTCGAACGGTCCGTTCTCCGACTGGCGCGTCGCGTCGGGGGAGACGCGCACCGCGTCGCCCGCCTCCATCCGAATCTCCTCGCCGTCGCCGGACGAAATCCGGTTGCTTGTCGAGGTTCCCTCGACTCCGTCTACGGTCAGCGACGCCTCGCCCTCCACGAGGAAGTACACCTCCTCGTGGCCCTCGTCGGCGTGGTCGTGTTCCTTCCCGACCCATCCGGGGTCCGCCTTCAGAACGGAGAATCCGAGGCTCTCGCAGTCGAGTTCGTCCCGGAGGGAGCACAGGCCCCCGCCGACGGAGTCCGCATCTTCGTAATCGGCAGTCGTGTACGACGTACGCTCACGGTCTGGCGGGACGCGAATCAAACGAGAGGCGGCGGAAACGACGGAGGAAAAGCGGGGGGCGAGCAAGGGGGACGGAGCGGAGGAGGCTCAGAAGGAGTTCTTGATCTTCTCGAAGAAGCCCTGCTTTACGTCGACTTCCTCGCCGCCGGCCTCGGCGAACGCTTCGAGCGCCTCGCGTTGGTCCTCGTTGAGTTCCTCGGGCGTGACGACCTGCACCTGCACGTACAGGTCGCCGCGGCCGCGGCCGCGGAGGTGGGGCATCCCCTTACCCTTTAGGCGGAACGTCTCGCCGCTTTGGGTGCCCTCGGGGACGTCCAGTTCGGCCTGTCCGTCCACCGTCGGCACCGTGACGGTGTCGCCGAAGACGGCCTGCGGGAAGGAGATGGCGTGGTGGTGGTACAGGTCGTCGCCCTCGCGGTCGAACTCCTCGTGGTCGCGGACGGACACCTCGATGAGAAGGTCGCCGTTCGGCCCGCCGTTCTCGCCGGGCGCGCCCTCGCGTTCCATCCGCAGGGTCTGGCCGTCGCGGATGCCCGCGGGGATGTCCACCGACAGGGTCGCCTCGTTGCGGACGGTCCCGTCGCCGTTACACTCGGGACACGTCTCGCTGTACGTCTGTCCCTCGCCGCCGCAGTGGGGACACGTCTGCGTCTGCTGGACGCGGCCGAGTGCGGTGTCGCGGACGGTGGTCTGTTGCCCGCGGCCGTTACACTGCGGGCAGGTGGTCACGTCGGCGTCCGGGGGGTGACCCTCGCCGTCGCACTCCGGACAGCGTTCCGGACGCGCGACGGTGAACTGCTTCTCGACGCCCTCGTACGCCTCGTCGAGGTCCAAGGAGACGCGGGTGCGGAGGTCCCGCCCCTGTCGCGGTTGGTTGCGGCGTTGGCCGCGGCCGCCGCCCCCGCCGCCGAAGAACTGGCTGAAGATGTCCTCGAAGGGGTTCTGGCCGCCGCCGCCCATACCGCCCATGCCGCCCATACCGCCCGCGCCGCCGCCGCCGACGCCGCCGCGTTTCTCGGCTTGCTCGAAGCGGTCGTGACCCATCTGGTCGTACATCTGCCGCTTCTCGTCGTCGGTCAGTACCTCCTTGGCCTTCTTGACCTTCTTGAACTTCTCCTCGGCGTCGGGTTCGTCGGAGACGTCCGGGTGGTACTGTGACGCTTTCTTCCGATACGCCTTCTTTATCTCGTCCTCGCTGGCGTCCCGCGAGACCCCGAGCACGTCGTAGAAGTCCTCGCTCATCAGTTGTACGTGCATAATTCGGCGGGCCACTTCAAAATCGCGCCTCGCGGACGACAGGTTCCGACGAACGAAGCGACTCCTCGGAGCGTACGGTCGAAACGAAGGTAGCCGCGTCCGGCGAGTTACTCGCCGTCTCGCTTACTGCTCGTCTTCGTCGTCTACGTTCGAAAGACGCCTTGCGTCTTTCGAGCCCACAAACTCGCCTCGCGAGTTTGGGACGTCCCCAGAACTGCGGAGCAGTTCTGGTGGGCGGACGAGGACGAGGCCTCAGTCCTCGTCCTCGTCCACGTCCTCGAAGTCGGCGTCGACGTACTCGTCGCCGTCGGCGGCACCGGCGCCGCCCGCGCCACCGGGGCCCGCACCGCCGGGGCCTGCGCCGCCCATACCGCCCGCGCCGCCGGCACCCGCACCGCCGGCGCCCGCTTGGGCCTGTTCTTGGTACATCTGCTTGCCGATCTCTTGGAGTTCCTTCGAGAGCGCTTCCGTCGCGTCTTCGAGTTCCTCCTTCGTGGCGTCGTCGTCTTCGAGGACGGCCTCCACCTCGTCGATGGCGTCCTCGACGTCCGCGACGACGTCCTCGGGGACCTCCTCCTCGTTCTCTTCGAGGAGGGTGTCGGCGCGCTGGATGGCGCTCTCGGCCTCGTTGCGGGCTTCGATGCGCTCGCGGCGCTCTTTGTCCTCCTCGGCGTGCTGTTCGGCCTCCTGCTGCATCTGCTCTATCTCCTCGTCGGAGAGGCCCGCGCCGCCCTCGATGGTGATGGACTCGGCGTTACCGGAGCCTTTGTCCTCGGCTTCGACGTTGACGATGCCGTTCTCGTCGATGTTGAAGCCGACCTCGATCTGCGGCGTTCCGGCCGGCGCCGGCGGGATGCCCGTCAACTGGAACTCGCCGAGCAGTTCGTTCTCCTCGGCGATTTCGCGCTCGCCCTGGAAGACGCGGACCTGCACGGACGTCTGGTTGTCCGCCGCCGTGGTGAATATCTTCGACTCCTCGGTCGGGATGGTGGTGTTCTTCTCGATGAGACGCTCGAAGAGACCGCCCTTCACCTCGATACCGAGCGACAGCGGCGTCACGTCGAGCAGAACGATGTCGTCGACTTCGCCGCCGAGGACGCCGCCTTGGATGGCCGCGCCGAGTGCGACGGCCTCGTCGGGGTTGACGTTCTTCTTCGGTTCCGACCCGAGCATCTCCTCGACCTTCTCGTGGACCTGCGGCATCCGGGTCGAACCGCCGACGAGGATGACCTCGTCGATGTCGTCCTTCGAGTAGCCCGCGTCTTCGAGGGCTTGCTCCGTCGGGCCGACCGTCCGGTCGATGAGGTCGGAGGTGAGAGACTCGAACTTCGCGCGCGACAGTTTCTCCTCGAGGTGGACCGGACCGGAGTCGGTCGCCGTGATGAACGGGAGGTTGATGGTCGTCTCCTTCCGCGAGGAGAGCTCTATCTTCGCCTCCTCGGCGGCGTCCTTCAGACGCTGGAGGGCCTGTCGGTCCTCGCGGAGGTCGATGCCGTGGTTGTTCTCGAACTCCTCGGCCAACCAGTCGATGATGGCCTCGTCCCAGTCGTCGCCACCGAGGTCGTTGTCCCCGTTCGTCGCGACCACTTCGTAGACGCCGCCGCCGAGGTCCAAGACGGAAACGTCGAACGTCCCGCCGCCGAGGTCGTACACGAGGACGGTCTGGTCGGAGTCGTCGTCGAGCCCGTACGCCATCGACGCGGCGGTCGGTTCGTTGATGATGCGTTCGACCTCGAAGCCGGCGATTTCGCCCGCGTCCTTCGTCGCCTGACGCTGGCGGTCGTTGAAGTACGCCGGAACCGTGATGACGGCCTTCTCCACTTCGTCGCCCAGGTAGTCCTCGGCGTCGCGCTTTATCTTCTGGAGAATCATCGCCGAAATCTGCTCCGGCGTGTAGTCCTCACCGTCGATTTCGACGGTGTAGTCGTCCTCACCCATGTGGCGCTTGATAGAACGAATCGTGCGCTCCGGGTTCTGGATGGCCTGATTCTTCGCCGGTTTCCCCACGAGACGCTCGTCGTCCTCGGTGAACGCGACCACGGAGGGTGTGGTCCGGTCGCCCTCGGAGTTCACGATGATTTCGGGGTCGCCGCCCTCCATCACCGCGAACGCACTGTTCGTGGTACCGAGGTCGATACCGAGAATCTTGTTGCTCGCCATCTTGTTCGCACATACCGGTCTAAATCGGTTAAAGGTTACTAGACGGTAGCGTCGGCGGCGAGAGTCCGGGTCGCCGCCGTCATGCGGTTTTCGCGGCCGCCGGACGAACGCGTCCGCCAGCATTTTATGGAACCGCAGACTGCGCCCTCCTGCGTCGGCGGCGGACCGACCGATCAGTCCCGGCGAATCGCCTCGGGCCCCTCTTCGAGTGCCGCGAGAACGTCTTCGAGGACGGACTCCCGACCGGGGGAGGCGAAGAACTCGTGGCCGCCGTCGTACGGACGCAGGTTCGCCGCGGGCGTCCGGTCGCCGATGGCGCGGACGCTCACCACGCGGTCCGAGAGCGAACAGAACACCGCATCGTCCTCGTCGAACGGCGGGAGGCGCGACTGGGCGTCCACAATCGTCCGCAGGAACGCGGGCGAGGCCGCGTCCGGGACGGCCTCCTCGAACTGCGCTTCGGTCACCAACTCGCCGATGACGGAGGGGTCGCGGTCGAACCGGAGCAGTCGTTTCGCGGTCGGTATCCGAAGCAGGAGGGGAAGAACCACCGACGCGGCGCCCTCGACCGGTGCCGTCCCCCACCACGGACTCAGGAAGACGTTTCGCACGTCGACGTCGTCGGCGAGGTGCGCGGCGACGAGTCCGCCGGTGCTGTGACTCAACGCGAGGTCGACGTCGTGTTCGCGCGCGTACGTCCGGACCGGCGCGAGGAGTTGGTCCTCGAAGTGCCACGGGTTCGTCGGGAGCGTCACCGCGTGGACGCGGTAGCCCGCCTCGACGAGGGCCTCTACGAGCCACGAGACGTGGTCGTGTTCCGGGCGGTTTCCCCACCCGAGGACGCAGAGGAGGTCGTCGTCGCGTGCCTCGCCGAAGACGGAGAACTCGATTTTCGGCACCTCGCGGAAGCGATTACGAAGGGGGAGTCGCACGCGACGGACGTGTCGTTCGCCCCACAAAAGCGTGTGCGAACCGGACGCCGCGCGTCTCGCGTTGTTTCGAGTTTTACTCGTCGCTCTCGCCGGTGCTGACGGTTATCTGCGCCTCGCGGATGACCTTCTCGGCCATCTCGTACCCGGGTTGGTAGACGTCGGCGACGGTTCCCTCCGGTTGGTCGCTGTCGACGCGCATCATCACCTCGTGGCGCGTCGGATCGACGTCGGTTCCGGGTTCGGGGTCGATGGTCGAGACGTTCTCCGAATCGAGGATGCGGTCGAACTCTTCGAGCGTCGATTCGATTCCCGGTCGGATGTCTGCGTCCTCGTCCTGTTCGAGGGCGCGGATGAGGTTGTCGCGCACCTTCACGACGCGTTCGACGAAGTCCTCGGTGGCGCGCTCTCGAATCTGCTCCTGTTTCTTCTTCGCGCGCTTCTTGTAGTTCTGGAAGTCCGCCTGCGTGCGCTTCAGGCGCGAGGAGAGGTCCTCGACCTCCTCGTTCGAGGAGTCGAGTTCGGACTCCAACTCCGAGACGCGGCGCTGGAGCGACTCGACTTCCGCCGCCAGTTCCTCGTCGTAGGCCGCGACGCGCGCGGCGAGGTTATCCTCCGTTTCCGCCGCCTCCGCGTCCTCCGCCTTCGGGGACTCCCCGGAGCCGTCGTCGGTCCCGGCCGCCGTGTCGTTCGCCTCCGCGTCCGTCGGCGGGGCGTCCGTCTGAGACGCCGTCGTCTCGGCCTCCTCGGTCGCACCGTCCGCCGGTTCGGAAGCATCTTCGGTCATGGTTCGGCAGAGTGCCTCGCCGGGCTTAAGGGTTGTAGAATAACGTGAACCGTCGCCGCTTCTGCCAAAACGGGTTTCGGTGGGCTGTGTCTAGCGCCCTCCATGGGGACCGATACTGACTCCGACCGACGGAGAGCGTATTCGCGCCGGGCGTTTCTCGCGGGCGTCGGTGCGACGACGGGAATCACCGCGGGCGTCGGAACGACCGCCGCGCAGGAGACGGCTACCGGCACCGATTCGTCTACCGGCACTGACTCGCCTACCGGCACCGGCTCCTCCCCCGACCGACGGAGGGGGGTCATCCCGATGTACGAGGAGTTCAGCGGCGAGGAGGAACAGTACAGGAGCCAGTTCCTCCTGATAGCCGACCAGACGAACGAGGAGACGGAGCCGGGGGCGTTCTCCGAGTGTTCCGCCGTCGGATGGAGCGCTTCGCAGAGCGAACCGTACGAAGTCTCCGTCCTCCAACGACTCGACCAGCGGACCGAGATGATAAAGGGAACTAACTTCTACACCGACGCGTCCGGCCCGTCGTTCGAGATAGGGACGACGTGGCAGATACGGGAGGCGACCCGGTGCGGCGAGTACATCGCGTTGACCGTCGAAAAGGTCGACCCCGAGGAAGCCGACGTGAACGTGGAGGCCGCGGAGAACGTCGAGACGGAGGGAACGGCCGACGGGGCGGAAGGAACGACCGAGACGGTGGAAGGGACGGTCGCTACGACGGAAGGAACCCCCGGTGATGAGGCGGCGGAGACGCAGACGGGGACGCCCGGGTTCGGCGTTGCTGCGACACTCACCGGACTCGCCGGCGGGGCGGCGGCGTACCTCCGGCGCGACTGAGGACGTTCGCGTCTCTCGCGGCCGACGGGAGGACTCGCGGACGGTTACTGGTACATCCCGAGCGGTCGGGCCTGCGTGCTCTCCTCGTCGGCGCTCTGCATGCGCTTGGCCAGTCGCTCCTTCGCCTCGCGGATGTCCTCGGCGTGGTCCACGAGGTCGTCCGCCGGAATCTCGACCCCCGTGAGCGGTTCGATGCCGTTTTTCAGGACGACGCGGGCGGCGGCGGGGTCCGGGAACTGCGGGTCCGACTCCACTACCAGACCCACCGCGGTCCGCTCGCGTTCGACCGCGTCGTTGAGTAACGCGCCGGTCGGTCCGGAGACGAGGCCCGCCTCCGCGGGTTCGCCGATGTCCGCGTCCGCGAGCATCTGCGCCCCGCCGCCGACGCCGACGCCGTACAGGTCCGGCACGTCGCCGGACTGCTCTCTCGGGATGCCGGAGAGGAAGACGGGCAGAATCGACTCGTCGTCGAACCAGTTCGAGAGGCAGTCGGCGAGTTCGGCCGCCGAGTCCGGTCGGATGGGCACGTCGCTCTGCAGGACGAGGAGGTTCCGCTCCTCGTCCGCGTACAGTCTGACCGGCGACCGGAGCGTCGGGTCGCCCTCCTCGTACACCGCGACCCGCGGGACCCCGTCGCAGTGGACGTTCGCGTAGTGGCTCATCTCGAACTGCTCGACGATGTGGTCTGCGGCTATCTTCCCGACGAGTCCGACGCCCGGAAGCCCCTCTATCAGCGTCGGTTCCGAAAGCGACACGTCCTTCGCGAACACGTTTATGTGGGCCATACGTCACGTTCGGCCGTTCAGGTTGTAAAAAGCGTGGCCCGCCTTCACGCGTCTCCAAACGTCGGCTCGGGCACGAGTTCGGTGCCGCGCTCCCGCCGTCCGCGGCGGACAGCATCCGAAACCCACAAGCGGAGTCGTCGGGTAGAGTCGGTCGATGAACCCGCTCAAGCGGTACGCGCCGCTCGTGGACGACGAGGAGGCCTTCTTGGCCGCCTGCGAGCGGCCGCTCCCGTCGGTCGTTCGCGTCAACACCATCGAGACGACGGTGGAACGCGCGCGGGCGGCCCTCGACGCCGAGGGCGTCGCCTACGAACCGACGGACTGGCACCCGGGCATCCTCAAACTCGACGAACGCGGGCCGGGCACGTCGTGGCCGTACTTCCACGGGTGGCTCCACGGGCAGGAGGAGGTGTCCTCGCTGCCGGCCATCGCGTTAGACCCTCAGCCCGGCGACGTCGTCTGGGACGCCTGCGCCGCCCCCGGAAGCAAGACGACGCAGTTGGCCGCCCTGATGGACGACGAGGGGACGCTCGTCGGCAACGACAACAATCTCGGACGCCTCTCGGCGTTGCGCCACAACGCCGAGCGACTCGGCGTCTCGAACCTCGTGGTGACGAACCAGGACGCGCGGAACTTCTCCTTGAAGCCGTTCGGCGAGGGGACGGACGACCCGGCGGCGTTCGAGGAGTTCGATAAAGCGTTAGTGGACGCCCCCTGCTCCTGCGAGGGGACGATTCGGAAGAACCCCGACGCCCTCGATAAGTGGACGATGGACCACGTCCACAGCGTCGCGGGCATCCAGAAGGGCATCCTCCGGCGCGCGGTGCAGGCGACGCGCGAGGGCGGCACCGTCGTCTACTCCACCTGCACTTTCGCGCCGGAGGAGAACGAAGCCGTCCTCGACCACGTTCTCGACGAGGAGGCGTGCGAACTCGTCGAGTGGGACGCCCCCGATGGGTTCGAGACGGCCCCCGGCGTCACCGAGTGGGACGAGGAGGAGTACGACCCGAGCGTCGAACTCGCCCACCGCGTCTACCCCCACCACAACGACACGGGCGGGTTCTTCTGCGCGAAACTGGAGGTGACGGCATGAGCGACACCGAGGAGACGACGGAGTCCGAGGAGCGACCGACGAACGACGGGCAACGGTTCGACCGCCTCCCCGAGACGTCCGAGGACCGCGTCGTCGCGGGCCGACCCACCCGCGAGGAAGTCCTCGCGTGGTGGGAGAACCGCTACGGAATCCCGCCGGAGACGTGGGACGGCCACACGTTCTGGGAGAAGGGCGCGGGCAAGATTTGGGCGTTCGCCGACGACGTGGTGAGTCCGTCCGACGTGGAGGGACTCGGCCTGCGCATCCTTCGCGCGCGGCAGGAACACTGGAAGCCCTCCACGAACGCCGTCCAGCGATTCGGCGGCGCGGCGACGGAGAACGTCGTCGAACTCGACGCCGAACGGGCGGCCCGGTTCGTCGCCGGGGAGGACCAAGAGATAGAGTGGGACGGCGACTGGGGCTACCTCATCGCCGCGCACGAACTCGTCGGCGAACGCGAACCCATCGGCGTCGGCCTGTTCCTCCACGGCGAACTCCGCTCTACGGTCCCGAAGGGTCGCCAAGAGGACCTGCCGACCGTCGAGTGAGGCGGGGGACAGGAGGCGGTGGCCGAACGCCCGAGTGAGGCGGACGCTACAACTCCTCGACGGCCGTCGTCTCCATCGTTCCGCCGTCGGTGCGTTCGCGCGTCACGCGCACGCGGTGTCCCCGTTCGGTATCGCTCCGTTCTATCGTCTCCACCACCCGCGTCGTGGCCTCGGAGTCGAGGAGGATCAGTCGGTCCTCGTCGGTGACGACGGCGTACCCGCTCTCGACGCAGTGGCCCTCGAGGGCGCACTCCTTCGTGTGCGTGCGAGCGTCCTCCGGCAACCCCTCGCGGGGGTTCTTCCGGACGCAGGCGATGTCGATGACGAACCCTTCGACCGTCTCTGTGTCGGATGACATGTCTCGAAATAAGAGGTACTCGGGGGGCGTTCCTCGTCGCGTCGAAGGGACTCGATTACGCCGACGCCATCTGCCGGCAGGTTTCGGCGCACTCCCGCAGAACCTCCGCGCAGAGTTGGCAGTGGTCGGCGTCGTGTTGCTCACACTCCGCGGCGCACTCCTCGCAAGCCCCGGCGCAGACTTGGGCGAGTTCCTCGCTGTAGTTGGAGTTTCGCGCCATGAAGCGCGCGTGGAGGGTCGTGAGGTCCGCCACGTCGCGGCAGAGGCGGATACACTTCGCCATTCCCTCGCCCTCGCCGGCGCAGGCGTCGGCGCACCACTCGCACGTTTCGGCGGCCTCGAAGCAGTTCTCGAGGCACTCGCGTTGCTTGTCGTTCAGATGCTCGATTTCGGATGCGGTGTCTGCTAGGGACATTTCACTACTCGTTTCGCCCGAGCGCCGCATCCTTCTTTTGGCGGAGAGTTCTGAATGAGACGATTACCTGAACGAGCGTTCCTCTCAGGGCCGTTTCCGCGCGAGAGCTGAGACGAAAGCGGAGACGGGCGTCTCGTCAGTCCGCGGGACTTGGGGTGGCAGAGCCCGGGACGCCGGGGAGGGAGGGGAGGTCCAAGTCCACCCGGCGGAGGAACTGGGCGTTTATCGCGACGATGACCGTGCTGAGGGACATCAAGAGCGCACCCACTGCCGGCGAGAGGATGATGCCGACCGGGGCGAGGACGCCCGCCGCGAGGGGGATGGCGAACACGTTGTAGCCCGCGGCCCAGACGAGGTTCTCCCGCATCTTTCGGTAACTCGCCCCGCTGAGTTTGACGAACCGGACCACGTCGAGCGGGTTGTTCCGCACGAGGACGATGTCCGCCGACTGGACCGCGACGTCGGTTCCGCTCCCGATGGCGATGCCGACGTCCGCGCGGGTGAGCGCGGGCGCGTCGTTGACGCCGTCGCCGACCATCGCGACGAGGGTTCCCTCCGATTGCAGTTCCCTCACCGTCTCGTCTTTGTCCTCGGGAAGCACCTCTGCGAAGACGGTGTCGATGCCGAGTTCGTCCGCGACGGCGCGGGCGACGTCCTCGGAGTCGCCGGTGAGCATCGCCACCTCGATGCCGAGTTCGTGAAACGCCTCCACGACCCGGTAGCTCTCCTCGCGCACGACGTCCGCGAGTGCGAAGGCGGCGACCGGTTCGCCCTCTCGAATCAGATAGACGACCGTCCGCGCGTTCTCGCCGGCCCTCTCGGCGAACTCGGCCAGTTCCGGCGGCACGTCGCTGTCGAGGTGCGAGAGGAGATTCGGCCCGCCGACGTAGACGGACTCTCCATCCACCGTCGCCCGGACGCCGCGTCCCTTCAGCGCTTCGAACTCCGCGGCGCTCCGCGGTTCGACGCCGCGTTCGGCCGCCGCCTCGCGGACGGCCTCGGCTATCATGTGCTCGGAGTCGCCCTCGACGGCCGCGGCGAGGGCGAACGCCTCGTCCCCGCTCAGGTCGCCCGCCGTCGCGGCGTCCACGACGCCCTGTTCGCCCTCGGTGAGCGTCCCCGTCTTGTCGAATATCACCGTGTCGAGTTCGCGCGCCCGTTCCATGGCGATTCGGTCGCGGACGAGTATCCCGTTTCGCGCCGCCAGCGACGTGTTGATGGCGACGACCAACGGGATTGCGAGTCCGAGCGCGTGCGGGCAGGCGATGACGAGGACGGTGACCGCGCGTTCGATGACGGGCGCGCCGAACGAGGTGGCGACGGTCCACGCGGCGGCGGTGACGGCGGCGGACGCCACCGCGACGTAGAAGAGCCACCCCGCCGCGCGGTCCGCGAACATCTGCGTCTTCGATTTGCTCTGCTGGGCCTCCTCGACCATGCGCACGATTCCGGCGAGGGCCGTCTCGTCGCCGGTGGCGGTGATTCGGACGCGGAGGCTCCCGTCGCCGTTTATCGTCCCGCCGATGACCTCGTCGCCCGGTTCCTTCGACACCGGCCGCGACTCGCCCGTTATCATCGCCTCGTTCACCTCGGAGTCGCCCGACTCGACCACGCCGTCGGCGGGCACGTTCGCGCCGGGGCGGACGAGGACCAAATCGCCCGCCGAGAGGTCGCTCACGCGGACTTCCTCGGTGTCACCGCCGTCGGTGATCCGCTCCGCGGTGTCGGGAATCAGTTTGGCGAGTTCGTCGAGGGCGCTCGACGCCCGGCGGACGCTCCGCATCTCTATCCAGTGGCCGAGGAGCATGATGTCGACGAGCGTCACGAGTTCCCAGAAGAACGCCGTCGTGGTCGGGTAGACGACGCCCGCGAGACTGTAGACGAACGCGACGGTGATGGCCATCGAGATGAGCGTCATCATGCCCGGCGAACGGTCCCGGAGTTCGGGGACGGCCATCCGGAGGAACGGAACGCCGCCGTACGCGAAGACGACGACGGCGAACACCGGATTTATCCACTCGCTCCCCGGGAACGCGGGGACCGAGAAGCCGAGCCACCCCTGTAGCGCCTCGCTGTACAGCAACACCGGAATCGAGAGCGCGAGGCAGACGAAGAAGCGACGGCGGAACATCCGCTCGTGGCCCTCGTGCATTCCGCCGTGGTCGCCGTGCCCGCCCTCGTGGCCGTGTCCCTCGTCGTGCCCGCCTCCGTGACCGTGTCCTCCCCCGCCGTGACCGCTCGGGTGTTCGGCCTCCGCCGCGGCGGCGTCGGCGTCGGTCTCGGCTTCGTCCTCGACGAGGGACTGCTCTACACGAGGTTCCTCCCGATCGTCGGTTCCCTCACGCTCGTCGGAGTGGTGATGGTCGTCCATGCGTCATCCGCGTCGAAGTACGTCCGCGACACTGATGGGCGTTCTGAGCGACTTACGGACTGTCGAGAAAACCGACCGTCGCGGGCCGCCGACGGCCGCCGTCACTCCTTCTCGCGGAGCGTTCCGCCGTCGAGTCCCTCCCACTCGACGCGGTAGCCGAGTCGGGAGAGGGCCGCCGACGCGTCCGCGAGGCCCCGTTCGTCGAGGACCGCCTCGGCGTCCGACAGCGACATCCCCGCCGCGAGTTCCTCCCGGAGCGAATCGAGGACGGCGGGGCGGACGAGCGTTCGGCCCACGAGTTCGTGGTCCGGGAAGGCGACGCCGTCGAGGGCGTCCTCGCTGACGCCGCGTTCGGCGGCCAACTCCGAGAGCGACACCGCGTCGGCCTCGGGGACGAGTTCCGCGGGCAGGTCGTCGGCCGCCTCCGCGACGAGGTCCGACTCGTACTCCCGCAGGACGTCCACCACGTCCTTGACGCGGACGGACCCGGAGTAGGTGACGACGCGGTGGTCGAGTGCGGCCACGTCCTCGCTCACAGCCAGCGATTCGTCCACGGCGACGACCAACTCCACGTCGTCGGCCACCGTCGCGAACTGGTCGAGTTTCTTCTCGACGTACTCGGGCGTCCAAAAGCCCATCACCTCGAAGAAGACGCGAAAGTCCGCGTGGGCGTGGTCGGACCCGTCCGACCGACTCCCGCGGGCACCGCCCGCGGGATGGTAGTCGAACGCGAAGTCCGGGATCATCGCTCGCGCGCCCGCGGCGAGGGCTTCGGGTTCGCGGACGAGCGACCAATCGAGGTCCAACCCCTCGAACCGGGCGGCGAAGTCCGCCTCCACCCCGCTGTCGTACGTCGGTTCGGCCACGGGTTCGACGTTCGGGACGGAGACGTCGTCCGCCGAGAGGTGCAGTTGTCGCTCCGTCCCCCGGTCGTCGATGGTCGCCGTCAGCGACCACTCCGGGGCCGCCGCGACGCTTCTGAGGAGGCGGGCGAAGGCGGTGCCGTAGCGCCGCGTCCGGCGGAAGAGCGCGTCCGGACCGGTGACGACCACCTCCCTCTCGGCGTCGGTCCGCCGAATCTCGTACATGAGTCCGAGTCGCTTCACCGCCGAGACGAGGGTCCGCGGGTCCGAACTCCGAACTGTGACCTCCGTGGCGTCGAAAAGCGCCGTCTGCGCCAGCGAGAGGTTGTACTGTTCGAGGAGTTCGTCGGGCCCCCACCGCGAGTCGAACGACGCCAACACCTCGTTGACCTCCCGGTCGGCGTACAGCGACGATTCGACCGCGGACCGGTCGGCGGCGAGTCGGTCGGCGGCGCGTTCGAGTGCGGCCTCGCGTTCCGCCTCCGTGACGACGCCGACGGCCTCGGCCTCCTCGAACGCCACCCGCCGAGCGCGCTCCGGCGGCAGTTCCGCCCGCGTCTCGAACGTCGCCTCCCGGTCGGCCAACGCCGCGAACCCGCGGACGAGTTTGAAGTCGTCGGCCTCGTCCTCAAGCGCCGAGAGGGCCTCGTCGAGGCGGTGACGGGGTTCGCCGACGTGTCCCTGAAACACGCCGATGACGCGGGCCGCGAGCGGTCTCGACTCCCGCCCGACGAACTGCGGGTGGTACCCGCCGCCGGCCCGAGAGACGCGGAGGAGGTCTTTCGTCAGCACGGACGCCGCTTCGTTCCGCGCCGACAAAAGTCGCGCGTCCCGGTACTACGGGAAAACGGTCAGGTCACCGCGCCGCAAATTAATATTACCTGATATAGTGCCGTAAATTACTCACGTGCGACGGGCCAACCATCGACTGCATGGCAAATGAACACGGAGACGACGACAGGACTCGCAAAGAGGGTTCGTTCACGAAAGAGTCCGAAGAGGTGACGCGCGACGAAGACGGGGTCCACACGAAGCAGAGGTACACCAAAGACACGTCCAACACCGACCACGACAACTTCGACGACGCGCCACGCGGCGAACAGTACGACGACCGGACGGACACCCACGCCGGCGACGCCGACACCCACCCGGGCCTGTTGTGGTTCTCCGTCGCAGGCGCGATAATCATGGGTGCGCTCTGGATTATCGACATCACCGGCCTGTTCGGCCTCGATTGGCCCGTCCTGGGTCGAATGACGACGCTGGCCATCGCGGTTCTCGCGGCGATCGGAGCGGTGTTGTTCTGGTACCACGACCGGAAGGCGAAGCGCACCACCACGGCGACGTAAGCCGTGCGCCGCGTCGCCGATGCGAACAATCTTTTCTCGAATCGTCGTCTCGTCGTTGCGAACGGGTAGTACCCTCAGTAGTCGGAAAGACTCATAGCCGAGTCTACCAAGGGGCGAGTATGGAGTCGCGGCCCTCGACGCGTCGGAACGTCCTGCGGGTACTCGTAGTCGGCCTCTCGGCGGGGTGTCTCGGGTCGGCGCCCGGCGCGACCGGTCCCCGTCGGCCGCCGACCGCACCCGAGGGGCAACCGCGAACGACGCCGACTCGGCCGGACCTGTACGTGAAGACGTTCGACTTCGGCGCGAACGACGACGGTACGCTACGGGTGTTCGGCGAGATCGGGAACCGCGGAACTGCGGAGCGAATCGGCCGCGTCCGCGTCGCGGTGACGGTGAACGGCGAGACGCGGACGCGCGAGACGAACGTGACCGTTCCGCCGGAGAGTTCGGCGTCGTTCGAGGTGGACTTCGAGGTGACGGAGTCGGAGTTCCTCGACGGCGGCGAAATCGACGTCGACGTGTCCTGATCGTCGGTCTCCGTTTCGTCCCGTTGCGAGAACCCCAAGCGTTATGTCATCTGTGATATAGTTATCCACGACTCATGACGCAGGAGTTAGGTCCCCTCGCTCGAAGGCTGGCGTTGCCGTACTACGAAGATGCCCTCCCCGGACACGATAGCTTCCACGCGAGTCGCGTCCACAATCTGTCGGCTCGGTTAGCGGACGAATGGGATGCACCCGTCGATAGGGAGGTTCTCGCCGCGGCGGCGTGGTTACACGACATCGGCCGTCCGTTGGAACGGACGGGGGAGATAGACGACCACGACCGGTGGGGCGCGGCGGAGGCGCGGACGCTCCTCGAAGCCGAGGGGGTGGCGACCGACCGAATAGACGCCATCCAACACTGCATCCGCGCGCACAGCATCCGGACCAGTTCCCCGGAACCGGAGACGCCCGAGGCGAAACTGCTGTTCGACGCGGACAAGTTGGAAGCGATCGGAGCGGTCGGAATCGTCCGAATGGCCTGTATCGTCGGCGAACGGTCGGGCGAGGCGGGCCAGAAGTACGGGATAATCGGCGACGCGTCGGCATCCGGGGGGGCCGCGACGAACCTCCCGGACATCACCCTCCTCCGGGAGTGGTCCGAGGAGCGTCTGAACGCGTTGTACACGCCGCCCGGACGCCGGTCCGGCGAGTCCCGGTGGAGCTTCATGACCGAGTTCTTCGCGCAGTTCGACAGGGAAACGGCGCTCTGAGGCGGCGTTCGCCGACCGCGGAACCGAGCGCTCTTCTCCCTTCGAACGGGGAGGGCCTCACCGCCGGCGGTCCGCGACGCGTTCCTCGGCGGTTTCGACGCTGACGAGTTCGTACAGGGTGGCGCTCCCGCCGTCTCGCTTCGGCCGGAGGATGCGCCCGAGTCGCTGGGTGAACTCGCGTTCCGACCCGCTTCCCGACAGGAGGACGGCGACGTTGGCGTCTGGCACGTCCACGCCCTCGTCTAAGACGTTCGCGGTGACGACGCGCGAGTACGTGCCGTCGCGGAACCGGTCGAGAATCTCCCGGCGTTCGGCCGCCCCGGTTTCGCTCGTCACCGCCGGGAGGAGAAACCGCTCCGAGAGGCGGTAGACGAGGTCCGTGTGGGCGGTGAAGACGATAACGCGGTCCCCGCGGTGACGGTCCAAGATGGACGCCAGTTTCGCCACCTTCGCGTCGGAGTTCATCATGATGCGCCGGGCGCGTTGCTTGGCCAGAAGCGCCTCCCGCGCCCGGGGGTCCGACCCCGACCGCATCACGAGTTTCCGGTAGTCCGAACCGCTGTTCAACGAGAGGTTCGAGCGCTTGAGGTACTCGACGAACGTCCCCTGCGCATCCTCGTACGCCTCGCGTTCCTCGGGCGTCAGTTCGACTTCGACGCGCCGCACCTCGTAGTCGGCGAGATGGTCGCCCGCCAACTCGTCCACCGAGAGTTCGTGGACCTTCGGGCCGACGAGTTCCGCGACCACCTCGTGTGCGCCGTCCGGCCGTTCGAACGTCGCCGTCAGGCCGAGGCGCGCGGGCGCGGCGAGCAACCTCCCCACGTCCCTGTACCCCTCGCCGCCGAGGTGGTGCACCTCGTCGAAGACGACGAACCCGAAGTCGCCGCCGACGTCCTCCGCGCGGAGGTACGCCGAATCGTACGTCGAGACGGTTATCGCCTCCCGCGTCTGTTCGCCGCCGCCGAACTGCCCGACCGGCACCTCGAACTCCGTCTCCAACTCGCGCCGCCACTGTTCTAAGAGGTCCACCGTCGGGACGACGACGAGCGTCGGAACCCCGAGCGCGGCGATGGCGGCGACAGCGATGACCGTCTTTCCGCTTCCGGTGGGGAGTTCGAGGACCCCCCTGTCGCCGTTGGCCCGCCACGCGTCGAGGGCCTCCCGTTGGTAGTCGCGCAGGTCGTACGAGTGCGTCAAGTCGAGGCGTTCCGCGGGGAGGACGCGGTCCTCGTATTCGACGCCGCGTTCGTCGAGGGCGTCGCGGAGGGCCGCGTAGCGGTGGGCGGGCGCGCGGGCGACGAGACTCCGCTCGTCCGCCTCGACGCCCGGTAGGTCGGCCGCCGAGAGGCCGGACTCGGAGAGGCCGTCGAGGCGAACGGTCCCGTCCTCGAACTGAAGCGTGAGCACGGTCGTAGGTGGGCCGGCGATGCCTATAAACCGACGGACGCGCGTCGAACGGCGGCCCGCGTCGGGGCGTTTTTCACGCCGCGCCGAAACCATCGCCTATGAGCGACGACGAACTCGACGAGGCCGTCGCGAAGTTCCTGAAGGGAGCCGAGAAGGCGTACAGCGAGTACGAGAAGGGGTACGTGGACGCCGACGCCACGTTGGACGTCTTGGAGACGCACCTCGAAGAACTCCGCGAGGCGCACGAGTCGGCGTAGTCCGGACGGGCGGCCCAGCGGCGTCGTTTCGGGGCGGCGACCGAATCGTGTTAGGGAAGAACTATCCCGGCGGACCACGGGGAGAGGAGTATGACGGAGTTCTCCGAACGAGTGGAGTCGGTTTCGATAAGCGGCATCCGCGAGGTGTTCGAGGCGGCCGGCGACGACGCCATCAACCTCGGACTCGGACAACCCGACTTCTCCGCGCCCGCCCACGCCCACGAGGCGGCGGTAGAGGCGATACGCGACGGCCGCGCGGACGGTTACACCGGGAACAAGGGGATGCGTCCCCTGCGGGAGGCCATCGCCGCGAAGCACGAACGCGACCAAGGCATCGACGTCTCGCCCGACGACATCATCGCGACGGCCGGCGGGAGCGAAGCCCTCCACATCGCGTTGGAGGCGCACGTCGACGCCGGCGACGAAGTCATCTTGCCGGACCCGGGGTTCGTCTCCTACGACGCGTTGACGAAACTCGCGGGCGGCGAACCCGTGCCGGTCCCCCTCCGCGACGACCTGACTTTAGACCCCGCCGCCGTCGAAGACGCCATCACCGACGACACGGCGGCGTTCGTCGTCAACAGTCCCGGCAACCCGACCGGCGCGGTGTCGCCGCCGGAGGATATCCGCGAGTTCGCCCGCATCGCCGACGAACACGACGTGCTCTGCGTCTCCGACGAGGTGTACGAGTACACCGTCTTCGACGGCGAGTTCCGGTCGCCCGCGGAGTTCGCCGAGACGGACAACGTCGTCGTCGTCAACTCCGCCTCGAAGCTCTACTCGATGACAGGGTGGCGTCTCGGATGGGTCCACGCTTCCTCCCGCCGAATCGAGCGCATGCTCCGCGTCCACCAGTACATCCAAGCCTGCGCGTCCGCCCCGGCGCAGTTCGCCGCCGAGGCGGCGTTGACGGGGCCGCAGGACCAAGTCTCGGAGATGACCGAGTCGTTCCGCAGGCGGCGCGACATCGTCGTCTCCGGACTCGAAGACATCGGCCTCGACGTGCCGACGCCCGGCGGCGCGTTCTACTGCATGCCCGAGGTGCCCGATGGGTTCGTCGAGGAGTGCCTCGAACGCGGCGTCATCGTCGTCCCGGGCGACGCCTTCGGCGAACACGGCGACGGGTACGCGCGCCTCTCCTACGCCACCGACGAGGAGTCGCTTCGGGAGGCACTCGACGTGATGGCCGAAGCGTACGACGCAGTCGCGTAGGCCACAAGATATATCCCATTCTCTGCGGATTCGTTGGCATAATATGGAATTTCGTCGCGTTAAATAGTGCATTTTTTAACGTGGGAGTCGTGAACGAAGCGGTGGAATGCCAGCAGAGAACTACGGCATCATCAGTCTGCTCCCGGCGCTCTTCGCCATCGTACTGACGCTGGTGAGCAGGCAGGTGCTGCTCTCGTTGTTCGCGGGAATCTGGATAGGCGCGACGATACTCGTCGGGTGGAACCCAATCGCGGGGGCGGCCCACGCCCTCCAGTTGGTAATCGATAACATCACCCCGGCGTTCAACATCAAACTACTCCTCTTTACGTTCCTCTCGGGGGCGATGCTCGGGATGATATTCCTCTCGGGCGGGATGAACGCCCTCGCGGAGCGCATCATCTCCCGCATCAAGACGCGGAAACAGGCCGAAATCGGCACCAGCGTCCTCGGGATGCTCATCTTCGTGGACTCGTACGCGAGTACGATGATCACCGGGTCGGTGATGCGTCCCATCACGGACAAGTTCGACATCAGTCGCGAGAAACTCGCGTACCTACTCGATTCGACCACCTCGCCGGTCGTCAGCATCGCCGTCGTCTCGACGTGGGTCGGCTTCGAGGTGGGCCTCATCTCCCAGCAGTTCAAGGAACTCGGCATCGAGATGAGCCCGTTCGTGGTGTTCCTGCAGAGCATCCCGTACCGCTTCTACAGCCTCCTCGCCATCGCACTCGTGTTCGTCGTCGTCTTCACCGGGTGGAACTTCGGCCCGATGAAGCGCGCCGAGAAGCGCGCGAAGGAGACGGGGAAGGTCCTGCGCGACGACGCCGACCCACTCCTCGAAACGCGCGAGGAGGACATCGTCACGCCCGACCACGTCGACGCTCGCTGGTGGTACTTCGCCGCGCCCATCGTCGCCCTCGTCGCGGTGACCGGGTTCGGCCTCCTCTACTCCGGCGGGTGGCCCGGCGTCGCCCCCGTGGACGCGCTGAAAGAGGCCGCCACCGCCGACGCAATCCTCTGGGGCGTCTTCTCCGCCTGCGGTCTGCTCTTGGCCATCCTCGTCGGCCACGCCCGGGTCGCCCTCGACGACGTGAGCGACGCCATCTTCGAGGGGTTCAAGATGGTGATGTTCCCCGTCGCCGTCCTCTCTCTGGCGTGGACCATCGGCGCGGTCAGCCAAGCACTCGGCGTCGGTCCGTACGTCGTCGCCGTCGCGCAGGGCATCATCACGGCCAACATGCTCCCGGCCATCGTGTTCGTCTCCGCCGCCATCATCTCGTTCAGCATCGGCACCTCGTGGGGGACGATGGGCATCATGTTCCCCGTCGCGGTGCCGTTGGCGTACCAACTCGGCGCACCCCTCCCGGGCGCTATCGGCGCGATTCTCACCGGGTCGCTGTTCGGCGACCACTGCTCGCCCATCAGCGACACGACGGTGCTGTCGTCGATGTTCGCCGGGGCGGACCACGTCGACCACGTGAACACGCAGATTCCGTACGCCCTCGTCGCCGGCGGGACGGCGACGCTCCTGTTCCTCGCTAGCGGGTACGGCGTCTCGCCGCTTCCGTTGCTCGCCGCGGGCGCCGTCGTCGTCGTCGCCGCGGCGTACACGTTCTCCGAACTCACCGGGTTCGCCGTCCCGCGGGTGTTCTCCTCGGACGCCGACTGACCACCCGCGTAACCGACCGCGGATCGACCCGGTCCGAACGTCCGGGCCTTCGGGCACCGTCCGACGCCGTTCCCCGGCCGTTCTCGCTTCGCTCCGTCTCGGGGCGCGTCTCGATATTCGCCGCCTGCGACCGAACCTAACTGGTTAGGCCGAGAGTTCACGGGGAGAGAAACGTAGGTGAAAACGACGGCGGAAAAGCCCGTCGTCAGACGTCCCCCACACCCCTATGATGGACCAAGAATCCCCCTTTCAGGCCCTGTCCGACCGGAACCGACGGCTGACCTTCTCCTGTCTCGAGGAGGACGACTGTCCGAAATCCGTCGAGACGTTGGCCGCCGAAGTCGTCGCCGAACGCGAAGACGTCTCCCCCGAGGACGTCGGCGACGAGGAACGCCGCACCGCCGCGGTGAAGCTGTACCACGTCCACCTGCCGAAGCTCGACGAGGCGGGACTCGTCTCCTTCGACCCCGAGGAGCGAACCGTCTCCCGGGCGACCGGCGGCGTGGCCGAGCAGACGGTCCAGATTCTCGGGGAGTCGACCCTTTCATAACGGCTGAACCCGTAGTCCCTCCTACCCGGGTTCGGCAGGACTTGCCATGGACACGCCCGTCCTCCTGCCCGGGGTCCCTACTTCAGCGAGTAACCACGATCGCCCGCCGTTGCGGCGCTACGACGCCGTACTCACGATTTTGATGACGTCGCCCTCGTCGAGTTCGTAGTCCTCGGCGATGCGGCGGTTCGACCGCGCGTCGACGGCGTGGAGGTAGCCCTCGCCGATGTCGGAGTGGACGGCGTACGCGAGGTCCTTCGGCGTCGACCCCTGCGGGAGGAGAAACGCGTCCGGGAGCATCTCGCCCGTCCCGTCGGTCCACTTCGTCTCGTTCTGTACCGGGTAGGCGGTCAGCACGTCGAGGACGTCGTAGACGGCGCGGTTTATCGACTGCTGGACGCCGGTGCCGTCGTACTCCGTCATCACGTCGCGTATCTTCTCTAACCCCTCCGCTTGGGCGTCGGAGATATCGCCGACTATCTCGAACTCTTCGTCGCCGGGGAGGTACTCCACGACGCCCGCCTCCGCCGCCTTCCGGAGAGCGAGTTCGCCGTCGGCGGTGGTCGGCACCACCGGCTTGTCCGTCTCGCGGAGTCGGTCGAGGTTCTCCTCGGGCGCGACGTCGGCCTTGTTCGCCACGAGGACGATGGGCTTCGTCCGCGCGCGGATGTCGCGGGCGAGTCGCTCCCTATCTTCGTCCTCCCACTGCATCGGGTCCGACGGGTACTCCAAGGACCGAAGCGAGGCGGCCACGTCGTACTCCGTCGCGCCGAACCCCGTCAGCATCTCCGTGAGGGCGTCGTCGATGTCGAAGTCCGGCGACCGGGACTTCCGCTCGACGGACTCCCAGTTTCGGTCGATGATACCGGTCAGCCACTGCTCTAACTCCTCCTCGACGAAATCGACCTCTTCGAGGGGGTCGTACGTCCCCACCTCGACGGGTTCGCCCTCCTCGTTCGTCCCGCCGGAGGCGTCGACGACGTTGAGGATGACGTCCGCGTTCGTGAGGGCGTCGAGGAACTGGTTGCCGAGTCCCCGCCCCTCGTGGGCGCCGGGGACGAGTCCGGCCACGTCGAGGAGTTCGACGGGGACGTAGCGCGTGCCGTCCTCGCAGTTGCCGCACCGTTCGTCCCTGTCGAGACACGGACACCGGGTGCGGGCGTGGGTTACCCCGCGGTTCGGGTCGATGGTCGTGAAGGGGTAGTTGCCAACGTCCACGTCGGCCTGCGTGGCCGCCTTGTAGAACGTGGACTTGCCCGCGTTGGGCTTGCCGGCTAACGCGATAGAGAGCATACCGAGAGGGAAGGCCGACAGACCGAATTTCCTTTCGGTCCTCGAAGGCGCGAATCGAGGCGTCGGAGCGCCGAGGAAGCGAGCGAACGCGGGGTCAGCGCGGAAGTCGGTGGCGGAAGCGCCACGCCGCCGCGCCGAGGACGGCGACGGGCGCACCGAACGCGAACAGGTACGGAAGCGCGTAGGCGGCCCCGACGACCATCGCCCGGCCGACGACGAGGACGCCCTCGACGGACTGGAGGAACGCCGAGACGACGGGCGTGTCGTACCACGCTTCGTGAGTGTACGTCGGCGTCGGGTCGGGTTCGCGCAGTTCCACCGTCAGCGTCGAGTACGCGACCCGTCGTTCGAGCGACTTCTTCTTCGCCTCCAGTCGCTCGATTTCGCCCTGCACGTCCGATAACTCTCGCTGCACCGCGAGGACGTCCTCCGTCGAGTTCGCCCGTTCGTACAGCGTCCGGAGCCTGTCGCGTTCCGCCCGGAGGTTCTCCAATCGGGCCTCCAAATCGACCAACTGGTCGGTCACGTCCTCGGTGTTCGTCTCCGAGGAGACGACGTCGCCCTCGGCTTCGGCGTCCGAGAGCAGCGATTCGTACTCCTCGGACGGGACGCGGAGGACGAGCGTTCCGTGGACGTACGTGTGGTTCTCCGGCCCGCGGCGTCGCGTCCGCGTCTCGCTGACGAACCCGCCGTACCCCTCGACGGAGTCTGTGAGGTTCGCCCGCGAGGACTCGAAGTCGTCTACTTCGACGACGACGGTTCCCGTCTTTATGAGCGCGCGTTCCTGCAGGGCCGCCTCGGACGCCGACCCGCCGTCGCTACCGCCGCTTGCGCCGTCGTCGCCGGAGGCCGTCGCTTGCGCCCCCGTCACCGACCCGGCGCTTTGTTGTCTCTCGGCGGCAATCTCACCCGAATCGCCGGCGCCGCCGGTCGATGCGCCCCCGCACCCCGCGAGAACGAGGAGGGCGGCGAGTGCGACGGCGGCGAGCGTTCGTCTCGTGTGCATACTGCCACCGACTACCGCGACACGTCAGAAAGGAGTACCGTAGACACAAACGACCGTTTGACTCATCTCGGCGGAGCGACGGCGTCGGAGAGCGGCGACTCACTCGATATCGCGCGTGGGGTCGGAACTGTGGATGCGCATCTCGCCGCGGGCGCGCATCGTCCCGTCGACCAGCGCACCCTCGTGGAGTTCGAGTTCGCCGCAGGAGACGTCGCCGAGGACGCGCGCGCCCTCCTCGATGGTGACCGTCCCGTTCCGGGTGGTCACGTCGCCGTGGATGCGCGTCCCCGACCGGACGACGATGTCCTCGCGGGCGCGCAGACTGCCGAAGATGTTGTTGTCCTCGCCGACGTCGATGGACTCCGCGCGGATGTTGCCGTGGAGTCGGCAGCCGTCGCCGACGGTGGCGGGGGTGGAGGCGCGCCACGCGTCGTCCGAGACGGTCGATCCGCGGGGAATCGTCAGCGGTTGGTGTTCGCTCTCGCCCTTCAGCGAGTCCGCGAGTTCGCCCGCGGCGTCGTTCTCGCCGAGACGGAGCAACTGCGAGAGGACGATGAAGTAGAAGACGAGCGTCGGGACGGGGTTTCGGATGACTATCCAGCCGTTGGCCTCGAACCCCTCCTCTATGTCCACGTCGTCGCCGATGTCCAAATCGCCCGATACCATCAGGCGGCCGCCGACGTGGACGCGTTCGCCGAGGTAGGCGTTCTCGCCGACGAGGACGTTTCCGGCCACGTCGCACCACGTGTCCAACCGACAGTCGCCCTCCGCCTCGATGTCGCCGCCGAACCGCACTCGCTCGCCGGCGACGACGTTCCGCCCGCGGACGCCGAACTCGATCGTGCTCTGTCCGCCGACGATGACGTCGCTCTCCGTCACCAAATCGTGCTCCTCGACGGTCGTCCCGTCGGGTATCTCGAGCGCGTCGAGCGGGTCCGAACCGAGTGACACAACTCGGACCAACACATGCTGGGTAATAAACCGACCGTACGACGCGCGTCAGACGAACCGGGCGTGCGTTTTTATTCTCTCGTAAGCTACGGTCACCTATGACCGTCCTTTCCTTCGACGACAAAGGGGTCGACGTCGAGTACGAGGGCACCCAGTTCCGCCTCGACAAGGACCTCATCGAAGACGCCACCGAGAAGGCGTACCCGGACGTGACGGACCACGAAGTCCTCAAAATCGTCGAGAAGAACCCGAACCTCAGCGGCGAACCTCGCCGCGTGAAGGACATCCTGCACTGACCGCACCGCCGCGTCCGCGACCGAATCCGACCACTTCTTCCCACACCGCCGAGACGGCGCGACCCGAGACGGCGCGACGTTAGACGAGTTCGCGCGCCGGAAGGTCGCACGTCGCGCCGTCGATTCCGCCGAGCGATTGCTCGTGGAGGGTGCCGGCGACGAGGTCCATGAGGCGCTTGAGGTTGACCGTGTCGTCGCGGTTGTACGAGACTAAAGTGTCGAGGGCGTCGTCGTCGCCGTCGCGTTCGTACTGCCGCCAGAGTCTGACCGCGTCGCGGCCCGAGAGGTCCGGGCGGTCCCGGTCGATGCCGACGTCCGTCTCTATCTGTTTCAGCCCGCCCGTCAGGTCGAGTCTGCGACAGGGGTACATCAGGTCCACGTGCGGCAGGTCCACGGAGAGGTCGAACGACTCTTCGAGGAACGGCACGTCGAAGCGCTTTCCGTTGAAGGAGACGACGAGCGAGGCGTCGCGGAACTGCTCGCGCAGGGCCTCGGCGGTGAGCGTGTCCCCGCGGACGAGCGTCGTCGTCTCGCCGCCGCGGTGGAAGGAGACGGTGGTCACGTCGTGCCGCGAGGAGTCGAGCCCCGTCGTCTCGATGTCGAAGAAACAGGCCTCCTCGCGGAAGTTCTCGTACAGTCGCCACCGCTCGCCGGAGGGAAACACGTCGCCGAAGTAGCGCGCGTCGCCGTCGTCGAGTCGCTCTAAGGAGTCGGCGATGAACGACTCGATTCGCTCGCCGGTCTTGGTCCCGACGGGGGCCGCCGCGGGGTCGAAGTCGTCCCACGTGAGCACTCCGTCGGTCCACAAGGTCTGTTCCGTCCGCTCGCCGACGCCGCGGACGGGGATGAAACTGTTCTCGATTCGCACGTGCGCCAAGCGGTCGTCAGCGGGCCTAAACCCTTCGAGTGCGGGCCGACGAGTCGGAGGGAACCGCGTCCGGTGCGTCGGGCGAGTTTTTGTGTCCGTCGCGCCAACGGTCGGCCATGTGCGGCAGGTACAGTCTGTTCACCCCGGCCGAGGAACTCCGCGACCGCTTCGACGCCGAACCGGCGCGGCGGTTGAAACCGCGGTACAACTGCGCGCCCGGGCAGGAACTCCCCGTCGTGACGAACGACGCGCCCGAGGAGATGCGATTTCTGAAGTGGGGGCTCGTTCCCGGGTGGGCCGACGACCGATCGGCGAAGGACGGTCTCATCAACGCGCGCGCGGAGACGGTGGACGAGAAGCCGAGTTTCCGGGAAGCGTTCGAGCGCCGCCGGTGTCTCGTCCCCGCTGACGGCTTCTACGAGTGGGCCGCCCCCGACGGGGAGAAACGGCCCTACCGGGTCGCATTCGAGGACGACCGGCCGTTCGCGATGGCCGGCCTCTGGGAGCGGTGGCGGCCGGAACGGACGCAGACCGGGCTGGGAGACTTCGCCGACGGCGGGGCGGCGGACGCCGACCCGGACGTACTGGAGACGTTCACCGTCGTGACGACGGACCCCAACGAGGTGGTCGCGGAGCTTCACGACCGGATGGCCGTCGTCTTAGACCCCGACGAAGAGGAGACGTGGCTTCACGGCGACAGCGAGGAGGCGGCCTCCCTCCTCGACACCCACCCCGGCGACGAGATGCGCGCGTACCCCGTCTCCGCGCGGGTGAACAACCCCGCCAACGACGCGCCGGACCTGATAGAACCGGTCGAGGAGTAGCGGCGGCGATTCCCGTCGACCGCCGAGTCAGAGACGACGATACCTCGGCGAACGGAGCGGTCGACGTGCTGAATCGCTACTCGTCGTCCGTCTCTGTCTCCGTTTTCGTCGGTGTCTCCGGCTCTGTCTCTGTCTCCGTTTCCGTCGATGCCTCCGTCTCTGTCTCCGACTCCGACTCGTCGTCCGTCGGCGTCTCCGCCTCCGACTCGTCGTCCGTCGGCGTCTCCGACTCCGACTCGTCGTCCGTCGGCGTCTCCGTCTCAGTCTCGTCGTCCGTCGGCGTCTCCGTCTCAGTCTCGTCGTCGATGGAGAACGAATCGTCCGGCACCGGGCAACTGTCGGAGTGGGAGATGTCCTCGGTGGACACGTCCGACCCGGCGAAGGTGGTCGCCTCACCCTCGACGTTGACGTTCGTGTTCTCGACGACGCTGTCGTCGGAGTTGCGGAGGTAGATGCCGTCGCGGTTCCCCGTCAGTTGGAGACAGCAGTCTCGGATAGCCGAGCCGTCACGGTTGTTGACGAACACGGCGGGGTGGGACCCGGACGACGACCCGGTGATGCTCACGTTCTCGAGGGTGACGCCCCAGGGTTTCGACGCCGTGTCTCCGAGGCGCGGGTCGCGCGGGTCGTCGGCGCGGATGGCCGCTACGCCGTCGGCGTCCATCCGGAATCGGCTGTCGCGGATGGCCATCTCGCCCGCCGAGCCATCGATCCAGACGGCGGCTGCCGTCTTCGCGGGGGCGGACTCGTAGACGAAGTCGCAGTCCTCGATGTACCCGCCCGTCTCGCCTCTTTCGCCCGTCTCCCACGTGACGGCGTGGGGGTTGATGAACTCGCCGTCGTTCTCTTCCGTCGCGTTGTCCGTATCGACGACGAACCGGCAACCCTTGACGTAGGAACCGCTCCCGCCGATGCGGAGCGCCGTCTGGTTGTTGTTGACGAAGAGGCTGTCCTCAATCTTCACGTCGCCCGCCGATTCGCGGGCGTAGATGGCGTTCGTCCCGGCGTTCTCGATGTGGGAGTTCCGAACGAGTAACTCGCCGACGTGGCGTTCGCCGAGCCAGACGCAACTGGTGTTTACGTCGCCGTCGAGGTGGCCGTGCGGGGCGATGTCGGTGGGACCGGTACACACGAGTCCGTCGACGATGGCTTGACCGTCGGAATCGAGCGCCTGCGGGCTCAGATTCTCGACGGCACCCTCGCCTTGCGTCGGTTTGAAGCCGACGAAGTGAAGGTCCTGAACGCGGAGGCCGTCGTCCGCCTTCAGCATCAGTCCGAGGCTTCCCTCCCGGTCGAAGCCGTAGTCGATAGCGACGTTCTCGACGAGGATACCCTCCCCGCCGTTCGTCTTCAGGAGGAACTTCCCGGCACCGTCCTCCGAGACGAACCGAACGTCCGTCGGATCGTCGCCGAGGCCGCGAATACCCCAGTTGTTGACGTCGCTCTCGTCGACGGTGTCCTCCCAGTAGTACGTTCCCGGCGGGAACTCGATGAGGTAATCTCCCTCCTCGATGGTCTCCTCTATCGCAGAATCGATGGGCTCGTCCCCGTCGGGGTCGAGGCCCAAATCGTCGACCGCGTTCACCACGCGGTCGAACGAGATTCCCTGTCGTTCGGTGGCGGCGGCCGAACCTGTCATCGCACTTATACCGGTCAGCCCGACGGCGGCCGCAGTCGCGCTCATCTTCAGCGCGTCGCGACGGCTAACTCCGGATTCAGTCCCCTCAGACGTCTTACCTCGGTTGCCCCCGCTCTCCTTCTCGACACAGTCCGTGTTTTCTGGCATTCCAAAGAAACAATCCGACTATCCATGTATATTCCTTTCCGTATAACTCTCAGAAAGCAAAATAGGTGTAACCTAGAACATCAAACAATGGACGTTTGTATAGATATCCTGAATGTGTTCGAATCCACATATTTTAGCTCGCCGATACGGCGTAGTCGGCTCTCACCTAGCCGGATCCACTCGCCGATGGCCCGATTTCCCTCGTCGCGTTCAGTCTGACGCCCGTCGGAGTTCTTGGCGGATGCACAGCGTCATCTGTCGAAAGAGGAGGAGCGTACCCACGAACCCGCCGAGAACTGTTCCGGGAGTGCCGAAGAGTGAGGAGAGGACGCCCACGACGGCTGTGAGTTGAACGAACAGGACGTTGCGCGGACGTACCAGCGGGTGTACCCCGGAACCACGATTCGCGTCGGTCGAGCGGCATCGTTATCCACCGGAACTGCCGGCGTATATCTCTTCTCTAGAGGGCCGATACCGCGATGTCCCGAGGAGAGCAGGTTCGAGCGAAGGTCCCACTCTGGTACCACGAGGCCGTCATATTTCTGTGACATCTCGACTTCGGAGGATGCAGAAGTCCGATAGCATTCCGGTGACTGTTCCACCAGCGAATACACGCCCCGTTCCGGACCGTCTCTTCCTGAGGACACCTGTCTTCCGGAGATTCACGTTCCGAACCGGTACGGCCTCACCACCAAATTCGATATAGCGATATGCAGTGTATGTGTCCGGCGTCGAACGCCCGAATCAGTGTCAGATGGTACCGTACAGCGAACGAAATACGGTCGAATAGGGGGTGAGAGCTCTCTACGAATATGGTCGCGAAGGGTGCAGAGACGACAGAGAAGGAGCCGGGAGGCGGTCCGTCCCCGCGGAAAGAGAGTAGCGGTGTGTCTCGGCGGCGCACCGAGACCGCGTACTCGTCGCCGTCACTCGTCGCCGATGTGGAACGAGTCCTCGGGCACCGGGCAGCTACCGGAGTGGGAGATATCCTCGGTGGACACGTCCGAGTCGTCGAAGATGGTCGCCTCGCCGTCGACGTTGATGGTCGTGTTCTTGATGACGCTTCCGTCCGAGTTGCGGAAGCGGATAGCGTCGCGGTCGCCCGTCAGTTGGAAACAGCTGTTGCTGATGGTCGAGTTGTTACGGTTATCGATGAACACGGCGGGTTCCGACCCCGAGGAGGACCCGGTGATGCTCACGTTATTGAGTATGGAGAACCACGGTTTCGACGCCGTGATGCCGAGACGCGGGTCCTCCGGGTCGTCGATGCGGATAGCCGCCACGTCGTCGGCGTCCATCTGGAACCGACTCTTGCGGATGGCCATCCTCCCCGCCGTGCCGTCGACCCAGACGGCCGCCGTCGTCTTCGCGGGGGCGGACTTGTAGATGAAGTCGCAGTGCACGATATACCCACCCGATTCGCCTCTGTTGTCGGTTTCCCAGACGATTGCGTGAGGATTGATGAACTCGCCTCTGTTCTCCTCCGTCGCGTTGTCCGTATCCACGACGAACCGGCAACCCTTGACGTAGGAGCCCCTCCCGCCGATGCGGAGAGAGGTCTGATTGTTGTTGACGAAGAGGCTGTCCTCTACCTTCACGTCGCCCGGCGATTTGCGGGCGTAGATGGCGTTCGTCCCGCTGTTCTCGATGTGGGTGTTCCGGATGACGAGTTCGCCGACGTGCTTCCCGCCGAGCCAGACGCACCCCTCGTTGACGTCGCCGCCGATGTGGCCGTGCGAAGCGATATCGGTGGGGCCCGTACGTACCAGTCCGTCGACCACAGCCTTACCGTCGGGGTCGAGAATCTGCGGACTCAGATTGTCGACGGTACCGTGGCTCTGCGTGGGGTTGTAGCCGACGAAGTGAAGGTCCTGAACGCGGAGGTTGTCGTCCGCCTTCAGCATCAGCCCGAGGCTCCCCTCCCAGTCGGAGCCGTAGTCGATAGCGACGTTCTCGACGAGGATGCCGTCTCCGCCGTTCGTCTTCAGGAGGAACTTCGCCGCCCCCTCCTCCGAGACGAACTTCACGTCCGTCGGGTCGTCGCCGAGACCGCGGATGCCCCAGTTGTCGAGTCCGCTCTCGGTGACGCTGTCCTCCCAGTAGTACGTTCCCGGCGGGAACTCGATGAGGTAATCTCCCTCCTCGGTGGTTCGGTCTATCGCCGAGTCGATGGGTTCGTCTCCGTCGGGGTCGAGGCCCAAATCGTCGACCGCGTTCACCACGCGGTCGAACGAGATGCCGTATCGTTCGGCGCTGGCGGCGGCCGAACTCGCCATCGCGCCCGCGCCGGTCAGCCCGACGGCGGCCGCAGTCGCACTCATCTTCAGTGCGTCACGGCGTTTGAGCCCGGATTTGTCCCCCCGAGCCTGCTGCTTTCGAGTCTGGTTCTCCCCGTCTTCCGTCTCCGAACCGGCCATATCTTCTGACATTCAAATGACGAATCTCTCCAACGAGATATATACTTTATCCTGTTATTCGCGCGATTGGGAGACATATGTACTGAAAACTAACAAATATGAAGAGAATTTATTCTATTTCTTAATGTCCCGTTTCAATCATTGAATCGGCTAACCACCCCCCACGAAACGATAATCTTCGACTGACCGACGGGGAGGCGAGTCGGCCGCGTAACCGTCGCGACAACACCACGAAACGAGGAGGGCGGACCGTCCGACGAACCGCGTGCCGGCCGATCCAACTGAAGTCCTACCATCGAGGACGGAGTGAAAGAAAAGGCCACAATTGCCGGTTTCTGGAGGGCGGTCTTCCCCCCGTTACCCCGAGGGTAGACGGGGCGAACACGGTCCTCCAGCGAAGATATTTTCGGTGTGGTTTGTAGAGAATACAAGTGGAGCCAACGCTCCCTGTTGGCCGGCGAAGGATTTCGGTCTTCCACCTCAGCGCGGACAATTCGTCCTACAGAATGCAACAGAATCGCCGAATTATTATTTGTGTGTCTGCTTGCTGGAACCACCGAAATGCCATCACAAACACAGATAAAATAAATTTGGACACCCCTATAGAACAGTATAAGTAGGGTTATGCTGAAATGTGCAGTCAACCGATGAACGAGGACGGCGACGCGCGCAACCCGGTCGGCGGTGCGTCGAACTGGTGTGAAACTCGGCGGCACTTCACTCCGCCGAACGCTTCGGAGCGTTCGAGTCGAACGTCGGTGGCCGCGGGGCCATCGCCGACGGGAGACGCCCCCCGACGACGCCGCGCCCGGAGGGGCGGACAGCGAGTCGAGACGTCGGCGGAAGCGACGGGACGCACCGACGGCAAAACCGAAGTAGGCCGACGGCGGGTGAGTCGGTATGTCGAGTGACGGTGCAGACGGGGAGCGAAAGACGGTGCAGACGTACGTCCCCGCCTACCAGAAGGAGGCGTGGGCCGAACACGCCGACAGACTCGGGATGAGCCAAAGCGAGTTCGTCCGGACGATGGTGCAGGCGGGCCGTCGGGACTTCGAGGTGCCCGAACGGTCCTACGGCGAGGCGGAGTCCGAGGGGGACTCGTCCGACGAAGGCGGAACCGACGGGTTCGAGGAGAGCGTCCTCGACGCCCTCTCGGTGGCCGAATACCGCTCGTGGGACGAACTCCTCGACACCCTCACAGAGGACATAGAGGACCGCTTAGACGAAACGTTACAGGAGTTGCAGGCGGAGAACCTCGTCCAGTACAGCGGCCGTCACGGCGGGTACACCGTCGCTCCCGGTGCCGTCGAGGAGGCGAACGATGGCCGTTGAGACGGCCGACGGCGAGTCCGTCGAGGACCCCGTCGCGTACTTCCTGCAGGACATGACGTACCACGGGAAGACCGACCGAACCCGGGAGGCGTACGAGCGCGTTCTGCGGCGTTTCGAGGCGTTTCTCCGAGACCCCGACGCGAATCCCGTGGACGCCCGAAAGCGCGTCGAGGCGGCGTCTCACCGCGACTGCATGGCGTGGATACACTCGCTGCGCGGGTCGGACGTCGCGGACAGCACCGTCGCGACGTACGCATCCTACCTCCATCGGTTCTACGCCTACATGACGCAGGTCGGCGCGTTCGACGCCAACCCGATGACGCTCGTCATGGAGGAGATGGACGAGCGAATCGACACCAACCCCTCCCGGCGGGAGATATCCCTCGCGGAGATGCGGCGCTTCCTTCGCGGCGTCCACCATCCCCTCGACCACGCCGTCCTCGTCACGCTACTGAAGACGGGGATGCGCGTCGGCGAACTCTGCAACCTCGACCTTCGGGACGTGTCCCTGGCCGACGATACACCCCTCGGCGCTGTATCGAGTCGCGCCCAGTTGGACGGCCGCGGGCCCTCGGTGTACGTCTCCGCTGAACCGACCGTCGGCGAGGTGACGAACGGCGAGGAACGCACCGCCTCGAACAAGCGGAAGCGCTCCACCGTCGTCCCGGTGGACGGGGAACTCGAATCCGTCCTCGCCCGTTGGTTGGCCGTCCGCCCGGACGTGCAGTCGCCCGCGGACCCCCTGTTCGTCAGCACATCCGGGAGTTGGGGCCGCAGGCTCACCCCCGACATGGTCCACCACATCGTCGAACGCCACGCCGGCGACGTCGGGTGGCACCGCGCCGGCGGCGACGCCGAGGAGAACGTCACGCCGCACTACTTCCGGCACTTCTTCACCACCCACCTCCGGGATCGAACCGGCGACCGAGGCATCGTCAAGTACCTCCGCGGCGACGTCGGCGGCGACATCATCGACACCTACACCCACAACTGGGGCGATAGGGTGCGAGAGACGTACGAGGAGCACATCTATTCGGTTTACTGACCATTTCGGGCGTCCGATATCGGACTCGTAAATCCTATTTCGCTATATGGAATAGGCACCGTTGCCTCTACGGATCCTTCCGGTCGGATCACCGCTAGAGAGGTCGTCTAAGGGAGTACCCGCCGAATCGGACGGCGGGTGGAGTACGTGAGCTTACCTCGGATCGCGGTTCGTTCGTCGGTTAGCTTCGAAGGGCGTCGACGGGGCGGTCGTTCGCCGCCTTCCAGGCGGGGTAGAGTCCGCTCAGGACGCTCGCGACGACCGCGAACGCGAACCCGAACAGGAGATACTGCGAACTGCTCCAGTCGAAGACGGCCATCGCGTCGCCCGTGAGGAGTTGGAACATGACCAATCCCACGCCGAGTGACCCGATCGCCCCGACGAGACCGCCGACCGTCCCCATCAACGCCGCCTCGGTCAGGATCATTCGGAGCACCTCTCCGCGCCGGATTCCGACGGCTCGAAGCACGCCGATTTCGCCGCGGCGTTCGACGGTGCTCATGAGCATCACGTTGAGAATCGCGACGCTCGCGACGACCAGCGATATCCCGCCGATTCCGAGCAGCGCGTAGTTGAGCGTGTTCAGGAACGTGTTGAGACTTTCTACGCTCCCGAAGGTGTTGACGCTCAGTTCTTCGTTATCTTCGGTGTTGAAGTAGTCGTCCACCGTGTTCGCGATACTCGTCGCTGCGTCGCTACTACCCGCGGCGATAGTCACCGTGTCGTAGTTCTCTTGCTCGGAGAGCGCCGACATCGGCAAGACGAGCGACCCTCCGCCGCCGCCGAATCCGCCCCCCGACGACTCGATGAAGCCTTCGATCCGGTAGATTTGGCCGTCGTACTCTACAGGATCTCCGATTTCGAGACCGAGCGTCTCCGCGGTACTGTTGCTGATGAGCGCTCCCGACACGAGACGGTTCGGCGCCTGTCCGTCCGTGAGGTTGTACAGTGCGTCCGCCTGTGTCACCCCCGTGACGCTCACCCTCGCTTCTTCCCCGTTTCTCGCCGAGAGCGTGGTCGAGTTCGTCTTTTGGGGAACGACCGGCGCGTCGCCGACGATGTTCCGAAGCGTTTCGACTTGGTCTTGGGTCACACCGTCGGTATCGCTGTCCGCACCCGCCGAAATCGTCACGTCACCCCCGATGGAACCGAGGTTCGAGGTCGCTTGCTGTTGTAGCGCTGCGCCCGCCATCCCGAGCGACGCTATCGATATCACCCCGATGACGATACCGAGTGCGGCGAGCGCCGTTCGCGTCTTGTTTCGACCGAGGTTGCGCCAGGCCATCAGCGCACTCGGATACCGCCACAGCCAGTCCGAGACGCTCACGTCCGGGTCACCTCCTGTATCACTCCGTCGACGATTCTGACGGTGCTGTCGGTGTATTCGAGCATCTGGTCGTCGTGCGTCACCGAGACGATGGCGACGTCCTCGTCCTCTTTTAACCGGGTCAGTTCCTCGAGAATCGTCTGACCGGTGTCCTGATCGAGATTGCCCGTCGGTTCGTCTGCGAGCAGGATGTCGGGTTTGTTGATGAGCGACCGCGCTACCGCGACGCGCTGTTGTTGGCCGCCCGACAACTGGTCGGGCGTGTGGTCGAGGCGGTCACCGAGGCCGACCCGTTCGAGGAGGTCGACCGCGCGGTCGTGGCGATCGACCGACGTGTCCCACATGGAGGGGAGTTCGACGTTCTCGGTGGCCGTGAGCATCGGAAGCAGGTGGAAGTCCTGGAAGACGAACCCGATGCCCGTCCGACGCTCTTCGGTGAGTTCGTCCTCGGTGAACTCCGTCACCTCGCGTCCGTCGAGTCGAACGCGGCCTTCCGTCGGCGTGTCGAGTAATCCGATCATGTTGAGCATCGTACTCTTGCCGGAACCCGAAGGACCGATGACAGTGACCATCTCACCGCGGTCGGCGCTGAAGTCAACGCCCTCGAGCGCCTCGATGACCTCCATTCCGCTCTGGTAGCGCTTGACGACGTCTTCGAGTTCGATGACGCTCATGATTATCGACGCCACCAGTAGATACCGCACGCACCGACGACGACGAGGAGCACGGCACCGATAACCATCAGCGGGGGATCGGAACCGCCACTGCCACCGGAACCGCTGCTGGCGGCGGCCCCGTCGCTCCCGGAGGCCGCCTGACTGTCGGAGATGTCGACTCGAACGGTCCGCGTGAACTGCTCGCCGTTCGCCGAGTAGCGAATCTTCACCGGGAGACTGTCGACGGACCCGTTTACGTTCGCGGTGAGGTCGAACGTGGCGAACTCGCTCGACTCGACGGTACCCACGAAGTACTCCCCGTTCGGCGAGACCGGCGAGACTCCGTTCGCGTTAGCGACGCTGACGAGTACGGAGTTGGCGTCGGCGCTCCCGAGGTTCGCGGCGTCCCCGCTCAGCGTGAGCGTGGACCCCGCTCGAGTCGCCTCGATCCCGGTCAGTTCGACGTTCGATTGCTCCTGCGGACTGTAGTCGAGGGTCGCGTTGGAGGTGTGCGACTTCCCCGCGGCGGTGTACTCGGCGACGACGGTCATCTCGCCGGCGGGGATGTCCGTCTCGTTGAGCGTGAACGTCCGCGTCGACTCGGCGGGAACGTCCGACACGAGACTGCGTTTGACGACGTTCCTGTCGACGAGCGCTCGGAGTCGAACGTCGGTGAGGTCGACGTTGCCGTACTCGGTGAGTTCGGTCCGGATGACGGAGGACCCGTTGATCTCGTCCACGGTCGCGGTCAGGTCCGCGTCGACGGTCGCCGCCTCGACGGTCGTCGACTTCTCGAACGACGCCGTCCGAGTCGTTCCGTCGGCGGTCTTGTAGGTGACCGTCGCGTTGAGCGTCTGTTCGCCGGAGTCGGGGAACGTTACGTTGTAGGTGTAGCTCGTCTGTTTCCCGGCCGGGAGCGAGGCGTTCACGCGTTGGGAGTCTTCGATCTCGGCGTCACCGCCGAGGTTGAGCCTGACGTTCGAGATCGGATTTTCGTCACCGTTTGCGACAGTAGCCTCGACGGAACTTTCGTCTCCGGCGATCGGATCGAGCTTCTCGAACGAGACGGCGGTTTCGTCCGGTTTCTCGACGTCGACGTACACCGGGTAGCTCACCCGGGTGTGGCCGCCGTCAGGCCCTTTGACCACCGCATGGACGGTAAGGCGCTTCCGCCCTGCGTCGTCGAGGACGACGCTTACGGGGACACTCATCTTGCCGCCCGCGGTGATCGTCCCGAGGTCTTCCGCCCGCGCGTACTCGGTGCCACCGGAGTCGCGGACGTAGATGTCCGTCACGTCGGCGGATCCGTTACCGACGTTGCTCAGATTCACCGTGACCGTAAACGGTTCGCCCGGCGCCGGGTCGTCGACGGAGGTGCTCGCTTGAATGGAGACGTCGGCCGCACCGGCCGTGAGTGCGACACTGCCGACCGACGACGTGAGCATCAACAGAACCAGCGTCGCGGAGACTATCCGTCTCACAGATGGCCCCCATCGCCGGTTATTCGATGAACAGTGCTTCGCTCGGCGGAGCGACTACTCACTCCCCGAGAGCGGTCGTGCTGAAACTGTTGCCTTACCACGAGAGGAGAGGAGATTGGGAGGTCATTAAACGCGGATCCCGATTTTCCATGCCAGAAAATCGTCCGACGTCGGCAGTCCACTCCCCGTCCCATCCTATTCCAGCGGACCCGAGAAGATATAGTAGCGAGCGCGTTTTCTGGGCCAGAAAATCACCGCAGATATGATGGGCGACTACGAGAACGCTCAGACGTGAGTGAGGACACGCCGTCGGGCGAGGTGTACGCCCTTTTAGACGACGAATACGCTCGACGTATCCTCACTTCGACGAACACGACGACGAAGTCCGCGAAGGAACTCAGCGAAGAGTGCGACGCGTCGCTCCCGACAGTCTACCGGCGCGTCGAGCGTTTGATCGACTGCGGACTCCTCGAAGAGCGAACCAAACTCGAAGACAACGGACACCACCACAGTGTCTACAAAGCGCGGCTCAAGCGCCTCACAGTAGAACTAGAGAACGATGAACTCAAACTCACAATCGAAGAACAGACGGACGAAAGCATGGCGGACCGCTTCACCGCAATCTGGGACGAGCTCTAATGATACAGTCACAGTTTGATTTGTTCATGCTCCCACCGCGCTATCTCGTTCTCTTCGCGGTTTTCCTCCTCACTATCGCGATGGGACTGTTCATCGTCTTCCAAGCGTACTGGGGGTACCGTCGGAACGCGAACCGACGGATGCTGTTTCTCGCGGTGGGTCTCGCCTTCGTTACCGTGATTCCACCCCTCGTCTCCCTCCTCATCGCCTCGATCGCACAGGTGTTCGAGGTCGAATTGGTAATCTTCGTGTATTATTTACCTTTATCCACCTCTTTGATTCAAGCGTTCGGACTTAGTTTCATAATATACTCGCTCTCGATACGGGGCAAGGGGTAGGGGTCCGAAACTCTAACCAACGGCCGCCTCGTTCGAGAGGAGCAAGCGAACACGACGGCCTCGAAGCGCCGTCTGATTCTGCGGCGTTCTCACTCCACTTTGCAGGGGAGCGATTCGAGACCGTAGAAGCTGGTCGAGGGTTCCAAATTCGAGCGGTCCGCGTCCAGACGGGTGAATCGGTCTAAGAGTTGCTGGAGCGCGACGTCCGCCTCCATGCGAGCGAGGTGGGCGCCCAAACAGAAGTGAACGCCCGTTCCGAAGGCTAAGTGACGGTCCGACTTCCGCTCGGGCCGGAACTCCTCGGGCGCATCGAATTCCCGTATCGCTCCCGGTTGGAATCGTTCGTCGCGTGCGACAGATGCGAATAATCATGTTCTGAGGGAATGTTGGGGAGAACGATGGGTGCCGCGTGGAAACCGGCGTTGGTGATACTCTCGGTCGGCCTCGGATATCTCGCGGCCAGAGTTATCGACGACGAACGGACCTCAGAGTGGCTGTACATAATTCTCGTGGCAGTCGGATTTCTCTCGCTCACCTACGCCCGTCTCGTCACCTGAACGCGGCGGAGCGAACGCCGGTGCAGTCGCCGACGAGTTCGTCGCGACGAATGTAGGGACGAACCGCTAGAAGAACGCACACGGAGAATAGGGGAGCGAACTACGCGCGGACGACCAGCAGGTTCCAGTACCGCAGGAACCAGTAGAGGACGGCCGACGCGGCGACGACCGCGGAGTAGTGGAGGCGCGAGGCGAGCGACCACTCCCCGCGGTACCACGCCCGCGCCGCGTAGCCGACCGCGCCGACGGTGGCGACGGCCCCTATCGTCGGCGCGAGGAACACGGCACCGAACCACGGAGGCGGGCGGTTGAACAGGGTCGGTCGGTCCATCGTCGTCACCGCGACGGTGACGCCGGCGAGGACGACGACGAACAGTAGGAGGGCGGCGACGCTCGCGCCGGCGACCCCCCGGGCCCGGGCGGCGGAGGCGGGCGGCGACTCGCCGCCGCGGAACCGACGCACCCCGCGGGCCGCCGGCCAACCGAGGAGTCCGGTGAGCGCGGTCACCGCGGCGACGGTCGCCGTCCACCCGTGGACCGACAACTGCTCGTGGAACGGAACCTTCTCGTAGGCGCTCAGAGTGTCCACCAGGTGCGTCACCTCGCCGCCGTCCGTTCGGAACAGCAGCGTCGAATCCTCCTCGACGTGTTCGAAGACGAGCGGTTCGACCTCCACCCACTCGTCTCTCCTGCTCCCCTGTTCGGTTATCAGGCGGCCGTCGTCCGCGACGCGGACGTCTATCGGTTCGTCGGCGACGAAGGCGAAGAGGAGTTTCTCGGCGGTGGCGTTGTCGGCCGCGTGCACCGACCGGTACCGGCCGCCGAGTTCGTCCGCGCGTTCGGGCGTGCCGGACGGCGCGGGTCGTCCGCCGCCTCCGTCCGATTCGACCGGCGCGAACCGTCCGAGGAGGGCGTCCGTTACCGTCTGCGTGGCCCCCGACGCCTCCTCGCCGTGGGCGACGACGAACAGACCGACCCCCTCGTCGGGGAGCAGTGCGAACTCGGAGGCGAACTCCGGGACCGCGCCGCCGTGCCGGACCAAGCGGGCGTCGCCGCGAGATGCCTCGAACAGGCCGAACGCCATCCCGTCCATCCGTTCGTGCGGCGTGTACCACCGCCGGTGCATCGCATCGACCGCGTCCGCCGAGAGGATTCGCTCGCCGTCGACGACGCCGCCCTCGAGGTGCGCTCGGAGCAGACGCGCCATGTCCGCGCCGGTCGTGTGGAGTCCGGACGCGGGCGCGGCGTCGGAGTAGAAACTCACCACGTCTTCGACGGCCGTCCCCTCGGCCGGGACGAGGCCGGAGGGGGCGGGTCGGAACGTACTGTTCTCCATTCCCAACGGCTCGAAGACGTTTTCGGCGACGTGCGCTCCGAACGTCTGTCCGCTTACGTCCGCGAGCAACTGGCCCGTCAAGGCGGCCGCGTAGTTGGTGTACTGGGGGAGTTCGCCCGGCGGCCGAACGCGCGTCGGGACGTGAGTCGAAACCGACTCGGCGAGGGGGCGGACGTACTCCGGGTCCCGCACCGAGTCGCCTCGGCTCCGAACCTCGAATCCGGGCGTGTGGGTGGCGAGATGTTCGAGCGTGATGGGGTCGTCGTACGTCTGTGGGATGGTCACCGCTCGGAGGTGGTCGTTCACGGGGCTGTCCGGGGCGACTCGACCCCGGTCGACCGCCCGCATCGCCGCCGTCCACGTGACGACTTTCGACACCGACCCGACGCGAAAGAGCGTCTCGTCGGCCCGGACCGGCACGTCTTCGCTCCGGTAGGCGTGGCCGTAGCCGTTCGTGAGGACGTCGTCGCCGTCCACGACCGCGACGGTCAATCCGCCCGCGTCGTGTTCCGTCAACGCGCGGTCGGCCGCGTCGTCGACGAGCGCTTCTACCTCGGTCTCCTGCGCCGCGGCGGACTCGCCGGTCGCGAACCCGCCGACGGCGACTGCGGTTCCGGCGCCGACCGCGGACCGCGACAGGAACTGGCGTCGTGAGAGTGGGGAGGGCATCGGTCGAGGGTGGGTGTGTCGGGTCTCACGCCTCGCGGGCGGACGCTGGACTGGAGTGGGCGACGAACCGGTTCGGAGGAGGGGACCTTCGAGGGATCATGTTCGGCAGGTGTCACTACCGGGAGATAAAACGACCACATCGTACCGGAGGAGACGGGTATTAAGGCGGAAGGAATCGAAGTTCTCCGGGGCAGGCGAGACGCCCATCGGCGGGTCGAACGACAGCGTTCGGCGGTACGACGCCGCGAACGACGGGCGTCGCTCGACCCCCCGAAGACGAGTTGCCGGAGTTCCGACTCGCCGAGACGGGACAGTGGAACGCGCGGCGGCGCGCGGGGTACCCAGACGACTCGCCGACGCAGCGGTAATCGACCACGCCCGCGGCGGGAAGCCGCGTTTCGATACGACGCGGGTCGTCGTCTCCGTCTCTGCGGGGCCCGAAGTCAGACCGGAATCTCCGTCTCGACGTCGCCGTCGGCGACGGCGGCCTTCACCCGTTCGGCGGCGGCGTTCGACTCGGCGACGTTCTCCATCAGCACCGTCTCGCTGGGGAAGAGGTGTTCGCCGAGGACGAGTCCGTGCTCGCGGGCGGTCGAACCGGTCATCGTGAGGTAGACGCCGAGACCCGTCTCCGCTATCGCGGCCTCCTCCTCGTCCGACTCGTCGGGGTAGGCGAAGGTGACGCCGTCGAGTTGTCGCGTCCCGAGGACCGCCTCGACGAGTCGTTCGTACCGCGGGGAGATGCAGAGCGGACCCTCGTACCCCTCGACGAACGACCGGTCGAGGTCCGCGCCCGGCGGGAGCACCTCGGGTTTGGCCATGAGCGTGTGGTAGACGGTGTCGCCGAGGCCGGAGACGACCCGAACGTCGGTGTCCATCGGGTCGATTCGGGCGTTGATGTCGGCGATGCTCCCCAGTCCGTCCGCCCGCAGTTGGACGACTTCTTCGAGGACGAGGTCGGCGCTGTCGAACCCGAGGCCGAACTCGTGGGTGCGGAGGGCGCGGAACGGTTCCTCGCGACCGACGAGTTGGACGGAGACGCCCTCGACGTCGAGGGTGACGCTGTCGAAGACGATGCGGCGGGGCATCCCCTCGCGGTCGTCGCGAAGCAGTGTGTACTCCGGTTCCGCCTCGTCCGAGAGGTCGCTGTAGGACGCGAGGCGTTCGTACACGTCGTGTTCCGGATGGACGGACCCCTTGGTGACGGACTTCTCGTAGCGAAGCGTGGACGTGATTTCGTCCGCGAGTGCCGCGGCGTCGGCACACTCGGCGAAGCGCTCCAACACGGCTTCGAGGGGGCGTCCCTTGCGCGGAACGGCGACGCGCACCGTAGCGGTCATTGTCGAGTTCACGGAGGCACGCGCTAAACAGGTTGCGTTTCGGGCAGGAACGGAACGGGGCGGAGAGTTACTCGCCGTCGCCGCCGGGGTTACCCGCCGTCGCGCCCGCGCCGAACACGTCGTTCAGGCGGTGGCGGAACGATTCGAGGCCTTCGACGGTCGCTTCGAGGTCCTCGATGCGCTCCATCGCCGACGAGAGGTCCTCGAGGTCGGAGCGAATCTCCTCGATGTCCTCCGAGAGGGTCTCTCTGACCGCCACGATGTCGCCGTCGAGGGACGCGATGTCCTCCCGAACGTCGCCGATTTCGCCGTCGAGTTCCGAGACGGCGCTCTCGGCGTCCGAGGCGTCCTCGGCGGCGCTCTCGACTCGACCGGACACCGCCGAGAGGTCGGATTCGACGCTCTCGACGCGGTCGGAGACGTCGTCGTACTTCGAGCGGAGGCCCTCGACCGCCGAGGCGTTCGCGTCGGCCGTCTCCTCGACGTCGACGAGTCCCTGCGCGGCGTCTTCGACGCGTTCGTCGAGTGCGCCGAGGTCCCCGCGGAGTCGGGAGACGTCGGACCGGATGGCTTCGCGGTCGTCCTCGGCGGCGTCGAGGCTCGATTCGAGGGCGTCGAGTTCCTCGGAGACGTCCCCCATCTCCTCGCGGAGCGATTCGACGACTTCGGCTCCGGTGCCCTCCTCGTCGATGAACTCCGCGAGCGCGTCGCTGTACGCCTCCAAGTCCTCCATCCTCGACTGCAGGCGGCTGATGCGCACGTCGGCGCTCCGCGGCAGGCCGACGTCGAGTTCCGACCGGAGCACGTCGAGGTCCTCCTCGGAGACGCTCCCGTCGCGGATCTCCGCCGCCAGCGTCGCCGCCAGCGACCCTTCGACCGCCGGAGTCGCAGTCGCGTCGGCGTCGCCGGCACCGGCGTCCGCATCGGCGTCGGACACGGAGTCTTCGACGTCGACGTACTCCGTCACCTCGTCGGCCGGTTCCGCCGCGTCGGCGTCGCCGGTCGGTTCGTCCGCGTCCGCATCGGCGTCCGCGTCGGCCGCCACCTCGCTCGACCCGATTGCGGCCGCCACGTCGGTGTCGTCGGACTGCGCCTGACTGCTCGCCGCGACGTCGGCGGCGGCGTCGGCGTCCTCCGCTCCCGCGTCCTCGGCCTCCGCGATGGCGGACCCGCCTTCGGCGGCGTCGCCGGCGTCGGCGTCCTCGTCGTCCTCGGCCTCCGCGGCATCCGCGTCGGCCTCGGATTCGGATTCGGCGTCGTCCTCGACGAGTTCCCCCTCCTCGGCGAGGGACCCGTTGCCCTGCAACGCGTCGCGCACGAGTTGGCTGCGGTCCTCGCCGAGGATGTCCTCGACGCCGTCGTCGTGTTCGGGCTCCTCGCCCTCCGCGGGAACGGGCGGGCGTTCGAGGACGGGTTCGACGAGGAACTTCGACGCCTCGCTGACGTTGTTGAGGCGGATGCCGTACACCGTCGTCACCGACTCCTCGGGCTCCAGCGTTCGCTCGTACTCGACGCGTTGGTCCTTGTATGCGGTCCAGTTGTCGCTCTCGTAATCGGGGTGGAACCCCACCCCCTCCATCGGGAAGTCCTTCGGGATGCTGTCGACGATTCGGACGTGGACGGACTCCTCGCTCTCGGATGTGATGCGGAACTTTATCGCGGGTACCGGGAACTCTTCGGCGGCGAACGACTTCTCTACTTTCACGTCGCCGTCGGAGACGTACACCGGACCCCCTAGGTCGGCCTCGTGGCTCATGCCCGTCCCTTCCGAAAGCCATTACATAAAATAACCGGGGAATTTCGAACGCGAGACTGTCACGTTCGGCGAATAATGTCAGACGAGGAACTAGATATCCACTCGGTCGCCGATTTCGGTTATCTCCAAGCGCTCGGGGTACTCGAAGCTCTGGGCGTGGTGGTGCAGAGTCGTCGGGTCGGCGGTCATGCCCTTCCACATGTCCCAGTGACTCGGGAGGAGGCGGTCCAACTGGAGGTCCGAAGCGGCCTCGATAATCTCGTTCTCCGTGGAGTACCACTTCGTGCGCACGGGTTCGCCCGTCTCCTTGTCCGGGATGTTGCCTATCGCGCCGAACGCGAGGACGCCCAGGTCGATGTCGTACTCCTCGCCGAGTTCGGCGAACTCCTCTGCGGGTTTCGTGTCGCCGCCGTGGAAGAACGTGCCCGACTCGTGTTCGATAACGTACGAGACGGGGTGCGTCGCGTCCGGGTCGTGGGCGACTTCGACGTGGACGGTGAACTCGCCGATTTCGAGGGTGTCGCCCTCGGCGACGACTTCGAACCGGTCCTCGGAGACGTCGTAGTTCTCCGTCCAGGCCTCGTCTTCGAGTGCCACGTCCACGGAGTCGTCCGGCGCGTAGTACGTCGCGTCGGTGTTCTCCAAGATGGGGGCCTGACTCGGCCCGTGGACGTGGTCGGTGTGTTCGTGCGTCGCGAGGAGTCCGTCCAGTTCCGTCACGTCTTCGGGGTCGAACGGGACGGGAATCATCCGAACCGTCCGCGGCGGGTCGCCGACGCCGACGTACGGATCGATAGCGAGCGTCGTCCCGTCGCTCCCCTTGAGGAAGAAGCCGTTACAGCCGAGATACCAGACGGCCACCGTCTCCGGGTCGGCCGCCTCGACGGCGCGCGGAAGCCAATCGCTCCAGTCGCTTACGGACATACGACCGGGTGCGGGCGGGCGGGGACTAAGTGTTGCGAAGTCCGCGACCCCGCGTCCGACCGTCCGCGGCGGGAGAACCGGGTGCCGCGTCGGGGTCACCGCCGAACGCGCACCGGCCAGCCGTCCGAAATAACGGGACGTTATGCGCCACCTTCCGAACGCGCGTGCGATAAACGACGCAAAAGTAGGCGTTAAAGCGCTGATAACCGGAGGAAAGCATATATTCCGAAGCTGAGTGGTACGAAGTGCCATGTCTGAGCGCCGACGCAACACCGCGGATTTCAGCCAGATGGACGCAACGATGCGGACGCTCGGTACGTGGGACCCCGAACCGCCCGCGGCGGACCTCTACAACTGACGCTCCGGTCGTCGTCGCAGGGACGCCTCGGAGACCGCACCGAACGAAACGACTCTTTCTTTCCGGCGCGAAACGCGGCGGTATGCGCGTAAGTGTCATCGGCGGCGGAACCGTCACCGAAGAGAAACTCGACGTCGCCGCCGAGACGGGTCGCTCGCTCGCGCGGCGCGGACACACGGTCGTCTGCGGCGGGTTAGGTGGCGTGATGGAGGCGGCGTGTCGCGGCGCGAAAGCGGAGAACGGACGGACCATCGGCGTCCTCCCGACGGACCGGAGGGCGGACGCAAACGAGTACGTGGACGTCGCCGTCGCGACGGGACTGGGGCACGCCCGGAACGCGTTGGTCCCGATGAACGGCGACGCCGTCGTCGCAATCGGCGGAAGCGGCGGCACGCTGTCGGAAATCGGGTTCTCGTTCGTCTACGACAGGCCCGTCGCCGGACTCGGCACGCACGACGTGCCGGGCGTCGAAGCCTGCGAGACGCCCGAGGAAGCCGTCGAGTACGTCGAGAAAGCACACCCGACGAGCGGTTCGAACGGCCGGTGAGAGCGGCGAGACGAGCGAAAAAAGCGGTCGGAGACGTCGAACGCGAGCGGTCGGGACTCAGCCGTGGCGTTCCCAGAGGACGAACAACACCGCGCCGAACCCCGTCGTCGAGACGACGAAGTTCACGAGACTGCCGAGTATCGGGACCAACGAGACGACGGCGAGGACGAGGGCACCGGCGAACGCGACCACGACGGTGTCCGGTTCGCCCGCGGACGAGGAGACGACGTCGAGGACGAACCGGCCCACGAGGAGGGTACCGATGGCCGACCCCACGATTCCGAGGACGGCGAGGGCGATGACGCCGGGGATGGCGAGTATCAGTCCGAACCCGGTTATCGCGAGGAGGACGATGACGATAGCCCCGACGATGGAGATACCGAGTCCGACGAGGAAGGCGACGACGCCGTCGTCGCGGATACGCTGCAGGCTCTGTTCGGTGAGTTTCGGCGCGACGGCGGCGACGATGACGGCGACGATGCCGCCGAACACGGCGGCGAGCGTTACCCCGAGGCCCGTCCCGAAGAACTGGACGAGAGCCGACGGATCGCTCGATTGGAGCGGTGCGGTACCGGAAGCGAGGGACAACTCGTTGGAGGGGACCATCGAGCCGATATTAGTTCTCGTTTTGATATATCTTGCTATCGTGAATAGAACGGAGAGAAAGGAAAGCGAGACGGCGCGGACGGCGGCGCGTCGCCGCGGTCAGTTCACCACGTGCCGTGGAACGTGTCGAACGAGAGCGAGTCGAGGGGTTCGTCGCCGACGGCGATGCGGTACTCCTGCGGCGTCAGCATCGGCTTGTGGAACCGCGGGCCGTCGTCGGTGGTGATTCGGGGACAGCCGGTGTTGACGAACGCGTCCATGTCGAAGTTCCGGAGTCGGTCCGGCGTTACCTCGTCCATGGTGATGAGGTAGGCGTTCGGGTTGTCCTCGATTATCTTCTCGGCTATCTCCATGCGCCCCTGCCCTATCTTGGTGCAGAAGATGACGCCCCACTTCTCGGCGTCCATCGCGCGGTGGACCGCGCCGTAGCGCTGTTTCATGAACTTCTCCGTGTCGGCGATAGTGACGACGTTGTTGACGGGGTCGGCGATGACCACCTTCTTCTCGGGGTGTTCCATCGCGAGGCCGAGGGGGTGGAACTTCCCGCCGCCGACGTACAGCACTTGGTCGGCGTCGATGTCCGCGGAGGCGTAGTTACAGCCGAGAACTTGCCCCTCGTAGGTGAGTCGGTCGTCGCCGCGGCGGGTGTGGACGTCGTAGCCGCGTTCCTCCAGCCAATCGCACATGTCCTCGAAGCGGTTCATGTGCTGGGCCGTCGTCACCAGACCGACCTCCTCGCCCTCCAGTTCCTCTAAGGACTCCTCGAGGATGGGGAACGGGTCCACGTTCGAGAACAGGGGGACGTAGATTATCTTGTCGGACTCCTTCATCGGGGAGTGGCCGAAGTGGACGAACACGTCCGTCCGGCGCATCAGGTAGGTGTCTAAGTCGCAGGCGCCGTAGCAGGGTTGCCCCGACAGCATGAACGTCACGTCGTCGTCGCACAGTTCCCGCAGGTCGTCGGCGACGGCCGGGCCGCGCCGCTTCAGTCCCTCGGGGAACTGCAGTCCGACGCGCGTGGCGTCGCGTTCCTCGATTTCGTCGATGATTCGGTCGAGTTCGTAGTCCCACTCTCTGTCGTGTCTGAGCGACATCCCGGTGTTCCGGAGGTCACCCTCGGAAGAAGCGTCCTGACTCATTGTCCCTTCGTTGCCGGTCAGGAGGTATAACGTCGGCGTTCCCCGATGCGGCGGCCGCGGTGTCGCGTCACCCGCCTCGAGGCGTCAGAACCGCACGCCCGCGGCCCCGCCTGGGACGCGCACCGGGAGGGAAGCCGTCTGCGTTTCGTTCGCACGCGTCCTCGCGGGCGTGCACGCCGCGGCCGCCTCGGACGGGGCGTCGTCGGTTGCGTTCCGCGCCTCGCCGTACCACGGCGGCGCGCGGACCGTTCGCGGGTCCGCGTCCGCGTACTCCATCCGGAACGAGACGGACCGCGTCTCCTCGCCCGCGCGCACCTCGTAGGAGACGAGGAGACGCGAGACGAACCCGTCCGCGCCGACGCGCGCCTCCGCCCTGTAGTCGGTGACGTTCGCCAAGTTCGGGAGCGACGCCGGCGTCCCGGTGGCGACGACGCGGTACGGTTGGACGCTCCAGTTCTTCCGGGTGACGGTCGTTCGCGGCGCGTTCAGATACCGTCGGACGGCCGCGGCGGCGCGGTTCTCGAACGGCCCGTGTCCCTCCTCGTCGGTTTCGACGGCGTATCTGGCGTACGACCGCTCCTCGCCGTGCTCCCTGTAGACGTAGGTGTACTCCCCGTCGGCGTACATCGAGCAGTGGACGAGTTCGGTCCCTCCGTCGCCGGTCGCTCGGTAGCCGGTGACGAAGGACCGATACCGCGTCGGACTCGCGACTTCCGCCCGCCGGTACGCGCGGGGCCACCCGCCGGTCCGCGCGTCGGTTCCGGACCGCCGCACGATGAGTTGGTACGACCGCCCGGCGACGGCGTCGGCGTGCGCCGCCGCGAGCGTTTCGGCGTCCGCGACGCCCGTCGGTCCGACGCCCGGCGGGAACGGCCGGTCGGAGGAGGTGCCGGCATCGGCGTCGGCGTTGACATCGGCGTCGGCGTCGGAGTCCGACGAACGGTCGGAGGAGGCGGCGACGACCGGTTCGGCGGTCGGCCCGGCCGAATCGCCCGTCTCGGGCGCGACGCCGAACGTGCCCAACAGGGCCGCGACGACGAGTCCCGCGAGAGCGAGGACGGCGAGGCCCGAAACCGGGTCCGCCGCGATTCGCTCGACGCCGCGAACGCTCGCGTGCCGCCGGTCGCCGTCGGTCTCTCGCGCCGCGACGGCGTCCGGCCGTTCGACGGACGGCGACTCGTCGAAGTAGCGCCGGAACAGGCGCTCACAGTCGTCCCGGTCCGCGCCGTACAGCGCCAGAGTCCGGAGGTCGCTCGGGCCGACGAGCGTCGCCCCCGACTCGGTGACGCGGCCGACGAGGCGCCGCGACGGGCTGGCGGCGACGACTACGTCTGCGTCGTCGGGCACGCGCGGCGTCCGGAGTCGCCGCCGCGCCGAGACTGTAACGACGACGCGGCCGTCCGATCCGACGGCGAGGGTGCCGTCCCCCCGCACCCGCACCTCCCGGCCGGCGGCGGCGTACAGGTCGCGCACGAACTCCCGCAGACTCGCCGAATCGAGGCGGCGGAGCCACCGTTCGAAGGTTCGCGCGGAGACGACTGGCATGCCAACTAGTAACGTGCGTGCGACCACGACTCTTTCCCCCGCGAACCCCCGCATCCGGCAGGTTGAAACGACTCGCGTCCGAAGCGAGGGGTATGAGCATGCAGACGGACCCCCTCGAAGAGATGGGCCGAGAACTCGGCGAAGCGCTGACCGAGACGCCCGAGTACGAAGCCTTCGAGGAGGCGAAAGCGGCCGTCGAGAACGACGACGAAGTGCAGGCCAAGATTTCGGAGTTCGAGTCGCTCCGCGAGGAGTTCATGTTCGCTCGGCAGACGGGGAACGCGACGCAGGAGGGGCTTCAGAAGGTCCAATCCGCCCAAGAGGAACTCCACTCGATGCCCGTGATGGCTGAATACCTCGAAGCCCAAGAGGAGCTACAGACGCGCCTCGAAGCTGTCAACGAGGCCATCTCCGAACCCCTCGCCGTCGACTTCGGCGGCGAGGCGGGCGGTTGCTGCCACGACTGACGACGTCCGGCGGGCGGTTTTTTCGGCGACGCGAGGCCCGTAGCGACGGGTCGGCCTTCGCCGCCGCGACTTTTTATACCGAGACGGGGCCAGCGTCGCCATGCTTGCGATAGCCGGCGGAAAGGGCGGATGCGGGAAGACGACGACGACGCTCGGTCTGGCCGCGGCGATGGACGGGGAGGCGCGCGTCGTGGACGCCGACCGGGACATGCCCAATCTGCACGCACTCGCGGGCGTCCCCCGCGATTCGGACGAGCGAACGCCGCCGTACCGGCACCCCGAGTACGACCGCGTCTCGGTTTCCCCCGCACCGCCGGGGCAGAGCGCACGTGCGGACGGCGGGTGCGACGACCCGTCGGCGCGACTGCGGCGGATCCGCGCCGAGGCGGACGGCGCAGTCCTCGTCGACTGCCCGGCGGGCGCGGGGCCGGACGCCGCGGCCCCCCTCCGCGCCTGCGACGGCGCCCTCGTCGTCTCGTCGCTCTGCGCGCCGTCCCTCCGCGACGCGGCCAAGACGGCGTCGATGGCGCGAACGCTCGGAACGCCCGTCGTGGGAGCGGTGCTCACGCGGGCGCGCGTCGCGCCGTCCGGCGTCTCGGAACTGTTGGGCTGTCCGGTGGTCGGGCGCGTTCCGGAGGCGAGTCCGCCGGTCCTCGAAGACGCCTCGGTCAGGCGGGCCTACGAGAACGTGGCAACCGATTTACAGACCGCCGAAGAGATAATATAACAGACCGTCGTAAGAGGTGACGTGTCAGGACGGCTCACGACCGGCATCGACGTTCTCGACCGGCAACTCGACGGCGGAATCCCGGCGGGGAGTATCGTCTTTCTCGGCGCCGAACCCGCCAGCCAGTCGGAGCTGTTCCTCTACGAACTCACCGCGGTCCGCGGGACGCTGTATCTCACGACCGTCCGCTCCGACGCGGCGGTCCTCGACGCGGTGAACAGAACCCCCGGCACCGTCGGCAGTCCGACGATTCGGGACATCGGCGGCGGCGCGCCGTTGGACTCCGCGAACAAACTCGTCACGGAACTGCCGGAGGGGGCGAACCTCATCATCGACGTGGTCGACGTGTTGGAGGAGACCGGCACCGCTCGGTACCGGGAGTTCCTCAACGAACTGCAGACGCACATGGTCAACACCGGCGGGCTCGCCGTCCTCCACGGCCTGAAGACGGGGGACGCGCCGCGGAACCGCCGCTACACGGAACACATGTCGGACGTGGTGTTCGACCTGCAGACGGAGGTGGACGGCTCCGAGATAGAGAACCGCCTCGCCGTCCCGAAGTTCCGCGGCGGCAAAGCGCCCGAGGAGACGATCAAACTCCGCCTGAGCGAACAGGTGACCGTCGACACCAGCCGCGACATCGCGTGAAGAGGATTTTTTCGTCCGATCAAACCGCGTAAAACAGGAAGACGCCGAGCGTCACCGCCACCGTCACCCCCGTCCAGACGCGGACGGTATCGAACGGTCCGAGGTCGATGCGGCGGGTGAACACGGAGAGGAAGTACGGAGCGAGCGGTGCGAGTCGCGCCAGAATCGGCGGGTCGGACCCGAGTCCGTATTCGAGTGCGAGCGTGAGCGCGATAGTCGAAACCGCCGCCACGGCGGCGACGAGGGCGTCGTCCGGGAGTTCGAGCTCCGACGGTACCTCCTCGGCGTCTCGGTCGGCCATCTCTCTCCTAACGTGCGAAAACGCGGAGTAAGAACCCGACGGTTCCGTCGCCCGCGGGGGCGGCGGCCGTCGGCGTTACTCTTCGGTCTCTTCGCCTTCGAGTTCCTCGACGAGTTCGTCGGCGTCCACGTCGACGTCCTCGATGGCTTCCTCGATGTCTTCGGCGTCGGCGCCGCCGCCCATGCCGCCCATCATACCGCCCATGCCGCCCATCATGCCGCCCATGCCCTCGATGGTCTCTTGGACGATGACGCGGTCTAACTCGAGGCGGTCGATGACGTCCTGTGCGATCTGCTGCTTCGAGAACATCCACTGCTGGTTCATCGTCATCTGCGGCGTGGCCTCGATGTACAGCGTCTCCTTCTCGACGGTCTCGACTTCGGTCTCGGGTTCGGCGTCACCGGCTTCGCCGGTTGCTTGAGACTCCTCCGGAGTCTCGCTGTCCTCGTCGTCCTCGTCGGGTTCGACGACCGTCTCCTCTTCGACCTCGTCGGTCTCGATCCAGACCTCGGGGGCCTGCTGGAGGTACATGCTGAGGAGGCTCTCGGCCTGTTCCTCGCGGTCCTCGACGACGTCGAGAATCTCGTAGTCGTACTCGAGGTCCTCGCCCGCGAGGGGGTGGTTGAAGTTCACGCGGGCGCGGCCGCCGATGATGGTCTCGACGCGGCCCTGTTCGCCGTCGACTTGGACCTGTGCGCCGGGGTAGCGGTCGTCCTCGTCGATCTTGTTGGCGCTGACCGTGCGGACGTCGTCGTCGTCGAACTCGCCGAACGCCTGCGCGGCGGGAATCTCGACGATGTCTTCGTCGCCGACTTCGCCGCCGACGAGGGCGTCGTCGACCGCTTCGAAGACGTGTCCGGCCCCGACGACGATGACGCGGGGTTCGAAGTCGTACTCCTCGGTGTCGATGTCGGCCTCTTCGGCCACCTCTTCGTCGGTCGTGTCGACGACGGTGTCGTCTTCGACCGTTCGTACGGTGTACGCGAGGCGCACGAAGTCGCCGTCCTGGATTCCGTCCTCGGCGACTTCCTCGTCTTCGGCGACCTCTTCTTCGACGTCTGCTGCGTCGGCGTCGGCCGCCTCCGCCTGCGGTTCGTCACTCATACGCGGTACAATACTCGTGTGACCCTTAAGAATCACGTTTCGCCCGTCGCGGAGAAAACGCCCGAATCGCGCCGTTTTCCGCCGAAATCGGAGGCCACAGGCGACGGCTGCGACGCTCTCGGCGCGCCAGAGGCGGTGGGCGCAAACGGCGGGCCGACCGGATTTCGGAGTCACCCACGCTTTTGCTCGGCGGGGACGACGACCGACGCATGTACGAAGTCGAGGTCAAGGTGCGGGCCGACCGCGACGGGGTGCGGGCGAAACTCGACGACGGGCGCGCCGAACGCGTCGGGCGCGTGCGGCAGGTAGACACCTACTACGACGCGCCGCACCGCGACTTCGCGGCGACCGACGAGGCCCTCCGCATCCGCCGCGAGACGCGACTCGGAGATGGGGACGGTGAGAAGGGAGACGGGGAGACGACGGCGCGCGTCACCTACAAAGGGCCACTCGTGGAGGCGGAGTCGAAGACGCGGGCCGAACACGAGACGGAAGTGGCCGACGGCGGGACGATGGACGCCGTCCTCGACGGCCTCGGATTCGAACCGGCGGCGACGGTGGAGAAGGAACGGGAGTTCTACCGGGTGGACGGCTACACCGTCACCCTCGACGCCGTGGAGGGCGTCGGGGAGTTCGTCGAAATCGAACGCGAGGCCGGATCGGAGGCGGACGTCGAGTCGGTCCGGGAGGGGGCGTACGCCGTCGCGCGCGAACTCGGACTCGACCCCGGCGAACAGATTCGGACGTCGTACCTCGGGATGCTCCTCGGTTCCGAGGAGTGACCCCTCGTCGGGCCGTCGCGTCGGCCGGATGATGTTTGATAGTAATTCTCGTGTCGCTAATCTTTTCCGCAAGTTATAGCATCGCCGGTGAAGAACGACCCCACAATGACCGACCGGAACATCAGCATCGAGGCGGCCGACAGGACCGCCGTCGAGGACCAACAGGTCGAAATCGTCGAGCGAAAGGGAATCGGTCACCCCGACTCCATCTCCGACGGAATCGCCGAGAGCGTCTCCCGGGCCCTATCGAATCTGTACCTCGACCGGGTGGGGAAAGTTCTCCACTACAACACCGACGAGACCCAACTCGTGGCCGGCGAGGCCGCCCCCGCCTTCGGCGGCGGCGAAGTCGTCGAACCCATCTACCTCCTCATCGTGGGTCGCGCGACGAAGAAGTACGACGGCGAACGACTCCCCGTCGATTCGGTCGCTCTTGAGGCCGCCCGCGACTACCTCGACGAGCACATTCCCGAACTCGAATTCGGCACCGACATCGTCGTGGACGTGAAACTCGGCGAGGGGTCCGGCGACCTGCAGGACGTCTTCGGCGAGGAGAACGTGCAGGTGCCGATGGCCAACGACACCTCCTTCGGCGTCGGCCACGCGCCGTTGACCGAAACCGAGGAGATAGTGCTGAACGTCGAACGCCAACTCAACTCGACGTACGCCGACGAGAACCCGCACCTCGGCCCCGACGTGAAGGTGATGGGCAAGCGCGAGGGCGACGAGATAGACATCACCGTCGCCGCCGCGATGATAGACTCCTACATCGACGACTTAGAGGAGTACAAAGACGCCGTCGCGTCCGTCGAGGAGTTCGCCGGCGACGTGGCCCGCGAGTACACCGACCGAGAGGTGAACGTCGCCGTCAACACGGCCGACGACTACGACGAGGGCTCCATCTACCTCACCGTCACCGGAACCAGCGCCGAACAGGGCGACGACGGGTCCGTCGGCCGCGGGAACCGCGCGAACGGCCTCATCACGCCGAACCGACCGATGAGCATGGAGGCCACCTCCGGGAAGAACCCCGTCAACCACATCGGGAAGATATACAACCTGCTGTCGACGGACATCGCCGAAACCGTCGTCGCCGAGGTAGACGGCATCCGCGACCTGCAGATTCGCCTGCTCTCCCAGATCGGCCGCCCCATCGACGAACCGCACGTCGCGGACGCGAAGATAGTCACCGACGAGGGAGTCGCCCTCTCGGACATCGAAGCCGACGTCGAGGAGATCGTCGACGACCGCCTCGCGAACGTCACCGACATCACGCGGCAGGCCATCGACGGCGACCTGACGACGTTCTGAGGGACCGACGCCGCCTTTTCAGCCGTAGTACCGCTCTAAGAGCGACGCCGCCGCCGTCTTCGTCTTCCGGTAGGCGCGCCCGCCGTCGGGCGTCCGAACCGCGTACGCGTAGTGGTCGCTCTCCGGGACGTACCACCGGTCGTCGTGGACGCGCATGGCCCGCGGGAGGTCGGCGTCCTCCGCATCGTCGGCGTCAGTGGCGGCGGCGTCCGACCTCGGGTCCGCCCCGTTCTCGACTGCGGACGCGTCGGCGTCCGCCCGGTTCCGGACGAGGGACGCGCCCGCCGGACCGGGGTCGCCCAGTTCCGCGTCCGACGCGACTGCGGCACCGCCGCCCGACGCCGCGGTGGATTCCGCCTTCGTCGCGTCTGAGCGGTCGGAGCCGTCCCCCGAGTCGCGGGTCGAGTCATCGGAGCCGTCGGCGTCGTCGTCGTCCGAACCGTCGACGGGTTCGACGAGGAGTTCCTCCGGCGTGGCGGGGGAGTCGGGGAGGAAGCCGCTCTCCACGCCGGTCTGGCGGAGCGATTCGAGCGTCTGCTCCATCAGAATCGACTGCATGTTGACGACCGGTTCGCCGTCGCGGGGGTACCGTTGGTCGTAGCTGCCGTCGGCGTTCATCGTCCAGCGCTTTTGGTTGTCCGACATCGCCAGTTCGAGGACGAAGCGGAGTTGCTCGCGGAGATCCGGGTCTTCGACCGGCGCGACGGCCTCGACGCGGTTGTCGAGGTTCCGCGTCATCCAGTCGGCCGACCCGAGGTACCACTCGGGGTCGCCCGCGTTCTCGAAGTAGTAGATGCGCGAGTGTTCGAGGAACCGGTCGACGATGCTGTGGACGGTGATGTTCTCGCTGATTCCTTCGAGTCCCGGTCGGAGGCGGCAGATGCCGCGCACCACGAGGTCGATATCGACGCCCGCCATCGACGCGCGGTACAGTTCCTCGACGAACTCGGGGTCTTCGAGGGCGTTCACCTTGGTGACGATGCGGGCGTCCTCGCCCTTCCGGGCGTGGCGCGCCTCCCGCCGGATGAAGTGGGTGAACCGTTCGCGCATCGTGACGGGCGCGATGAGGAGTTTCCTGAACTCCTCGTCCAGCGACGGACCGGTGAAGAAGTTGAACACCTTCACCAAGTCGCGGCCGATGTCCCGGTCCGCCGTCAGGAGTCCGAGGTCGACGTACCCCTTGGCGGTGCCGGAGTGGTAGTTTCCGGTGGCGACGTGGGAGTACAGTTCCACGCCGTCGTCCTCCTCGCGGACGACGAGGGCGGTTTTCGTGTGCGTCTTCAGGCCGACGGTGCCGTAGGCGACGTGGATGCCCTCCTCTTCGAGGCGACGGACCCACTCTAAGTTGTTCTGCTCGTCGAAGCGGGCTTTCAGTTCGACCATCACCGCCACCTGCTTGCCGTTGTCCGCGGCGTCGATGAGGCTCTGGATGACCTTCGAGTCCGAGGCGGTGCGGTAGATGGCCGCCTTGATGGCCAACACGTTCGGGTCGTTGGCCGCTTGGTCGAGGAACTCCTGCACCGTCTCGCCGAACGAGTGATAGGGGTGGTGAAGGAGGATGTCGTCTCGCTGAATCTCCGAGAAGATGCAGTTCGAGGTGTCGGTGCCCACCTCCGCCGAGGACCCGGAGCGACGGAAGCGCGGGTGCGGTTGCGGCGTCCAGGGGTCGAGTTTCAGGTCCGGGCGGTCCAGTTCCGTCAGGTCCATCAACTCGCGGAAGTCGAGGGGGCCGGGCAGTCGGAACACCTCCCGTTCGGAGATGTCGAGCTGTTCGACGAGCAGGTCCACAACCCGGTCGGACGCCCCCTCCTCGACGTCGAGGCGGACGGCGGTGGCGAACCGTCGCTGTTCGAGCACCTCCCGAATCATCTCTATGAGGTCCTCGGCGACCTCCTGATTCCGGCGGACCTCGGCGTTTCGCGTCAGTCGGAACAGCGTCGTATCGACCACCTCGGCCTTCGGAAAGAGCAGATCGAGGTTCGAACGGATTACCTCTTCGAGGAGGACGTACTCGTCCTCCCCGACTTCGACGAGTCGGGGGCGGTTCTGCGGTATCTTCACGCGCGTGAACGTCGGTTCGTCCTCGCCGGGGCGTTCGGTCAACACCGCGAGCGAGAGGCTCAGATTCGAGATGAACGGGAACGGGTGAGCGGGGTCGAACGCGAGCGGGGTCAGCGTCGGCAGGACGGACTCCTCGAAGTAGCGGCGCGTCTCCGAGCGCTGTTCGGTCGTCAGGTCGTCGTAGTCGTGGACGTGGATACCCTCCTCGCGGAGGGCGGGGCGAACCTCGTTCAGGAAACACTCCGCCTGCGCGCGGAACATCGGCCGGGCCGTCTCCAACGCCTCCCGCCACTGCTCCTCGGGCGTCCGACCGTCGGCGGTGGATTCGGTCACCCCGGCGTCTATCTGCTGTTTCAGGCCGCCGATGCGCTTCATGAAGAACTCGTCCATGTTCTTCGTGAAGATGGACAGAAAGCGCACGCGTTCGAGGAGGGGTTGCCTGTCGTCCAACGCCTCGTGGAGCACTCGTCTTTGAAACTCCAACTCGCTCAGTTCGCGGTTCAAGTAGTACCGCGAGTCGTCCAAGTCCACGTCCGATTCTGCCGGGTCGTCCGGTTCGAGGTCCGAGTTAGCGTCCATTTGTGGAGGAGTAGTGGTATCCGTTGCCGCGGGTGAGGTCGTCAATCAATTACGAAACCACCAGTAACCCATTAAGAAGTTTATAATAGTAGACACTTTGTCAAACGTAGTTGTTGGTAAATATACAGTAAATATATAGGGCAGTCGACGTTTTCGGCGGCGGAATCGGACCGAGCCACGGACCGAGACGCTGATTGGTGACCGCGGAGTACGGCACGGTAGTGAACGCCGAGAACGTCGTCGCTGTCGGGTACGGGGACTTCGGGACGAAGAGTAGCGAGGTGCGCGCGAAGATGGCGGAGCGACTCGCCGAGAGCGTCCGCGCCGCCCTCGCCGACGCCGGCCTCTCGGGAACCGTCGAGAGGCGGTGGGCGCGCATCCTCGTCGAGACAGAGGAGGCGGATTCGGTCGCGGAGACGATAGCCACCCTACCGGGCGTCGTCTGGGCGCGACCGGCGGTGCTGGCCGACGCGACGCTCGATTCCGTCTCCGACGCCCTCCGGACGCTCTCGACGGAACGCGGCCACGGGGCCGAGGAGTCGTTCGCCGTCGAGAGTCGCCGCGTCGGCCCGCCCTCGGCGCACCCGTTCTCAAGTCGCGACCTGAAGGTGGAGGGCGGAAGCGCCGTCCAAGCGGAAACCGACGCGCCCGTGGACTTAGACGACCCCGACCGGACGTACAGGGTCGAAGTGCGCGACGACGAGGCGTTCGTCTCCGCCGTCCAGATGGACGGGCCGGGCGGACTCCCCCTCGGCACGCAGGGCCGCGCGGTGGTCCTCCTCAGCGGCGGCATCGACTCGCCCGTCGCGGCGTGGCGGATGATGCGCCGCGGTTGTTCTATCGTGCCGGTGTACGTCGATCTGGGCGACTACGGCGGCGCGGACCACCGCGCCCGCGCGACGGAGGTGGCGACGACGCTCTCGCGGCGCGCGCCCGACGAGGACGTTCGACTCCACGTCGTCCCCGGCGGCGAGGTGGTGCAGACGGTGGTCGAGGAACTGCACGACACGCGGATGCTGTCGCTCCGACGGGCGATGCTCGCCGCCGGCGAGGCAGTGGCCCGCGAGGTGAGCGCACACTCCGTCGTGACGGGCGAGTCCCTCGGACAGAAGTCCTCCCAGACGGGCGCGAACCTCGCCACCACCGACGCCGCCGTCTCGATTCCGGTCCACCGTCCCCTCTTGACGGTGGACAAGACGGCCATCGTCGAGGAGGCGCGCGCCCTCGATACGTTCTCGGACTCGACGCTCCCCGTCGGGTGCGAACGGGTCGCCCCCTCGCACCCGGAGACGAACGCGACGGTGGAGGCGGTCGAAGACGCCGAACCGGACGAACTCCTGTCGATGGCGCGGGCGGCGGCGGCGGACCGGTCCGTCGTGGACCTCGGACCGTAACGGGGTCTGTACGAACGTCGATTATAATGGACATTTTACTTCGTTCTGCCGCCTATACCGTGAATAATGGGGTTAAAATGGATTTACGTGCGTTCGGAACGTACCCTCGCGTGATGTCACAGACGCGCCGCCCTCCCCACGGCCGAATCGACTCCTCGTGGACCGTCAGACAGGTGGTCCCCCGTTCCTCGTGGCGGGTCGGAACGGAGACGTGCCCGGCGTGCGGCGGCACCGTGAACCTCGACGGCGACCACTATCAGGCGGAACTGGGCCGCGACAGACGCCCCGACGGAGGTTCGAAGCTGACGTACGAGCGACGACTGCTGTCGTTCTGCGACGAATTGTGCGCGACGACGTGGCTCGACGGTATCGACGCCGACGAGTCTCCGACGGACGAGTGAGCGCTCGAACCGCGCCCGGAATCGACCGCAGACCGCCGCACCGCAACCGATTTAGCCGCCCGCCGTCAGGCTCGAAACGTGACGCGGGTTTGCTTCGTCGGGGCACCCGAGGTGAACGTCCAGTACGAACTCCTCTCCCGCGAGACGGCGCGGGCCGCCCTCTCGACGTACGAGATACGCCAGCCGTTCGCCAACTCCGTGGCCGTCGACACGGTGAGCGTCGGCGCCGCCGTCTCTCTCTGTAACGACCTCAACTGGTATCTCGTCCGCTTCGTCGATACGGTCCTCGTCCGCGAACCGAGCATCAGCGACACCGAGTGGCTCTCTCGCGGCCTCGCGGAACAGGTCCGCGACGGCGAGGTTCGCCCCGAGGAGACGAAGGAGCGACTCGCCGTCTACGGCCTCGAAGACGGCCGCCTCGTCGAACCGATGTACGTCACCCGGCGGCCCGACGGGACGGTGCCGACGTACGACCTCCGCGACGTGGAGGAGACGGTCGTCGTCCGCGTGAGCGACGACGAGTTCGGTCGGTAGTTGCGCACCTTTTTGTTCGGGAGGTCGTAGGCGACGCCATGGCGGTTCCATACGGGTCCGAGTCGCGAGAAGTCGAACTCGACGGCCTCGGTCTCCGCTATCTGACGGCCGGCGACTCGGAAGACCCCGTCATCGTCCTCCTGCACGGCGGCGGCCTCGACAGCGCGTCGCTCTCCTGGAAGGAAGTCATGCCCGCCCTCGCGAAGGATTTCCGCGTCGTCGCGCCCGACCTGCCGGGGTACGGCGAGAGCGACCCGCCGGAACGGACGCCGACGACCGACTACTACGTGCGCGTGCTCGAACGGTTCCTCCCCGAAATCGGCGTCGAAGACCCCGTCGTCGTCGGCGTATCGATGGGCGGCGGCGTCGCCGTCGGGTACGCCCTCGAACACGCCGACGACGTGTCCGCGCTGGTCGCCATCGACGGGTACGGACTCGGCGGGTCGGTGCCCGGCGGCGTCCTGAGCGCACTCGTCCCGCGGATTCCGTACCTGAGCGACCTCTCGTGGCGGGCCGTCGCGCGGAGTCGCACCGTCGCGTACTTCTCGGTTCGGGCGGTGGTCGGGTACGGCAACGTCTCGCCGACGCTGGTGGACGAGGTGTACGCGGAGGCACAGCGGAACGGCGGGGAGGCGTGGCGGCGGTTCCAGCGGGCCGAAATCGGTCTGCGCGGGCCGAAGACGAACTACGTGGACCGACTGCCGGACGTGTCGGTTCCGTCGCTGTTCGTCCACGGCGAAGACGACAGGCTGGTCCCGCAGTCGTGGTCGGTCCGCGCGGGGTCTCTCGTTCCGGACGCGGAGGTACGCATCTTGCCGAACTGCGGCCACTGGCCGCCGCGCGAGAAGCCGAACCGCGTGAACGCGCTGATTCGCCTCTTCCTTCAGTCGAACATGCCGGTGGACATGTAGCGCTCGCCGCTATCCCAGAAGACGGTGACGACGAGGGGGCAGTCGTCGTCCGGGAGCGTCTCGCCCGACCCGTCGGCGACGACGGGGCCTGCGTCGTCGCTCTCGCAGTCGGCGTCCGGGTCGGCAAGTCGTTCGGCGACGCGCCGGGCGGCGATGTTCGACGCGCCCGAGGACTGCCCGACGAGGATGCCCTCCTCGCGGGCGAGGCGGCGACACTCGGCCTCGGCGGCGTCGAGGGAGACCGTCTCCACGCCGTCTACGAGGTCCCTGTCGAGGTTCGGGCTGACGAAGCCCGGTCCCATCCCTTGGAAGTCGTCGTCGCCGGACTCGCCCGTCGAGAGGACGGCGTTCTCCTCGGGTTCGACGGCGACGATGTCCATCTCGGGGAACTCCTCGCGGAGGCGTCGCCCGATGCCCGAGAGGGTGCCGCCGGTGCCGACGCCCGCGACGAGTGCGTCGACGCTCCGCCCCTCCACCTGTTCGAGAATCTCCTCGGCGGTGGTGCGGTAGTGGGCGTCGGGGTTCGCGGGGTTCTCGAACTGGCGCAGTTGGGTCATCCCCTCGGCCTCCAGTTCGTCGGCGCGGTCCTTCGCGGCGGAGATGTCGCCGTCGACGAGTTCGATGGTCGCGCCGTACGCGCGCATGATTTCGCGCCGCTCCGGCGACTTCGAGGACGGCATCACGATGGTGATGTCGTAGCCCTTGCTCGCGGCGGCCATCGACAGACCGATGCCGGTGTTTCCGCTCGTCGGTTCGACCAGTTCGTCGCCGGGCGATATCGCCCCCTCGCGTTCGGCGGCCTCTATCATCCCCAGGGCCGGGCGGTCCTTCGCGGAGCCGCCGGGGTTCTTCGACTCTATCTTCGCCGCCACGAGGGCCCCCGGCGGCGACGACACTCGGACCAACGGCGACCCGATGGTCTCGAGGATACTCGCGTCCATTACCGACGTGTAGACGACTCGGACCGAAAACGATGGCGGACGAGGGCAAGACGCGCCGGATTCCGTGACGGGCGGCGAGAGGGAGGCGGTACCGAACCCGGCCGGGACGCGTGCGAACCTGACCGGGACCGCGCCGATTAAAGCCCTCCGTCCGGTACCGTCTCCCATGGCCGACGCCGAGTCACAGACGTTAGAGACGATGGAGCCGAACCCGATGTGGGACGAGGAGTCGTACGAGGACGCCGTCGAGACCCTCTCGGAGGACGGACTGGTGTTCCGGGTGTGGGGCGGCGACTGGTGCGGCGACTGCCGGGGGCAACTGCCCGACTTCGGGGCCGCACTCGACGCCGCGGGCGTCCCCGAGGAGAACGTCCACCACTACCCCGTCGAAAAGGTTGACGACGGGAGCAAGGTCGGACCGAAGGTGGAGGAGTACGGCATCGAACTCATCCCCACCGTCGTCGTCGAACGCGACGGCGAGGAGGTGGCGCGGTTCGTCGAGGAGGAGGCCTCCCCCATCGCCGTCTACCTCGCGGACCGACTCGAATCGTAACCGCTCGCCCGCGTTTTCGAACCCGCTTCAGAGGTCGATGTCGTCCACGTCGTCCAGCGACACGTCCGCGTCGTCCGCGCCGCCTTCGAGCCACGACAACGCCTCCTCGACGGAGTGGGCTGGCGCGGAGCACGTCCGCCCCTCGCAGGCGTAGACGGTCGGTTCGCCGTCGCGCGCCTCCCGGCCCTTCCACACCGGCGGCGCGTCGGAGAGGCCGAGGCTGTCCAGCCACGGTCCGAGTTCGTCGTCCGTCGGCGGGCGAACCGAGAGGACGGTGTCGGGCACGTAGCGGTCAGCCAGCGTCTCGCGCCACGACTCCGGAAGCGCCTCCGCGGCGACGACGAGTTCCGTCCCACCGAGGGCGCGCTTCTCTGCCGCGAACGCGAGCGAGACGTGTTCGAGCGGTCGGCCGCGAATCCGGTCGCCGTGGGTGTCGACGACGGCCCCGGCGACGGACGCGAAGTCCGCCTCGGGAGCGAAGGCGTCCAAATCGAGGAGGAGCGACGCGGCGACGCCGACGCTCGACGGCGTGGACTGGTCCTGGAGTTCCTGCGGGCGGGTGACGAGCGACTCGCCCTCGGCGGGCGTCATGTACAGCGTCCCCGCCGACTCGTCGTAGAACTGCTCTTCTAACGTGCGCGTCAGGTCGAGGGCGAACGCGAGGTACTCGGCGTCGCCCGTCGCTTGATACAGGTCGAACGCGCCGCGGGCGAGGAAGGCGTAGTCTTCGAGGTAGCCGTCGCCCTTCACGTCGCCGTCCTTGTAGCGCCGGGCGAGTCGCCTCTCTTCCGGGTCCCAGAGGTGGTCGCGGACGAACGAGAGGGCGTCTTCCGCGAGTTCGACGTACTCGTCGCCGAGGACGAGTCCGCCCTCCGCCAGCGAGGATATCATCAGGCCGTTCCACCCCGCGAGCACTTTCTCGTCGCGCGCGGGCCTGACGCGGTCCTCGCGCGCCTCGAACAGCGTCTGTCGCGCCTCGTGGAGTCTGTCGGCTACCTCCTCGGCCGAGAGGTCGTACTCTTCGGCGAGTTGCTCGAAGGACGCCGACACCGTCAGTACCGTCGTCCCGTCCTCGAAGTTGCCCGACTCCGTGACGCCGAACCGGTCGCAGAACAGGTCGGCCGTCGTCTCGTCGTCGAGTGCCTCGTGAACCTGCTCGGGCGTCCAGACGTAGAACGTCCCCTCCTCGCCGCCGCTTCTGGCGTCTAAGGTGCTGTAGAACCCGCCGTCGGGGTGGCGGAGTTCGCGCCGGACGAACTCGAAGGTGCCGCGGGCCACCTGCGCGTAGTCCTCGCGACCGGTGAGTCGGTGCGCGGCGACGTAGACACGCGGCAGTTCCGCGTTGTCGTACAGCATCTTCTCGAAGTGCGGGACGGTCCACTCGCGGTCGGTGGCGTAGCGGTGGAAGCCGCCGCCGACGTGGTCGTAGAGGCCGCCGCCGGCCATCGCATCGAGCGTCTGCGTCGCCACGTCCATCGCCGTCTCGTCGCCGGTTCGGACGTACGTCCGGAGGAGCGATTCGACGCGGCGGGCCTGCGGGAACTTCGGGCCGCCGGAGCCGAACCCGCCGTACTCGCGGTCCGCGCCGCGAACCGCCGCCGCCGCGACGGTGCCGAGAATCTCCTCGCCCGGCGCGTCGCCGGATGCCTCGGGCGTCGTCTCGAGGTTGTCCCGTAGCGCGTCGGTCCACTGGTCGGCGCGGTTCTCTATCTCCTCGCGGTCCGTCTCCCACGACTCCGCGAACGAGCGCAGGAGGTCCAAGAACCCGGGGACGTTCCCCCTGTCTGCGCGTTCCTCCTTCGGGAAGTACGTCCCCACGTAGAACGGCCTGCCCTCCGGCGTCAACCACACCGAGAGGGGCCACCCGCCGCCGCCGGTGACGAGTTGGCAGATGGTCTGGTAGATGCGGTCCAAGTCGGGTCGCTCCTCCCTGTCGACCTTTATCGGGACGAACGACTCGTTGAGGACGGACGCCACCTCCTCGTCTTCGAAGCTCTCCTCGGCCATCACGTGACACCAGTGGCAGGCGGAGTAGCCCACCGAGAGGAAGATGGGCTTGTCCTCCTCGCGGGCGACTTCGAGTGCGTCGTCGTCCCACGGTTGCCAGTTCACGGGGTTGTCCGCGTGCTGGCGGAGGTACGGACTCTCTTCGTCGTCCAGCCGATTTCGCCCGAGAACGTCGCTCATGGGTGGGGGTAGGGGAGTGAGGGACTAAAGGGGCGTGGAGACGGCGACTCGTTCGGGCGTTCGGGCGGTCACCGGGTGACGTGTGCAGTGGACTCGCGAATCGACTCCACGTTCGTGCGCATCTCGCGCTGTCCGAAGAGCAACTTTTACACTCTCGTGCATCGCCGTACCGCGTATGACCGAGACTGCGCTCCTCGTCGGCGGCGGCGGCCGAGAACACGCGATAGCCCGCGCACTGACCGCGGATTCAGAGTGCGAACTGTACGCCTGCGCGAGCAACCGAAACCCCGGCATCGCCTCGCTCGCGGCCGGATTCGAGCAGATTTCGGAGACGGCGGCCGAGGACATCGTCGCCTATGCCGAGGACGTCGGCGCAGACGTGGCCGTCGTCGGCCCCGAGTCCGCACTGGAGGCGGGCGTGGCCGACGCCTTGGACGACGCGGGCGTCTACACGTTCGGCCCGAAGGCCGAAGAGGCCCGCATCGAGACGGACAAGGCGTTCCAACGGCGGTTCATGGAGGAGGAGGGTATCCCCGGATGCCCCGACTTCGCCGTCTTCGAGGACGTCGAGGAGGCGTGCGAGTACATCGACGAGTACGACGGCGACTTGGCGGTCAAGCCCGCGGGTCTGACGGGGGGGAAGGGCGTGAAGGTGACCGGCGACCAAGTGACGAAGGCGGAGGCCAAGGAGTACCTCCGCGAGTCGGAGTACGAGGAGATAGTCCTCGAAGAACGACTCGTCGGCGAGGAGTTCACCGTCCAAGCGTTCGTGGCGAACGGCGAAGTCCATCCGACGCCCGCGGTGCAGGACCACAAGCGCGCTTACGAGGGCGACGAGGGGCCGAACACCGGCGGCATGGGCAGTTACACCGACGCCTCGCCGCAGTTGCCGTTCATGACCGGCGACGACTACGCCGACGCCGTCGAGGTTCTGGAGGCGACGATAGAGGCCCTCCCCGACTACAAGGGCGTCCTCTACGGGCAGTTCATGCTCACCGCCGAGGGCGTGAAGGTCATCGAGTTCAACGCCCGGTTCGGCGACCCGGAGGCGATGAACACCCTGCCCGTCCTCGAGACGTCGTTCCTCGACGTGGTGACGGCGGCCCGGGACGGCGAGGAGATTCCGCAACTGGAGTTCGCGGGGAAGGCCACCGTCTGTAAGTACGCCGTCCCCGAGGGCTACCCGACGGACCCCGACTCGGGCGCGACGGTGACGGTGGACGAGGAGAACGTCGGCGAGGCGCTACTGTTCTACGCCAGCGTGGACGCCCGCGAGGACGGCATCTACACGACCACCTCGCGGTCCTTCGCCGTCGTCGGCGTCGCCGATTCCATCGAGGAGGCCGAGAAGCAGGCCGAGGAGGGACTCGCCGCCGCGGGCGAGGGCGTCCGCATCCGCCACGACATCGGCAAACCCGAACTCGTCGAAAAGCGCATCGACCACGTGGCCGAGCTCCGCGGCGAGTAACGCCGCGCGGCGGCGCGATTCGGGTATGGCTTTTGTACCGCGCCCGCGAATCCGAGAGCGTGAGCGACGAGAGCGACGGGACGGGCGCGGACCCCGCGGGGCGACGACACCACCGGGTGACGACGCACCCGACGCCGGGACCGCTGAACTCCCTGCGACACTGGACGGACGCAAAGCCCCTCTGGCGCGTGACGCTGAACTACCTGCTCGTGTGGGTGGCCCGCGTCGCACCGTTCTTCTGGCTGAAAAACTGGGCGCTGGGACGCCTCGGCGTCACCGTCGGCCGCGGCGTCTCGTGGGGACTTGAGGCCACCCCGGACGTGTTCTGGCCCGAACTCATCACCCTCGGCGACCACGCCGTCGTCGGCTACGATTCGGTGATTCTCTGCCACGAGTTCCTGCAGGACGAGTACCGGACGGGCGAGGTGGTTATCGGCGACAGGGCGATGATAGGCGCGAAGGCGGTCATCCTTCCGGGCGTCCACGTCGGCGAGGGCGCGCAGGTGGCCGCGAACTCCCTCGTCACGCGGGACGTGCCGCCGAATACGACCGTCGCGGGCGTTCCGGCGCGGCCGATGGGCGAAAGCGACGGGGACGACTCTGGAGACGCAGAACGCGAGTGAGACGGGGCGACGGACGGTCGTGACTCAGGGCCGTTCGAGCCGGATTTTGAAGACGGCTCCGCGGGGGTCGTTGCCCTCGACCCAGATGTCGCCGTTGTAGCCGCTGAGAACGCTGTCCGCGAAAAAGAGGCTGATTCCGGTGCCGTGGTGGAGTTGGTCGAACTCCTCGCGGCCGAAGATGAGGTCGCGTTGCGACTCGGGGACGCCCGGGCCGTTGTCCGCGACGGAGACGACGACGTCGCCGTCTCCCACGTCCACCGACACCTCGATCCGCGGCGTCTCCGCGTCGTTGTGCGTGACGGCGTTTTCCAGGACGGCCTCGACGGCCGCCGGGAGCAGGTCGTCTGCGACGACGGTGACCTCCGGGAACACCTCGAACTCGTACTCGGCCTCGTCGTACTCGTGCATCACCTCGACCAGCTTGTTGTTGAGGACGATATCGAGTCTGACCGGCCGGTTCGAAGCCGAGTGGGACTTCTCCAGTAAGTCCCGCAGGTCGCGGGCGCGTTCGGTCTTGTGGACGATATCCACGATTTTGTCTCGCGCGCGTTCGAGGCTCTCGTCGGCGGCGGGAGATTCGGCGGCGGACTGCGCGCGTTGGATGTGTCCGTACATGATGTTGAGTTCGTTGCGCAGGTCGTGTCTGAGCAGCCGATTCAACACCTCCGCCGCGTTCTCGTACTGGCGTTGCTTCGTCGTATCGACGAAGACGGCGACGATACCTTTCGTCTCGCCGTCGACGACGATGGGCGAGGCGGACCCGGTGCCGTAGACGTTGCGCCCGTTGCGCGTCTCGACGGCGAACTGTCCGCGCCACCGTTCCCCCCGCGAGAGGGAGTCGAGAATCTCCGCGGAGACGTCGTCGTCGCCGGAGATGACCGTCAGCGGTTGGCCGACGACGTCGTCCAGTTCGTACCCCAGAAAATCCAGTCCGCCGCGGTTGATGTCACGTATCACGAAGTCCGGGTCGGCGATGACCGCGGGCGCTTCCGTGCTTCGGAACGCCCTGCGGTACACCTCCTCGTCGAGTTCCCCCTCGGCCGCCCCGTCGTCGCTCCCGTCCACGGCACTACGTCGTGGTGAGGGTATTTCACTTTCCGGGTTACTTCGATATCGCACGGTATCTCGCCGCAGCACGGCGGTTTCGTCGACGGTGGCGCGGAGAAAACTGCGACGAGAGAGACGGCCTCACGACCGAACGCGGACGATGCCTTCCTCGAACACCTTCCGGTTCGGGAGGATGTACTCCTCGTCGTCCGTCTCGATGTGGGTGACGAACAGGTCAACCTCTTGGACGATGCCCGCCGTCTCGCCGACGCGAATCCGGTCGCCTATCGCGTACGGTTGGTTCAGGAGGAGGAACGTCCCGGCGGCCCCCGACTTCAGCAGGTCCGCGAACGCTATCGCGGCGAACACCACGAGGGCGAAGAGGTACGCCGCGAGGGCGACGACCAACGCCTCGGTGGCCACCCGAACCTGCGAGAGGGCGATGAGCGTCGCCAGAAAGAAGATGGTGTACTTGGCGATGGCCGGGATGATGCCTATCTGCGGGAGTTTGACGCCGCGCAGTCGCTCCGTGATGAGCAGTTCCACCTTGTCGCCGACGAGGATGCCGATGATGAGGATGACCACCGCGAAGAACAGCATCGGGAGGAACCCGACGACGCGGCTCCAGAACTGGTTCGCGTAGTTCACGTCCGACAGCGACAGGGCGGCCAACACCGCGACGCCGATGACGAAGTAGCGGACGAGCCATCCCAACAGCTCTACCGTCGAGGTGTCGAAGTCGCGCGCGGTTCGCTCGAAGGCGGTTCCCTCGATGGCCTCCGGGATGCCGAGTCCGTCGAGGACGCGACGGGTGAGAGACCCGAGGATGAAGGCGATAACCACGCCGACGACGAGGACGCCGAGCGCCAACCACGCGTCCTGCGGGACGGAGTCGAACAGTTCTCCGAGGACGGACCCGCCGCCCGTCCCGGCCTGTGCGAGTGTCCCCCGGACCATCAGTGTCCCTCCGGGTCGATTTCGAGAATCATCTTCCCGCCCTTGAACGCCCGGACGAGGCCGTCGGACTCGGAAAGGACGATGGACGTGGCGTTCGTGTCGCGGGTGATAGCCGCGCCGGACATGTGGCGCGCGCCGAGACCCTTGGGGATGTCGACGCCCTCGGCGGACGGTTCGAGGTAGCGGTACGCGCTGACTATCTTCCCCGAATCGGAGATGACGAACGCGCCGTCGAGGCGGGAGAACTCCTTGAGCATCACGTTCACGATGGGGTCGCCGACGTGGACGTGGGACTTCTCGAAGGGGTTGTACGAGAGCGGTCGGGACTTGTTCATCACCTTGCCGGCGTCGCCGACGACGAACAGTGCGCCGACGGGCTTGCCCTTCTGGCCCTTCTTCCCGAGTTCTATCGCCACCTCGAACACGTCGCGGATGACGCTCGGGTCCGCGCGGGAGTTCGCGAACAGGTCGAAGATGCCCGAGCGCATCCCCTCGCTGACGCGGACGCGGATGACCGAATCGATGTCGCCGTCGAACACCGAGACGCTACAGGCGACGGCGTCGCCGTCTTCGACGAGTCCGTGCTCCATCGCGCCCTCGACGCCGAAGCGGATTCTGTCGCGGACGTTGTCGAACTCCAAGGGGAGTTGGACGTACGTCTCGGCGTCCACGACGTTCTCCGGTGCGACGACCACCACCGGTACGTCGGGGTCCGCTTCGACGAAGCGTTCGTAGAACGAACTGCTGGGGGAGAACAGGAACAACCCGTCCACGTTCTCGACGATATCTCCGAGGAGGTCCGGTAAGGCCGCCATCGTTGATACGTCAGCGCCGGTGTGAAAAAGAGTTGCGGCATGTTCTCAAAGGTGAGAAACAGTAGATAGCGGCTAACGCGTTCGTGATTCGGGGTTCGAGGGAGTGATCGAAACGAGTCCGCCGAGAGTCGTGTACGCACAGTCAGATTAGCAGTCGGTGTTGCTATCGGGTTGGCGGACCGGACATGACTCATTTCGTACACCAGCGGACGTCTTCCCCACGGATAGCCGCGAAGAACAAGGCGCTCTCCCTGCGTCCCGCTTTCTGGCTCCGCTAGAGCAGCGAACTGACAGGGGTGGTACGCAAGATACAGCAGTTGCATCTCCTACGGAGACGCGTACAATTCGTCTCGGTGGCTCCGAACGAACTGCTACGTAGCGCGCAAAATGTCATACCCTCAAGTAAACCACTGATCCAACATTTTTGTGATTGCGGCGGGCAGAACTATCGTGGCCGATTTCAAACACGTATCCATCGGTGCGATCGCCGGAGTGCTTATGGGTGGAGCATACTACGCGGAGGGTCAGTGGGACCCGCAACTGTTGTTCTTCCTCGGCCTCACGTGGGGGCTGGCCGGGTGGTTACTGGCTCGAAATCGCCGTACTTTGAATGATGCTGAACCACTCCAACAGATTCTGTACGTCGGCTTAGTGATTGGAACTCCGATGTTTAGTATTCACCCCGAGCTCCCGCTGGGTGACCTTCGGATGGCGCTCGTCCTGCTTACCATGGGTGTTGCAGCCGCGGGTATCGGGTTGGGCGCCGAAATGAGCGAAGCGTCTCGCGAGGAGCAGAGCACCGCGGTGGCCGACCCCCACTGACCAGTAAGCGACATTCCGTGGTACCCGTCGCCGTCCAGTACGGGACCAGATTCGACCCTCGGTCACTCACGGTCAGCCGCCTGTAGACGGACTCAACACCGCTCTCCCCAGTCTCGCCAGTCGTGGGTGTCGTGCAGGTGCGCCTCGATTTCGATTCCGCACCCCGAACAGTAGAACGCACCTCCCTGATAGCCGGGCTGGAACTCCTTCTCCTCACCGTGTTCGGGACACCGTACGCGAACCCCTCGTTCCGGCCCGTCCGGCCGTTCGATTTCGTACGTGGTCATCGTCTCCTACTAGCGAAGGCGACGCTAATACACTATCGTGCGGAGACGTGAAAGTCGTGGGGCCGGATTCGAACCGCGAGGACTTCGCTTCGCTCGTCCTCTGGGCCGCGAATCCAGCCTGCTCCCTCACTCGTTCAGAGTGCGGGACCGGATTCGAACCTCGGTCGCTCACGTCCGTTCGCTCCCTGCTTCGAATCCGCTCGTAACGGTTTTCGTCCTCGCTGTCGCTCGGACAGAAAATGCGCGGGACCGGATTCGAACCGGAGCAAGAAATGCTCGCTCCCGATGGTCGCTGCGCGTTCCTTGCAGGGTTCTCTCCGGCCGTTGCGCAGACATGCCTCTCACGTTCGTTCGAGGCAGTATGCGCGGGACCGGATTCGAACCGGCGGACCCCTATGGGACAGCGTCCTAAGCGCTGCGCCGTTGGGGCTCTCCTTTGCAGGAGAGTATTACCGCATTGTCCCCTCTTGTCGCGTCTGTTTAAGTCAAATGCAGCAGACTACTTAAACATTCAGGGGGACAGCGTTAAGCGATACTTCGAAAATGACACCCACATGAACAACGATCCGTCTCCGCGCTCTGTTTTTGGCCCTGTTGAAAGAGCATGAATGTTCTATTCGCGTTCCAGATCAAACTCATGTTCCCGCTCTTCCTCCGACTCCTTCTCGTGAACAAATCGGACAGTCTCCCGTGGAGTTTGTTCCTCCTTATTATCCTGTTGGTGAGGCCCTGCACGTTCAGACTCAAATTCATCCAGGTTTCTATTCTGCAGAGCTCGCTTCTCCACGGGGGTGTGGTCCAAGGCACGGTCCGATCGCTCACGGCGCTCCTGCCTGGCATCAATGTACGCGTTCTCCCCGTATACATTGTAGACGACCATCTGTGAATCAGATTCCTCTAAAGGCAGCCCTACCTCGTGCTCCCACTTGCGTCGTTCTCGTTCGGGGTTTTCTTCATGTTGATCTTCACGGGACTGTTGAATACTCAGTCTCCGGAAGGCTCCAAAAAGCGCAATGTACAGGGTTCCGATACCTGCCAACTGGGAAAGAGGAATACCCATCACCGATACTTGGGCCAGCAGGAGGACCAGAAAACCGAAGATGCCAACTATCTCGAAGAGACCAAAGATTCGAGTCGAGTCCTCAAACAATCTCTTCATTATCCTTTGTAGCCCCCATACTGAACGCCGCCAGAAGCACGCCGACAATGAGGAACGCGATAGCAACGGTCTGAGCGCCAGAAGACGGATTAACCAGTATAAGGATCCCTGCGAGCGCGTACAGCGTGTATCGCACGTAGGCGATACCGTCCCAGAACGCCTCGTTCATACAGCCACCGTTGCGACAGAAGCACAAAGTTGTTTACCTACGAAACACGTTGAACAGCCCTCCTTCTCAATAAGCGACCAGTATTCAGCATAACTCTCCAGTTTTCTGAAAGTGACATCATCGCGCGGGAACGCACCTCCCGTGTTTGCTTCGACAGAGGCCCTTCGATCAAGTTTGGAATCGAGCCCTATGACCTACCCAAAATTGCCAAATTTTCTCGCGGTGGGTCACGTTGGTCTACGACTGTGGCACTCAGTCGTGTTCTAACCTTTTAGGAAGGGGCCTTCTATGATTCAAGCAGTATCGCTTCCTGCCGAGGACTGACTGGACCCGAGAAGACCCCTTCTGTATGTCCGTCGTTTCAGAGTCCTCATGGCTGGTGTCGAGGGTCAATTGCCAACGATCTGACCAGGAAGATACCCTGAAGTGGTTAGTGACCGGATGAACGTTAGTCCCGACGGGTTGGAAGCCTACTACGACTGGGTTCTGAAGCGAATGGTGGCCAGCAACCGAATCAGTTCGCAGAGGTATACTCTTCGAATATAGTTATTCTCTAAATAGGAACATTTATGTTCGTGGAGCACGTCTATTAACTGAGGAGAAGTCGTCTTCTTATCTTCGTGACTCAGACCTTAGACACGCCATAGAGTACCGTCTCAGGTCGTTATGATGGCTTTGCGAAATCTCGCGCGCCAGAGATGCTTACGCGTTTAGCTGGCATTCTGCGATTGAAGCGGCTGAATTGCTGTTTGGGCTCGCTGAACACGTAGTCCAGGATTGACTAATCTCCTTACGAACAATGAGCGCTGGAAAACTACATCCGCAGAGTGGTATCACTATCCAATTAGCTCGAAAGCGTCTCAGTCAAGAGATAAAACGGGCATTCGACCAAGACAGTCCGGTACTGATTGAAGCGCTCCCCTCGGTCGGAAAGAGTAGAGGGGTTGTGGAGTGGGCCGCAAAGTCCGGAAAACCGCTAACCATATTCACCTCCCGGAATGACCTGTTCAATCAGTATATCGGCTGGTGTCATGAACTTAGGCTTACTCCTCGAAAACTACCCTCATTCCATGATGACTGTACAACTGCAAACGGAGAACACGGAGACAGATGGAAGACCAACGTTAGAGACGTCTACCGAGATTCCGGGCTACGTCCGGGGGAGATCCACACTCAGGCAAAGACGTTGTTTGGGCAGGAACTCCCCTGCAGCAAGAACGGGACCTGCCCGTACATCTCCAGACGAGACTTTGATCCCGACGCGTATGAGGTTCTAATAGGGCACTACCGGCATGCCCACGTTCCGGCGTACGTCGAGGGAAGGTACGTCGCAATCGATGAGTTCCCAGAAGGGGAGTTCTTGACCACGTATAGCTCCGAGACGGTCAATAGAGCCGTAAGCACGTATCTGGATGAACATGATAGTCTTCCCTTCACCTACGTGAAGGACTTAGAAGAGTATCGGAGAGTTCCCTCTCGCAAGCAGGATGGAATGGTTTGGTTCAACACCCACAATCCAGGACTCAGAAGGGACGTTGCTGGTGCAGCAAAGAATGTGACTGGAAGTGCTCACGCACGAGCACCTTCTATGACCTACGCGATCCTCAATGCGGAAGACTTGGAAAACCGGTGGGAATATGCCGAACTTCCGAATGGCCAGCGTGCAGTAAGAGATCCAGAAGGGCAGTCACTTACGATTCTTTCACGTCCCCCACTTGGCGAGGCAGAGGGAGTGATAGCGCTCGATGGAACGCCTACAGTTGAGCAGTGGCGTCTACTGTTGGGTGAAACGCTCCAGTGGTCCCAAATCATGTCGAACGAAGAGAAGCAAAGCTACCTCAGTAATGTTCTCAATCTGGATATCATTCAGACAGTGGAACCGACCGTAGCGAAGCCCTATTCCGGAGGAGGAGGCGTGACAGTAAGGCAAGACCTCACGCTCATTGAGGCTATTAGCAACCGTGAACAGTGTAAGCCCGCTCTGATCACCTCACAGAAGGCGCTGCAGAAGTACAAGCGGGAGGGTCTCTCGAAGTTCGTCGGAGAAAGTGCCTATTACGGTGGTATAAAAGGGAGCAACAGATTTGCTAAAACGAGAGTTGGTATCGTAGCAGGAAGCCCACATTACGGTGATAGTCACATGGAGATGTGGTCCGCACTGGCGGGGAAGTCTGCCTCACGAGAAGATGATTCACGGGGGATGGACGCTGACTATGGCCCATTCGGGAACAAAATCCTCCACGGAATGCGGGAACAGGAAGTCCTGCAAGCCGTGATGCGGTTTGGACGGGATGGTGAAGGAGCGACTGTCTATGTTCACACCGCGGCTCTTCCTAATTGGGTCAAGCGTAGTGAGCCAATTCCAGACGTGAAGAAATGGTCCTCTGGAATGCGAGAGATTATCGAGGCGATCCAGAACCATACTGAGGAAACGTGGGTAGGTCACGACATCGCAGATGAGGTCTCGATCTCATATCAGCAAGTGATGGTCAATCTTCGTTCACTCGAAGACCTCGGCTACATTGTTAGTGAGAAATCAGGAAAAACTAAAATATGGTCTACCAAATCCCTGGACTCTGTAGGTGACTTTGGCCACGTCCAGTTCTCGTCGTTTTCTGGTTCGTAATGTCCTACGGTTATAAAGATAGACGTTTAGTAGTCTTATTGGGAGACTTGATTGAATCAGTAGCCTCTCTAAGGCAGGAAGGGCACAGAGTGACAGAAGACCCTTCAACTTGAATTGAATCGACGGCCTCTTTTGAGCGAGAACGCCTCATGGTGGCTATCAAGTCTTTCTCGTTAGAGACTACTGATACCCTCTTCAGTGGTCAAGAGTCCTACTGGTGGGGTTCAGGGGAGAGAGACCTGGTCAGGAACCACCCCCACATTACTACCAGTAATAATATGAGGGCCTGGTTATAATCACGCTCTTCCTGCTTTGGTTTGATCGTCTGTGCCAAGACTCAAGCAAACAAGAATTAGGCAATGCGTGTGGGAAAATCAACGGAACATTTCGCGGCAGGTTACGTTATTCAGTGGACACACCCCATCGTCGTGTTCTAACCGGCCTCTCTCAAGGAGATTGTTACGAAAACGCACCTATACCTGGTAGGTCGGATGGGTATTTATTCACCATCGAACTCATGTAGATCATGCCACGGTATCAGCAAATCATGTACGCCTCGAAGGGGTAGTTGAGCAAGTCTACTCTGAACCGTACAGTGATATCGACCAGTTAGAGGTGAAGGGTTCCTGCATTTCAGGAACCGTAGGAGGATAGTTGGGTACGGCCTTGTTGAAACCCTTGGTGAGAAAAATGATGGGTGAATAGGGCAGGAGATGGATAACCTCCCGAAGTTACGACTTCTCCGACTTCACGGCTGAATACGTTGGTTTCGCATTTTCGCATTCTCAATGAGACGGTCATTTAACTGATCGCCATACTGTCCATGATGGACTTCTCGGTGGCAATTTGGACAGATCGCGATTACGTTTTCGGGGTCATCTACACCACCGTCACTCACCCGATAGAGATGATGTACTTCCAGAAATGGCTTCCCCCCGTTAGAAACAAACGGTGCTTCCTCGTTGCAGGCTTGACAAACCCCATCGGCCATCTTGAGGGCAAAGTCTCGAACGAGGTCGCTACGTGTATATGATGTTCTTGCCCCAGGTTTGGTCGAAGTGGGTACTTCCTGTGTACTCTCTCTGGCCCGCTTGAATAGGTCTTCTCGCGAAAGATTGGCTGCTTCTGATTTATTTATACCTGGATCAAGTCCACCCAACGGTGTTAATTTAAAGCGTATTGCGTCACGCATTTCGTCGTTGTCATCTGGAGCTCTTTCCCAGTAATGGTCTATGTATTCATACTCTCCATCATAGGTCACTACGTCTGCTCCATTGTGCTCATCCACCTTCTCGAAGACAAATAATGAATCGCCGTTCTCTTTGTGATTCAAGATACGCTCGTTCCCGCCATCGAAAGTCATGTCGCCAACTCGACCCTCTCCAGAGTAGACAAAATGCCCGTTTTCGAGAAACCTATCGCTATACCCATGTTCTTCAGAAGCAGGATCCGTGAAGATGAATATAAATGATTTTGAGGAGGGGGTCGAGATTCCGTGCTGACGCTGTCCCTGAAATTGATCGTGGAGCTCTTTTCGGAGATACTGCCTTCCAACCTCAAATTGAGGTTTTCCAGGAACGTCACTGATCTTCATCGAGTAACGGACTCTGCTATTTTGCAATATATCTGCCCCATTCACCCCTACCAACCAAACTAAACAGAATCCCGAATGGCTGGCGACGAAATCTCCGGATGGGGTTGATTCGTAGGCATAGCCTCACTAATTCGCATCACAGACATCATGTGAGTAGAAACCATTTTATGCTATGGTGTAAATTCACCTTCAATGTCATCAGAATCTGGAAGCGGTCCAGATGAAGGCTCAAAGCTGAATCTCCCTAAATCGGACGAATTTTGGCGGCTACTTCTCGGCAGAAGATATGATAATCTAAAGCAAAAAGAAAGAACTGATAGCAATTTACTCAATGAAATTTACCGGCGAGAGGGGCAAATTGTTGATTCACTCTATGGTTCAAAGCAGGCTCTGATATCTGAAATACAGTCTGATGAAAAAGATCCAGAGAAGGTCTTGATGACGGTTTGGGCTGAGGGGAAGTGGCAGGAGAAGAGTCCAGGTGACGAATTTGAATTTGAATCTGGAGATGCTCTCCAAGAGGAATTAGGACGGATCTCGAAGGAGAAATTTGTCGTTGATACGTTATATAATAGTCTGATAATCATTTGGACACAAAAGCAGGTCTCTCGCCCCAGGGAAGAGGACCAGACTGTTAGAAGCTATTTGGACAGCGATTGGTCGCCGCTCTTTGTCCGTCGAAGGGAATCCACATTAATCGAAATTAGAGGACCGAAACGACGGCGTCACCAACTCAACTCTGAGTTTTCAGAGGAAGGTGCCGCTACTAAAATTTTAAAAGAGCGTTCTGAGGAATCAGTCTTAGATGACCTATCCACCATATTTGGTGAACAACTGGCTTCGCTTGATCTAATTGAGGTTCGGTTCAGACAAAGTAGACTACCTAACGGTTCTCAGCTAACCCTTCGGAATATGTCGGGGGTACAGGAGGATCTACAGGATGAAACCATCAATCCAAAAGTTATCTCTCCTGAGATTGCGTCAAAAATAGCGTATCTGAAGTTTAGAGATCAAAACAGCGGGAATATAGCCACTATCAAGGTAGTACGTCAGACGAGAGGGTTTTCCTTTGAGATTCAAGCAAATTACATCGATGACGAGGAGACAGAAGCTATTAAGAGCGTAGTTGAAGACAATTTTAACATTTCATTCGATAAAGTATATCCGTACCATCTCCAGTATCAAACAGACTATATTCTTCACCAAATATTATCTGGGAGTACTGAAGCATATCAGACCTATTATGACGATCTCAAAAAGAAAGAGAAGGAGATCATAGATCCGTATCTCAACTATACTCAAGAAGATCAATTCGTTTGTTGGGGATGTAGAACCGAATATGAGGAGAAACCGACAGAATGTGAGGAATGTGGTAATGAATCATTTGACTCCAAAAGTGAACTTTCTATCGACCACGAACTCATCTACGACGATGTAGTAGATTCCTTAGCGGATCTGGGCCAGACGGTTGAAAGTGAAGAGTTAGATGTAAAGATCGAAGGGTTACAGATGAAGGAAGTCGAAATAGGTTCCAGCGATTACATTCGTGCTCTCTTCCGCCGTACACAGAACTCAGGACAGGGAGGGCTTGAAGCGACACAGGACTATCGATACGAGTACTTTATTTATCCCCTGTCAGGACACAAACCCCAAAGAATCGGACAGTACCTTTTGAATACAGTTTTCGTCACATATGGGACTGCGTATGAACAGGAGTTAGATAATTATGGAACTGTCCACTTATTGGAATTATTGCGCTCCAAGGATCCTGGTCAACTACTCCTTGAGGCCATTGAAAAAAGTCATCGAGGGACTCAGGACCGATACAGAAACCGAGCAAAGCAGGCAGTTCGCAATCTAAGACAGCTTCAGTCGAAAGTAGATACTGGAGTGATTAACGACTATGGCTCTGAGGATGGTCCAGAAGATGAATTCCTGGACGGCTATTCAGCAAAAAAGTTTGAGAAAGACGTCTTCCATCTATTGAAATCTATATTCAACTTTACTGAAAGGTGGGGGCGAGAAGGCAAGAAGGAGACAGATGGTTGTTTGGTGATTCCGAAAGGTGATGAGGGATACTGGGTCGGTGGGTATGATCCTAAGCTAACGACTGATGCAAAAGGATATAACATACGTTCCACAGAGAAGGATAAGGTCGCATATTATATTCTTGAAGAGAGTGACCGAGAATACATCAAAGATGTGTTAAAGGACGGTGATCCTATCGATGCCCACATATTCATTTCAGACATATTTAGAGATGGTCAATTTGGGCCAACTGCTGATAGAGTAAAAGATTGGTTCTCATTGGTCAAAGGTGAGGAATCTACACTTGACGTGCCGATAGTTTTCCTTCGAGTTGAGGATTTACTCGGACTATACGAAATATTCGATTCTAATTACACATTCCTACGAGAATATCCTGGAGTAATGGCTACGTTCCGAGAGGAAGTTGTTAACCAACTCTCAGCCAAGAGTGGACATATCGAGTTTGACGAGGAGTCATGTGATGAAATTAAAAAGAAGCTGATTCAAGAACTGGACGGAAGGGATAAAGATAGGGATATACAGGAATATACAGAAAGTTGATTGAAAATCTGTGAAGGTTATAAACAATAATGTCCTTCGTCCTTTCCAAGATCTCTATTTAATATCGACCGGCCATCGCTATCCTGACCGCTCATTTGTCCTGTAAATACCTATCCTGCTTTCAAAGCACAGTCCTGTCCCTACGAAGGACTGCGGGAAGTACGGAGAGCATTCAGGTCGAGCCATCCAGCAGCGGCAGTGCAATTATCATGCCTCAACTGAGTGTATAGTTCGATGAAACAAAATTACTGTTCAAATTGTGGAAATGAATTGGCCTCGGATGCCTCTTTCTGTTCAGATTGTGGTGAAGCAATTGCCGCAGGAGGAGAACCGAAGTGGGTCACGGAAAATATACTTTGGTTCCAAAACCTCGCAATCGTTGGTGCAGTGATGTTCATAGTAGCAATTATTTATCTCACCATCCGACCAGAGTCTTCTGGGAACTCAGACACCTTTGCTGGTAATGTGATGTTGGTCAGTATGTCGATCTTGGTCGGCTCTTATTATCTCTACAGAAGAGCACGAAGTGGAACAAGCACATAACATCTCTGTGTGGGGAATTTGTGTAGGAGAACGGTCCTTCTCTACAGATGGTCGCGGGAGCCTTTAGCGTGAAGGAGATAAGAGGAAAAGACTCAGAACCCCTCATGCTGTACTATGATTGACTGCTGGTAGCTACTTTTCTACTAACCCACAAACGTAAGGTCGATTTTCTATGCACCCTCTGAGTTCAGTAAGCGGTCAGGAAATAAGTCTGAAGCGAGATTGATGAGATTGTACTCTAATGCCTCAAGACTTGTCTCAAAGCCGTAGAATGGACCGGTATCCTCAATCTGCCACGCTCTCGCCCAAAAGTAAATTTCCTCACGTAATGTCCTTGAATCCGGTACGAAGAGCGCATCAGCCCACTTCTGGTACTTCCCCTTTGGGTCTCTATCTCGATTCACGCTCTCATCGTCCTGATGGTTGAGAACAACTGCACTGAGTTCTCCAATGTGGTAGGCGTATCCGTCACCCCAACGGGCAAATTTTGTATTATTGGTTCGGATGTTCTGGAGATTCGCACTTAGCCCTTCATCGTCACGACCGTACTTTCCAGCCTTCCCAATGTATCTGGGTACGAGGGTATCTCCGTCAAGAGTATACATCATGTAGATAACGCCCTCGTAGTTATCGTCAGAGTCCTTCCAGTCCTCGACTACCTTCCAGCCCTCTGTCCGGAGATGTGATTCCATCTGGCGGCTTCGTCGGAGAACAGGGCGATTATCTCTCCCATGCCTTTTGACGGATACTGTTCCTTCAGCATCAGTATCGTACAGAGGAATGGGCTGGTCATATGAAACGTATTCATCTATCCATTGGTTCCAGACGTCCTCTTTGGAGGCCATTTGACAATAGACTAACTTCGGAAGAGTAAGTTAAAGATACGTTCTGGCCACTTCCCCTTCCCGCCAGATAGAGGCCTACCCCATCCGATCTAATGCATCTCTGCGGTCCTCAACCGGGACTTGATCGTACTTCATTGTCGTTTTCGCATTCTTGTGACGGAGTTGTGCCTTCGTTGCTGCCAAGTCCCGTTCCTTCGTCATGAACGTCCCCACAGAGTGCCGGATAGTGTACCACGACATCTGGCGGGAAGTAGTATCGATACCTGCTCGTTCACAGAGCCGGTGGAGGAGACGTCGAAGTTCGTTTGCTCCGTAGCGATTCCCGTGTCTTGTGAGCCACAGAGAGCGGGTGTCGGCGTACCGGGGGTGTTGGCTTCGTTCGTCAATCCAGCGGTCCAGAGCCGTTGCTGTTCGGTCTGTGAGGCTAACAGTCCAGTTCCCCTCGTTCTTACTGGACTCTTCACGGGGGATACGGAGTACTCCATTATCGACGTCAACCCAATCTACAGTTGCGCGACCTACCTCAACCGGACGGAGTCCCGTATCGAGACTGGTCCACACCAGCGAGGTGAACTTCCAAGAGCCATCGGTCACAGCGAGAGCGTCCTTGTCTTCTACGCCGTAAGCGGGGTTCCCGTCGATACTGAGCGCTGCCTGTCGAACCTTCCTGCGTTCCTCGATAGAGAGGAAGTCCCGAGGCCCGGAGTTACCGCCGCCGCTCTTGAACTCCCATTGGAACTCCCAGTCAGCTACCCCATACTGGTCGGACAACCACTTGGAGTACCGCCGGAGCATTTCGAGTTTCTTGCCCTTGGTCGAATCAGAGACCTCGCTTAGAGCAACCTGCTTCATGTACTCCGCAGCGTCGTCTTCTGTAGGCGGGAACCGGTACTCCCCGCCTTCCTGCCATACCCAACGGTCGAACGCGGCGGCTCTGTAACCAGTGTTGTAGACCGTGTAAGGAGAGTACCCCTTCGCCTTCTTGGGATTCTTTCCGAACTTGAGGAGGAACGTGAGAAACGCCTTCCTGTGTTCGTAATAGTCTATCTCCTCCTTCTCCGTGAGCAAGTCAGCGTTTGACTCGGGGACAATGACGATGTTTCTACTCGGTTCCATCTCGTCGCCGTCCATTACGGGACAGCGTTCCAGTGTGTTTGGGCGTTCGTCTGACATAGGCTGTCTTTTTTGCAGTCAGACGCGGCAAGAAAACACGAAGACGGCGTAGCCGTCTTAGTGCGCGGGACCGGATTCGAACCGGCGGACCCCTATGGGACAGCGTCCTAAGCGCTGCGCCGTTGGCCTAGCTTGGCTACCCGCGCGCACTCCCTGCTAGCCCCATCGGGACAATCAACCTGTCGTTCCGCGCGGAGGGTTCATGTACGATGGCGCGCAACGAACTGGCATGTACAGCGCCCGGGACAGAGTCGAGAACGAGGAGTGGTTGACGCACATCGAGACGGCGGCGGACAGACTCGAACTCGGCTCCGAAGCGCGGTCTTACGCGTCGGATATGTTCCTCTCGCAGATACCGGCGTCCGATAGGTCGAAGAAGGCCATCGCCGCCGCCAGCCTCTACGCGGGCGCACTCATCGCGGGCGAGGAACGCTCCCAGACCGAAGTCGCGGACGCCGCCGACGTCACACGGCTGAGCATCCAACAGCGGTGGAAAGACATCCTCGAAGACGCGGGGTTCCGCCCGCCGTCGTGGTGAGTTAGGAGTCGTCGCCGTCGTCGTCCACCGGTTCCATCGGGTCGCGCCCCTCGCGTTCGGGCGTCACGTTCCCGTGGCGGTCGATTTCGCCTTGGACGATGCGCGTCGAGGAGATGCGCTCGCCGTCCTCGGCGACGACGTGGTCCACCACCTCCACGTCGAGTGGGTCCAACCCGCGCTCTTTTCGAATCTCGTTGACTCGCTCCGCGCCGTCGGTCGTCTCCGGGGAGACGACGAGGACGTCGAACTGCGGTTCGGTCGCGATGCCGGTCGGTTCGGTGAGTTCTCGGACCTCGAAGGAGCGGTCGTGCTCCGCCGCGAGCGGTTCCAGTTCCTCGACGAGGCGGCGGCGGCGTTCCTCGAACGACCGGACGTAGCGGTCGACGTGGCGGGTTTCGGGCGCGAGTTCGTCGCTCGTGAGACCGACGGTCACGTCCCCGAGTTCGAAAGCCCGCTCGAAGAGTGCGACGTGGCCGTCGTGGACCGGGTCGAAGGTCCCCCCCAGCGCGACGTTCATATCCGGGCGTCGGCCCGCCGCGACTTAAACAGGTCGGCTCGGCAAAGCGAAGGACCGCACCGCCCCGGCGAGGGGACCGGCGGCGAACCGGTCACTCCTCGGCCGCTTCCTCGACGGTGATGGTGACCGGTTCCGCGTCGCCGTCGGCGTCCGCGCCGCCGAGACGCCGGTCGAGGTTGAACACGGTGTTCAACTGCGACTGCACCTGCCCGACGACGCCGTGGACGAGTTCGCTCGGCGGGATGGCCGTGTACTCGTAGGGGTTGTTGCCCGCGCCGGAGTTCTGTCGCTTCCGGCGGGCAACCGTCTCCTCGTCGTGGAGTTCCGCCAACGCCTCGCGGACCGTGCTCGGGTACAGTCCCGTCCCGTCGGCGACTTCCTCGCTGGTCGAGTGGGGGTGCTGTCGGAGGAACACGTAGATTCGCGCGCGCGTCTCCGTGTCGAGAAGCCACGCCAAGAGGTCGACGATGCCCTCGTCGAACTCCTCTACGGCGCGGTCGGCCTCCGCTTCGAGGCGCGTTCGCGGCGAGCGTTCGGTCGTCGATTCGTCGGCGGCTACCTCGTCTGTATCGGCAGTCCCCGCCTCCGTGTCGTCGTCGATATCGTCCGCAGACATACTGTTCTACCAACAGGGACAAAACCGCACCGTGAAAAGTTTTCCGTGGCGTCAGTCGAGACACAGGTCCCGACAGAGGGCGTCCAATCCCTCCGACTCGTGGATTCGTCGCTGTCGCTCCGCGCCGCTTTCGCGGTCGTACACCTCGCGGAGGCCGGACACGCCGAGTCTGTCGCACTCCTCGGCGACGAACGTTTCGAGGGAGACGGTGTCCGCATCGTCGAGAGAATCCCGGCGTGCCGCCGACCAGCGGTCCGCGACGCCGTCTCCGACGATGAACTCCGCGTCGTGGCCGTACCGCATCGCGCGCCACTTGTTCTCGTCGAGGAGTTCGCGGCGGACGTCCGAGCCCGACTCGCCGTCCTCGTAGCGGTCCGCCAAATCGAGGACGAGGGCGTGGACGTACTCGACGAACGCCATCGTGAGTTCGGGGTCCGCCTGCCCATCGGGGGTTCTGACCTCGACGGTGCCGTGGCCCGTGTGGGGGCGCACGTCGTACCACAGTTCCCCGCGGTCGTTTATCGACCCGGACTCGACCATCCGGCGTTCGAACCGCCGGTACGCCTCGAAGTCCTCGAAGTGCGTCGGCATGCCCGTGTTCGGGAGGTTCTCGAATATCTTCGCGCGGGCCGACGACAGGCCCGTGTCGAACCCGTTCCAGAACGGCGAGTTCACGGACAGGGCCAACACCGGCGGGAGGTACCACCGGAGTTCGTTCGCCACCCACGTCGCCTTGTCCGCGTCGTCCACGCCGACGTGGACGTGGAGGCCCGCGGTCGTGTTTCGGTGCTGCGGATACTGGATGCGGTCGAGTTGCTCCTTGTAGCGCGGTTTCGTCGCGTGGTCGAGTTCCCGCCACTTCGCGGCGGGATGCAGACCCGCGCCGGCGATGCGATAGCCGTGTTCCGCGGCGTAGTCGACTAACGCCTCGCGGACGGCGCGGACTTTCTCTGCGGCCTCGTCCGGGCGTTCGATGAGGGGCGTCTGCGTCTCGATGGTGAACTGGAACAGTTCGTGGTCCAGGCGGCCTTCGAGTATCCCCGACGGTTCGTGGTCGTAGATCAAGTCCGCGATGCCCGATGTCGGGCGACCGTCGGCGTCGACGATGTAGAACTCCTCTTCGACGCCGAGCGTACCCATCCGGTCGAACGCGTCCGCGGACCCTAGCTCCATCGCTCCGTCGTTCGAGACGGTCGATTAAATATGTCGTGGACCCCGGCGAGGCGGAGGGGCGAAACCCCTACTTCGGTTTCGCGACCACGCCGAGGTGGTCGTCGTGGTAGCGGTCGAGGCGCACCGTCTCCAGAATCTCGTACCCCTCGCACAGTTCGTCGGTGACGCTCTCGAACACGTCCGCAGGGTCTTCGAGAACGTCCTCGCTTCTGGCTTTGACCGCCGCGAGGAGAACGCCGTCGTCGGCGAGGAACCGCCCGTTCCGGAGGGCGACCGTCGCCTGCCCCCGCGTCGCCACGTCTTGGACGATGCAGTCCACGTCCGACTCGACGACGTGCGCGTACGTCTCGGGCTTTCGGGCGTCCTTCAGGAGGGGAAAGAGGTTCTGTCGGTCCTCGGCGACGCCGACCAAGTCGCGGACGGGACGCGGCGCGAACTCGACGGCGTACGTCGGCCCGGCGAAGTCCGCGACGTGCGAGACGGTGGTCCCGGAGGCCGCCCCCAGATACAGGACCGTCTCGCCGCCCTCTAACCCCGTCTCGACGCCGAGTTCGAGCATCGCGCCGAGTTTCGACCGACCCGCGTCCCACGCGCGCCACCCCTCGTCGGTCGGTTCGCCGTAGACGGTCGCCCCCCGCGTCGCCAGTCTCTCTCGGCCGTCGAACCTGCGGCGTTCGACGCCCTCGGGGAGGGAGTCGCTCATTCGTCCACCTCCCGCGCGCGAATGGTCTCCATGCGTTCCCGCAACTCCTCGTGGAGGTCCGGGCGGAAGTCGCCGGCGTAGTGGTCGATTCGCGCGGCGATGGCGAGTTTCCCGGCGAACGCGCGGGCGGCCGATCCCCGGTTTTCGGGGTGGGTTCCGCGGACGTACTCGTGGGTGAAGATGACGCCGTGTTTGGGAGAGGACCCGCGACCCCGGAGGTGCGCGAAGAGGGCGTCTTCCGCGCCGAGGACCTGCACGGTGCCGGAGGGCTTCTTCGCCAGCGATTCCAGACCGCCCGCGAGGGCGACGAGTCGCGCCGCCAGCACCGGCCCGGCCATCTCCGAGAGGTTCGGCGCGGCCGTCGGCGCGCGCGTCTCGACGAACGCGCGCAGGTCGTCGCGTTCGTCCGCGAGGTCCGCGACGCGTTCCGCGAGGGAGACGACTCGCTCCTCGACCGGCGTCTCGGGCTCTTTCTCGGCGATGTCGCGCGCGCCGTCGATGCCGACGCCCGCGTCGTCGTAGAGCGTCCCGGCCCACTCCGCGAGGCGTTCGGCGAGTTCGTTCGCCGTGCGTTCGGCGTCGTCCATCGCCCTGACGGCGTGGACCAGTTGCTTGTCGTCTGCGCGTTCGCGTTCGGCGGCGGCGTCGCGCGCCGCGTCGATGGTCGCAGCGCGGAGTTTCTCGTAGTAGTCCGACTCGTCGGCGGCGAACCCGGCGTCTACGGCTCGCGTCGGCCAGTCCGCGGGCGCCTCCGCACGGCCCTCGCGAATCGCCGTCGCCGCCGCGTCGTCGCCGGCGTCCGCGTCTTCGAACCATCCCGCCTCCGCGGGGGTTCCGTCGGTCATACCCACCCCTTCACGTCGGCCTTGTATATGCGTTCTCGATGCGGTCGCACCGCCGTGGACCGCGTCGGCGGGTGGTCCCCGTCCCCGAACCATGGCAACTCTTAACATTGTGAGACGATAACGTAGCGTCGTACATATGAGCGAGCGGGTGTCCTTCGTCTGTCGAGAGTGCGGCGCACGGGTTTCTCCGGGCTCGTTCCGGGCGAACTGTCCGAACTGCGGCGGCGAACTCGGGCCGGACGCCGAACCGCGGGCGGCGGCGGGCGACTGACCGATGGGCGCGGACGGCGAGCGCTCTCGGTCGGACGGTGACGACGAGGCGCGGAGCGACGCGTCCGTCGATGCGCCCGACGACGCCGGCGGTTCGACCGACCCCCGCGTCGTCCGTTCGCTCGCGGTGACGACGGACGACGTGGTGACGGCGTTGGAGGCGAACCAACGGCGCGGGACGGACGCCGTCCTCCGCGTGACGCCGCCGTTCGCCGGGCGGATGCGCGCGCGGTTGCACGTCGAGGGCGGAGAGGGCGAGTACGGCGGCGAGGTGACGCCGCTTCACATCGACCCCGAGGCGTTTCTGGCGACGAACCTCCCGTACCCGACCGTAGACGAGACGGGTGACGAACTGCGGGCGTCCGAGGAGGCGTACACGCGGGAGCGACACCGGTCGCGGCACGCCGAGGCCGTCGAGCGGTGGCGCGCGGCGGTCCGGAACTCGCTCGCAGGTAGCGTGACGATTCCGCTCGACGGCGACTCCCACGCCGTGGACGTGCGATATCTCGGCTGACCGCGACGACTTTTACCGCCTGCGCCGAGTAGAACGGACGAGATGAGTCGCGGTTCAAGCGGCGACGGGTACAGGCGGGGACGCGACGTCGAACGAGAGCGGGACGACTCGACGGTGAGCGGTCGCTACCGGCAGGTGCTCCCGGTTATCTGGGGTACCGGAGCGGCGGTCATACTCGTGCTCTCGTTCCTGAACATCGGATTCGGAGTCGTCCTGCGCGCAATCGCGGGTGTCTTCCTCGTCACGCACATCTTCTTCGCCGGACTGATCCGCGCCGACATCAAGTCGCTCCGGCGGCAGGGCGTCGATTGGGGGCACTCGCGGCACCTATGGTTCGGCGCGGCGTTCACCCTCCCGTTCGTCGCCCTCGCCTACTACTGGTACAGCGGACGCGTCGTCCGGCGGGTGAACGAATCCCGCGGCGTGGCCGACGCCGGTGACGCGAGTGACGCCGACAACGGGAGGCAGGACGCGTCCGACGACCCTCCGGCGCGGTCCACGTAGTTTATTTCTCTCGGCGCGAAACGGTCGCACACTATGAAAATCAGCCGTACAGTAGCCGTCCTTCTCGCAGTCGCGGTGCTCGTCTCGACGAGCGGATGCGTGGGCGTTCTCACCGGGCAGGAACCGCTCACCGTCTCCGCCGACCCGGCCGCCGTCGAGGAGTCCGTCGCGTCGAACGCCGGGTACGCCTCGAACGGGACGAGGACCGTCGAGGTGAACCGCACGTTCAGCGTCGCCGGGCAGGAGCGAACGGTCGTCGCGGAGAACAAGATGACGACGTACGAGAAGTCGCTGGACCTCGTGGTCGTCGAGGCGAAGTTGGGCGTCTTCACCGTCGTCTCGACGCCCGCCGTCGAAGTCGCCGGGAAGACGCTCAACCCCATCGGCGACTACTCGAACGCGCGCCTCGTCGAACTCGTGCAGAACCGATACAGCGGCCTCTCGGACGTCCGGAAGGTGAGTTCGCGGACTATCACCGTCCAAGGGACGGAGACCGAGGTGACGAAGTTCGCCGGGAAGGCGAACGTCCAAGGGCGGCAGGTGGACGTGTACGTCCACGTCACGAAGTACCGCGACGGCGACGACTTCGTGGTCGCCATCGGCATCTACCCGCAACAGCTTAACGGTGAACAGCAGAACGTCATCTCGATGATGCGGGCGATTCAGCACCCCGCATAGTCGGCGAACGACGCCCAGACGGGACGTTCGCGTCCGGGCACCGGGCCGCCGTCGACCGAACAACGCTTTTCTCCCCCCGGAGAAAGAACCGGACATGAACAGGTTGCGGACCGCGGGTATCGCCCTGACCGTCGTGGGAGTAGTCGGGTACGTCGCCGGAACCGTCGAGGCGTACCCCGGTCGCTCCGCGTCGGTCATCGGCGTGATGGTCGGAGTCACGCTCTACTCCATCGGCCGGAGTATCGACAGGGAGACCGCGGAATGATTTCGTCTCTCGTCTACGACGCGGGCGACGTCGACGAGTTCCGGGTCGAGTCGGAGACGGACCTCAGAGAGGCGCGCGACGCGCCCGGCACGACGTGGGTGCGCGTCGCCGACCCGACGGACGCGGAGCTAGAGCGGATAATCGACGCGTTCGGCGTCCACCCCCTCGCGGTCGAGGACATCCAGAACGACGTGCGGCCGAAAACCGAGGAGTACCCCGCACACACGTTCGTCCTCGTGAAGACGGCGATGCTCCGCCGGGGGGAGACCACGTTCGACGAGGAGGTTCGCACGCGGCCGGTCGGACTGTTCCTCGGCCCCGAGTGGTTGGTCACGATAACCGACGAGGAGGGGCCGGTGAGCGCGGTGTCGCGCGTCTGGCGGTCGGTGGAGAACCGCGACGGGCGGACGCTCCAGTACGGCCCGGACTTCGCCGCCTACCGGGTCGTCGACCGAATCGTGGACGACTACTTCGACCTCTTAGACGACGTGGAGGACACCATCGAAGACGTGGAGGACGGCGTGCTCGAGGAACCCGACGAGGACGTGTTGGAGGCGTTGAACGCGGTCAGACGCGACCTCCTCTCGTTCCGGAAGGTCGTCTGGCCGACGCGGGAGGCCATCGCAGTCCTCTCCCGCGGGGACGCCGTTCACGTCCGAGAGCAGACGGAACGCTACTACCGCGACGTGTACGACCACCTCGTAGAGGTGGTAGACCTCACTGAGACGTACCGCGACTTGGCGCGCGGCGCGCGCGACATCTACCTCAACGCCCTCTCCCAGTCCACGAACGAGGTGATGAAGCGCCTCACCGTCGTGGCGACGATATTCATCCCCCTCACCTTCGTCGTCGGGGTGTACGGGATGAACTTCGCGAACAGTCCGTACAACATGCCCGAACTGGAGTGGGCGTTCGGCTACCCCGCGGTGATGGTAGGGATGGCGTTCGTCTCGTTTATCCTCCTCGCGTACTTCCGGCGCGAGGGATGGATGTAATGAATAATCATGTCGAAAGGTATAAGTAGTCCTTCTGTCCGAAAACAGGAATCACCCAGTCGGCGGATTTCACGATTATTGAGGCTTCGTACGCCGGTTTTACCGCCCCGAAATTTGGCAAAGGTTTAAGTACTTTGCCGCCTTACTAAGGGTAAGGACTCATCTGGTCCGGGCATCTGCTTTCTCTCATCTTCCACCGGTCCGGGGCGAGTCTGCGTCAACACCCAACACCATGAGCGATACAACAATCCGAGAGTACGTCAGCACGAATCGACAGCAGACTACCGACGAACAGACCGAAGAACGAACGAACGAGACCGAACGCGAAGAGACCTGTCCCGAGTGCGGCGGCGACCTCGTCGCCGACGAGGAACACGGCGAGACCGTCTGTGCGGACTGCGGACTCGTCGTCGAGGAGGACTCCGTGGACCGCGGGCCGGAATGGCGCGCGTTCAACTCCTCGGAGCGCGACTCGAAGTCCCGCGTCGGCGCACCGACGACCCACATGATGCACGACAAGGGTCTCTCGACCAACATCGGGTGGCAGAACAAGGACGCCTACGGGAAGTCGCTGTCGGCGCGTCAGCGCGAACAGATGCAGCGTCTCCGCACGTGGAACGAGCGGTTCCGCACCCGCGACTCCAAGGAGCGCAACCTGAAGCAGGCGCTCGGCGAGATCGACCGGATGGCCTCGGCGCTCGGCCTGCCCGAGAACGTCCGAGAGACCGCCTCGGTCATCTACCGCCGCGCGCTCAGCGACGACCTGCTGCCGGGACGCTCCATCGAGGGCGTCGCGACGGCGTCGCTGTACGCCGCGGCGCGGCAGGCGGGTACCCCCCGCTCGCTCGACGAGTTAGAGCGCGTCTCCCGCGTCGACAAGATGGAACTGACCCGGACGTACCGCTACGTCGTCCGCGAACTGAAGCTCGAAATCGAGCCCGCCGACCCCGAGCAGTACGTCCCGCGGTTCGCCTCCGACCTCGACCTCTCCGACGAGGCCGAACGTGAGGCGCGCCGGCTACTGCGCAACGCCAAGGAGTCCGGCATCCACTCCGGGAAGTCGCCGGTCGGCCTCGCGGCCGCCGCCGTCTACGCGGCCGCCCTGCTCACCAACGAGAAGGTGACGCAGAGTCAGGTCAGCGACGTGGCGAGCATCTCGGAGGTCACCATCCGCAACCGCTACAAAGAGCTCCTCGAAGCGGACGACCGAGGAATCTTCGCGTAAATCGCTCAGCGGTGCGGGGACTTCGGTGACGCCGACGGTAACCGCCCACGGCTCTCTTCTTTCTCTCTTTCCGTCTTCTCTCCTTTGTCTCTCTGTAACTCGGCGCTCTCCCCGTCGCTGCCGTCTTTCGGTCGCGTTTATCATATTCGCGGAAACATTTATTGACATGCCGAGTGTCACCTGCCCACATGGTCGAAGCCTTTGTCCGTCTGTTGTGTCCCGAATGTCGGAAGGACTGGGAGTCCGCGCCGACTGATCTGTTCGACCCGAAGGAGAACTTTACCTGCGAAGGCTGCGGCACGACTCGTCGACTCTCCGAGTTCATGCGGACCGAACGCGACCTCGAAACGGTGAAACAGTTTCAGTAGCGGCTCCGTCCGGTGAAACGGAGCGATACGCCCGGTAACGGAGCGGACGCTACCGGGAACGTGCGATGCGGCGAGAACGAGTCGGCGCGCTGTGATCGGCGTTACTGGTCGGGGACCGGCGAGAGCGCCCCGCAGGCGTCGCACTTCAGCACCGTCGCACCCTGTTCTTCGACGAGTCGCGTGTCCGGCGACCCGCACTCGCCGCAGAGGACGAACGAATCGACGTACTCGTCTATCGCGTCGGCGACCCGACGCTGTTTGAACGACCCCGTAAACCGGGCGCGGTCGCGGGCGTCGACGCTCGCACTCGTCCCGAGTTCCGTCTGCAGGAACTTCAGCAGGTGGTCGGGGTCGCGCGCGAGGCGGTCGTACGTGTCCTCGAAGTTCTCGTACACCGTCGCGTTACCCTCCTGTCGAATCGTCGGGTCGGGGACCTCGAAGCGATGTTGACCCTCCGCGACGTCCGGCGTCTCCTCTAGCGCCCGGTCGAGAGTATCCTCGTAGTCCATACCTGACGTGAGGGGACGCGGTCCCTAAAACGTTCACGCCACCCGTCCGATGCGCCGTTATATGACTGATAACAGTCGATAAACTTCACGATTGAAAACACGGGAAACGCATGAATTAACCGGGTGATTCGCCCGATTTTGGAAGTCGTGTGTTAACGCGAGTCAAGATAGTAATATAATCCTCCGGTTGTAACAAACTGGTGCTCATGAAGAAGCAGGAGCTCATCCACCTGCACGGCCTGCTCGCAGAAGTACACAGTCACGTAGAACAGTGGGAAGACGACGACGTTCCACTTACTGCGTATAACGAACTTGGGGTTCGGCCGACGTCTATCCACAAGTCCAAGACAGACCACAAAGCAGCCGTGTTCAAACTGGCGAAAGGCATCACCTCGTCGTTCGAAGAGACGACGCAGGAGCGCGTTGCTCCGAAGGCCGACTGAGAGTACAACCGACTCAGTTACTCCCAGTCAGTTCCACCGCCGAGTGACAACTACCGGCGCGCGGAAAACCGTGCGTCGAGAGTCGCACGGCGCCGCACCGATACGATAGCGGAACGGAATCTCCTTCGTTATATCCATCTTAACGGCACGTTTGAGAGAAAAGCGGAGTGCGGGAGTCGCCGGGGAGGCGCATCAGGAGTCGTCTACGAGCTCCTCGAACTCGGGGATGAGGTCGTCGTCATCGTCGTCGACGGAGTCGGTGGAGTCGGACTCCTCGCGTTCGTCCTCCTCGTCCGGCAGTTCCTCGACCCGGAGGATTTTCAGCGGGACGTTCTCGAGGAGTTGACCGATCTCCTTCCGCGCGATTCGGGAGGCGTGCTCCTCCTGTTCGACGTTGAAGACGGTCATCTCCAGTTCGAGGGCGACGAGCGCCTCGTCTGCGGCGATGAACGCGGGGGGTAGTTCCTCGCCCGACGGAGAGGTCCGCGACCCCATGTTTATCTCGACGTAGTTGAGGTCCGGATTGAGCATCTCGCCCGTCTTCGAGATGGCGATGCGAATGGCCTCGTCGGGCGTCTCGACGTCGTACACCGGAACTGCGGCCTCGACGACGACTCTACAATCCATGACAGTAGAATGTAGCGTTGCCTGCGGCAAGAAACTTCGCCCGTGCGTCACGCGAAATGAGTCTCTAGACGGCGAGAGAGTCCGGTACGCAGTGAGAGACGGACGGCGGAAGGCCCCCGAAATCGACGGGGAGAGACGCCGCGAATACCGCTGCAAACGCCGTCTCTCCGACCGCCTCACTCGCCGCCCGCGCGGAGGTAGTGAAAGAGGTACGTCTGGGCGTATCCGGCGTACTCGCCGCCGAGTCGCCGTCGAATCGCCCGGGAGGTTTCGGCGTACGTCCCCCGGTCGCAGTCGGGGTAGTGGTCGGCGATAGCCGACTGAATCCACGTATCGAGGGGGACGGCTTCGAGGAACCCGAGCGAAAACAAAAGGACGCAGTCGGACACTTTGTCGCCGACGCCGACGAACCGGGTGAGTCTATCGCGGGCCGCCTCGTACTCGAGTTCCGTCGCGTCGAGCGGGTCCTCGCCGCCCGCGACCATCTCGGCGGTACGCTGAACGTACGGCGCGCGGTAGCCGAGACCCAACTCGCGCAGTTCCGCCTCCGTCCGTCCTGCGAGTCGGTCCGGCGAGGGGAACGCCTCGAACGTTCGCCCCTCGACTTCGATTTCCTCGCCGTACGCCTCCGCGAGAGCCATCTGCATCCCGTGGATGCGGGAGACGCGCATCTGCGCGGAGCAGATGAACGAAATCAGGCAGGGAAACGGCGGGTCGCGGACGATTCGCATCCCCTCGTAGGTCTCGTAGGCGCGTTCGAGCAGGGGGTCCTCGGGCGTCGCGTCGTAAATCGCGTCCAAGTCGTCGTCCAACCGGAGGAGGTGTCTGAGAATCGGGACGGCGTCGCCCGTCGCCTCCCACTCCAGTCTGTCGTCGAGTTGCCGGACGCGGACGACCGTCCGTTCGTCGCAGACGCCGTCTATCGGCGGGACGACCGTCTCGTACCACGCGTCGCCGCCGTGGACGTCGATCGAGTCGTACATCCGACCGTCCGCGCGGTCCCAGAGGTAGGACTGACCGCTCTCTACCGTCGCCTGCAGGTCGAAGGGGCCGTCCACGTCCGCCAAGGGGAGGGCACCGGTTTCGAACGCCATCGTGCCGCGAGAGGGTCGCGGCCCGTTTCGGGGTTTCGATGCGCGGTTCGCGGCGGGGCCGACGCCTCAGCGGTTACGCCCGAGGGGGAACTTCACGCGTTCGTCGTGTTCGTTGAACTCCTCGAAGATGCGCTCGTAGAGGGCGTTTCTGGTCTTCGTCACGCGGCGCGGGTGCGAGAGGAAGCGCAGGTGGAGTTCGACCCACGACTCCGTCTGGACGATGTTCACCGTCGGCCGGTCGGGTACGTCGAGGTCCACCGGGGTGCGCGCGAGTCGCCGCCGGTACATCGTTATCGCCGCCTCCATCTCGTCGCCGAGGTAGTCGTCGGCCACGTCTATCATCGTCTGTCGGGCGAACGCGAGGTCCGTCTCGTAGGCGACCTGTATCGTCAGTTCGCTCCAGACGTACTCGAACAGCGTCGAGTAGTTCTTCACCTGCGAGGTGAGAAACTGCGCGTTCGGAACCGTGACGACCCGGCCGGACGGTTGATTCGTCGTCACGAGGTGGCCGTGAATCTCCCACAGTTCGGTCGCCAGAAATCCCACCTCGATGACGTCGCCGCGGGTGTCCTCGACTTCGATTCGCTCGCCGACGGCGAACGGACGCTTGAGCATGATGTAGAACCACCCGATGAGCGAGAGAATCGGCTGTTGGAGGGCGAAGGTGATGGCGAACCCGACCACCCCGAGGGAGAGCAACACCCCGACCCACTCCTCGGTGAGGACGCCGAGGACGCCCACGGCGGCGACGGCCCCGAAGCAGAGGCGAAGCACGTTCCGCGCGTCGTGGACGCGCCGCTTGTTCTCGAACCGCCCGCCGACGGCGTGCGTGACGATGGCGTAGACGCCGTAGGCGGCGGTGAGAACCGTTCCGACGGTGAGCACCTTCCGGACGAGGACGTTCACCGACTGATCGCCCACCGTGGCGTCGCCGAACAGTGCCGTCGTCGCGACGAACGCCGCGGCGAAACTGAACGTGAGTGCGAGCGCCAACGAACCGTAGCCGAGTCGTCGTGTAACCACGGGAGAATATCTTCCGTACGACAAGAAAAACTACCGAACTCCGCGTCCTCGGATTTCGTCGTCGGCCGGTTCGGAGCGGGGCGGTTCGCGCCGTCGAACGGGTGCGAACCTCGGAGGGAGAGACGCCGCGGCGGTACCGTCGCCGGCGGCCGGTCGGTCACGTCGAGTCACTGCCGCGGCCTACGACGGTCTACGAGATAATTCCGCGTATCGTCGGGAAATCCGACGGGTTCGGCCGGCAGTCGCGGGCGGGGTCGGCCGGTGAGGGCAGATTCGGTCAGTCAGTCGCGGATGTGCTCGTCGGTCAGGCCGGCGAGGCGGTTCGCGCAGTCGTCGTCGAACCCCTCCTCGGTGCACCGCCACCGCCAGTTGCCCTCGGCGGTGCCGGGGACGTTGAACCGGGCCTCGGACCCGAGTCCGAGGACGTCCTGCATCGTCGTGAACGCGAGGACGGCGTTCGACCGCCAGACGGCGTCGATTATCGACCAGTGAATCTCCGACCCGTCCGCGCCGATGTTGTAGTGGAGGCAGTCCCGCTGGTCGCCCGGCAGGTCCCCGTAGTACCCGACGAGGGTGTCCGTGTCGTGCGTCGAGGTGTACGCCGCGCAGTTCTCGGGGTAGTGCATCGGTTGGTACATGTGGCCCTGTTCGCACCACGCCGCGTACTGGGGGACGCGCATGCCGGGGAAGTCGAACCGGTCGCGGAGATTCACCACCCCTCGGTCGATGAAGCCGAGGTCCTCGACGACGAACGGCAGGTCGCCGAGTTCGCGTTCGACGGCCTCGAAGAACTCCGCGCCCGGCCCCTCGCGCCACTCGCCCGCGGCGGGCGGTTCGCCCGCGGGGATGGCCCAGTACTCGTCGAACCCTTTGAAGTGGTCGATGCGGGTGATATCCACGAGTTCGAAGAGCCGTTTCAGCCGGTCCATCCACCAGTCGTAGTCGTTCTCGCGGAGGTACTCCCAGTCGTAGAGCGGATTGCCCCACGACTGGCCGTCGTCGCCGGGATTGGGCGGGACGCCCGCGACCACCGCCGGTTCGTTCTCCTCGGTCAGGTCGAACGCCTCGGGGGCGGCCCACACGTCTGCGCTGTCGAGGGCGACGTAGATGGGCAGGTCGCCGACCAACCGCACGCCGCGTTCGTTGGCGTACTCCTTCAGGTCGCGCCACTGCCGGTCGAAGACGAACTGGACGAACTCGCGGTAGCGTATCTCCGCGTCCAGTTCCTCGCGGTGGCGTTCGAGGGCGTCCTCGTCGTGGGTGCGTATCTCCTCGGGCCAGTCCACCCACGCCCCGTCGTACCGCGTCCGGAGCGACATGAACAGGGCGTACCCGTCCAACCACGCGGACTCCCGGTCGCGGAACGCCTCGAACGCCTCGCGTTCGTCGCTCGTCGCCACCTCCTCGAAGCGGTCGAACGCCGCCCGGAGTTTCTCGCGCTTGTAGTCGCCGACGCGGTCGTACTCCACCTCGTGGTCGGAGAAGTCGGGGACGGGTTCTAACTCCTCGTCCGTCAGGTATCCCCGCTCTCGGAGTCGTTCGAGGCTGACCAGCAGGGGGTTGCCGGCGAACGCCGAGTACGACTGGTACGGCGAGTTGCCGAGGACCGACGACGTGGGACCGAGCGGGCAGAACTGCCACAGCGACTGCTCCGCCGAGTCGAGCCAATCGACGAACGTCCGGGCACCATCCCCTAAGTCGCCGATGCCGTGCGGCCCGGGGAGCGATGTCAGGTGCATGAAGACGCCGCTTTGTCGGTCGAATCGCATACACAATCCTCCGCGGCGTGACAGTTAAGCGTGTGGTCGGGCCACTCGGCGGAGACCCGACCACGGGACGGCCGCCCGCCCCGTCAGGGTTCGAAGTGCGCGATGACCGGCAGGTGGTCGGACCGGTACGCCCCCTCACGGATTCCGAGGGTCCGGTACTGGAGCACCTCGGCCTCCTCGGGAGTGAAGACGTAGTCAATTCGGTCCTCCAACTCGTCGGTGAAGTCGTGGAACGTGCCCCACGGACCGTACACCGAATTCGTTCCGGCCTCGCGACGGCCGTCGACGACGGGACTCGGACCGGCGCCCGTCCGACCCGCGATGATGTGGTACGGCGGTTCAGTCGGGATGGAGTTGAGGTCACCCGTGATGACGACCATCTCGCCGTTCTCCGAACGTTCCATCGCCCGTTCCCGGACGATGGTGGCCGATTCGCGGCGGGCCTCGGGGTCGACGTGGGAGAAGTGCGTGTTACAGAACCAGAGGTCGGTCCCCGTCTCGCCGTGAGTCAGGCTGACCCACGTCGAGATTCGGGGGTTCTCGGCGCCCCACCCGATGCTCGGTTCGTCGGGCGTCGGCGAGAGCCAGAACACCCCTCTGTCCCGTTCCTCGAACCGACCGCTCGACCACGCGATGGGGACGGCCTCGCTCTCGTCGCCGCCCTCGCGGCCGACGCCGTACCACTCGTAGTCGGTGACCGTCTCTCGCAGGTCGGCGAACTGGTTCGGTTGCGCCTCCTGCACGCCGAGGAGTTCGGGGTCGAGTTGGTCCACCACCTCGACGACTCGCGGCAGGCGCGACTCCCACGGGTAGTCGTCCTCCGGGTTGTCGTACCGAACGTTGAACGAACAGGCCGCGAGGACTCCGTCCCCGTCCGGTTGCTCGTACTCCGTCTTCTCCTCGGTCGGTTCCTCCGTCGTCTCATCCGCGGTCCCCTCGGCCGAAGCGCTTCCCAGAACACTCGGACTACCGACAACTCCGAGAGCGGCACCGACGCCGACGAGCGTTTTCCGTCGTGACAATCGTTCTACATCCATAACGATTGTTCGTGTCTGTTCACTCGCTAAAGTCTTCTCGCCGAGTGCGAGTATCTCAGTCTGAGGAGACGGTACGGAGGGTCACACCTTCGATCGAGGGTACCGGTTCGACGGATCGAATCGGGTCGGTCAACGAACCACCACGTCAGAACTCGAACGTCGCGGCGACGGGCAAGTGGTCGGAGCGGTACTCCCCCTCTCGAACGTCGAGCGTCTGGTACTCGCGGACGTCGGCCGCCTCGGGGGTCAGGACGTAATCGACCCGTTCTTTGGGCCGGTCGTTGAAGGCGTGGTACGTCTTCTCGGGGCCGGACACCGACTCCTCCTCGGCCTCGCTTCGGCCGTCGGCGACGGGACTCGCGGCGTCCGTCCCACCCGTGAGAACCTCGTACGAAGGGGACTCGGGGGCGGCGTTGAGGTCGAGGGTGACGACCGCGGTTTCGCCGTTCTCCGCGCGTTCGACCGCCCGGCGGCGGAGTAACTCGGCGGAGTTTCGGCGCGTCTCCTCGTTGGCCCACGAGACGTGCGTGTTGCAGAACCAGAGATCGGTCCCCGTTCCTCCGTCGGTGAGAGTCGCCCACGTCGCGATCCGCGGGTTTCGGGCGTCCCAACCGGTGCTCGGCTTCCCGGGCGTCTCCGAGAGCCAGAACTCCCCCGTCTCCCGCACCTCGAACCGATCGCTCCGCCAAGCGACGGGCACCGCCTCGCTCTCGTCGCCCCCCTCGCGGCCGGGGCCGTACCACTCGTAGTCGGAGAACGCCTCTTTCAGGTCGGCGAACCGGCCGGGACGAGCCTCCTGGACGCCGAGTAGGTCGGGGGCGATTCGGTCGATCGCCTCGGTGACGCGGGGACGGCGAGACTCCCACGGATACTCCTCGTCCGAGGTTTCGTGCAGGACGTTGAACGAACAGGCCGTCACCGGTCCGCCGCCGCCGTCCGACTGTTCGAAGTCGCACAGGTCGTCGTCGGCAGTCCCGCCCAACACGTCCCCGCCGCCGGCCGCGAGGCTCGAACCGATACCGAGGAGGGCGTCGCGTCGAGAGAGGGAACAGAGATCCATCCGTTGTATCGTCAGAGTTGACATTGAAAAGTACTTTTCAGAATACACAGTATTTCTCGTCTCGGAGAACTCCGGAGAACGGCGTTTTCCGGCGGAGGCCACCGTCCGGTCGCGGTTCGGCCGGACCGCGGGGGACGGCGAGTCTCGAACGTCCTCGACGCCGGGGTGCGCCCGGCTTCACGTCGCGAAACCGGTCACCCGCCCGTGGGAACCCGTGGCGGCACTCAAAAACACTTATTCGTGCGCTCCGACTCCCACCGCATATGAGTGAAATCGTTGTGACGCTCCCCGACGGCACGGAGTTACCCGTCGAGGAGGGGGCGACGGTCGAAGACGTCGCGTACGAAATCGGACCCGGTCTCGGGGCCGACACCGTGGCGGGCGTCGTCGACGGCGAACTCGTGGACAAGGCGTCGCCGGTCCGCGACGGGGCCACCGTCGTCATCGTCACGGACCAGAGCGACGAGTATCTGGACGTCCTCCGCCACTCGGCCGCGCACGTCTTCGCGCAGGCGCTTCAGCGACTGTACCCGGAGGCGAAACTCGCCATCGGCCCGCCGACGGACGAGGGGTTCTACTACGACGTGACGGGCGTCGAGTTGGACCAAGAGGACCTCGCGGAGATAGAAGCGGAGATGGAGACCATCGTCGAGGAGGACCTCGACATCGAGCGTGAACTGCTCTCCCGCGAGGAGGCCTTAGAGAAGTACGAGGACAACCCCTACAAACGCGACATCTTGGAGAACGAGGCGGCCGACGAGGACCCCGTCTCCTTCTTCGTGCAAGGGGAGTTCGAGGACCTCTGTAAGGGCCCGCACGTCGAATCGACGGGCGAAATCGGCGCGGTCGAACTGCTCAACATCTCCTCCGCGTACTGGCGCGGCGACGAGGACAACGAGACGCTGACGCGCGTCTACGGGACGGCGTTCGAGTCGGAGTCGGACCTCGAACGGTTCCTCGAACGGCGCGAGGAGGCCAAAGAGCGCGACCACCGGAAGATAGGCGGCGAGATGGACCTCTTCTCCATCCCCGAGGTGACGGGGCCGGGACTTCCGCTCTACCACCCGAGCGGCAAGCGCATCCTCAACGAACTGTCGGACTACGCCGAGTCTTTGAACCTCGACGCCGACTACGAACCCGTCGAGACGCCGCACCTCTTCCGGACGGAACTGTGGAAGCAGTCGGGCCACTACGACAACTACGTCGACGACATGTTCCTCCTCGACGTCAACGACGAGGAGTACGGCCTGAAGCCGATGAACTGCCCGGGCCACGCGACCATCTTCGACCAGCACTCGTGGTCGTACCGCGACCTGCCGGTGCGCTACTTCGAGGACGGGAAGGTGTACCGCAAGGAGCAACGCGGCGAACTCTCCGGTCTCTCCCGCGTCTGGTCGTTCACCATCGACGACGGCCACCTGTTCTGCCGCCCCGAGCAGATAGAACAGGAGATTCGGCAGGTGATGGACTCCATCTTCGAGGTGCTGGAGACGTTCGGACTCGACGCGCACGTCGCGCTCGCGACGCGCCCCGAGAAGTCCGTCGGCAGCGACGAAATCTGGGAACAGGCCGAGACGCAACTGCGCTCGGTGCTGGAGAACCAGAACATCGACTACGACCTCGAACCCGGCGACGGCGCGTTCTACGGGCCGAAGATAGACTTCTCCTTCGAGGACGCCCTCGGGCGCAACTGGGACGGCCCGACGGTGCAGGTGGACTTCAACATGCCCGAGCGGTTCGACCTCACCTACACGGGCGAGGACAACGAGGAGCACCGTCCGGTGATGATCCACCGCGCGCTCTACGGCAGTTACGAGCGCTTCTTCATGGTGCTCGTCGAGCACTTCAACGGGAAGTTCCCGCTCTGGCTGGCGCCCGAACAGGTGCGCATCCTCCCCATCAGCGACGACCAACTCGGCTACGCCCACCGCGTGAAGAACGAACTCGGCGACTTCCGCGTCGACGTCGAGGACCGGTCGTGGACGCTCGGTCGGAAGATTCGCGAAGCCCAAGAGGACCGCGTCCCCTACATGATAATCGTCGGCGGCGACGAGGAGGAGGCCGGAACCATCTCCGTGCGCGACCGGAAAGAGCGGGAACAGCAGGACGTTACGGTCGAGGAGTTCCGCGACCACCTCCAGTCGGAGTACGAAGAGAAGCGCATCGAACCCGACTTCCTCGACGAGTAACCCGTCGAGCGGTCGGATTCGCCTCGTTTTCTACCGTCGTCGCGGCGAACCGCCGCGGGGGTCGTTTCGACGGTACCGCACCCGTCGGCTCGCGGGGTGCCGCCCGTCGGTCCGTCCGTCTCGTCCCGCCCGGAGGGACGAGAAGTCGGTCGTCACCTCGCTCACCAGACCGGCGCGAGCATGAAGGCGAGCGTCAACCCGGTCAGCGCGACGCACGCCTTCGCGAGCGCTCGCCGGAGGTGGCGTTTGATTTCCGAGATTACACTCATCGTCCGACGTTCCGCAGAGTCGTCCGAGGCCATACTCACCGTCCGACGTTCCGTGGCTCGTTCGTGTTCTTGCATACGGGGCACCTCCCGGCATCCGTACCGGGGCTGTGTACTCGTGACATGGGAGAGAAGCCGGATAAACGCCGCCGACGGTTGGACGAATGAAACGTTCGAAACCGGGGGGTCGCCCGCTCGGGATACCCCTGGTCACGTCCGGCGATTACGCGGGAGTTAGCCCGTGAAACAGTTTCAAAGGGAGAACTTAGCGGACGGGGAATCGGAGCGTTCCGTCGCGTCAGGTACCCTCAGGCGGTCGCTCCCGTCTCCGTCTGCATCGTCTGTCGGTCGAGTTCGCGCGTCACCGCCCGCCGGTACGAATCGCCGCGAATCAGGCGGGTGCGGACGCCGACGTGACCGCAGTCCCACTCGGTGACGTTCCGGCGGGGGAGTCGCCACCGCCGGACGAGGGCCTCCGTCGTCTCCGCGGGGGCGGTTTCGTCCGCCGCCCCGTAGAAGGCGAGAATCCGCTCGGGGTTTACCGCCGGTTCCGCGGGCGGGTTCAGAAGGGGCGCGAAGTCGCGCAGGCGGCGACCCGTCCACCCGGCGGCCGAGAGGGCGTCGCCCAAATCGAGGGCTTCGTACAGGTCGCTCGACGTGATGGTCTGGTCTACCGCGCCCGGCGCGCCGACGGGCGCGGCGAACTCCGGGCGCATCGACTCGGGCCACAGGTCGCACCGCCCGGCGACGTGGAGTGCGACGGTGCCGCCGAGTCCGACACCGCCGACGCCGACGCGCGGCGCGCCCTCCGTCCGCGCCCAATCGACGAAGACGCCCGCCTCCTTCGACGCCGCGGCGTAGAGTTCGAACATCCCGATGGGCGCGCGGGCGAGAGCCGGTTCGCCGCTGTAACTCCCGCGCGGTTCGCGGTGGGCGTGCCACGGCGCGTCGGGGAGGACGACGCGGTACCCCTCGCGCGCGAGGCGGCGGCCGACGGCCTCCTCCTCGGGCCAGTAGCGGAGCAGGTCGCCGAGCGACGCGAGTCCGGAGTAGAACACGAACGTCGGCAGTGCGCCCTCGGCGTCGTCAGGTTCGTAGACGCGCGCGGTGGCGGTGTCGCCGACGTGGAGCGCCGGCGTCTCGAAGCGAAGTCTGAACTCCGTCGTCCCCGGACCGGCCACCGTCGCCGACCGGGTGACGCGCGGAAGCGCCTCCGTCACCGTGGCGTCGGAGAAGCCGTAGAGGCGTTCGGGTTCGGCGAGTTCGTGCGCCCACTTCTCCGCGGCGGCGTCCGGGTCGGGCACGTCGTACTTCACCGGCGGGACGTAGTGGCCCCGCGCGAGGAAGCCGAACACGTCGTTCGGGCGGGCGTGCGCCTCGGAGATGCGCCGTCGCTCGCGTTCGAGTTCGACCCGTTGGTCCGGACCGGCCTCGACGTCGCCCCAGAAGACGGCCTCCCAGCGTTCGAGCAGTTCCTCGTACGCCTCGCGGACGTCGGCGTACCGCGCGAGGGCCGTCTCTATCCTGTCGTGGAGGTGCGGGGCCGGGGGCGCGTCCGCCTCGCGAAGGAACGCCGCCGGACCCGACCCGAGGGCCACGTCCGCCGCCGCACGGACGCGGTACCCGGCGAACTTTCGGGGGAGCGAACGCGTCTTCAGCGACTCGAACGGCCGAGTCGCCGTAACCGAACCGAGGGGCGACGCGAGGAGTCGCTGTCTCGGGGGAGTGCTGAGTCGGTCCATACGTTCGCTACGGGTGAGAGCGTATTGACACTAGGCCCGGAGCGCTCGGACGACGACTCCTCGCGGCGTCACCACTCGGCGAGCGCGCGGGTGCCGAAGTCGCGGACGAGGACGGCGAGGAAGGTGAGGACGCCGGTGAGGGCGAACAGACCGCCCACGTAGAACACCCACTCCATGCCGACGTCGGCCATGAGGTAGCCGCCGAGCAGGGGCGCGGCGACGCTTCCGGGCCGCCAGAGCAGGTCGCGGATGCCGAACGAGGCGGCGACGCCGCCGTCTTCGGTTCCCTCGTCGGCGAACAGCGCCATGCTCGCGGGTTCGCGGAGGCTGTCGGCGACGCCGAGGAGTCCCGAAAGGCCGACGAGGGGGAGGAACGCGGGCGAGAGAGGACCGAGAATCGGGAGCGCGCCGGGGAGTCCGAGCGCGGTTCCGATGACCGGCGAGAACGGGACGCAGAGGGCGACGAGTCCGTAGCACCCGCCGCCGACGAAGACGAACGCCGCCCGGCCGTACTCGTCGGAGTAGCGGCCCATCGTGGGCTGAAACAGCATGTTCGTGAACTTCTCCGCGACGACGGTGACGGAGACGGCGAGGCCGCCGTAGGCGAGTCCGCCGCTCGCGGCGGCCACTCCGGCGTAGATGGGGACCCACGTCCGGACGAGGGTGACCGCGACGGCGTACTGCGTCCGGAACGTCGCTATCGTGAGGATGCGCCGGTTGAGAGCGAGGTCGGAGAAGGGGAAACCGCGGATGGTCGTCTCGTCGGGGTCGAGGAAGAACCAGACGCCGACCGTCGCCACGGAGAGGAGGGCGACGATTATCGAGAAGATGGGCGAGAAGCCGAGGGCGTCGTACAGGAGGCCGGCGGAGATGCTCCCGAGGATGGACGCCGCGAAGGAAGCGGCGTTGGCCTTCCCGATGCGGTTCGCCCGCGTCCCGGCTTCCGCGAGTTCGCCGACGAGGGCCAGAGACATGAGGCTCGCACCCGTGACGGCGACGCCCTGCAACGCCCGCGCGAGGATGAACGAGAGGCTCGAATCGACGAGGGGGAAGAGACCGTACGCGACTGCGCCGAGGAGGAGCGTCCCGAGGAGAACGTTCCGCTTGTCGAATCGGTCGCCCGCCCACGCGAGGGGGACCACGGCGGCCGTCTGCGCCAGCGTGAACCCCGTCGTGAACATCCCGATGACGAACCCCGCACCGAGCGTGACTCCCAGAACCGTCACCGCCGAGGGGTCGAGGACGTTGATGTACTTCCCGAGGAGGGTGACGAGCGTGATGAAGCCGAATCCGCCGGCGAATCGAGTGAGGTAGAGCGAGTAAAACTGCAGCGTATCCCGGTTCACGCCGGAGATGTACGCAACTGGCGAAAGTTAGTTTCGGTTCGGAAATCGACGACCGCCCGCCCTCAGTCGGCGTCGTACCCGTGCGACGACGGAGTGGCGGGGTCGGTGAGTCCGAGTCGGGTGCGAAGCGCGTCGCGCTTGACGAGTGCGAACCCGGCGAAGACGGCGACGAACCCGACGAGGGTCTGCGCGCCGACGACGTGGTCCAGAACCGCCCAACTCACCGTCGAGGCGACGACCGGTTCGAGGTAGCCGATGAGGTTTATCTCGGTGGCCCCGACGCGGTCCAACAGCGTGAAGTAGATGAGGAAGGCGACGACGCCGGAGACGAGCGTCAGGTACGCCAGAGAGACGACGGCGGGGAACGTCCACTCGATGCTCGCGGGCGACTCGCCGCGGGCGGCCGCCGCCGCAAAGAGGATGCCCGCCCCGAGGAGCATCGCCCACCCCTGCATCGACTCGATGGGGAGACTGACGCGGAGGGGGCGGGTGAGAACCGCGCCGAGGGCGAACGTCGCGCACCCGAGGAAGATGAGGCCGATACCGAGGATGTCCGCAGACAGGAGGTTCGCCGGGTCGGGGTCGGCGACGACGACGACGCCCGCGATGCCGAGGAGGAAGCCGAGCGCACCGAACCGGTCGAGCGACTCGTCGAGGATGAGAGCGGCGAAGACGGCCGTCAGAACCGGCGAGAGGCTGACGACCACCGAGGAGATGGCGCCCGGAACGTGCATCTGCCCGAGATAGAGGAGGCCGTGGTAGATGCCGATGATGAGGCCGCCGGCGACGAGAACGCTCGCTACCTCGTCACGCCCGCGCGGGAGCAGCCTGTCGGCGGTGACGGCGGCGTACGCGAGGATTATCGCGCCGGCCGCCGCGTAGCGAACGCCCGCGAACAGCATCGGCGGGAAGTGCGGTAGTCCGACTTCGATAGCGACGAACGAGGTGCCCCAGAAGCACGCGAGCGTGAGAAACAACGCCGCGTCGCGTCCTGCAGAACCGAATCGAGAGAGTGGATTCATCGAGGTGTCTCTTCCGTCTGGGACGGTGGTTGTTAAACCTGTCTACAACAGATTGCTCTGAATTGAATTTGAATACAATCAAACGCGAATTTGGTTACTGAAAGATCGATACAAACGGTGTGCGTGAGAGGAACCAGCAAGGGGTTCCGCCGGTCCGAGAGCGGTGGATGTTAAGCGACCGGAGACGAATCGTCGCGTAACCGGTCATGGACGAACGCGACATCCGCCTGCTGAAGGCTATCGCCGACTTGGAGACGGGGAGCCCCGAGAAACTCCACGAGGAGACGGACATCCCCGTCTCGACCATCCACTATCGACTGAACAACCTCCGCGAGGCGGGTATCATCGAGAACGACCTCTACGACATCGACGTCGAGGAGGTGGGACTCGGTGTCACCGTCCTCGTCGAGATCCTCGCCGACTACAGCGGGTCCCACCACGACTTCGAGGAGAAGATACTGGACGTCGAGGGCGTGACGCAGGCGTACTTCACCATGGGCGAGACGGACTTCATCGTCGTCGCGCACCTCTCGGGGCGGGAGATGGTCGAGCGTCTCATCACCGACTTCGAGACGATAGAGGAGGTTCAGCGGACGAACTCCACGTTCGTCATCTCGACGCTCCGGGACAGTCACCGGGTGCTTCAGAACTACAGTTTGGAGACGCTCTTGGACGAACTGCTCGACGACGAGGCGTAGGGAGAACCGTCCCTCCCGCGGAGTTGACACTCAGTTATCATCACTATCGATACAACTATTCTTAATTTCCAGAAGTAAACTTGCGATGGCCAAAAGAGAGTTTATGGAGGTAGGAGCCGACAGAGACTAGTATGAGCCAAAACATCACCCCGGCGACAGGAGACGTACGCGCGGTTCGAATCGTCTGGCCGATGAACGACCACGGCGCGATGACGGTCAGAGTCGAGTCGGACAGCGAGGTTCGGCAGGTGGTCGAGTGCGAGTCCGACGAGGTTCGGGAGACGCTCGAACGGTTGCCCGCGGGGACGACGCTTCCGTTGAAGATGGAGTCCGTCGGCATGCGCGGCAACGCGTGGCGCGCGGTGGAACTCGTCGACGACCGCCGGGTGACCGATACGGCGTCGTCACGGACCGAGTACCGCGCGGAGCAGAAGTACGCTCCCGACGGCGAGGCAAGCGAGCAGCAGGAAACTGCCCAAGCCTGACGGAACCGCGCTCAGAGACGGGGTGAGTGACGCCGTCGCGACGGCGGCGGCGACGAGGCGTTCGTTGACGCCCTTTATCGCGCCGAATACGGCGACGAGTGCGACCGCGACGACGAAAAGGACGACTCCCGTTCTATCTTCCGGCGGCATTTCCTCCCTCTCGTTCGGAGAGACACCTAAACCAGTCGAAACTGTCGGAAGCGGTGAGAGTCTCGACGCGGCGGGTGACGCCGGGGGAATGTCGTTCCCGACGGACCGCCGCCTTGCGGTTTTTACTGGAAACGCGGTGTGCATCGGCGCGGCGGACGCTCCGCGTTCGCCGGGGTGACGAGAGAGACAGGAGACGACTTCGCTCTCGAACGAACGGAAACGGGCCGGGAGGGAGTTGAACCGCGCCGAGACTCGCTTCGTCTCGTCTGGTTCGACTCCCCCCTCCGCGCCTCGACACTGCTCGCTGTCGCTCGCCGGTCTACGTACGGGCCGGGAGGGAGTTGAACCCCCGACCGTCTGATTAAGAGTCAGACGCTCTACCTAACTGAGCTACCGGCCCTCGCAATTTCTCGTAACGGAGGGGTAACTAAATGTGTTTCCTTTCGGTCCGGTGCGGACGGCGGTACGGGCCGCGGAGAACCGCCGACGGAGCGTCCCGGCACTCGTCGAAACGGGTGCTGTTAAGTGTCGTCCGACAGAATTGCAAGTAACATGAGCGCTGGGGTCACTATCTCCTCGATGTCTACCTACGCAATCTTGGGGTGCGGGAGCGTGGGTCACGCGGTGGCCGAGGAGTTAGCGGAGGAGGGCAAGAGCGTGCTCATCCTCGACAAAGACGAGAGTCGGGTCGAGGCACTCCGCGACCAAGATTTGAACGCGCAGACGACCGACATCGCCGACCCGGCCGTCGCGGAGGTGGTGACGGACCGGGACGTGGTTCTCATCCTCTCGTCGGACGTCGAGGCGAACAAGGCGGCCGTCTCCGCGATTCGGGAGAGCGGCGGCGAGCAGTTCATCGTCGTCCGGGCCTCCGACCCCGTCTCGGAGGACGAACTCTCCGAACTGGGGGCGGACGTCGTCATCAACCCCTCGGAGGTCATCGCCGACTCCGCGCTTCGGTCGCTCGAATCGGGCGAGTTAGAGTACAAGGCGCGGCAGTTGGCCGAACTCCTGGAGGGGACGAACGACGGACTGGCCATCCTCACCCACGACAACCCCGACCCCGACTCCATCGCCAGCGCCGTGGCTTTGCAAGCAATCGCGTCGGAGCACAACCTCGAATCTGACATCCTCTACGACGGCGAAATCGGCCACCAAGAGAACCGCGCCTTCGTCAACCTCCTCGGCATCGAACTCGTCCGACTCGCCGACGCGCCGCCCCTCTCGGAGTACGGCGCGGTGGCCCTCGTAGACCACATGAAGTCCTCCGAACCGGAGGTCACAGCCGAGATAGACATCTTCATCGACCACTTCGAACCGGGCGAGGACATCGACGCGGCGTTCATGGACGTGCGGCCGAACGTCTCCTCGACCTCGACCATCCTCACGAAGTACATTCAGGAGTTCGACCTCAGTCCGAGCGAAGCGGTCGCGACCGCTCTGCTGTACGGCATCCGCTCCGAGACGCTGGACTTCAAGCGGGAGACGACGCCCGCGGACCTCACCGCGGCGGCGTACCTCTACCCGTTCGCGAACCACGACACCCTCGAACAGGTGGAGTCGCCCTCCATGTCCGCCGAGACGCTGGACGTGCTGGCGGAGGCGATTCAGAACCGCGAGGTACAGGGGAGTCACCTCGTCTCGAACGCGGGGTTCATCCGCGACAGGGACGCGTTGGGGCAGGCCGCCCAACACCTCCTGAAGCTCGAAGGCATCACGACGACGGCGGTGTTCGGCATCGCCGACGACAACATCTACCTCTCGGCTCGGTCGAAGGACATCCGGATGAACATCGGGAAGGTCCTGCAGGACGCCTTCGAGGACATCGGCGACGCGGGCGGCCACTCCACGCAGGGGTCCGTCGAGATTCCGCTCGGCATCTTCACCGGCATCGAGACGAACGAGGACAACCGCGGCACCCTGTTGAAACTGACCGAGGAGGCCGTCCGCAGAAAGCTCTTCGAGGCGATGGGCGTCGAAAGTTCCGAGAGCAGTAACGGAAGCTGAGGACCGAATCAGGCGATAGCCGAGCTCTCTTCTTCCTCTTCGGGGTCTTTCAGCCGTTCGACCACGTCGTTGATGAGGATGACGTCGCCGACGGCGCGTACCCAGCGGTACGGGATGAGTACGCCCTTCCCGGGGTCGATGCGGTCTCTGAACAGTTCGTCGTTGAGTGCCGTGAGTGCGAGTCCCGTGACAGACTGTCGGTCGAGGTCGAGTCGGATGTCTTCGACTTCCCCGACGAACACCCCGTTGTTGGAGTAGACCTCGCGGCCGACAAGCGTCGTTATCTCTTCGGGGGTCCCGTCCATGTGCACTCTCTTGAAGTCATCCGACTTAATAGTTCGTAGCCTTCGCCGCGTCGGCCGCCGACGCGACGAGTCGCGGCAGACGGCCGTCAGACGCTCCTCCGGCCCTCTACGTCCGCTGGCGGCGACGAACCCGTCGAACGGCGAGCGACGACGAGGGGTCGGCCGCGCGGAGGCGACGCTACGGACGGTCCGGCGCGACCAACTCGACGGGGTGTCTGCTCGACCGGTCGAGAAGGGAGTCGAGTTGGTCGAGACAGGAGGTGCCGGAGGCGACGACGGTTCGGTCGCCGGCCTCTTCGGTCTCGAACTGCCGCTTGAGTTCGCCGCCGATGTCCATGCTGAGTTCGTAGTACTCAAATTTGTAGCCGAACGACCCTCCCATCCCGCAGCACTCGACGTCCGAGGTGAGCACGTCGTAGCCGAGGTGTTCGAGGACCGCCTCGGTGTATCCCTCCAGTCCGAGCGTCCGTTGCTGGCAGTGACTGTGGTAGGCGACGTCACCGTCGTCACCTCCGGCGGGCGGTTCGAGTGCGTCCGCGTCCGCCCCGTTCTCCAACAGGCCGAAGACGTACTCCATCACCTCGTAGGAGTTCTCCGAGAGGCGACGCTGGGCGTCCTCGGGGAGGAGTTTCTCGTACTCCCTGTCGAACATCGCGAGGTCCGAGGGTTCGATGACCACCACGTCGCGCCCGTCGTCGAGGTGCGGGTCGAGTCCGTCGTACACCTCGCGGGCGTGTTTCTCGGCCGTGGCAATCATCCCCTGCGAGAGGGGTGCCCGCCCCGACGAGGAGACGTCGGGGACGACCACGTCCACGCCGAGAGCCTCCAACGCCCTGACGGCCGCCTTCCCGCGTTCGACCTGCACGTGGTTCGTGTACAGGTCGGGGTAGAGGACGGCGCGTCGGACGGGCTCCCCGACGGTCGAATCGCGCTCGGAGAACCACTTTTTCAGCGTCTCGCGCTTGAACTCGGGCAGGTCGCGGCGCTTGTCGATGCCGAGCGTCTTCTCCATCAGCGACCGGGAGACGCCGAGGTCCGCCGCCCAGTTCGACGCCGGCGCGAGGGCGCTACCCACCTTCGCGGCGGTCTGGAAGTTGCCGAAGAACCGCTTTTGGACGTCGACGCCGCCGGGTTCCTCGTCCGGCGTCAACCCCTCGACCAACCAGTCGAGTTCCTGGCTTTTCCCGCGGTTGATCCGGTCGCGGACGACCGTGTTTATCCACGGGATGTCTATCTTCACCGGACAGGCGTTGACGCACCGGGAACAGCCCGTACAGAGGTCGTTGAACTCCGCGGCGGTGTCGAGGCCCTCGATTCCCGCCTCCCACCCGGTGGCGATGCCGCCGGAGTACGTCTCGCCGCCGAAGGCGTGCCCGCCGACGCTCTGGAAGTACGAACACGAGTTCGAACACGCCGAACACCGGATGCAGTAGAGCGTCTCCTTGAGGTGTTCGTCCTCGCGCATCTCCATGCGTCCGTTGTCGATGAGCACGAGGTGGAAGTCGCGGTCCGTCTCGCCGTCGGCTATCGGCGTCTCGGGGTCGTCGAAGTCGACGTTCGGCGCCCCCACCGGCGGCGTGAGAAGCGAGATGTAGGAGGTGATGTCCTGCCCCGTCCCGGACCGGCCGATGAGTTCGACGAACGGTTGGAGGTCCTCGACGGACGGAATCACCTTCTCGACGCCCGCGACGGCGACGTGGGTGTCCGTCGCGGCGACGGTCTTTCGCGCGTTGCCCTCGCTCGTGACGAGGGCCATCGTCCCGGTGTCTGCGGTGATGAAGTTCGCGCCCGTCATCCCCACGTCGGCGTCCTCGATGAGTTCGCCCAGATGTTCGCGGGCGAACATCGTCAGTTCCTCCGCCGTTTCCAGCGGTTCCTCGGGATCGAACACCTCGTTGAACAGGTCGGCGATGCCCTCCCTCGATTTGTGGATGGCGGGCGCGACGATGTGGGAGGGCGCTTCGTCGGCGACCTGAAGCACCCACTCGCCGAGGTCGGTCTCCACCACGTCCACGCCGTCGGCTTCGAGCGCCTCGTTTACGTCTATCTCCTCAGAGGTCATCGACTTCGACTTCACGACGCGGTCGGCCGCCCCCTCGTCGCACACCTCGCGGATGTACGCGTTGGCGTCCTCGGCGTCGTCCGCGAGGTACACCGTCCCGCCGTTTTCCTCGACGCTCTCCCGGAGTTCCTCGACGAGTTCCGGGAGGCGTTCGATGGCGTCCTCCTTGATGGCGCGGGCCTCGTCCTTCAGCGACTCGTAGTCGTCGAGGCGGGAGACGGAGTCGTACCGGCCGGCGTTGAACCCGCGGGTGTTCCGCGCGACGGCGTCGCCCTCGGTTTCGAGCAACTGCCGGATGTGCGCCGCCTTCGCCTCTCGGGACTCGCCTTTACTCATCGAGCATCACCACGTGGACGTCCTTCGGGCCGTGTGCGCCCTTCACCAGTGCGCCCATGTCCGCCGTCGCACTCGGTCCGGTGGCGATTATCGCGTCGTCGTTGCCGGCGCGGAACTCCTCGCCCAACCACGCGAACGCCTCCGGCATCCCGGGAACGACGTCCGACGCGCGGAGGACGGCGACGTGCGTCTCGGGGAAGAGACTCACCGGTTCCGACCCCTCGGGCGTCGAGGGGAGGACGACGCTTCCGTAGTCCGCGATGCCGATTCCGGCGGCGGTGACGCCCGTCTTCGCCTCCCGAAGGTCCGCCGGCGTCGGGTCGTCGTTCACCCACCCGGGGAGCGACACCCCCTCGAACGGGAGGGGGACGCCCACGGCGGGGGTCGAACACACCGCTTCGAGAACATCGGGAACGTCCTCGGCGGCGGCGCGCGTCCAACCGACTTCCAGACGTTCGAGCGACTCCTCGAACGTCGCGACCGTGCCAGTTTCCATGTGAATAGCTTGCAAACCTGGACAATTGACTCTTCGGGTCGGTTCGGGACCGCGCCGCCGACGGACGCCAGAGGGGCGCGACGCCGGCGACGCGCCGTTCGTCAGCATCTCCGACCAATCAGAATCGTGATTGCTAACGACAGAGATTTATCATTAACGACAGTTACATAGACCGATGTTACCCAGACTCATGCACGGAGTCGAACCGACCTCGGTTGGCACGGCCGAATCGGTCACGGAAGCGAGCGGAGGTGAACGCTGATGGCGACGGCGACGCAGTTGCTGTTGGCGGTACTGCCCCTCGCGACCATCGCCGTCCTGATGGTGGGGTTCTACTGGCCGGCGACGCGGGCGATGCCGGTCGCGTGGGTAGTCGCCATCGCCGCGGGGTTCGTCGGATGGGGGATGTCGCCGACGTGGATAGCCGCCTCGAGCATCCTCGGGTTCATCACCGCGACGAACATCCTCTACATCGTCTTCGGGGCGATACTGCTCCTGTACACACTGAAGCAGACGGGCGCGTTCGACGCGATAAACCGGGGTTTCGCCGCGATCAGCGACGACCGGCGCGTGCAGGTCGTCCTTCTGGTGTTCCTGATGGGGTCGTTCATCGAGGCGGCCGCCGGGTTCGGGACGCCGGCGGCCATCGTCGGTCCCCTTCTGGTCGGCCTCGGCTTCCCGCCGTTGGCCGCCGTCGTCGTCGCGTTGACGGGGAACCTGATGGCCATCACGTTCGGCGCCGTCGGCACGCCCCTCATCATCGGGATGATAGACGTCTTCGGGGACGTGCGTTTCATCAACGAGGCCGTCCAGTCGCAGGGGATGACCGTCGCCGAGTGGGTCGGCAACATCGCCGTCTTCGCCGCCACCTACCACGTCATCGTCGGCATCGCCGTCCCGTTCATCGGCGTGGCGATGATGACGCGCTTCTTCGGCGAGGAACGCTCCGTCAGACCGGCGTTAGAGGTGTTACCGCTGACGCTGTTCTCGTGGGCGTCGTTCGCCGTCCCGTACTGGCTGACGGCGTACTTCCTCGGACCGGAGTTCCCCGGCCTCATCGGCGCGATGGTCGGACTCGCGGTGACCGTCGGCGCTCTGAAGGCCGGCTACTTCCACCCGGACGACGACTGGGACTTCGGCCCCCGCGAGACGTGGCCCGACCACTGGGTCGGCGAGATCGAACCCGGAGAGACCCAACAGGGAGAACGGGACGTGGGCGTCGCCGCCGACGGCGGCGTCGCGCAGGCCCACCCCGGAGAGCAGATGTCGCTCCTGAAGGCGTGGACGCCGTACGCGCTACTGGCCGGACTCCTCGTGCTCACTCGGGTGTGGGAGCCGTTGGCGAACTTCCTGACGTCGACGCTCGTCTTGGAGTGGAACAACATCCTCGGGACGAGTCTCGGCGACAGCATCCAACTGCTGTACCTGCCGGGCGCGATGTTCCTCGCCGTCCACCTCGTGACGATTCCGTTCCACGGCATGAACGGCCGGGAGATAAAGGACGCGTGGATGGAGACGTTCGAGAAGATGGCGCCCGCCGTCGTCGCGTTGCTGTTCGCCGTCGCCACGGTGCAGATCATGCTCCAGTCCGGCGAGGCGACCGGTTCCGACGGGATGCTCATCGTCCTCTCGAACGCGATGGCCGACCTCACCGGCGCGTTCTACCCGTTCCTCGCGCCGTGGGTGGGCGCACTCGGCGCGTTCCTCGCCGGGTCCAACACCGTCTCGGACATCCTGTTCGGCACGTTCCAGTACGGCGTCGCCGACAGCATCGGCACGCCGAAGACGGTCATGCTGGGCGCGCAGGCGGTCGGCGGCGCTATCGGGAACCTCATCGCCGTCCACAACGTCGTCGCGGCCCTCGCCGTCGTCGGACTCGTCGGCCAAGAGGGCCGGGTCATCCGACTGGAACTCATCCCGTTGGTGTACTACGCGACGTTCACCGGGCTGTTGGCGTTGCTGTTCAGTTACGTCCTCTTCCCCGGGACGTTCTGACGGGGGCGACCCGTCCGGAACCTCTCGCGGGACGGCGTCCGGCCCGGCGACGACTCCGGATTTTTATACGGCACCGACTAACACGCCAGTAGAGATAGATGGCATCGAACACGCGCGACGCGGTCGAGGACCCGTCGGCCGACGAGAGGGCGAACTACGACTACGTGAGCGACGACGTGGACCGACCGGGCCTCGTCTCGGACCTCGAAACGCTGGTCGCGGGCGACGTTCGGTTCGACTCCTACACCCGACAGCAGTACGCCACCGACGCCTCGGCGTACGAAAAAACACCCATCGGGGTGGTGATGCCGGAGTCCACCGAGGACGTGGTCGCCGTCGTGGAGTACTGCGCGGAGCGAGAGATTCCCGTCCTCCCCCGCGGCGGCGGCACGAGTCTCGCCGGGCAGACGGTCAACGAGGCGGTGGTGCTGGACCTGATGAAGCACATGGACGAGGTGCGGTCGATAGACCCCGACGCCGAGACGGCCCGGGCGCAGGTGGGGGCTCGACTCGGCGACCTGAACGCCGAACTGAAGCCGCACGGACTGAAGTTCGCGCCCGACCCCGCGTGGGGCGACAAGTCCGCCCTCGGCGGCGCTATCGGCAACAACTCCACCGGGTCCCACTCGCTGAAGTACGGCAAGACGGACTACTACCTCGAAGAGGCGGAAGTCGTCCTCGCGGACGGCACCGTCACCACCTTCGGCGAGGTGTCGGTCGAAACGCTCCGCGAGGAGGGCGACTCGGAAGGTGACCTCGAAGCGCGCATCTACGCCGAAGTCGCGCGCATCTTGGACGAGGAGGCCGAGGAGATAGCGGAGGCGTACCCCGACCTGAAGCGGAACGTCTCGGGGTACAACCTCGACATGCTGGTCGACGAGATGCGGGGCGAACGGCGACTGCCGGACGACTCCGGCGTCGACCCCGAGAGCGAACCGGGGACGGTGAACCTCGCGCGCTTGCTCGCCGGGTCCGAGGGAACGCTGGCGATAGTCACGGAGGCGACGGTGTCGCTGGAACCCATCCCGAACACCGCGTCCGTGGCGCTTCTGACGTACCCCGACGTGGTGAGTGCGATGGAGGACGTCGCACCCATCCTCGAACACGACCCCGCGGCGGTGGAGGTGATGGACGACGTGCTGTTGGACCTCGCGCGGAACACCGCCGAGTTCAAAGACGTGGTGGGGATGCTCCCCGACGGGACGGACGCCGTCCTCCTCGTGGAGTTCTACGCCGAGGACGACGAGGAGGGAAGACGGAAGGTGGCGAACCTCGTCGCCGACCGCGCGCCGGCGTCCGACTCCGTCGCGGACCCCGCGGCGGGCGCGGCGGAGACGACGCGAAAGCCGCCGACGGCGCTGACGGCGATGGAGGCCCACGACGCCGAGACGCGCGCGAAGTTCTGGAAGATGCGCAAGTCCGGCCTCCCCATCCTCCTCTCGCGGACGACCGACGAGAAGCACGTCGCCTACATCGAGGACACCGCCATCCCGGCGGAGAACCTCCCGGCGTACGTCTCCGACGTGCAGGAGATCCTCGACGAGTACGACACGTTCGCCAGTTACTACGCCCACGCCGGGCCGGGCGTCCTCCACATCCGCCCCCTCGTGAACACGAAGACCGTCGAGGGACTGGCGGAGTTCGAGGCCATCGCCGACGAGATGACCGACCTCGTGGTGAAGTACGGCGGGTCGGTCTCGGGCGAACACGGCGACGGCCGCGCCCGCACCCAGTGGAACCGCAAACTGTACGGCGACGACCTCTGGCGAACGTTCCGCGACCTGAAGTCGGCGTTCGACCCCGACTGGTTGCTCAATCCGGGGAACATCTGCGGCGACCACGACATGACGGAGAACCTGCGGTTCTCGCCCGACTACGAGTTCGACGCGGGGTTCGACCCCTCGCTGAACTGGGAGAACGAGAACGGCTTTCAGGGGATGGCGGAACTCTGCCACGGGTGCGCCGGGTGTCGCGGCCCGCAGGAGACGACGGGCGGGGTGATGTGCCCGACGTTCCGCGCGGAGGAAGAGGAGGTGCTCTCCACGCGCGGGCGGGCGAACATGCTCCGACAGGCGATGAGCGGCGGGTTGCCCGAAGAGGAGATGTTCGAAGACGAGTTCGTCCACGAGGTGTTGGACCTCTGTATCGGCTGTAAGGGCTGTACGAAGGACTGCCCGAGCGAGGTCGATATGGCGAAGATGCGGACGGAGGTGCTCCACGAGCACCACCAACGCAACGGGTCGTCGCTCCGCGACAGGATGTTCGCCAACATCGAGACGCTCTCGAAGGTCGGAAGCGCCCTCGCGCCCCTCTCGAACGTCGCCTCGAAGGTGCCCGGCGCGCGGACGGTGATGGAGAAGACGCTCGGCATCGCGAAGGAACGCGAGTTGCCGACGTTCCACCGCGAGACGTTCGTCGAGTGGTTCGACGGTCGGGGCCGGTCGGGCGTCCCCGAGGCGCAGGCCGACCGCAAGGTGCTGTTGTTCCCCGACACGTACACCAACTACAACCACCCCGACGCGGGCAAAGCGGCGGTTCGCGCCCTCGAAGCGGCCGGCGTCCACGTCCGGATTCCCGACGGCGTCGCGGACTCCGGCCGCCCCGCCCACTCGAAGGGCTTCATCGACAGGGCGCGCCGCGCCGCCGAACGGAACGTGGCGGTCCTCTCGCCCCTCGTCGCCGAGGGGTGGGACGTGGTCGTGGTCGAACCCTCGGACGCCGTGATGTTCCAGCACGACTACCTCGATCTGCTCTCCGGCGAGAGCGTCGAACGGGTGGCGGCGAGCACCTACGGCGTGATGGAGTACTTCGATACGTTCGACCTCTTGGCGGACCCACTCGTCGAACCGAACGCCCCCTCGCTGAAACTCACGTACCACGGCCACTGCCACCAGAAGTCCACGAAGAAGGACCACCACGCGGTGGCCGTCCTCGACGAGGCGGGCTACCGGGTGGACCCCTTAGATTCGACGTGTTGCGGCATGGCCGGGAGCTTCGGCTACGAGGCCGAACACTACTCGATGTCGAAGGCTATCGGCGAGGTGCTCTCGGAGCAGGTGGCGGCATCCGACGGCGATACGGTCGTCGCGCCGGGCGCGTCCTGCCGGTCCCAGATCGGCGAGTTCGACGGCGAGACCGAGGAACCGCCGCACCCCGTGGAGATGCTGGCCGACGCGTTGGTCTGAGTCGACGCCCCCTACTCGGACTCCGCGAACGACTCGACCACCTCGGAGAGGGCGTCGAGTCCGGCGGCCATCTCCTCGGGCGGTCGGCCGAGGGCGAGTCGGAAGTGGTCCGGTCGGTTGAAGAAGCGCCCGGGGACGACCAAGATATCCCGGTCCCACGCTGCCGCGGCGAACTCGTCGCCGGTGGCGTCGGCGTGCGACAGGAGGGCGAACGGACTCCCGGAGTGGACGCGCCCGGAGAGAGCCTCGTGGTCCGCGAGGAACGATTCGAGGAGTTCGTGGTTCTCCGCGAGGTGGTCCCGCGCCGAGGCGGTCAGTTCGGACGCGTCGTGGACCGCGCGGCGGGCGAGGCGGCGACTCGGTTCCGCGACGGGCGAGAGGTGGTACGCCACCTCGCGGGCGCGTTCGACGAGTTCGGTCGGACCGATCAACCATCCGACCCGGAGGCCGCCGAGGCCGTAGAACTTCGTCAGCGACCCGGTGACGACGGTGTTCGGCAGGCCCGCGCCCGTCGGACCGCCGAACGCCCGGACCGACGACGCCCCCTCGTCGTCGTCGCGCACGTACGGCGCGTACACCTCGTCCACGAGGAGGTAGCCGTCGGCGTCGCCGCACGCCCGCGCCGCCTCGGCCACCGTCTCGCGGTCCGAGAGGTTACCGCTCGGGTTGTGTCGGTTCGTCGCCACCGCGAGTGCGAACGCGTCGGAGACGGCGTTCGAGATGCGATTCGGGTCCAGAGGAAACCCTTCTTCGTCCGGGCGGAGGAAGCGGTCCACCCGCGCGCCGAACGCCTCCGGCGTGACGACCAGCGGTTGGTAGCCCGGTTTCTCGGCGAGGACCTGCGGTCTGCGGTCCGCGTCCGGCGTCGACGCGAGGTCGATCGCGGCCGCCGCGGCGAGAAAGTTCGCCTGCGTCGCGCCCGCGGTCACCAGCACGTTCTCCTCGTCCGCGTCGTACTCGGCGGCCACTCGCGCCCGGAGGGAGGTGTCGTCGGGGACCGAACGGCCGCGGAGGGGTTCGGGGACGACGGCCCCGTCGTCGGCGGACGACCGGAGGTCGCTCGACCCGAAGTCGTGTTCCGCGGCCTCCGTGCGGCCGTCGATCCACTCGAGGTAGGGGAGCGTCGGGAACATCGGGCGAACTTCCCCGGCGGGGGAGTAAGGTGTTCGGGTAGCGCCGTCAGTCGTCGCCGGAGTCGGGCGGACAGACCGCCTCCGCGGTGCGCCAGTACGTCGCGATTCGCCGCCGCGCCCACTCGACGGCCTCCGGGTCGTCGTTGCGGAGGACCCCTCGGACGCCGTTCGACGTGTGGGAGACGAGTCCGACCTCCGCGCAGTCTGCCGTCGAACCGACGACGAGGGTGTACGAGGGCAGGTCCGGCGCGCGCCTGATGTCGATTCGTCCGGTCGCCAGACCCTCCCGAACCACCTCGCCGTACTGGGAGACGAGTCGTTCGCAGACCGAGTCGGTGACGACCATCCGGGAGACCAACTCGCCGCTTCGCAGTTGGTCCCGGTACGCCTCCACCTCGGCCGGGAAGACGGCGGAGGCGAACCCGACGACGTACGACGACTTCTCGAGGAGGTCGGTGAAGGCGAGAATCGGCGCGTACGGCGACTGTCGCTCCGCCTCAGAGACCGTCGCGCCGTCGAACAGAGCGGGGTCCGCGTCGCTCTCAGCGGGGAGTCCGTCGAGGAAGGAAGGCGACCTCAAGAGGCCGTCGAGTCGGCGGGAGACGCGGTCGTACTCCTCTAACGCCAGTTCGCCCGCCAGCGTCCGGCGGTAGACGCCGTCGGACCGGACGGCGAAGCCCGCATCGGTCAACTCGCGGAGCGAACGGTCGATGGTGGACCGCGAGACGGCGAGGTCAGACAGGAGGTCCTGCTTCCGACTGCCGTTCGAGTCGAGGTGACGAAGGACGTTCTCGCGGCGACAGAGCAACCTGAGCGTCTCCGAGATATCCTCCGACCGCATACTGCGCGAATTCGACAGCGAGTTTATAAAAACGTTCGAAGACTAGTACTGTATATAAAGTAACGGAAGGTTTATATTCTATAACCTGAGACTGACGAATAACGCCGACAGATGAATTAAATACGGACGGAGCGTAAATACCGGGTGCCGGGGTGCCTCTGACTCAAACCGGCAACGCCGACGCCCTCAGCCTGCCCGGACTGAGGGCGCCGGTCTGAAGGGACTCTCTACTCTTTCCCTTCGAAGGATTCGACGACCGCAGAGAGAATCGTCTCTACCTCCTCTCCGGATACGAGGTGTGCGTCGCAGTCGCAGTCCGACGACCCGAATCCGGAGACGGGAGACGACAGGGGACGTTCGACCGCAGACGGGGAGGCGTCCGACGAACCGCCGAGGCGACGCGCGACGCGACACTCGATATCGCCGGGGGAACCTCGGCGGCCCGACGAACTCCGTTCGTCGACGTCGACGTTCGACGACGCGACGACGGCCGCGAGGTCGGTGCTGGGGTGGCCGCCGAGATAATCGACGTGCCAGTGACGGACTTCGTGGTCGCCCGACGCGACGCGGCAGTGGCGTTCGACCCGCCCGAGTCCGTTCGACCCGTGCGCGCTCCCGACGTAGGCGTACGCGCCGGCGGGAAACTCGCACTCGCCCAACGCGCCGACTTCGACGCCCGCGTCCGCGTTCAGTTCGTACACGAGCGAGTACGTGCCCGGCGGCGCCTCGTTCGCGCCGATTCCGAGTTCGTCTTCGCCCGCGCGTATCGCCGCCGGGTCGAGGACGACCGGCCGAGTTTCCGCGTCGTCCATCACGAGAGGGCGTCCGGTCGCTCCTCTGCCCCTTCGACGAGTTCGTCGAACAGGCCCTCCGCCTCTTCTACCAGCGGGTACGTCTCGTGGTAGTCGTCGGGGTCGCGGCCGCGTCCGCTGACCGCGCCGACGGTGGCGGCGATGCGGTCGTAGTTGTCGCGGACGAGAGCGCCCACGATTCCGGGCGTTCCGGCGCGGTCGGCCAGTTCCTGCGCGGCGGCCCCGCCGGCGTACACCCGTCCCTCGCTGCGGTCCACGAGAAACATGGCGAACGGCGTCTCGCCGAACTGCGTCTCCAAGAACGCCTGCGACGCGTCGTCGTACCACGAAATCGCGCCGACGCGGTCCAGTCGGCGAAGCGCCTTCGCCGCGATGGAGCAGTAGGCGCACTCGCCGTCGTATATCAGCACGGCGTCGTACTCGTCCATGGGCGGCGTTGGGCCCGCGCGGACAAAACCGTGCTGGACCGGCTGAACCGGCCGCCTCCGCCCCGACGACCGAAAGCGTCAGGGCGGCCTCGGTCCGAGGAGGGGTGTGGACGAGTTAGTGGAGTGGCTCCGCGGCCGACCGTACTACGATGGGCAGATACGCGACCACCGACGGGTCGAGGCGCGCGACCCGGAGTTCGCCGATATCGACCTCGAACCGCGCCTCGCGTCGGCGCTGGAGTCGGAGGGAATCGACCGCCTCTACCGCCACCAAGCCGAGGCGATCGAGGCGGTTCGCGACGGCGAGAACGTCGTGTTGGCGACGCAGACGGCCAGCGGAAAGAGCCTCGCGTACACCGTCCCGGCGTTCGAACGCGCGATGGACCACGGCGGCCGGACGCTGTATCTCGGCCCGCAGAACGCTCTCGTCGCGGACCAAGCCGAGAGCCTCTCGGACCTCGCTCGCGGACTCGGCTTCGGCAGTCGCGTCTCCGTCGAACAGTACACCGGACGGCTCTCGAAGTCGGAGAAGCGCGACGTTCGGAAGCGCCGCCCGACGGTGGTGCTCTCGAACCCCGACATGCTCCACTACGCGCTTCTCCCGCACGCACACCGCCTCTGGGAGTGGTTCTTCTCCTCGCTGGAAACTGTCGTCATAGACGAGGTGCACGGCTACCGCGGCGTCTTCGGAAGCCACGTCGCCCTCACCCTCCGGCGGTTGAACCGCGTCTGCGAACGCTTCGGGAGCGACCCGCAGTACGTCTGCTGTTCTGCGACCATCGGCAACCCCGTCGAACACGCCGCCCGGGTCACCGGCACGGACGAGTCGTCGTTCCGCCTCGTGGACGAGGACACCAGCGGAACGGGCGCGACGCACTGGGTGCTGTGGAACCCGCCGGAGTACCGCGACGAGAACCGCGGAAGCGGACGCAGACGCTCCAGTCACGTCGAGACGAAGAGCCTGTTCGTGGACCTGCTCTCCCGCGGCCACCAGACGCTGGCGTTCACCCGCGCCCGGCAGGCCGCAGAGCGGTACGCCACCGAGAGCGCCGAGGACCTGCGCGAACGCGGACAGAGCGAGGCGGCGGCGGGCGTCTCGGCGTACCAAGCCGCCCTCAAACACGAGAAGCGCCGGGAGATAGAGGCCGGACTGCACGACGGGAGCGTCACCGGCGTCTGGTCGACGAACGCCCTCGAACTCGGCGTGGACGTCGGCGGGTTGGACGCCGTGCTCATCGACGGCTACCCCGGCACCCGGATGTCGGCGTTCCAGCAGGCGGGACGGGCCGGACGCGGCGACGACGACGCCCTCGTCGTCCTCGTCGGCGGCGAGGACCAACTCGACCAGTACCTGATGAACCACCCCGAGGAGTTCTGGGAGGGCGACCCCGAACGCGCCATCTCGAACCCCGAAAACGAGGAACTCCTGCCGGACCACGTGAAGAGCGCCGCCGCCGAGAACTGGCTCTCGCCCGCCGACGAGGCGCACTTCGGCGAGACGTTCCCCGACGTGGTGTCCTCGCTGGAGGCGGCGGGCGAACTCGCCCGGCGGGAGACGGAGAAGGGGATGCGCTGGACGCACTCCGGCGACGGCAGTCCGCAACACGAGATGAGCCTGCGGACCATCGAGAGTCGGGAGGTGGACTTGCTCGACGGCCGGTCGAACGAGGTCATCGCCTCCCTGTCGTTCGGAGACGCCCTGCGGGACGCCCACCGCGGCGCGATATACCACCACCAGGGCCAGTCGTACGAGGTGACGAAGCTCGATTTGGACCGCGACACGGCGATACTGCAACCGACGTGGGCGGAGTACTACACGCGCGTCCTCCACGACAAGACCATCACCGTCGAGGAGGACCTGCGGTCGAAGGAACTGTCGGCCCGGCCCGACACCGAAGTCCGGTTCGCCGAGGTGACGATGCGGAAGCAGATTACCGGATTCGAGCGCAGGGACCCCAAGCGCGGCGAGGCCATCGGGCAGGAGTCGCTGGACCTACCGGAGACGACGCTCCGAACGAAAGTGCTGTACTTCACCGTCCCGCGCGACGTGGAAATCGAGATGCGCGAACGGGGCGGGGAGTACGGCTTCAACGGCGGCATCCACGCGGCGGAACACGGGATGATTTCGCTGTTCCCGCTCTCGTTTCTCTGCGATAGAGGGGACATCGGCGGCCTCTCGACGCCGCACCACCCCCACACGGACCGATCGACGATATTCGTCTACGACGGCTACCCCGGCGGCGTCGGCCTGACAGAGAGCGGATACGGCGAAGTTGAGACGCTGATGCGGCGGACGAGGGAGATGATAGCCGACTGCGACTGCGAGGACGGCTGTCCCGCCTGCGTGCAGTCGCCGCACTGCGGCAACGCCAACGACCCCCTCTCGAAGGCGGAGGCGGTGCAGTTGCTCTCCGCGCTCACCGGGGGCTGAACCGCCTCCGCGGGGTGTCGCGTTCCCGCACCGCACCGCCGCGTCGCGGGTTACAGCAGTTGGAGGCGGTCCGAATCGACCAACCCTCGCTCCATCGCGCGGTGGAGTCGCTGGTCTGCGGGGAGTTCGGACCACTCCTCCGGCAGTTCGTCGTCGGGAATCTCGTCGAGGACTTCCACGAGTTCCTCGTTGAGGAATCGCCCGTTCTCGCCGCACTCCGGGCAGGTCAGGAGGATGAGTCGAACGCGGTACTCGCGGTGTTCCGTCGCGCCGCAGTACGGGCACACGTACGTATCGGTCACTACGGGGTATTGGGGTACGCACCTACACGACGTTTACGACCGAACGGCGTCGCGGGCGGGGTGGCGAGAACGAGTCGGCGGGTCCGGCGGCGGTCACTCCGCGCGGAGGACGGCGACGCTCTCGACGCGCAGGCCGTCGGCGGCGGCGACGCTCTCGCCGGAGACGAGGTCCGTCGAATCGACCGAGAGACCATCTACGGCGACGGTCGCGGGTTCCTCGCCGAAGTTCAGGGCGCAGACGTACGTCTCCTCGGGACCCTCGCGGGCGAAGGCGACGGCCGTCTCGGTGTCCGTCTCGTAGTCGATGCGGCGGAACGCGCCGTCGTACCCGAGCGCGGGCGTCTCGTTGCGAACGTCGATGAGTCGTTCGTAGTGCTCGCGGATGTCCTCGCGGGCGTGGTCCCACGCGAGGGCGTCGCGGCGGCCGCGTTGCCCGAGTTCCTGCCCGCCGTACAGCATCGGGACGCCCGGAAGGGTGAACAACGCGCCCGCGGCCGCCATCGCCGCGTCGTCGCCACACTCGACGAGGTAGCGCGTCTCGTCGTGGTTCTCGACGTACAGCATGAACGCCGCGTGCGGCGGGAACCCCACCTCGGCGCGTTGGTCCACGGCGTCTAAAATCGCCTCGGCGGGTTGGTGGCCGCGGCCGACCTGCCGCATCGTGAAGTACAGCGTCGTGTCGAAGTGCATGTCGAACATCCCGTTGTGGAAGTCCGCGACGTACGGGATGGTCTCGTCCAAGAGCAAGAACTCCGGGTCCCTCGATTTCACCCGGTCGCGGACCTCCTGCCAGAACGTGTCGGGGACGGCCCACGCCATGTCGCAGCGGAAGCCGTCCGCGATTTCGAACCAGCGGTCCACGGCGTCGAGTAGGTGCCGACGGACCTCCAACGTCGTGTAATCGAAGTTGGCGATGAACTCCCAGTCGAAGTACGTCTCCGGTTCGCCGCTGTCCTGCCAGTCGTACCAGTCGTAGTACTCCGAGTCGGGGTTCTCGTACGCGTCCTGAAAGAACGGGTGGTCCCGCGCGGAGTGGTTCAACACGAGGTCGAAAAGCACCTTCATCCCCCGGTCGTGGGCGGCCTCGACGAACGCCTCGTAGTCCTCCCGCGTGCCGAGGTCCTCGGCTATCTCGTAGAAGTCCACGATATTGTAGCCGTGCGGCGCGTGGTCGTTCTGGAGGACCGGCGTCAGCCACAGGCAGTCCACGCCGAGTTCCGCGAGGTAGTCGAGGCGCTTCTCCAACGCCTCGAACGTGGTCTCGGCCTCGTCGTCGTCGGAGGCGAACCCGCGGACGTAAATCTCGTAGAGGGTCACCTCCTTGGCCCACTCCGGCGGGTCGTTCGGCCGGGAAATCGTGATGGCGTCTGCGTCGTCGTCGGGAGACGGGACGGACTCGACTTCGCTTCCGCCGTCAGCCATCGCGTCCCGCCTGAACTCCACGCTGTCGGGGACGCTGTAGGACTCCGAAAGCGCGACGGCGTGGACGCGGAGGCGGTCGCCGACGGCCGAGAGGGGGACGCGGAGCTCCCACCCGGAAATCTCCACGTCCGACTCGTCTACGTCGTCTCTGTCGTCCACGAGGAACTCGACGACCAACTCCTCGCGGTCGACGTCGCTTTCGGGGTTCGGTTGCGGGTCCGCGCTGACCACGAGGTGGTCGCCCTCGACGGACCCGTGGAGTTGGACGCGCGGGCGGCCGCCGCCACCGCCGCCGTCGGACCCGCCGGCCGACCCCGACCCGGAGACGCCGCCGCTTCGCTTCGGTTGCTCCGCCGAACCGCTCCGGAACCCGCTGGCACCGCTCATCCCCGAGGACCCGGTGCCGCCGCCGACGGGGACTTTGTCGCCTTGGAAGACGCGGAGCGTGAGTTCGTGCGTCCCGTCGGGGGCGTCGAGTTCGACGACGAACTTCCCGGCGGCGTCGGGCGCGAAGTCGACGACCGGTTCGTCGCCGAGTTCGAGGTGGCTGCCGACCGGCGCGCTCTGTACTCGCCAACGGTACGACGCGTCCGGGTCGGGGTCCCGCGGCGCGAGTTGTACCGTCTCGCCCACGGCCATGAACCGCGGCGGACCTGGGTGGTGCATGGACGTACCAACGACACGTCGGCCCTTTGTCTTTACTCCCGTTCGAAGAATTGTTGTAGAGGCTGAGTAACGGAACGCTACCGCTCGATTTTTCGGGGACGTCGTCCGGGTGGGCGAAAGTTCTCGGCGAACGAACAGTACCAGCCAATACTTATGTCCGGGGCGGACGCCTGAACATCGTATGAGACTTCGGACCGCGCTCAATGATTATAAGCGCGACCGCGGCGACCGGCGCTTCCCAGAGGAGTGCCCCACCGCCGATGGCGCGTTCTCCGGTCACGGGGACAGACTCGTCCACGTCGGCGACGACGGGTCTCTTCGCGACTACTCGTCTTCGCTCTCCGGTCTGTACGGCATCGACCGGTCTCGGTTCGGCATCGAAGCCGGCGGCGAGACGCACTGGTTCGACGACCTCGAACCGGTTCGTCAGCACTACTACCGCGAATCGACCCTCGTGGAGACGGAGTACGACGCCGGCGAGTTCACCGTCCACCAGTACGACCTGACGCTCGGACGGGCGCACGTCACCCACGTCGAACTCCGCGGCGCGATTCCGACGGACGCCCACCTGACCGCGTTTCTCACGTTCGCCCCCGAGGGCCGGGAGACGCGCGTCGGTCGCCTCATCCACGAACGCGGCGGTCCGGAGGGCACGCAGGCCGTCGAGGTGTTCCACCGGGACGAACACGACTACGTCACCGCCTCGACCGGCCTCGACGACGTTCGCGGACAGGTGCCCGAACGGTTCGAGGAGGTGCTCTCCGAGGAGGCGTTCGAGTTCCCCCGCGAGGCCGTCCTCGAACAGTACGAGGACACCCACCTGAGCGGCGACATCGTCGTCTCCGCCCCCCTCGAACGGGCCGGACGCGGCGCACAGACAACGCTCGTCACGCAACTTTCGAACCACCGGGAACTGACGCGGGAACGGGCGTTAGAAGACCTCAGAAACTGCGCGCTCCAGCACTCCACCGCCGACGACATCCGCGCGGCGGCGCGGGAACGGGCGGAGGTGTCCGTCCCCGAACACGTCCCCCGCGAGGGGATAGTGCGCTCGGACCTCCGTGCGCTGTCGCTCCTGACGGCCCCCTCGGGGTCGCACATCGCCGCCCCCGAGTTCGACCCCTTCTACTCGCACACCGGCGGGTACGGCTACACGTGGTTCCGCGACGACGCCGAACTGTCGCGGTACCTCCTCGGGGCCGACGACCTGTTGGACCTCGAACTGACCGACAGTCTGGCGACGACGGCGCGGTTCTTCTGCGAGACGCAACTCGACGACGGGACGTGGCCCCAACGGGCGTGGGCGGTCGACGGGTCCATCGCGCCCGGGTGGGCGCACGCCCGCGTCGAAGGCTCCGAGAAGCCGGAGTATCAGGCCGACCAGACGGCCAGCGTCGTCGCCTTCCTCGCCTCCCTGCTTCGCTCCCGGCGCGGCGACCTCGATTCGGGCCTCGCCCGCGAGGTCGAACGGACGATAGCGCGCGGCGTCGAGGGACTCGACGACTCCCTCGAAGACGACGGCCTGCCGGAGGAGTGCCAGAACGCTTGGGAGAACATGGTCGGCCGCTTCAGTCACACGGCCGCCACCTTCCTGCAGGCGTACGCGTCCGTCGCTCGTGCACCCGTCGGCGACGAACTGGCCGACCACGCGCGGGCGCAAGCCGACGCGGTGTTCGAGGGACTGGACCTCCTGTGGGACGAGGGCTACGAGGTGTACGGACTCCGCCTGCGCGGGGGCGAACTCGACTCCCGCCTCGACTCGGGGTCGTTCGCCTTGGTGGACGCCGTCGCGGAGTACGACGAAATCGCCGAGGTGCCCGAGGAGACGCTCGATAAGCTGGCGTCGCACATGGACATCGCGCTGTCGGACCTCTATCGGGAGTCCGACGACGGCGAGGTTCGCGGGTTGATTCGCTTCGAGGACGACTACTGGCGCACCGCGGAACAGGACGACGAGAAAGTGTGGTCCGTCGCCACCGCGTGGGGGGCGAACGCCGCCGCGGACCTCGCGGTTCTCCTGGATTCGTACGACCGAGGGACGGAGGCCGACGCCTTCCTCGAACGGGCCGCGAGCCTGTACGAACTCCTGCGCGAGGACGGTCCGTTCACGACGCCCGCGGGCTACCTCGCCGAGCAGGTGTTCGACGACGGGTCGTTCGATAGCGCGACGCCGTTAGGGTGGTCGCACGCCCTCCGCCTGCACGCGACGGCGTTGCTCCACGAGCACGACGCGCTTCCCGCGCCGAAACCCGCGCCCTCGGGGCCGGAACACCGGCCGCGGTGGACGACGGGCGAGAAGTACGGCGTCGGCACCGTCGCCGACCACACGTCCGAGGACCCCTCGCGCCTGTGGTTCACGCTGACCGAGGGAGCGCTGACGGAGGTGCGCTTCCCGCGGGTTGACCTGATGAACCTGCGGACGCTGGATTTCCTCGTCGCGGACGCCGACGACGACTCGACGTACACCGCGCGGACGCACAACGAGACCCGGCGCGACGACGACGCGGACACCATCGAGCGCACCGCCGAGATGGTCGAAGACGAGGCGCTCTGCTACCGACACACGGTCACCGAGACGGGCGACGGGCGCGGCCACGAGTGGACGCTCACCGTCGAGTACGTCACCGACCCGGAACACGACGCGTTGCTCGCGGACGTGAGCTTCGAGTCCGACGACGACAACGAGTACGAACTGTACTCCGTCGCCGACACCGCACTCGTGAACACGGGCGCGACGGACCGAGCGCTCCGCCTCGGGCAGATGGGGACGTACCACCTCGTCGCCCGCGACGCCGACGCGTACGACCAACGGGGCGAGACGGAACCGCTCCTCATCGACGAGGAGGGCGAGGAGTACAGCGTCGCCTTGGCGATGACCTCCGCCGGGCGGTTCGACTGGGCCACCGTCGGCGTCGCCGGGTCCGAGCACCTCGCCGGACTGTTCTCGGAGGGTGACCTGCCGACGCCGCAGGACGGCGTGGACAACGAGAACGTCGTCCTCGTCGGCCGCATCGGCATCGGAAACCGCCTGTCCGAGACGCTGGCGCTCGGATTCGCAGAGAACGCAGACACCGCGGCCGCACTCGGCGAGGCGGCGGGCGCGCTCACCCGCGGGTACGAGACGGCGTACCGGGCGTACTGCGACTCGTGGGCCGACTTCCTCGCGGACAAGGAACTGCCGGTCGCCGTCGCCGACGACGAGGAGTTGGCGAACCAGTACCGCGCCTGTCTCATGACGCTCCGCGCCGTCGAGGACAAGACGTTCCTCGGCGCGGGCATCGCCTCGCCGTCGGTGCCGTGGGGCGAGGCGGTCACCGCCGAGGAGGCGAAGGGGTACGGTTACAACTTCGTCTGGTCGCGCGACCTGTATCAGGTGTTCACCGTCTTCGAGGCCGTCGGCGACGTGCAGACGGCCATCGACGCCCTCGAGTACATCTACGAGTTCCAGCAGGACGAACGCGGATTCATCCCGCAGAACACCTACCTGAACGGGCGGACCCGGTGGGGCGGCGAGCAGATGGACAACATCTCCTTCCCGTCGGTGATGGCGTACATGCTCGCGGAGAACGGCGTCGAGTTCGACGACGTGGACTACGACTACGTGAACGTCAAGCGCTCCGCCGACTACGTGGCGCGGAACGGCCCGCCGACGGCCCAAGAGCGCTGGGAGGAGGAGGCGGGCTACTCGCCCTCCTCCATCGCCGCGGAGATAGCCGGCCTCGCCTGCGCCGCCTCCGTCGCCATCGACGAGGGACACGACGCCGACGCCCTCATCTGGTTGGCGCTGGCGGACGACTGGACCGAACGCGTCGAGGAGTGGTGCGCGACGACGACCGGAACCGAACGCCACGAGCACACGCCGTACTACGTCCGCGTCACCCGCGACGGCGACCCCGACGCCGGACACCTCCGGACGCTGGCGAACAACGGGCCGACGCTGGACGAACGCGAGATCATCGACGGCGGGTTCCTCGAACTCACCCGCCTCGGCATCAAACCCCACGACGACGAGGTGATAGAGAACTCCGTCCGCGAGATGGACGACACGATTCGCGTCGATACGCCGCACGGACCGGCGTTCTACCGCTACAACGGCGACGGCTACGGCGAACGCGAACGCGGCGACGAGGGCGCACCGTGGTCCATCGAGTCGAAGGGGAAGGGCCGACTCTGGCCCATCTTCACGGGCGAACGCGGCGAGTACGAACTCCTCGCCGGCACCGACGAGGGACCGCTCTCCCCCGAGAACCTCCTCCGGACGATGGCCGGGTTCGCAAACTCCGGTCGGATGTTGGCCGAACAGGTGTGGGACCGCGAACACGCCACCGACTACAACTGGGAGTTCGGCGAGGGCACCGGCGCGGCGACGCCCCTCGCGTGGTCGATGGCGCAGTTCGTCCGCCTCGCGCACGGCGTCGAGGCCGGCGAACCCGTCGAGACGCCCGCGTTCGTCCGCCGCCGGTACGTCGATACCGACCGGCCGAAGCCCCCGAAACTGCAGGTCAGCACCCGATTCAGGGGCGACAAACTCGTCGTCTCCGGACAGACCGACGGCGAAGTCGTCGCGGTGAAGACGCCGAGCGAGACTGTGCTCGTCGAACCCGAGGAGGGGCGGTTCGAGGTTCGCCCCGACATCGAGTACGGCGAGAACCAGATAACCGTCGCGGCGGCGACGCACCGCGACCTGACCGCGGCGGGGACGAACGTCACTCGGTTCACCCTCTGAAGGAGGGTGACCGGCCGTTCCGTGCAGTTCGGTACCAAATCAACACAAGACGTAAGTGTCAGCCGTCCGTCGTAAAAACCGCCCGCGGCGAGAAGCCCCCCTCTGATCGCCGTGGACACCCGACCGGCGCGTTCAGCGCCGAACGAGCCGCCGCCCGCCCGGGTGTCCCCCCGCACTCCGACGCGTCGCGTCCGCAACTGGTGTTCCGCGCGACGCAGCCGCCCCCCAACCCCTGTCCGTGTGGTGCGTTCACCCGGGACGGCTCTCTTTCGGTACGACCGCCGCCGCGAGCGTCGCCGACGGCCGGTGCGTCCGTCGGCCCGCCCGCGTGGCTTTTCCTTCGGTCGCCCCTAGGGTCCGACATGGCGACGTACTCGCGTCGGACGCGCATCGACGCACCGCTCTCGGAGGTATGGGACTTTCACTCGCGAGTCTCCGGACTGACGACGCTGACGCCGCAGTGGATGAATCTCCGCATCGAGGCGGTGCGCGGTCCGAAGGGCGACAGAGACCCCGAGAAACTGGAGCAGGGGTCGCAGATTCGGATGTCCGCGCGGCCGTTCGGCGTCGGTCCACGACGGGAGTGGACCTCTCGCATCGTCGCGCGGGAGGAGGGTGCGGGGAGCGCGATGTTCCGCGACGACATGGTCGGCGGTCCGTTCGAGTCGTGGGTCCACACCCACCGCTTCTTCGCCGACGGCGGGGAGACGATTCTCGAAGACGAAGTCGAGTACGAACTCCCCTGCGGACCGGTCGGGCGCGCCGCGTCGCCGTTCGCCGTCGTCGGCTTCGAGCCGATGTTCCGGGAGCGACACCGACGGACGCGGGCGCTGTTGGAGTGAGCGTCAGTCGGTCTCTGCGTGTCCGACCGGCACCTCGAACTCGGGGGCGCGAGACGCCGTCCGAATCTCGAACCGCGCGCCGCCCGCCGCAGACTCCGCCGCGCGGATGTTCCACCCGTGGGCTTCGACGATGCTCTCGACGATGGAGAGGCCGAACCCCGACCCGCCCTCGGAGGTGGTGTGGCCGTGTTCGAACACCCGGTCGCGTTTCTCCTCGGGAATCCCCGACCCGTCGTCGGCGACGTAGAAGCCGGGGTCCCCGTCGAGGGGTCCGACCGAGACGGTCAGGTCGGCCCCGTACTCCGGGCCGCTATCCGTCGAACCGTGTTCGACGCTGTCGCCGTCCTTCGGTCGGCTACTCGTTGAGCCGTGCTCCACGCTGTTCCGAAAGAGGTTCTCTATCGCCTGCGCGAGTCGGCCCTCGTCGGCGGAGACGACGCCGAGGGAATCCGAGACCGACAGCACGGCGTCGCCCGTGTCGACCGCCCGCCACGAGCGTTCGACCACCTGCGTGAGGTCGACCGGCGAGGTGTCGCCGACGGTTCGGCCCTGCCGCGCGAGTTCGAGAACGTCGCTGACGAGCACGTCCATCCGGTCGAGGGCGCTGCTCGCGCGGTCCAGATGCGCGACGTTTCCGGTCTCGCGCGCGAGTTCGACGAACCCGTCGGCGACGTTCATCGGGTTTCTGAGGTCGTGGGAGACGACGCTCGCGAACTCCTCTAACCGCTCGTTCTGTCGCCGGAGTTCCTCCTCGCGTCGCCTGCGTTCCATCGTGTGCGAGAGCATGTCCGCCGCCGTCCGCAGCAGCGACACCTCCTCGTTGGGCCACGAGCGAGCGTCCTCGGAGACGAGCGTCACCGCCCCCGAGAGCGACCAGTTCGAGACCATCGGGACGGCGACGAACGCGGCGTCGTCCGGGAGGTCGAACGCCGCCGGGAGACCCGACGCGTCGGGCGGGAGCATCGCCCCGTCGCGGGAGCGCGCGTCCTCGAACTGCCGGAGGCGCTCGATTATCCACTCGCAGTCGTCCGCCGTGACCGACGCCGGTTGGCCGTCGGCGTCGGGCGCGGTCCACTCGTTCGTCTTCCGGAGGCCGTCCACGTCGGCGTCGTAGCGGGACACCGTACAGCGGTCCACGTCGAGGAACTCGCCGATGCTCTGGAGCGTCCAGTGTATCTTCGTCTCTATCTCGTCGAGTTCGGCGCTCATGAGCGTCGTCGAGGTGTCGAGGACGACGTCTTTCAACTTCGCGTGGTAGCGGACGGTCTCCTGTCTCCGGCGTTGTTCCGTGACGTCCTGTAGCGTGCCGACGACGCCGCCCTTCCCGTCGTCGCACGGCGCCTCGCTGCCCACGGGACTGCGGCCGGAGATGTCCAGAGAGCGGAGGCCCATCGTCCCGACGCACCGGACCCGTTCGCGGTCCGCCGTGCGCACGTCCGCCTCGAAGCGGACGGTGTCGGCGTCGTCGGAGACGACGCTGTCGAGTTTCGCCGAGAGCGTCTCCTCGGCCCCCTCGGGGGTGAGCGCGGAGACGTGTTCGCCGAGGATGTCCTCGCGGTCGTACCCCGAGAGTTCGACGAACACGTCGTCCACCGCGGTGAACCGCCCCGACTCGTCGAGGACGTACACCGCGGTGTTGAGCGCCTCGAAGACCGTTCCGTACCGCCTCGACTCCGCCTGCGCGCGGTACCGCGAGACGGCGTTCAACACTCGGTTCGCGAGCACGGCGTACTGGTCCGACCCGCCGCCTTTCTGCATGTAGTCGGTCGCGCCGACGCGGAAGGCGTCGCGGGCGACCTCCTCCGAACCCTTCCCGGTGTAGAGGATGAAGGGGAGGTTCGGTCTGGCGGTTCGGACGGCGCGGAGAAACGACAGTCCGTCCATCTCGGGCATCTCGTAGTCGCTGACGACGCAGTCCACGGGCGAGGATTCGTCCTCGACGCGGGAGAGCGCCTCCCGCGGGCGTTCGGTCGTCTCGACCGTCAGTTCGACGTCCGCCGCCTCGCGTTCGAGGTACGTCGCCACGAGCGACGAGAGTTCGGGCTCGTCGTCCACGTGCAGCACCGTCACCCCGTCGCGGAGGCCGACCATACTTCGACACACCGCGTACTTACCATCAGCGTTGTGCCCCAGTTATCACGCCTGATACGCCGCTCTACCTCATTCGCCCGCGGAGCGGGGCCGGTCGTCCGCGGCGGAGTCGGGTTCGACGCCGGGGCGACGCGCCGCCGTGACGTAGATTCCGCCGAGGACGACGGCACCGCCGACGACGGTGGCGGGCGTGGGAATCTCGCCGAGGAGAATCAGCGCCAACAGCGTGCTCCCGACGGGTTCCCCCAACAGGGAGACGGAGACGACGCTTGACTCGATGTGCGCCAGCGCCCAGTTGATGACGGTGTGGCCGACGACGCCCGGGCCGACGGCCATGCCGAGAAACAGCGCCCACTCCCGCGGCGGGTACGTAAAGAGCGCGTGACCGCGGGCGACGGTCAGCGTCAGGAGGACGAGCGCGCAGACGCCGTAGACGACCGTCACGTACGGTATCAGCGGCATCCGCTGTCGCAGCGACCGACCTGCGAGGACGTACGCGGCGGCGGTCACCGCGCCGACGAGTGCGAGGGCGTCGCCGTAGAGGGGGTCCTCGCCCGCCAGCGACGCCGCCGCCGCGCCGCCGGGGTAGAGCGACCCGAGGGGGCCGGGGAGTCCCGCGAAGAGGCCGGGGAGAAACAGGTCCCCGAGCGTCATCGTCGCCATCCCGGCGAGTGCGACGCCGATGCCCGCGACGACGCCGCGCGTGATGCGTTCGTCCAGAAGCGCCCACGCGCCGACGGCGACGAACAGCGGTTGCGCCTGCACGAGGGTGACGCTCGCGGCGACGCTCGTCCAGTTCAGGCTCTCGAACCACGAGGCGAAGTGGACTGCGAGGGCGACGCCCGCGGCGGCGGCGACGAGGGCGTCGCGCCGCCCGAACTCCCGGAACGACTCGCGAGAGCGAGCGACGGCCACCGGCGCGAGAAAGGAGACGGTGAAGAGCACCCGGTAGAACGCCTTCACCAGACTCGGCGCGTCGCTGAACCTGACGAGGATGGCGCTCGTACTCACCGCGAGGACGGCGACGCCGAGGGCGAGAAGCGGAGAGACCGCCGGGGTCTGCCGAGGCATACCACATCACACCGTCTCGGCCGGTTTACCCGTTTCGGGAGGCCGCACGCTGCCCCGACGGAGCGTCGCAGTCACCCCCGGCGGCGTGGAAAGGGGTCTACTCGGCGTCGTCCGGGACGTCGAAGTCGTGGAAGTGCTCGCCCTTCTCCTTCGAGAGGATGTGCAACGCGGCGGCGGACCCGTCGCCCGTGGCGATGTTCGCCTGCCACTCCTCGGGGCGGACCATCGCGCCCGTCGCGTAGGCGTCTTCGACGCTCGTCTCCATCTGGAGAGTCGCGTCGACGACGCCCTCGTCGGTGAACTCGCAGCCGAGTTGCTCCGCCAAGTCGCGGTTCGCGCCGGTTGCGAGGACGAGGTAATCGGCTTCGTGTTCCTCGTCGTCGTCCGTCGTGACGGTGAACCCCTTGTCCGTCGATTCCACGTCCGTCACCTCGGTCTGGTGGATCTCCGCGCCGAACTGCTCGCTTTGGTCGCGCATCCGTTCGACGAGTTCCGTGCCGCCGATTTCCTCGATGCCCGGGTAGTTCCAGAGGCGCGCCTTGTGCATCCACGTCTCGTCGGTGTCGAAGACGACGGTTTCGAGGTCGTTCTTCGCGGTGTACAGCGCTGCGCCCATGCCGGCGGGGCCGCCGCCGACGACTGCGACTCGTACCATACGGGAACGTGACAACACGGACATGAATCAGGGTTGGGGCAACCCTGAGGAATTTCCGGTTTGTCCTGCCGTGAGATCTTAATTCGGTAGCTAGTATTCTCACCCGTCAGGTAGTTAGAGATGACAGCGAAGGGAGCGTACGTCGAGGGGGTCGGTTATACCGTCGTTACGACGGATCCGCCGTCCGTCGAGTGGCGAGGGCGGTGACCACCCACCCGCCGATTCGACCGAACACCAATCCGAATATCGAAGAGAGGGCCAGTGCGACGGCGCTCATCGCGGCGAAGATTGCCACGCGGGACGGCGGAAACGGTATCGCGGTCCCCCCGACGGCGGACCCGCCCGCCGTCGCGACCGGGGTGAGCACCGCGACGGCCCCGGCGAGGAGACCGGCACGTACTCCGGCGGCGTCCGCGTCCGTCGAACGGGACGCGGCCGCGACTCCCGCGACGAACGCGCCGACGACCATGATACCGCCCGTCACGTCCGCTTCGGAGTTCGGAAGCCGGTTCAGTACGACCGTGACGGGTAGCGAAGCGAGCGCGCCGACGAGCGCGAATCGCCACGCCGACGGGACGACTCGGAGGGGCGACGGGGGCATTCGTACCTAAATATGTCTGTAGTCCGTCATAAGTGTTCGCGCGAGCGAACGGGAGCACCTCCCTCGAACGCCGACGCGGGGAAAGCAAGCCGGCCGGCGGTGAGACGGTTCGGCGGGAGGCGTTCAGTCGGCGCGGGGCGGTCGTTCGGCGTAGGGGATGGGGTCCTCGCGGCCGACGTTCCGGAACGCCTCCACGCGGTAGACGCAGGAGTCGCAGGTCCCGCAGGCGGGTTCCTCGGCGCGGTAGCAGGACCACGTAGATTCGAAGGGCACGTCCAGTTCGACGCCGCGGCGGACGATGTCCGTCTTCGAGTCGGTGACGAACGGCACCTCTATCGCGATGTCCGTCTCCGGTTTCGTCCCCGTCTCGACCATCGCCTCGAACGCCTCGAAGAACTCGGGGCGGCAGTCGGGGTAGCCCGCGTAGTCCTCGGAGTGCGCGCCGACGAAGACGGCGTCGCAGTCGTTGGCCTCGGCGTAGGAGACGGCCATCGAAAGCAGGTTCGCGTTCCGGAACGGGACGTACGAGGTGGGAATCTCCTCGCTTTCGGTGTCCGCGTCCTCGACCGCCATCGAGTCGTCCGTGAGACTCGACGCGCCGATGCGGGAGAGGTGGTCCGTCTCGACGCGGAGGAACTCCTCGGCGTCGAGTTCCTCGGCGAGGGTCGTCGCGCAGTCGTACTCCTTCGTCTCGGTGTTCTGGCCGTAGGAGGTGTGCAGGACGTAGAGGTCGTACCCCCGCGCGGCCGCCTCGTAGGCGGTCGTCGCGCTATCCATCCCGCCGGAGAGGAGGACGACGGCCGACTTTCCGTCGCTCCCGTCCGGGGCGGCGCCGTTGTCGGTCGATTCGGTCTCGTCGGGTGCGTCGTGTCCGGTCATTGTCGTCTGAGAGTCGCGTTCGGTCGAATCACGTCTCGGGGGCGTCGTTCCAGAGGTCCACGTGCAGGCGGGGCGTGTAGCGGTAACCGTACTCCGCGGCGAGGTCGGCGACGACGTTCCGCGTCGCGTCGAGTTCCTCGCGAGTCCGCCCCTCGGGCATGAGGAGGACGTCCTCGTCGTTCAGGTCGGCGTCGGCGCGTTCGCGCACGTCGGCGACCAGCGATTCTATCTCGTCCATGTCGTCGGGGCCGGTGACGACGAACTTCAGTTGCACCTCGTGGCGTTCGAGGAGGGTCGTCAACGCCCCGAAGTCGATTCGCCGTTCCTCGTGGCGGTCCTCCCACTCCTCGGGGTTTCCGTCCGGCGCGTTCTCCGCGGTGGGCGTCGAGGTGGAGAGTTTCGGGCTGACGCTGGCGAGGTCGATGGGCGCGTCGGGCGCGAACGTCCCGTTCGTCTCCACGGTGAGGTGATAGCCCCGCTCTGCGAGTCGTTCGAGGAGCGCGGTCGAGGCGTCGTGGAGCAGGGGTTCCCCGCCCGTGAGGACGACGTGGTTCGGGTCGCGGGACTCGACTTCCTCGACGATTCGTTCGACGCTCATCCACGCGTGCGTCGGGTCCCACGAGGTGTGATAGGAGTCGCAGAACCAACAGCGGAGGTTACAGCCGCTGGTTCGGACGAACGTGCTCGGGACGCCCGCGAGTTTCCCCTCGCCCTGCAGGGAGGCGAACAGTTCGTTCACCGGGAGGGCGGGGCCCTCGGGGGCGTCGTCCGGTCGTTCGACGTTCGAGGTGACGGGCATCAGCGGAACCCGGTGCAGAGTTCGCTCGTCTCGCGCACCTCCACCGCCACCTCGGAGACGGTGTCGGGGAGGGCGTCGGCGAGTTTCTCCTCTAAGACGACGGCCATCACCTCCGCCGTCGGGGGCGCATCGAGGACGACGGCGGCGTCGGCGTCGTCGCTCTCTTCGAACGCGTCGAGGAGGGGGTCGCCCGACTCCAACAGGAACATGTGGTCCCACTCGTCTATCACGTCGGTCACGTCGCCCTTGTCTGCGACCCACCCCTCCTCGGTGAGTTCGCCGACCAGTTCGACCGAAATCTCGTAGTTGTGGCCGTGCGGCCGACTGCACTTGCCGTCGTGGTGGAGGAGCCTGTGTCCCGCGCTGATTCGGACGGGGCGGTCCGACCCGATGCGGAGGACGCGTTCGCCCGCGCGGGCGACCGGCGAGTCGGCGTCGCCTCCGTCCGCGCCGGGGACGTCGGTTCGAGAAGACTGGGGTGCTCTTCCGGTCATCTCGCAGTATTATCTCTTGGGGAGAGAAAAAGGCACTCATCGGGCTGTGCGGCGGAGAAGTACCCCGAGAGGGACTCAGTCTTCTGAACCGGCCTCGGCACCGACGGCTTCGCGCCACGAGTCGGGGACGCGGACGGACTCGCGCGTCTCGGGGTCGACGACGACTTGGACCGACTCGCCGGTGGCGACCACCTCGCCCTCGTAGGTGAGTTCGTACGCCATGGTGAACGAGGAGTTGCCCACCTCCGGCACGTCGAGTTCGACGGAGACGGTGCCGGTGCCCTCGATGGGTTTGCGGTACTGGAGTTGCAGGGAGGCGAGGACGATGTTGAGGTCGGTGCTCCGGAGGCCGATGACGTCCTCGAAGAAGTCGACGCGCGCCTGTTCGCAGTAGGTGGCGTAGACGGCGTTGTTCACGTGTCCGACGGCGTCTAAGTCCTGAAACCGAACGTCGACTTCGGCCCGATAGGGCAGTTCGCTCATGGGGGAGTCCTCTCCCGCGAGCGGTTAAGTTTCGACGGTCGGGGCACGTTCGCGGTGCGCCGAGGCGTCAAGCCGTTTGAGGTGCGGCGAACGACGCCGGTTGCGGGGCAGGGGAGAGCGACGAGGAGTTGCCCGCGTCCGAGCGTTGGTACTCCTGGAATCGAACCCTGACCTGGACCTGCTTACCGGTCGCCTCGGTGATTCGCCTGTCGAGTTCGCCCGCCACGGAGGGCGGGTCACCCCTGTTCGCCGTCCGACTCGCGGTGACGGTCACCGTCTCCGGCGAACTGAACAGGAACCCGTCGCTGTACTCGACTCTGACGGACACCGGCTCTAAGTCCCCGTACTCGGGCTGGTCGAGCGTCGTTTCGACCACGTCGTTGACCGTCCGCTCGAACAGAATCTGCTGGCCGGCGGCGGTTCCGACGACGCCGACGACGAGGACGACGACGACCACCGTGGCGAGGAGTACGAGACGCCGCCCGGACGCAGAGGAGAGCCATCCCTTCTCGTCGGGGCTGTAGAACTGCACGAGGACGACGAACGAACCGAGATTGATGAGGATGATCGTCGCGAGGAGCAACAGCGACGCCCCGACGGCGATTCGGTACTCGCTCCACGCGGCGGCGATGCCGACCGTCGCCGCCGCCGGGATGAGGGCGGCGGCTATCATCACGCCGATGAGCGAGGTGGGGCCTTTGGTCGTGATGCCGAACGCGCCGGCGGCACCGGCGGTGAATCCGACCACCATCGTGACGAACCCCGGAGAGAGGCGGAGTCCGATGAGCTCTATCGACCCGATATCGAGCGTCTCCGGGAAGAATCCGAGGAACTGCAGGAGGAAGCTGAACCCGCCCGCGGCGACGACGGCGGTCAAGAGTCCGGCGGCCTGAAGCCAGATGCTGTTGACTAGCATCCGCCTGTCCCCCGTCACCCCGCCGACGGACGCCGTCATCACGGGGCCGACGATGGGGGCGATGACCATCGACCCGACGACGATGGCCGGCGAGTCGACGAGCAACCCCCCGGCGGCGATGATGGCGCTCAGGAATATCATCGCCAGAAACGACGTTGGGTCCCGGCTCATGTCCTGCGCCTTCGACTTCAACTCCATCTGCGTCAACGGGTCGAAGTCGTCCGCGAAGCGCTGCTTCAACTCCTCCGAGCGAGGCGATATCGCGCTTTCGAGGGTGGCGACGGTCGTGTACTGGTCGCTCCGGACGCCCGCCTCCTCGAAGCGGTCCAGCATGTACCCGATGGCGTCGGTCGGTACCGGAACTTCGACCAACCACTGCTCTTCGTCGTCCGGCGTCCTCGCCCGGTACCGAACGTAGTCGATGTTTTCGTCGTCCAACACGTCGACGACGTCCGATACTCGGTCGTCCGAGACGAGCACCTGGATACGTCGCACGGTGGACGTTCGAAGAACGACGGAATATGGTTTCGGGGCAGATGGCCTGAAACGGTCGTTTTCGTGACTTTCGGAGATGCGTGTCTGTGGTACGATGTTACCCTTGTCGAGCGAGAATCGAGGCGCTCCGCTGGCTCCCTTCGATCGCAGTCGGCGCGAAAAACGAGTCCGCCCTCCCCGATTTGAACTCACTCGCTCACTCGCTCGCTGCTCAAATTGGCTCGGAGGATGCTCCTCGCCGTTCACGGCGCTCGCTTCGCTCGCGCGTACGTGAAGGCGAAGAAGTCCGCCCTCCCCGATTTGAACGGGGGGCAAGCCGATCTACAGTCGGCTGCTCTACCAGGCTGAGCTAAGGGCGGTCCAGTTACACCTACCGCCGCCGCCCGACTTAAGAATTACTCATCGGCGGTCGGCGCGCCGTCTGCGAGAAATCGCTCGACTTCGCGGTCGATTTCGGCCTGCACGGCGTCGAGTTCCGGTATCGTCTTCGCGTTGTACGCCCGCTTCGAGCAGTCGACGTGGTTCGGGACGATATCGTGGGCCCGCATCGACGCCTCCGCGAGTGTCGTCTGGTGCGGCGTCGCCTCCCACTCGGGCGTGGCGAGTTCCGAGACGGTCGATTTCGACAGGCTCGACTTCCCGCCCGAGGAGACGTCGCGGAGACACCGTTGGTACGGCGCGGAGTTCAAGAGCGCACAGAGGTAGTGCGCCTCCGCCTCGTCGTCGGTGGCGACGAACATGCAGTGGTCGCCGGGGACGACGGGTTGCTCGCCGAGAGCCGGGTCCTCGACGGTGGAGACGACGGCGAAGTGCGGCTTGAACCCGAGGCGGCACCAGACCACCTTGTAGTCGGCCCACGTGTACGGACCGAGGCCGAACAGCCCGTAGAACGGGCCGTCGTCGAACCACGACGACCCGCGGTCGTCGAGGCGTTCGCGGTGGTCATCGAGGTAGGCGTACGTGTTCGGCGTCTCCTCGCGGACGGCCGACTCGTTCTCCTCACCGGCGCGCCGTTGCGGGACGAGGTGGAGGTCGTACCCGAACAAACCGTACTTCACGACGTGCTTCGACTTCAGGTACGGGTAGACGTGGTCCGGTTCGATGTTCCGCGCGTCGATGGTCTCCCTGTCGAGTCCGTACACCGCCTTGGCGTCGTCTTTCACGCCGTGGCGGATGCGGTAGTTCGCGGGACCGAGCGCCCTGCGTTCCGCGTCGGCGCGGACCCACGGCCCCGCGGGTGACTCGGGGTCCGCCGGGAGGTACGTCGTCTCCGTGCGGTCGAGCGTTCGGCGCATCGACGCGAGGGAGTCGAACGCCGGGCGTTCGGCGTCGGCGTCGGTCCTCGCCCACCGCGTCGTGGGGACGCCCGCCGAACCGTCGCGGTCCGTCGCATCGCGGTCCGTCACATCGCGGTCCGTCGGGTCGCCGACCGGGTCGTCGTCGGTCGGTGCGTCGTCCGTCGAGTCTCCGTTGCGTCCGCCGCCGACGTCGAGTCGGTAGAGCGCCGTCCCGGCGTCCACCTCGTCGCCGAACGGCGCGAGCGTCCCGAAGTCGTGGATTTCCCGCATCGCGACCGACCGGTCGCCGACGCGGCGGCGGCGGAGGAGTTCCCCCGCCGGGCCGGTCAACAGGTCGCGCTTGAGGACGAACGCCGCCCGGCCGTCGTCGCGCAGGAGGCGGTGGAGACAGGTCCACGCGAAGGGGACGGACACGTCGTCGTTGGCGTGCCCGAGACGGGCGTTCCGGCCGTCGTGGCAGAACAGGTCGAGGGCCGGGTCGGCCATCGGCCCGTCGCGCCACCGGTCTTTCAGTCGCTCCGAAAGCGAGTCCCACGTCAACCACGGCGGGTTCCCGAGGAGGACGTCTGCGCGCGCGCCCGAGAGGGGCGTGTCGGCGGCCGTGGCGTCGAGAACGTCGCCGAGGACGATCCGGAGGTCCAAATCGAGGGGTTCGGCGGCGGCGTCGAGGAGGGGTCTGAGCGCGAGGAGTACCGACAGGCGCGAGGCGCGGACGGCGACCGGGTCGAGGTCGAACCCGCGGACCGTCTCGGCGATGCGCCTCGCCGCGGCGGCGGGGTCGGATTCGGGGGCAGAGTCCGAGAGGGCCGCCCGCTTGCGTTCGGCCGCCGCGGCGAGGAACGCCCCCGCGCCGCATCCGGGGTCGAGCACCGTCGCGTCGGCGAATCCGGGCGCGTTCGCGTCGCGTTCGTCGCCCTCGCGAACCGTCTCGACGGCGAGTTCGGCGAGTCCCGGCGGGGTGTCGTACCGGCCGAACGCCCGCCGGCCGAGGCGCGAGACGGCCTCTCGGTGGAGCGCCGAGACGTCTTCGGGCGTCGCCGTCCGAACGAATCGCTCCGCGGCCTCGCGGAACCGGTCGCGCGCCGTCGCAGAGAGGTCGGCGGCGACGGTGCGGTGGACGGCGTCGAAGTCGGCGTCGAACGCCACCGCCGCGCCGTCGCCGGGGCGGGTCGGCACCGACACGTCGAAGGTCCGTTCGGCGGCGGCGAGCAGTTCCGAGAGGAGGAAATCGAAAGAGAGCGTCTGGACGAACAACTCGCGCGCCGCCGCCTCGGGGCGTCCGTCGTCGACGGTCGAGAAGAGGTCGCCGTGTCTCTCGCGGACGAACCGCCGCCAGTCGGCCGCCGTCGAATCGGCCGTCTCCTCGCCCGCCCGAACGCGGTCCGAGAGCGACATGCGGTACTGTCGAACCGCGCTTTCGGCGAGGAGCGTCTGTGCGGCGTCAGTCATGTTGAAGGTGGAGTCGCCCCCCGGCGGGACGACGGGGATACGGCACTGACATTCGCCACGAACGACTTAACGGTACTCGTTCGCGGAGTGGGGCGGTTCCGGCGCGGACGCCGACGCGAGGGGTCGGAGGGCGGCGAGGTCGGACGGGCAGCGAAGTCGGGCGGGCGGCGAAGTCAGACCAGGTCGTTCTCGCGGACGCGGACGCCCTTCTCGGCGAGGTGGCGCATCTGTCGCTGCGCGAAGTCCTCCTCGCTCGTCCCGCGGGTGGCGAGGACGTAGACGAGGGCGCTCCCCGCGGGGCGCATCGTCCGCCCGGCGCGTTGGGCACCCTGCCGTCTGGACCCGCCGAGACCGGACGCGACGACGGCCAACTCGGCGTTCGGCAGGTCGATGCCCTCATCGCCGACGCGGGAGATGACGAGCGTCCGCAAGTCGCCGTCGCGGAACTCCTCGAACAGGCGTTCGCGGCGGTAGTGCGGCATCTCGCCGCTGACGAACGGCGCGTCGAGTTCCTCGGCGAGGCGTTCGCCTTGGTCCAACCAGTCGACGAACACGAGGGCCTTCGCGGTCGGGTGCGCTTCGAGGAGGCGACGCACCTCCTCGTCCTTGCCGGGGTTCATGCCGGCGAGTTTGTGCCGTTCGCGCCCGTCGGCGTTGGCCCACTCGTTGCGCGCGGTGTCGTCGCCCCACGGGACGTACCGAATCTCCACCTCCGGTTCCTGCACGTACCCCGCCTCGAACAGTTTCGACCAGTCGGTGCCGATGGGCGGGCCGATGAGCGTGAAAATCTCCTTCTCCTTGTCGTCCTCGCGGACCGGCGTCGCCGAGAGGCCGAGGCGGTGTTTGGCCTGCAAGTCTGCGCTCCGGCGGTAGATGCGCGACGGGATGTGGTGCACCTCGTCGTAGACGATGAGTCCCCACGCGCGGGAGTCGAACAGCGACCGGTGGCGGTCCATCCCCGCCGTCTGGTAGGTGGCGATGGTGACCGGTCGAACCTCCTTCTGCCCGCCGTGGTACTCGCCTATCTGGTCCTCCGAGAGGGTGGTGTGCCGCAGGAGTTCCTCCCGCCACTGGGCGGCGAGTTCCCGACTCGGGACGAGAATCAGCGTCTCGCCGCCCACTTCCGCGAGAGCGCCGATTCCGGTGACGGTCTTGCCCGCGCCCGACGGACCGACGAGGACGCCCGAGTTCTGCTCTAAGAACTTCTCGACCCAGTCGCGTTGGTACTCGCGGAGTTCGACGCGCAGGTCCACGTCGAGGGGGTCGCCGGCGTCTAACTCCCGGTCGTCCTTCACCGGGTAGCCCGCCTCGTAGAGGACGCGCTTTATCTGCGCCTCCGCCCCGTCGCGCACCCAACTCTCCGTATCGGAGATGGGCGCGACGAGTTGCTCCTCGTCGAGTTTCTGCCGGGCGACGTTGCCCATGAGGCTCTCGGAGGCGCCTTCGAGGACGACGTAGCCGTCCTCGTGGGTGTAGAGGCGGAACTGGTTGGCGCGCTTCCACTGGGACTCTATCCACTCTTCGAGGTGCGGCGACCGGGTGGGGAGGACGGACCGCAGCATCGCGACGAGATTCCCGAGTTCGTCGAACGGGGCCTGCCAGACGTCCTCCTGCCGTATCTTGTAGAGGTAGCCGCGCGTGCCGGACTCTCGCTGTCCGGTGGTGTCCACGAGGTGGGCGAACTGCGAGAGGCGCGCGCGGGTGTACTGCGTCGGACTGTCCACGACGATTTCGCGCCGTTCGGGGAACAGGACGACGCGTTCGCGCGTCGCGAGTTTCCCCCACTCGGTCGGGTACCAGACGACGGGGTCCGTCTCGACGTTCACCCGTTGGACGGACCCGGCGTTCGCGAGGGCGTCCAACGCCTCGGAGGCCGCGGCCTGCGTCGTCCCGAGGCGGCGCGCGACCTGTTGGGCGGTGACCACCGGGCGACCCTCCGCTTCGAGGGCGTCGTAGAAGGAGTCGAGGGAGATGTCGTCCGCGTCGGCTTCGTCTTCGTCGACGTCCGCGTCCTCGACGGAGTCACCGCCGTCGGCGTCGCTCGCGGATTCCTCGGCGTCTCTCGCGGCCTCGTCGGCGTCGCTCCCGGCCTCGGCGGCGTCGCCGGAGACGGCGCCGTCTCGGTCGCGGACGTCGCTGACCGCGTTCGGAACGGCGTCCGTCGGCGTCGGAACCTCGCCGAACTCCTCGCCGTCCTCCGCGGTCGGTCGGTCGTCCTCGGCGGCGTCGTGACCGGCGTCGCCGAGGTTATCTCGGCGTCCCGACGGTCCCCCTCCGTCGTCGTCGCGGTCGGCCGGCGGCGCGTCGCGACCATCGTCTTCGGTCATTGGGCGCGATACGAACCCGCGGCGGAAACGGGTTGCGACTGTTCGACCGGCGCGCACAACGGTATTGGTCCTCGGGAACGTACGGCATACAGATGGCGACGGACACAGAAACCGAGCGGCGACTCCTCGAATCCGGGGTCTCCGCGCTGAAACGGGCGGGGTACAGGGTCGAACGGCCGACGAGCGGTGCGCTTCCGGACGCCGTCGGCGTCCGAGACGGCGACGGAGAGGGAGGAACGGACTCGCATGTCGGCGTCGAACCGTTGCCGACGGCCGACGCCGACCCGACGTTCATCCTTTCACGCCTGTCGAACGACGCATCGAACGGGCGAGTCACGCTGTTCGTCGTGGAAGACGACGCGGGTGCACGCGCGTGTGCGGACGTCTTGGAGTCCCCGCCGTTGGTCCGCGACGAAGACGAGTGGGGGCGACGGACGTTCTACGACGGCCCCGGGCGAGTCGCCCTCGACGGCGGGCGGTTCGCCCTCCACCGAAGCGACGACCCGAACCTCCGGTGGACCGAGGAGGGTACCGACGACGAGAAGCGTCTGGTCCTCCGAGACGGAAGCCGAGACGGACGTTCCGACGGCGACGACGAGGTGGTCGCCGTCCTGCCGAACGTGGACGCACTCCGCGCGCCGGACGCCCGGACGTTCCGGTACTCCTACGCGCGCGAGGCGGACAAGCGACTCCGCGTTCGCACCGCGGACGGGCGAGAGGCGGGCGCGTACTCCGGGTTCGCCGCCATGCGGCGCGACGCATACGTCCCCGTTCCGATGCCTCTCGTCCCCGAACACGTCTTCGAGGGGGCGGAGTCGGCCCGCCGGGAGTGGGCGATTCTCGTCGCCGGCGAGGGGAGCGATGCGGATGGGAGAGAGCGGAGCGATGCGGACGGGAGAGCGAGGACGCCCCGACTACTCGGCCCGGCGGCGGACGCCGTCAGATAGGCGGGTTCGACTCCGGCGCGGGCCTCGGTCCGCGCGTCACCCGACCGACCCCTGTTCGTCGTCGAGGGTTCGGTAGCGTTCGGGCGACATCCGGTCGTAGACGAGTCGGAGTTGGTCCGTCACGTCCAAGAAGGGGGGGAACTCCTCGAGCGTCCGGTGTTCGTCGAGGTAGACGTACTCGACCGGTTCGTCCGCTATCTCCTCGAAGACGTGCCGCGGGCCCGCGTCGCCCACGCCGACGAACGGACGCCCCTCGGGGTCTATCTGGGGGGTGACCTCGTGTTGGAGAAACAGCGTCGCCATGGCGAGGGCGTTCGACAACGGCACCTGTCCGGGCGTCAGTTGCCACGTCGCACCCCGCGATTCGTACTCCACCGTCGAGACGTACCCGTCGTCGAACCGGAAACACCGGACCGTCTCGTCGCCGCGCACCCACTTCGACTCGGTGCGTCGAGAGTGCTTCAGCGTCCACTCCTCCTCGGAGTCGTCCGACTCCGTCGCCCACGCCGTCACGTCCCGTCGGAGGGAGTGCAGGGCGCGCCGCGACGCCGCGAACGCTCGTTCGACCGGGGCGAGTCCGCGTCGCGCGAGTTTCTTCCCCCCGCGGACCGCTCGTTCGACCACCGAGGACGTCATCGTCGGCCGTTCGCAGTCAGACGTTATTGAACTGACGGCGTGCGCATTGTTCGCAAGGATCGGTGAGAACCGGGTCGGGTGGGCAGGGCGTAGAGCGTAGAGTCGGGCGGGGTGAAGGGTCAGGGCGAAAGAGGCCGGGACGGAGAGCCCGTTCACACCACGTTTCCGGTGAACGCGCCGGAAGCGTTCATTCCGGTCGGGTCGGCGGCTGCGGACGAGATTCGGACCCCTCTCGTCTCCGTTCGACTCGCCCCCGTTTTCTTCCCTCTCTCCCCTCGATTCCCGCGCGTTCGACCCGATACGTCGCTCACACCGGGTTTCCGGTGAAACGGGCGAGTTCCCCGCGGTGAAGTCGCGTCGAACCGGACTTCTCGTCCGCGGGTGAGAGAGCGAATCACACCGGGTTTCCGGTGAAATGTCGTCGACGGTGGATGTCGGCCCGACCCTGCCCCGAGGGACGAACGTCGGTCGAACCCGCGCGCGGAGACACACCACGTTTCCGGTGAGACGGGGCGGGTACTCGAAGCGGACGCGTGGCGGCCCACACACCGGGTTTCCGGTGAACGTCCGACGCGGCGGTGGGTGGGAAGGACGCCCCTCTGCTCTCCCCCTCCACCGGACCGTCCGACCGACCGTGCGAACGGTTCTCTAGAGACACCTCGTTTCCGGTGAAATCGTCACGAATGTCGGCCGAAACGGGCAGTTTTTCCGCACCTCGGGAGATTCGAACGCCGTTCGAACTCGGCTGCGTCTCGGGTGAGAGCCGGTTCCGCCGGAGCGACGACTGTCCACTCCTGGCTCCGATGCACCCTACCGCTCTCGGACGATGTGTCGAGGACGATCGACCCTCAAACGAACTCAACAGAAACGTTTAAACAGTGGTACTGTTTAACCGTTCACCGATACACTCGCACACTAGTGGTAGTCCGACGCTCGGACTGGTCGGACGCGAAACCGACCTTTCTCCCCGGAAACGAGGTCTGTTCTTCGACTCGGCGTTCGGTGCGCGCGGTGGACCGTTCTCGCGGACGATACGGCCGGTGGTAACGAGTGAGTCGAGCGGGGGCGTACTCCGGTTCCGGCAGTTTCGAGGGCGTTCGCTCCCGTTTTCTCCGCTCGGTTCGTCCGCGTCCGAGTCTCGCAACCGATACTATCGCCGCCCGAGGATCGGTTCGGTGCGTCGGTCGGACGCCCCCACACCGGGTTTCCGGTGAACGCGAACCCCCGTTTCGAGTGGACGAGCCCCCCACCGAATCGACCGTTCACCGGAAATGTGGTGTGTGTGTCGAGAGCCAAATGACAAGCCATTTCACCGGAAACCCGGTGTGCTGTACTATGCCGAACGCCAGCGACGACCTCTTCACCCGGGAGGACCCCATCTTCGCCAACAAGGAACTCCTCGAAATCAACCACCTCCCGGGCGAGGGCCGCATCGTCGGGCGCGACGACGAGATATCCGACCTCGCCACCGCGGTCAATCCGGCCATCTTCGGACAGAGTCCGAGCAACGTCCTCATCTACGGGAAGACCGGGACCGGAAAGTCACTCTGCGCGAAGTACGTCTCCCAACGCCTCGTCGAGACGGCCAGCGAAGAAGACGTGAAGGCGACGTTCGCCTACGTCGACTGCGCGCAGGACACCACCGAGACGCAGGCCGTCCAGACCATCGCCGACAGCGTGAACCAACCAGAGGTGACGGGCATCAAGGTGCCCGACAAGGGACTCAGCACCTCGACGTACTACAAGCGCCTCTGGCGCATCCTCGACGCGCGGTACGACGTGGTCCTCATCATCCTCGACGAGATAGACAAACTGAGCGACGACGACATCCTGATGCAACTGTCCCGGGCCGGGGAGGCGGGAAAGATAGACAAGTGTAAACTCGGCGTCATCGGCATCAGCAACAAGATACAGTACAAAGACCGGATGGACGAACGGGTGAAGTCGAGCCTCTGCGAACGGGAGTTCGTCTTCCCGCCGTACGACGCGAACCAACTCCGCGACATCATGGAGGCCCGGAGCGACGCCTTCCGCGACGACGTTCTCGACGCCTCGACCATCCCGCGGGCCGCCGCACTCGCCGCCCGCGAACACGGGGACGCCCGGAAAGCCATCGACATCCTCCGGTACGCCGGCGAGATAGCTCAATCGACGGGCGCGTCCATCGTCCGCGAGGAGTTCGTCACGCAGGCGCGCCAACGGGCCGAAACCGACCGCTTCCGCGAACTCATCCGCGGGTCCACGCCGCACTCGCGGTACGTCCTACAAGCGTTGGCGATTCTCTCCCTGTCGAACGAACGGAAAGACGGCTTCCGGACGAGTCGCGTCTACGAGGTGTACGAGAACATCTGCGCGGGGCAGGGCTCCGATAGCCTGTCGCTTCGCCGGGTGAGGGACCTCCTGAAGGAGCACGCCTTCCTCGACATCATCGAACAGTCGAAACATAGCGGCGGGAGCGCAGAAGGGAGTTACACGAAGCACCAACTGCTGGAGGACCCGTCCGTCGTAAAGGACGTCCTCACCGAGAACGTCGAACGGAACTCGGTCGAATCGTAGTTCGAGGCGGAAGAAATGCGAGCGAACGGCGGAGACGGCGTGAGGCACCCACCTTCGCGTCCCGTCGTCGGCCCGCCGCGAGTTCCCCACCTCGGGGCCGAAGGTTGGAGGGACCAACCGTCGGAGTACACGCTGTCGAACTCCGACACTCGGGCGTTACCGCCGCAACTCTTAATTGGCGACCGAGGGTTATACTTTTTTCCGTCCAGTAGTGATTGAAACAATCACTAGTGAGCGGGGCGGTCACCCCGTTCGCGGATCACGCGTCATCGTCGGGGGCGGAGTCGGACGGGGGCGTCGCTTCGGCGGCCCGCCGCGATTTCTCGCGGTGACGAGCGTAGACGTCCTCGGCCCAGGAGACGAAGCGTTCGTCCGTCCCGTCGACGCAGGCGACGAGGTTCCCCATCTCGTCGTACGCACCGAAGAGAACGTGGCCGTCGACGATGAGCAGTCCGAAGCCGAGTTCCTCCGGGCAGACGAACAGTTCGAACTGGTCCAGTTCGTACGCCGCATCGAGGGCTTCGGGGTACTCCGACGCCGACACTGCGAGAACCGACTCGTCGATTATCAACTCGACCGTCGAGTCCGGCCCGATTATCTGTTCGGCCCCCTCGTTGACGATGCCGCTGACGATCGGTGTGATGCCGTAGAACGACTCCGGAGGTTCCGTCCCCATCACTTCCAGCAGTCGGTTCACCGCGGCGTGAGGGTCGCCCTTCGTCGCCGTCGTCGCGTTCAGGCCTCGTAGCACGTCGGGGTCTAAATCGACCGCCACGTCGCCGACGTGCGAGAGAAAGACGGAGAGGTCGCAGGCGACGGCCACCGTGGACTCGAAGTCGTCGTAACCGTTTGCGACCATCGTCCCCGCAGGCGTGAGTGCGTACTCGCCGTCGTCGGCCACCTTCTCGGCCCACCCTCGCTCGACGAACGCCGAGACGGTCCGCTGTGCAGTCTCGCGCGCGCAGGAACAGCAGTCCGCTAACTCCGTGGGGCGTTGCGGTGCATCGCGGAGGGAGCGGAGTATCGATACCCTGCTCTCAGAGCCGACGAGAAACGCTACGTCCTCACGAACGGTCATGAGCGCACACTACTCCCGGAAGCGGCATCACCGTTCTGGTCTCGGAGACGGACCGCACGGGTCGTCTCGATCCGGGCACTCGCGGTCGAACGCGCCGGGTTTCAGTCCAGAAGTCCCAGATTGTCGATGCGCTTTACGATCTCTTCGACCGCCGTCTCGGCGTCGTCGGTGCGCTTTCCGCCCGTGATAACTATCTTCCCGGACCCGAACAGAAGGATGACGACCTTCGGTTCGTCCATCCGGTAGACGAGTCCCGGGAACTGCTCGGGTTCGTACTCGACGTCTTCGAGGCCGAGCCCGATCGCCAACGCGTTGAGGTTGAGGTTGTGACCCAAGTCCGCGCTGGAGACGATGTTCTGGACGGTGATCTCGGGCGCTTCGTCCACGGGGATGCTGAGTCCCCGAAGCTTGTCGAAGATGATACCGAGCGCTTCGTGCACGTCGTCGATGCTCTTTGCCCCCGTGCAGACTATCTTCCCCGAACGGAAGATGAGCGCTGCTGCCTTCGGGTCCTGCGTTCGGTAGACCAACCCGGGGAAGTTGTCCGGGTTGAAGTCCGCGCCGGGCAAGTCGTCCGCGAGCGCTTCGAGATCGAGCTCCTGCCCGATACCCGTCGATGCGACCACGTTCTGAATTTCGATGGAGTCTGCCGGCCCACTCATAGTTCGGTCAGAATTCCTCCCTCCTGCCTTATAAAGCGCCCCGTTATAAATTGGTACCGACCGACGGTGGGTTCTTTATCCCTCGGAGGTGGTGTTCCCCACATCTGTTTTCTTGTTTACGTGCGTGCGCGTGTATCGAGAAATGGGTAGGTCTCCGGAACCGTCCGTATATTGGTCGGATATCCAACTCACTTCGAGATACTCTCTCTTTGTCAGAAGTTCCCACTTCTCTCGGATGATTTTTCGAAATCCGTGCGGAATCAACGACCTTTTATGTACCCGGGGCATTCGTAGAAATACGCAGAGGCGGCCCGGGACGCCCCGGGCGGCCACCTTCCGAACGCCCACCACGTCCGGTCCCGACTCGGGTCTCGACCGGAGTGCGACTCGCACTCACGGCCGCACCCGAGACGACGGCCTTAAGTGGTCCAAGGCATTTCGGAATAATGCGAACGACACACCGCGATCGCGGGCGGTTCAACCCCGTCCGCAATCGGACTTCGCCACCTCCCGACTTCGGTCGGGAACCGAGGACGAACCGAGGCCCTTAAGGCCTTCACCGTCCTACACTGAAGTCCGAAAGACATGAGGATTCCACCCCTGCGGTCCGCCGTACAGATGGAATCTGATGTTAGCCTTGGTAGTTCGGTGACACCCGTTTGGTGTCGTCGAATGCCACAACGGACCAAGCAATACTGGTGATTCCGCTCTCTCTGAGAGCGAAATCCCGCCACCCCCTGGCCCTCTGGGCCAGGAACATTCCGGTTGATCCTGCCGGAGGTCATTGCTATCGGAGTCCGATTTAGCCATGCTAGTCGTGCGAGTTCAGACTCGCGGCAAATAGCTCAGTAACACGTGGTCAAGCTACCCTGCAGAGAAGGATATCCTCGGGAAACTGAGGCCAATACTTC